>NZ_JBITEZ010000002.1:0-813192 GCF_044455665.1 Nonomuraea sp. NPDC051191 | reverse complement strand
TTTCATGCACTGGCTTTTAACACACTGTTGAGTTCTCAAGAAACGGACGCGTACTTCCTCACCAGAACCCGTTCCCGGATCCTCGTTCAGAGGCGTTCATTTCGTCTTGCGTTCTTTCGTTGCGTCTCAATCTTAGCAAGTCCGCCGATTCAGTGTCAAATCCGGAGACTTGAACAAACCGGGCCGAACCTAGCTATGATTGGACGCCTCGCTGCCGAGGCAACCCTCGTAACTTACCGTGTCATCCGGCACCTGTCGAATCAACCGATTATTCGGCGTGCTTCGGGCGCCCGAGGACAACCCATGCCAAAGCGCGTTGAAGCGCCTCGACCGAGGTGGCTTGTCATCTCAAGGGGCTTGTCCCGGGGCCCGTCCGCCTTGTCGGCGTCCGGCTCGCTCCGGGGACGAAGTGAAAGATTAGGTCGCGATCCGCGACACGTCAAATCGCCGGACGGGGACATGGCGGAAGGGAGGCCGGATCAAGGAGCGACGGCGCTGGTGACGGACGTCGAACGAGCCATGTCGGATCGCTGGACGGGTTTGCGGGAGTCAGTTGAGCGGTCGGCGGTGGTCGGCATGGCCGGAGGGGCGGATTCCGCCTGGCTCGGCGACCAAGGGGGCGTGTGGAGGGCTTGGTGCCAGGCGCTGCGGCGTTCTCGTGAGAGTGCACAGGCCGGGGCGTTGATACAGACCGTCGACTCTTCGGGTGTCGGGCCGGTGGAGGTGCGGGGGTGATCGGGGACCGGAGACGATGGTCGGGTGGAGGGGCCCGTTCCGGCATACCGGATGGGGGTCAGTTAAGAGGGCGGGCGGGGCTCGGGGGGCGCGTATTCTGCCCCGGTGACCACTGCCGCCACAATTGTTCCCGCAGTCCCACTCGCGACCCGCCCCCGCTCCTCCGCCCCTTGGTGGATGGCCTTGGTCGCGGGGGCGGTGGCGTTCTCGGGGACGGGGGCGGCCACCTTGAACGGTGACGAGCTGGCGACCATCAGCGCGGCTTCCCGGTCACTGCCGGGGTTGTGGGAGTTGGCCCAGAACATCGACGGGCACTTCCTGCCGTACTACCTGTTCATGCACTTCTGGGTGAAGGCGGGCACGGCTGAGCTGTGGCTGCGGTTCCCGTCGGCGGTGGCGATCGGCGTGGCGGCCTGGTTTCTGGCCGATCTCGGGAGGCGGCTGCACAGTGTGCGGGCGGGGGTGATCGGGGCGGCGCTGTTCGCGCTCCTGCCGTCCGTTTCCTATTACGGGGCGTTCGCCAGGTCTTACGCGTTCGCGGCGGCCGCGGTGGTGTTCTCGTTCTGGGCGTTGCGTCGGGCGGTGGAGCGTCCGGGTGGGCGGCGGTGGGTGGCGTACGGGGTGGCGGTGGCGTTGGTGTGCTGCACGCATCTGTTCGCGGTGCTGGCGCTGCCCGCGCATCTCGCGCTCGCCCGGCGCGGGATGTTGTTGCGGATGGCGGCGGCGCTGGGGGTCGGCGGGCTGCCGGCGGTCGTGCTGGGGCTGGTCGGGTTCGGAGAGCGGCATGCGATCAGCTGGATCCCGCAGCGGGGGCCGGAGGTGTGGCTCAAGTTCCCGAAGATGGCGGCGGGTTCGGCCGGGCTCGGGCTGCTGCTGTTCGCGGTCGCCCTGGCCGGGGCGGTGGTGCTGTGGAGGACGAAGGCCGGCCGGAGCGCCGGGGACCAGGTGCGGGGGCGGGATTCGGCGGCGGGGATCGAGGGGCGATCGTCGCAGCGGGATGCGGTGCGGGGGAACGAGGAGCGATCGGCCAGGCGTGATCCGGTGCCCGGCGAGGGGGTGCGGTGGGCTGTTGCGGGGGTGGGGTGGCTGGTGTTGCCGCCGGTATTGCTGCTCGCGGTCTCGCAGTTGGTGACGCCCGCGTACGTGGACCGGTATCTGTTCGTGACGGCGCCGGCGCTGGCGTTGCTGGCGGGCGTGGCCGTGGCGGCGGTGCCGCGCTTCCCGGTTCCGGCGGGGGTCGCGGTCGTGCTGGTAGGGGGCCTGCTCGCGGTCTCGGACCACGTGACGGTACGCGAGGAGAACGGCCGGTTCGAGAACGTCCCGTGGGCGTTGCGGGTGGTCAGGGCCGAGCCCGGGGACGCGATCGTGTACGGGCAGAGCCCGCTGCGGGCCGGGTTCGACTACTACGCGGACTCGGCGATGCCCGACGACGTCCTGAAGACGGGTGACGCGCCCGAGCCCGACGGATTCGGCTATCCGGAAAGGCCGGAGGTCGCGGCGGCGTTGAAGGGGCGCGAACGGGTGTGGGTGGTGTGGCGCGGCACCAAGCAGGCGGGGTTGCAGGGCGACTCCGTGCCCCGGGTGGCGCAGGTGCGGCGGGCGGGGTTCGAGGCCGTGTCCGTCAAGCACTCGGCGGACCTGCCGGGGCTGACGGTGGCCCTGTTCGAGCGGAAGTGACGGCGGAAGCGACAGCAAAATGACAATGGCGGGCCCCGAAGGACCCGCCTCGCCGCTGCGGGGTCAGGCGACCTCGACGCCGCCGATCGACTTCTTGCCACGGCGCAGGACCATGAACCGGCCCGCCAGCAGGTCGGACGCCTCGGGCACGTACGCCTCGTCGGTGATCTTGACGTTGTTCAGGTACGCGCCGCCCTCCTTGACCGCGCGCCTGGCCGCCGACTTCGACTCGACCAGGCCGCTGTCGGCCAGCAGGTCGACGAAGGTCGCGCCGAGCTCGGTGACGGTGGCCTTGGGCACCTCCGCCAGGGCGGCCTCCAGGGTGGCGGCGGGCAGCTCGTCCAGCGAGCCCTGACCGAACAGCGCCTTCGACGCGGCCACCACCGCGGCCAGTTCCTCGCCCCCGTGAACCAGGGTGGTGAGGTCCTCGGCCAGCGCGCGCTGCGCCTCACGGGCGAACGGGCGGTCGGCGACGGCCTTCTCCAGCTCTTCGATCTCCTCGCGGGAGCGGAACGTGAACACCTTGAGGAAGCGCACCACGTCGCGGTCGTCGGCGTTGAGCCAGTACTGGTAGAACGCGTACGGGGAGGTGAGCGAGGCGTCGAGCCAGACCGCGCCGCCGGCCGTCTTGCCGAACTTGGTGCCGTCTGCCTTGGTGATCAGCTTGCCGGTCAGGGCGTGGACGTGCGCTCCCTCGACGCGCCTGACCAGGTCGACGCCGGCGGTGATGTTGCCCCACTGGTCGCTGCCGCCCACCTGGAGGTCGCAGCCGTGCCGGCGGTGGAGCTCAAGGTAGTCGTTGGCCTGGAGGATCTGGTAGCTGAACTCGGTGTAGCTCAGGCCCTCGCCCGCCAGCCGGGCCGAGACCGACTCGCGGGCCAGCATGCGGTTGACCGGGAAGTGCTTGCCGACGTCGCGCAGGAAGTCGATGGCCGACAGCTCGGAGGTCCAGTCGAGGTTGCTGACCAGCGTCGCGGCGTTGGGGCCGGGCTCGAACGACAGGAACTTCTCCACCTGGACCCGGATCTTCGCCACCCACTCGGCCACGACCTCGGAGGTGTTGAGCACCCGCTCGGTGCTGCGTCCGCTGGGGTCGCCGATCAGGCCGGTGGCGCCGCCCACCAGGCCGATCGGCTTGTGGCCCGCCCGCTGGAAGCGGGTGAGGATGAGCAGCGTGGCCAGGTTGCCCACATGGAGCGACGGCGCAGTCGGGTCGAAGCCCGCATAGACCGTGATCGGACCCTTCGACAGCGCCTCACGCAGGGCTTCGACGTCGGTGGTCTGCGCGAGGACGTCGCGCCATTCGAGCTCATCGAGAATGTCGGTCACGGTGCTGGCTTTCCAGTAGACGTTGAGGTGGTTACAGCGTGCCCGATCGTCCGGGGTGACCGCCACTTGGATACGCTCGGTGTCCATGTGGAGGGTCCGTCGCGAGCTGGCCGTTTTCAAGATCTTAGGGGCTCTGGCGTGCGCCGGGCTCGCCGTCTTCTGGTGGGTCGACGGGGACGTGCGCGGGGTGATCCTGGCGGTGCCGGCGGCCGTGCTGGTGGGCGGGATGGGGCTGCGCGACGTGCTGGTGCCGGTGCGGCTGGCCGCCGACGCCGACGGGATCACGGTGGTGCACGGGTTCGCCGGGCGGCGGCACGTGCCGTGGGAGGCGGTGAAGGACGTCAAGGTGGACGTGCGCCGGCGGTTCGGGCTGCGCAGCGAGATGCTGGAGATCGACACCGGCGACCACCTGCACGTCTTCAGCGCTCACGAGCTGGGGGTCTCCCCCACGGAGGTGGCCGCGGAGCTGCGCCGGCGCGGCACGTGAGCCCGGTACGGCGACACGGTCGGGTCGCCGTCGATCCAGAACCGCCACGGGGTGTCCTTGGCGGTCGAGACGCCGGTGCGCGGGCCTGACCTGATCGTGCCGGGGTCGGCGGGCCGGCCTTCGAGGACGGCGGCCGAGCCGTGGGGCAGGCCGGTGAGCCAGGTGGCGTGCTCCGGTCCGTGGCCGAAACGCCCGGGGCTTCCGGGGGTCCCGGTCAGGGGTGGCAGGGCCGCGGGTGAGCCTTCCCAGATCGCGTCGAGGCCGTTGTGCTCGCGCAGCAGGCCCAGCGCGACGGCCAGCCTGGCGGGGCCGCGGGCCAGGTCACGGTCAGGCACGCCCCTGGCGCGTCCGGCCGCGGCGGCCCGTCCCGCGGCAGAGGCGGGGGCGGACCGTCCCCCGTCGAAGGCCGCAGCGGACCCGGCGGCGGAGGCCGGGGCGGGGGTGCGGCGGGTGCGGGCCTCGTCGAGGCCGGCGACGATCTCGCCGGCGCGGACCAGCACGGCCGAGCCATGGCCCTCGGGCAGGCAGACGAGGTTCGCGCAGAAGTGCATGCCGTAGGTGAAGTACACGTACAGGTGGCCGGGCGGGCCGAACATGACGGCGTTGCGGGGTGTCCTGCCGCGGTAGGTGTGGGCCGCCGGGTCCTCGCCGGGGCCGCCGTACGCCTCGACCTCGGTGAGGCGGACGGCGACCGGCCCGTGCACGAGGACGCGTCCGAGCAGGTCGGGCGCGACCTCGTGCGAGGGCCGGTCGAAGAAACTCCGCGGCAGCGGCGCGGCGCTCAGTTTCCCGAGGCCCATGCCGCCTGGGCGTCGACCGCCTCGCGCAGGGCGACGAGCTGGTCGCGTACGCGGTCGGGGGCGGTGCCGCCGTGGGCCTTGCGGGCCGCCAGCGCGCCGGGCACGTTGAGCACGTCGCGGACGTCGGGCGTCAGGTGCGACGAGACCTTGGCCAGCTCGTCGTCGGACAGGTCGCCGAGGTCCTTGTCGTTGACCTGGCACCAGACCACCAGATGGCCGACGGCCTCGTGCGCGTCGCGGAACGGCACGCCGCGCCGCACCAGCAGCTCGGCCAGGTCGGTGGCCAGGGCGAACCCGTCGGGCGCCGACGCCTCCATGCGGGCGGTGTTGACGCGCATGGTCGCGACCAGGCCGGCCATCGCGGGCAGGACGAGCAGCAGCGTGTCGACCGAGTCGAACACCGGCTCCTTGTCCTCCTGCAGGTCGCGGTTGTAGGTCAGCGGCAGGCCCTTGAGCGTGGTCAGCATCGACATCAGGTTGCCGATCAGGCGGCCGGACTTGCCGCGGGCCAGCTCGGCGACGTCGGGGTTCTTCTTCTGGGGCATGATCGACGAGCCGGTGGAGTAGGCGTCGTCCATCTCGATCCAGCGGAACTCCTGCGAGGCCCACAGGACGATCTCCTCGCCCAGCCGCGACAGGTGCACGCCGATCATCGCCGCGTCGAACAGGAACTCGGCGGCGAAGTCGCGGTCGGCGACGGCGTCCATCGAGTTGGGCGCGGCGGCGGAGAAGCCCAGCTCCTCGGCCACGGCCTGCGGGTCGAGCGGCAGCGAGGAGCCCGCCAGGGCGCCGGAGCCGAGCGGGGAGACCGCGGCGCGCTTGTCCCAGTCGGTGAGGCGGTCGATGTCGCGGGTGAAGGCGTGGACGTGGGCCAGGAGCTGGTGGCCGAAGGAGACCGGCTGGGCGTGTTGCAGGTGCGTCATGCCCGGCGCGGCGGTCTCGGCGTGCTCCTCGGCCTGGGCCATGAGCGCGGTCTCCAGCTCGACCAGGCGGGAGACGATGCTGCGCACGTGGTCGCGGAGGTAGAGGCGCAGGTCGGTGGCGATCTGGTCGTTGCGGCTGCGGCCCGCGCGCAGCTTGCCGCCGAGCGAGCCGAGCCGCTCCAGCAGGCCGCGCTCCAGGGCGGTGTGCACGTCCTCGTCGGCCACGGTCGGGCGGAACTCGCCCGCCTTGCAGGCGGCCTCCAGGTCGTCGAGCGCGCCGATCATGCGCTCCAGCTCGTCGTCGCTCAGCAGCCCCGCCCTGTGCAGCACGCGGGCGTGCGCCCTGGACGCCGCCAGGTCGTACGGCACCAGCCGCCAGTCGAAGTGCACGCTCACCGACAGCCGGGCCAGCGCGTCGGACGGGCCGCTCTCGAAGCGTCCGCCCCACAGCCGCATCGGCTTGCCATCACTCACCGTCATCTCCTCCATTTCCCACGCGACCATAGTGCAACTCAGCCCTTCTTTGCGTCAGGGGCGACCGCGATCCCGGCGATCGGGTCAACCACGCCGGTCCGCCACGCGCAGCAGCGCCTCCGCGACGGCCTGGCCGCCCATCGGATCGCGGCTGATGACCAGGATCGTGTCGTCGCCCGCGACCGTGCCGAGGATGGACTCCCAGTCGGCGTGGTCGATGGCGGAGGCGAGGAACTGGGCGGCGCCCGGCGGGGTTCTGAGCATGACCAGGTTGGCCGAGGCCTCGGCGGCCACGAGCAGTTCCTCGGCGATGCGGTGCAGCCGCGCCGCCGGGGTCTCGCCGCCGCCGGTCCTGGTGAGCGGGATGCGGTCACCGCCCTCGCCGGGCAGCGCGTACACCAGGGAGCCGTCGTCGGCGCGCAGCTTGAGCGCGCCGAGCTCGTCCAGGTCGCGGGAGAGGGTGGCCTGGGTGACCTCGACCCCGCTCTCGGCCAGCAGCTTGGCCAGCTCGGGCTGGGAGCGCACGGCCTTGCGCTGCAGCAGGTCGGTGATCTTCGCCTGCCGCGCGGCCTTGGTCATCGGGATGGTCATCCGCGGGTCACCAGCCAGTGGAGCAGCGCCTTCTGGGCGTGCAGCCGGTTCTCCGCCTGGTCCCACACGACGCTGGCCGGGCCGTCGAGGACGTCGGCGGTGATCTCCTTGCCGCGGTAGGCGGGCAGGCAGTGCAGGACGATCGCCTCGGGCGCGGCGTGCGCCAGCAGCTCCGCGTTGACCTGGTACGGCAGGAACGCGGCCGCCCGCTCGTCGGCGCCGCTCTGCCCCATCGACACCCACGTGTCGGTGGCGATCACGTGCGCCCCCTCGGCGGCGGCCGCCGGGTCGGTCGTCGTGGCCACCGATCCGCCGGTCCTGGCCGCGACGGCGGCGGCCTGGCCGAGGATCTCGGCGTCGGGCTGGTAACCGGCCGGGGCGGCGATCCGTACGTGCATGCCGGCCGTGGCGCCGCCGAGCAGGTAGGAGTGGGCCATGTTGTTGGCGCCGTCGCCGACGTAGGTCAGCGTCAGCCCGGCCGTGCCGCCCAGCCGCTCGCGGACGGTCTGCAGGTCGGCGAGGATCTGGCAGGGGTGGAAGTCGTCGGTGAGCGCGTTGACGACGGGCACCGCGGAGGCGGCGGCCATCTCCTCGACGAGCCGCTGCCCGGTGGTGCGCCACACGATGGCGGCCACCTGGCGGTCGAGCACGCGGGCGATGTCGGCGGTGGGCTCGCCCCTGCCCATCAGCACCGCGACGTTGTCGACGACGAGCGGCAGGCCGCCGAGCTCGCCGATGCCGGTGTGGAAGGAGACGCGGGTGCGGGCCGAGGGCTTGTCGAACAGGACGGCGACGGTCTTGGGGCCCTCGAACGGCCGGTAGCCGAGCCGGTCCTTCTTCATCGCGGCGGCCAGGTCGAGGACCTCCGTCTGCTCCTCGGGCGTCAGGTCGTCGTCCCGCAGGAAGTGTCTGACTTGCGCCGAGTCCGCGCGGTGCCTGGTCACGCCGCGGCCTCCTTGAGGATCGCGGGGAACGCCTCGACGAAGGCGTTCACCTCCTCGTGGGTGACCACCAGCGGCGGCGCGAGGCGTACGGCGTCCGGCTGGAGGGCGTTGACCAGGAAGCCCGCCTCGGCGGCGGCCTGCTGCACCCGCGCCGAACGCTCCTCCGTCAGGACGGCGGCCAGCCACAGGCCGCGGCCGCGCACGCCCTTCAGCAGCGGGTGGCGGACCGCCTCCAGGCCGCCGCGCAGCCCGGCGGCCACCGACTTGACGTGGTCGAGGTCGAGGTTGTCCAGGACGGCCAGCGCCGCCGCGCACGAGACCGGGTTGCCGCCGAACGTCGAGCCGTGGTCGCCCTTGTCGAACAGCCGGCCGGCCTCGCCGAACCCGACGCACGCGCCGATCGGCAGGCCGCCGCCCAGCCCCTTGGCCAGGGTCAGGATGTCGGGCGTGACGCCGTCGGCCTGGTGGGCGAACCAGTGGCCGGTACGGCCGATCGCCGACTGGATCTCGTCGGCGACCAGCAGCGCGCCGGTGGCGTCGCAGATCTCGCGGGCGGCCTCGAAGTAGCCCTCGGGCGGCGGGACCACGCCGGCCTCGCCCTGCGTCGGCTCCAGGAACACCGCGATGCAGTCGCCGGTCACGGCCTCCTTGAGCGCGTCGGCGTCGCCGTACGGGACGAAGCGCACGTCGACGGGGAACGGGCCGAACTGGTCGCGGATGGCCTTCTTGCCGGTCAGCGACAGGGCGCCGATCGTCCGGCCGTGGAAGCCGTTCTCGGCGGCGACGAAGTAGGAGCGGCCCTCACGCTTGCCGTACTTGACGGCGAGCTTGTAGGCGGCCTCGTTGGCCTCGGTGCCGGAGTTGGCGAAGAAGATCCGCGCGGGGGCGTTGAGCAGGTCGAGCAGCCGCTCGGCGAGCAGCACCTCGGGCTCGTGCAGGAACAGGTTGCTGGTGTGGGCGAGCGTGGCGACCTGCTTGGAGACCGCCTCGACCAGGGCGGGGTGGGCGTGGCCGAGCGAGCTGACCGCGATGCCGCCGATGAAGTCGAGGTACTCCTTGCCGTCGACGTCCCAGACGCGGGTGCCCTCGCCGCGCGCCAGGGCGATCGGGGGGACGCCGTAGTTGGGCATGAACGCCTGCTCGAACCGCTCGTGGAGGCTCATGAGGGCATCACCATGGTTCCGATTCCTTCGTTGGTGAAGATTTCCAGCAGCATCGAGTGGGGCACGCGGCCGTCGAGGACGTGCGCCTGGGGCACTCCCCCTCGCACGGCGGTCAGGCACGCCTCCATCTTGGGCACCATGCCGCTGGACAGGTTGGGCAGCAGCTTCTCCAGCTCGTCGGCGTCGAGCTCGTCGATCACGTCGGTGTCGTCGGGCCAGTTGGCGTACAGGCCCTCGACGTCGGTGAGGACGATCAGCTTCTGCGCGCCCAGCGCCACGGCCAGCGCGGCGGCCGCGGTGTCCGCATTTACATTGTAGATTTCTCCGTCGGCGCCGACGGCGACGCTGGAGACGACCGGGATGCGGCCGTCGTCGATCAGCGCGCGCACGGCGCCCGGGTCGACCTTGACGATCTCGCCGACCTGGCCGATGTCCACGGGCTCGCCGTCGACGATGACGGGCTTGCGCTCGGCGGTGAACAGGCAGGCGTCCTCGCCGGACATGCCGATCGCGAACGGGCCGTGCCGGTTGACCAGGCCGACGATGTCGCGGCCCACCTGGCCGACCAGGACCATCCTGACGACCTGCATGGCCTCGGGCGTGGTGACGCGCAGGCCCGCGGTGAAGGTGGACTCGATGCCGTGCCTGTCGAGGGCGCTGCTGATCTGCGGCCCGCCGCCGTGGACGACGACCGGGCGCAGGCCGGCGTGGTGCAGGAA
This sequence comes from Nonomuraea sp. NPDC051191, assembly GCF_044455665.1. NCBI lineage: Bacteria > Bacillati > Actinomycetota > Actinomycetes > Streptosporangiales > Streptosporangiaceae > Nonomuraea > Nonomuraea sp. NPDC051191. Next base: position 803,350 of record NZ_JBITEZ010000002.1, on the reverse strand, counting down.
CACGACGTCCTCGGCGAAGCCCTCCTTGAGGGACTCGTCGGTCATGGCGTTGCCGCCGTACTTGATGACGACGGTCGCGCCGGCGAAGCGGGTCAGCCAGGGCAGGGCCTCGATCAGCGCCTCGGCCTTGGTCGCCGCGGTGACGGCCCTCACGAGGAGTACGCCGAGTTCTCGTGGACGTACTCGGCGGTCAGGTCCGTGGTGTGGATCGTGGCGCTGTGGCGGCCGGCCGACAGGTCGATGGTGATCGTCACGTCTCGGGGGCGCATGTCGACCTTGGTGCGGTCGTCGCCGACGGAGCCGTCGCGGCAGATCCAGATGCCGTTGATGGCGACGTTGACGCGGTCGGGCTCGAAGGCGGCCTTCGTGGTGCCGACGGCGGCCAGGACGCGGCCCCAGTTGGGGTCCTCGCCGTGGATGGCGCACTTGAGCAGGTTGGAACGGGCGACGGTGCGGCCCACCTCGACGGCGTCGTCCTCGGAGGCGGCGCCGACGACCTCGACGGCGATCGCCTTGGAGGCGCCCTCGGCGTCCACGAGGAGCTGCCTGGCCAGGTCGGCGCAGACCTCCTGCACCTTCTGCCCGAACTCGGTCAGGTCGGGCCTGACCCCGGCGGCGCCGCTGGCCAGCAGCAGCACGGTGTCGTTGGTGGACATGCAGCCGTCGGAGTCGAGCCGGTCGAAGGTGGTGGCCGTGGCGGCGCGCAGGACGGCGTCGAGCTCCTCGCTGGTCAGGTCGGCGTCGGTGGTGATCACGCAGAGCATGGTCGCCAGGGCGGGGGCGAGCATGCCGGCGCCCTTGGCCATGCCGCCGACCATGTAGCCGTCGGCCCGCTTGAAGGAGATCTTGGAGACGGTGTCGGTGGTGCGGATGGCGTCGGCCGCGGCCAGGCCGCCGTCGCGGGACAGCTGGCCCGCGGCGGTCTGGACGCCGGTCAGCAGGGCCTCCATCGGCAGCCGCTCGCCGATCAGGCCGGTGGAGCAGACCGCGATCTCGCCCGCGCTGTCGCCGAGGGCCTCGGCGACCTTCTCGGCGGTGGCGTGGGTGTCCTGGAAGCCCTCGGGGCCGGTGCAGGCGTTGGCGCCGCCGGAGTTGAGCACCACCGCGCGCAGCCGCCCGCCCGCCAGGACCTGCTGCGACCACAGCACGGGGGCGGCCTTGACGCGGTTGGCGGTGAAGACGCCGGCGGCGGCGCGGCTGGGGCCGTCGTTGACGACGAGGGCCAGGTCACGGGCGTCGCCGGACTTGATGCCCGCGGCGACGCCCGCGGCCCGGAAGCCCAAGGGGGCGGTGACACTCATGGAGCAACTCCTGTCAGGGGAAGGCCGAGCTCTTCCGGCAGGCCGAGGGCGAGGTTCACGCTCTGGATCGCGCCTCCGGCCGTGCCCTTGGTGAGGTTGTCGATGGCGATGACGGCGACCACGCGGCCGGCGCGCTCGTCGAGCGTCACCTGAAGGGCGGCGGTGTTGGCGCCGTACGTCATGGAGGTGGCCGGCCAGACGCCCTCGGGCAGGAGCCGGACGAACGGCTCGGCCTTCAGCGCGACCTCGTAGGCGGTGCGCAGCGACTCGCGGGTGAGGCCGGGGGCGGCGGGGGCGGTGCAGGTGGCCAGGATGCCGCGGCTCATGGGGGCCAGGGTGGGGGTGAAGGAGACGCGTACGGGTGCGCCGGCGACGGCGGACAGCCCCTGCTCCATCTCGGGCGTGTGGCGGTGGACGCCGCCCACGCCGTACGCGCTGACCGAGCCCATGACCTCGCTGCCGAGCAGATGGGACCTGGGCGCCTTGCCCGCGCCGCTGGTGCCGCTGGCGGCGACCACGACCACGTCGGGACCGGCCAGGCCCGCGGCGAAGGCCGGCCACAGGGCCAGCAGGACCGAGGTCGGGTAGCAGCCGGGGACGGCGATGCGCCGGGCCTTCTTCAGCGCCTCGCGCCCGCCGGGCAGCTCAGGCAGGCCGTAGGGCCAGGTGCCGGCGTGGTCGCCGCCGTAGAACTCCCGCCAGGCCGCGGGGTCGGCGAGCCGGTGGTCGGCGCCGCAGTCGACCACGATCGTGTCCTCGCCGAGCTGGGCGGCGACGGCGGCCGAGTGGCCGTGCGGCAACGCGAGGAAGACCACGTCGTGCCCGGCGAGCACGCCGGGCGTGGTCTCCTCCAGGACGCGGTCGGCGAGCTGCGGCAGGTGCGGCTGGTGGGCGCCGAGCAGGTCGCCCGCGCTGGAGGCCGCGGTGAGCGCGCCGATCTCGAACTCGGGATGGCCGAGCAGGAGGCGGAGCAGCTCACCTCCGGCATAGCCGCTCGCTCCCGCGATCGCTGCTCTCATCCGGCCCTCCTGCATAGTTATGCACCCTATCTCATGACCTTGCTTGTGAAGATGATGCACTCAAGAGGATGATTATGCAAGCTGAGACGGCCCGCGCCGGTGACAGGGGCATGTCCCAGTCCTTTCCAGGCCAACCCCAAGTGGCGGGCGGGATGCTGCCGGGCATGAGCGACTTCCTGCCCGATCTCACCTTCGTCACCCCTTCGCGCGGGCGCGGTCCCGGGCCGTTCGGGCGCGCCGTCCTCGTGCTGCTCTGGGTGGGGATCTGCGTGCTGCCGGCGGTGCTCTCGATCTCCGACTTCCGGCTGGCGACCGGCCGGACCGGCACGCCGGGGACGCTGACCGTGCTCTCCTGCGCCGACCTGGGCCAGGGCCGCTACGACTGCAAGGGACGCTTCACGCCCGACTCCGGCGGCCCGGCCGTCCCGGTGGACGCCTCCCCCGACTCCTCGGCCGGCGACGTGACGCGGGCCCAGCTCACGCCCGAGGGCGACCGGGCGGCGCCGGCCGGGACCAGGGGCGTGCTGGCCGCGGCGGCCCTGCCCGGGGTGGGGCTGGGCGGGATCGGGTTCCTGCCCTACGTGCTCCTCTACTGGTCCGGGGCGGGACGGCGGGCCAGGCGGTCCGCCGCGGCGGCGGGCTGGGTGATCACCGCCACCGGCGCGCTGGTGACGGTCGTGGGGATGGTCGCCGCCTACTCCTGAGGACGCCGCCATGGTCCCGTGATGGCGAAGACGTGGCCCGGCGACTGGATGCAGGCGTACAGGGTGGAGCCGGTGGCGTCGAAGGTGGGGCCGGTGAACTCGCTCTCGTTCAGCTCGTTGCGGGCCAGCGGGTAGGCCGCGCCCTTCCTGGTGACGCCGACGAGATGGCTGACGCCCTCGCCGTCCTCGGCCAGGATCACGCCGCCGTACGGGGAGACGGTGATGTTGTCGGGGCCGTCGAAGGAGGTGTCCTGGGCGGGGTCGGGGTTGAGGCCGAAGACGGTCCGCAGGGTGACCGTGCCGGACCGGGGGTCGTGGAACCACACCTGGCCGTCGTGCTCCTTGAGGCTGCCGTCGGCGGCGCGGGCGTAGCTGGCCACGAAGTAGGCGCCGCCGTCGCCCCAGTAGGCGCCCTCCAGCTTGCGCGAGCGGGTCACCTGGCCGTCGGCGAACTGGGAGCGCACCGAGACCGTACGGGCGTCGCGGTCGGGGACGTCCACCCAGCGCACCCGGTACCGGGTGCCCGGCGCGGTGGCCTCCGACAGGTCGGCGACCTGCCGGGAGCCGTCGTAGCAGCTCATCGCCTGGAGGCGGCCCGCCGTGTCGCCGCCGGAGGAGGTGGCCAGGGCCCGCAGCGCGCCCCTGCCCCCGTGGAAGCCCGGCGGCGGGGTCCAGCGGAAGTAGAGGCCGTGGGGGGCGGTGGCGTCCTCGGTCAGGTAGATCGCGGACGTGCGGGGATCGACGGCGACGGCCTCGTGGGAGTAGCGGCCCAGGAACTTCAGGGGCACCGGGTCCTGGTTGGAGCGCTGGTCGAAGGCGTCCACCTCGAAGACGTAGCCGTGGTCGCGCTGGAAGGCGCCGCCGGCCCGCTGCTCGGTCTCCTCGCAGGTCAGCCAGGTGTTCCAGGGGGTGCGTCCGCCGGCGCAGTTGTTGTGGGTGCCGGCCAGGCTGACGTACTCCCCGACGCGCGCGCCGCGGCGGCTCACCTCGACGGTGGTGGTGCCGCCGCCCGCGCCGGGGTCGTAGGTGAGGCCGGGCAGGGCGGGCACCCGGTACGGCTCGCTCCCGCCGATCTCGTGGTTGCAGATCAGGACGGTGCCCCGGCGGCCGGTGAAGCAGGCCATGCCGTCGGGGTCGCTCGGGGTGGGCTCGCCGCTGTCCAGCAGGGTGCGGCCGGTCTCGGCGACGAGCGTGTAGGAGAACCCGGCGGGCAGGGCCAGCAGGCCGGCCGGGTCGGGGACGAGGGGGCCGTACCCGGCCTCGGCCCGGGTGGCGGCGCGGGCCGCGCCGGGGCCGGCGATGGCCTCCACGCTGCCCGCGAGAACCACGCCGAGACCGCCGGCCGCGCCGCCGCGGAGGAACGAACGACGGGACACCGGTGCTGACACGGGCTTCGCCTCCCTGGAGGGTCGGGGGTGCCGCGGGTCCTCCGCGGGTCTGCGGAGGACCCGTCTCCATGTGTCGCACAGATGCGGCGCGGAATCCACGCCGATCGCATTTTGGATATTTCGGTCAGGGGCGGAGGGCGGGCCGCCATGGGACGGCCCGCCACGGGTCACCTCAGGAAGGCGGCGGCGACGCCCGCGTCCACCGGGACGTGCAGGCCCGTGGTGTGGGTCAGCTCGGACCCGGCGAGCGCGAAGACCGCCGCGGCCACGTGCTCGGGCAGGACCTCGCGCTTGAGCAGGGTGCGCCGAGCGTAGAACTCGCCCAGGCGCTCCTCCTCCACGCCGTACACCGCCGCGCGGTTGGCGCCCCAGCCGGAGGCGAAGATGCCCGAGCCGCGCACGACGCCGTCGGGGTTCACGCCGTTGACGCGGACGCCGTGCTCGCCCAGCTCGGCGGCCAGCAGGCGGACCTGGTGGGCCTGGTCGGCCTTGGCCGCGCCGTAGGCGACGTTGTTCGGCCCGGCGAAGACGGCGTTCTTGGAGGAGATGTAGACGATGTCCCCGCCCATCCCCTGGCCGATCAGCACCCGGGCGCATTCGCGGGAGACCAGGAACGAGCCGCGCGCCATCACGTCGTGCTGGAGGTCCCAGTCGTCCAGGCTGGTCTCCAGCAGGGAGCGCGACAACGACAGGCCGGCGTTGTTGACCACCAGGTCCACGCCGCCGAAGGCGAGCACGGCGGCCCGTACGGCGGCCACGACCTGCTCCTCGGACGTGACGTCCACCCCCACGGCCACGGCCGCGTCGGACGCCCGGTACGCCCCGGCGCCGATCTCGGCGGCGACCTTCTCCGCGGCGCCCAGGTCGCGGTCGGCGAGCACCACGCACGCCCCTTCGGCCGCCAGCCGCCGCGCGGTCGCCGCGCCGATGCCCGAGCCCGCGCCGGTGATCAGCGCCACCCGCCCGGCCAGCGGCTTCGGCTTCGGCATCCGGCGCAGCTTGGCCTCCTCCAGCTCCCAGTACTCGATCCGGAACTTCTCCGACTCCGGGATGGGCGCGTAGGCGGAGACGGACTCGGCGCCGCGCATGACGTTGATCGCGTTGACGTAGAACTCGCCGGCCACGCGGGCGGTCTGCTTGTCCTTGCCGAAGGAGAACATGCCGACGCCGGGCACCAGCACGATCGCCGGGTCCGCGCCGCGCATCGGCGGCGAGTCCGGGCCGGCGTGGCGCTCGTAGTAGGCGGTGTAGTCGGCGCGGTAGGCGGCGTGCAGCTCGCGCAGCCGCTCGACGGCCCGCTCCAGGGGCGCGTCCGGCGGCAGGTCCAGGACCAGCGGGGCGACCTTGGTGCGCAGGAAGTGGTCGGGGCAGGACGTGCCGAGCGCGGCCAGGCGCGGATGTTCGGCGCGGGAGAGGAAGTCCAGCACCTCCGGGGTGTCGGTGTAGTGGCCGACCTGCCGCAGGTCGGAGGAGGCCAGCCCCCGCACGACCGGGAACAGCGCGGCGGCCCGCGCGTGCCGTTCGGCCTCCGGCAGCGGCTCGTGCAGCACGGGCCCGAACGGATCGGGGCGGCCGTTGGCGGCCAGGTACTCCTCGGCGGTGCGGATGATCTCCAGCGAGCGGGCCTCGCACTCCTGCGAGGTGGCGCCCCAGGCGGTGATGCCGTGGCCGCCGAGCACGCACCCGACGGCCTGCGGGTTGGCCTCCTTGACGGCGGCGATGTCCAGGCCGAGCTGGAAGCCGGGCCGCCGCCAGGGCACCCACACCACGCGGTCGCCGAAGACGCGCCGGGTCAGCTCCTCGCCGTCGCGGGCGGTGGCCAGGGCGATCCCGGCGTCGGGGTGCAGGTGGTCGACGTGGGCGGCCTCGACCAGGCCGTGCATGGCGGTGTCGATCGAGGGGGCGGCGCCGCCCCGGCCGTGCAGGCAGTAGTCGAAGGCGGCGACCATCTCGTCCTCGCGCTCGACGCCGGGGTAGACGCCGGCGAGCGCGCGCAGGCGGTCCAGGCGCAGGACGGCCAGGCCGTCCTCCTTGAGCGTGCCCAGGTCGCCGCCCGAGCCCTTGACGTAGAGCAGCTCGACGTCCTGGCCGGTCACCGGGTCGGGGGCGTGGCCCTTGGCGGAGGTGTTGCCGCCGGCGAAGTTGGTGTTGCGCGGGTCGGCGCCCAGTCGGTGCGAGCGGCCCAGCAGTTCGTTGATGACGTGCATGGTGGTCAGGCCCCCCAGCCGGCCTGCGTGCCGCCGATCCGCTCGGCGGCGATTTTCTCGAAGTATCCGGACTTGGCGTACGCGGCCATCGGGTCGGGCGCGAGGCCCGTCTCCTGACGCAGCTCGGCGAGCAGCGGCCGCACGTCGGTGTTGTAGGCGTCCATGAGCACGGCGTTCGCGCCCAGCACGTCTCCCCCGGCCTGGGCGGCGGCCAGCGCGTCCCGGTCGACCAGCAGCGCCTTGGCGGTGGCCTCCTGGACGTTCATGACCGAGCGGATCTGGCCGGGGATCTTGGGCTCGATGTTGTGGCACTGGTCGAGCATGAACGCCACGCCCGCCTCCAGGCCGCCGCCGCGCGCGACCTCGTACATGATGCGGAAGAGCTGGAACGGGTCGGCCGCGCCCACCATGAGGTCGTCGTCGGCGTAGAAGCGGGAGTTGAAGTCGAAGCCGCCGAGCTTCCCCTCGCGCAGCAGGAACGCCACGATGAACTCGATGTTGACGCCCGGCGCGTGGTGACCGGTGTCCACGACGACCTGCGCCTTGGGGCCGAGCCTCAGGCAGTGGGCGTAGGCGGTGCCCCAGTCGGGCACGTCGGTGGTGTAGAAGGCGGGCTCGAACAGCTTGTACTCCAGCAGGAAGCGCTGGTCCCCGCCGAGCCGGGCGTACACCGCGGCCAGGGCCTCGGCCAGGCGGTCCTGGCGGGCGCGGATGTCGTCCTGGCCGGGGTAGTTGGTGCCGTCGGAGAACCACAGCTTGAGCGTGGCCGAGCCGGTGGCGTCCATGATGTCGACGCACTCCAGCAGGTGCGCCAGCGCCTTGCGGCGGACCGCGGGGTCGGGGTTGGTGACGCTGCCGAGCATGTAGGCGTCGTCCTGGAAGACGTTGGAGTTGATCGCCCCGATGCCGACGCCCAGCTCGCGGGCGTGGGCGGCCAGGTGGCCGTAGTCGGCCACCTTGTCCCAGGGGATGTGCAGGGCGACGGTGGGGGCGACGCCGGTGTGGGCGTGCACCTGGGCGGCGTCGGCCAGTTTCTCGTACGGGTCGCGCGGCACGCCCCGCTGCGCGAACACCTTGAACCGGGTGCCGCTGTTGCCGTACGCCCACGACGGGGTCTCGATGTGCAGCGCGCGCAGGGCGGCCTTGATGTCAGTGGTCATGACTTCCCGATCAGTCCAGGTGGAACACTTCGTCCAGCGGCCGCATGCCCTCGTCGGGCCGGCCGTCGAGGTCTTCGAAGAAGGGCGCCATCTCGGCCTGCCAGCGGGCGTTGACCTCGGTGGCGGCCATCGCCTCCTTCGCGGCCTCGAAGTCGGCGGTCTCCAGGTAGCCCACGAGCAGGCCGTCGTCCCGCAGGAAGAGCGAGTAGTTGTGCCAGCCGGCGCGGCGCAGCGCGTCGAGCATGTCCGGCCAGACGGCCCGGTGGCGTTCGCGGTACTCCGCCAGCCGCTCGGGACGGACCTTGAGCAGGAAGCAGGCGCGTCGCACGGTCACCCCTCTTCAAAACGTTTTAATGCGTCGCCGGAAAACTATGATCTCTCGCGGACCGCTGTCAATGCGTCCTCCCCTGCCACGTGGGTGGCACTGGCCAACATCACGTTGGTACGTTTTAATAGGGCGCCATGGCCATGGTCAGCATCAAGGACGTCGCCGCCCACGCCGGCGTCTCCCCCGGCACGGTCTCCAACGTGCTGAACAGACCGGCGAAGGTCGCCACGGCGACCCGCGAACGGGTGGAGGCCGCGATCCGGGAGCTGGGGTTCGTCCGGCACGGCTCGGCCTCGACCCTGCGCGCCGGCCACAGCAGGACGATCGGCCTGAGCGTCATCGACATCGGCAACCCGTTCTTCACCGAGGTCGCCGCCGGGGTCGAGGACGTCGCCAGCGAGCTGGGCTACGCGGTGATCCTCGGCAACTCGGCGGGCTCGCCCGGCAAGGAGGAGCGCAACCTGGGCGTGCTGGCCGAGCAGCGGGTGCGCGGCGTGCTGATCACGCCTTCGGGCGAGGACCCGGCCCGGCTGGACCGGCTGCGCGAGCGCGGCATCAGCGTGGTGCTCGTCGACCATCCGGCCCACCGCCCCGACCAGTGCGCGGTCGCGGTGGACGACGTGGCGGGCGGCCGGGCCGCGGTGGCGCACCTGCTGGCCAGAGGCGGGCACGCGAGCGGTCACAGCGTGGCGTACGTGACCGGGCCGCTGACCATCCGCCAGTGCGCCGAGCGGCGGCGGGGCGCGGCGGAGGCGCTGGCGGCGGCCGGGCTGGACCCGGGCTCGCTGCGGGTGGTCGAGGCGGCCGCGATGACCGCCCGCGCGGGCGAGAAGGCCGCGGCCGACCTGATGGCGGACGGCCTGCCCGAGGCCGTGTTCTGCGCCAACGACCTGCTCGCGCTGGGCGTGCTGCGGGCCCTGCTGCGCGCCGGGGTGCGGGTGCCCGACGACGTGGCCCTGATGGGCTACGACGACATCGACTTCGCCGCCGCCTCCGCCGTGTCGCTCAGCTCGATGCGGCAGCCGACGTACCAGCTCGGCCGCATCGCCACCGAACTGCTGCTGGACGAGTGCGACAACCCGGACGAGCACGCCCACCAGCACATCATGTTCCAGCCCGAACTGGTCGAGAGGGAGTCCACCCAATGAGCCGATTCGCCGCCGTGGACCTGGGCGCCTCCAGCGGCCGGGTGATGGTCGCCGACCTGTCGGACGGGCTCGCCACGTCCGAGGTCCACCGCTTCCCCAACGGCCCGGTCCGCCTGGCCGGCCGCCTCCACTGGGACGTCCTGGGCCTCTACCGCGAGATCCTCACCGGCCTGCGGGCGGCCGGCCCGGTCGGCTCGGTCGGGGTCGACTCGTGGGCCGTCGACTACGGCCTGCTCGACGAGTCCGGCGCGCTGCTCGGCAACCCGGTCCACTACCGCGACGACCGTACGCGGGGGGTGGCCGGGCAGGTGGCCGAGACGGTCGGCGCCGAGGCGCTGTACGCGGTGTCCGGGCTCCAGGTGCTCCCGTTCAACACCGTCTACCAGCTCCTGGCCGACGACCGCCTGGACCAGGCCGCGACGATGCTGCTGGTGCCCGATCTGATCGGCTACTGGCTGACCGGCGAGCTGGGCGCCGAGGTGACCAACGCCTCGACCACGGGCCTGCTCGACGTGCGCACCCGGTCCTGGGCGGCGCCGCTGATCGACCGGCTGGGCCTGCCCGGGGGCATCTTCCCGCGGCTGCGGCAGCCCGGCGAGCCGGTCGGCGGGCTGCGCCGCGACGTCGCGGCCGAGATCGGCTTCTCCGCGCCGGTGCGGGCGGTGGCCTCGCACGACACCGCCTCGGCGGTGGCCGCCGTGCCGGCCGGCGGGCCCGCCTTCGCCTACATCTCGTGCGGCACCTGGTCGCTGGCCGGGGTGGAGCTGACCGGCCCCGTGCTCACCGAGGCGGGCCGGGCGGCCAACTTCACCAACGAGGCCGGGATCGACGGCACCGTCCGCTACCTGCGCAACGTCATGGGGCTGTGGCTGCTGCAGGAGTGCCTGCGGGCCTGGCCCGGCTCCTCGCTGGAGGACCTGCTGGCGGCGGCGGCCCGGGAGCGTCCCTTCGCCGCCGTGGTCGACCCGGACCTGCCCGCGTTCCTGCCGCCGGGCGACATGCCCGCGCGGATCGCCGCCGAGTGCCGCCGCACCGGGCAGCGGCCGCCCTCCACGCCCGCGGGCTTCGTGCGCTGCGTGCTGGAGAGCCTGGCGCTGGGGCACCGGCACGCGATCCGGCAGGCGATGGAGCTGTCGGGCCGCGACGTCGAGGTGGTGCATCTGGTGGGCGGCGGGTCGCGCAACGAGCTGCTGTGCCGGTTCACGGCCGACGCCTGCGGCCTGCCGGTCGTGGCCGGGCCCGCCGAGGCGACCGCGCTCGGCAACGTCCTGGTGCAGGCGCGGGCGGCCGGGCTGGTCTCCGACCTGGCCGGGATGCGCGCCCTGGTGGCCTCCACGCAGGAGCTGCGCCGGTACGAGCCCTCCGGCGACGCGAGCGCCTGGGACGAGGCCGCCGCCCGCCTGACCTGACCCGGCCCGTCCCCGCAAGTACGCCTTTGACCTGGCACTTCGGTTTCCTCCTGGCGGCGAGGGGGAGGACGAAGTCCAGGGGCACGGGCGCCGGGGGGAACGCGATGCCGAGCAAGGAGCGGGTGCTGCGGCTGCTGTCGCAGGGGCTGGACTACGCCGAGATCGCCAGGTTGCTGGGGGTGCCCGCGGGACGGGCGTACCTGATCGCGACGGGCGTGCCGGCCGACGGGAGCGACGCCGTGGCGCGCCGCCGGGGACGGCCGGGCCTGCTGACCGGCCGTACCCAGCAGTTGGTCAACCCGCGCGAGGTCGGGCCGGTCGAACGTGGCGACGTGCACGCCTGGATGCGCGAGCGGGCCTGGAGCGACCGGCGCATGCGCCAGGCGGGGACGTGAGCGGCATGGGGTTCTCCTGGCCGCTGCTGCGGCAGCTCACCGGCAAGGACAGGCTCGGCCGGGCGGCGGCGGTGAAGTCGCCGCGCACGGGCGAGCACCCGGCCCGGACGGCCGCCGCCGACCGCGTGGTCAAGTCGGTGTGCCCGTACTGCGCGGTGGGCTGCGCCCAGAACGTCTACGTCAGCGACGAGAAGGTCGTGCACATCGAGGGCGATCCCGACTCGCCCATCAGCAGGGGCCGGCTGTGCCCGAAGGGCGCCTCCAGCCTCCAGCTCACCACCGGCTCGGGCCGGCTGAACAAGGTGCTCCACCGTCCGCCGGGCGCCGCCGACTGGCGGGAGATCGACCTGGAGACCGCCATGGACATGGTGGCCGACCGGATCATCGCCACCCGCCGGGCGACCTGGGAGTGGGAGAACAAGGGCCGCCGGGTGGCCCGCACGATGGGCATCGCCAGCCTGGGCGGCGCGACGCTGGACAACGAGGAGAACTACCTCATCAAGAAGCTGCTCACCGCGCTCGGCGTGGTGCAGATCGAGAACCAGGCGCGGGTGTGCCACAGCTCGACCGTGGTGGGGCTGGGCACGTCGTTCGGGCGCGGCGGGGCCACGACGTTCCTGCAGGATCTCCAGCACTCCGACTGCGTGCTGATCCAGGGGTCGAACTTCGCCGAGGCGCATCCGGTCGGGTTCCAGTGGGTGATGGAGGCCAAGGCGCGCGGCGCGGTGGTCATCCACGTGGATCCGCGCTTCACCCGGACCAGTGCGCTGGCCGATCTGCACGTGCCGATCAGGGCGGGCTCGGACGTGGCCTTCCTCGGCGCGATCGTCAACCACGTGCTGGAGAACGAGCTGTTCTTCCGCGACTACGTCCTGCACTACACCAACGCGTCGACCATCCTGCGGGAGGACTATCGCGACGCCGAGGACCTCGACGGCCTGTTCTCCGGCTTCGACGCGGAGAACCGCTGCTACGAGGACGACACCTGGCAGTACGAGGGCATGCACACCGTCGCGGCCTCCGGCGAGCGGGACGAGGACTACGACCGCCCGGCGGGCAGCATGCCGGCCGGCCGCCCCGAGGTGCAGGGAGGCACCGGCGTCCCGCTCAGCGGCGAGCCGCGGCGGGACGAGACGATGCGGCACCCGCGCTGCGTGCTGCAGGTCCTGCGCCGCCACTTCGCCCGCTACACGCCGGAGATGGTGCAGCGGGTGTGCGGGGTGCCGCCGGAGCTGTTCGCCCAGGTCTGCCGGCACCTGACGGAGAACTCCGGGCCGGAGCGGACCGCCGAGTTCGTCTACGCCGTGGGCTGGACGCAGCACAGCGACGGCGCGCAGTTCATCCGCACGGCCAGCATCCTGCAACTCCTGCTCGGCAACATCGGCCGCCCCGGCGGCGGCATCCAGGCGCTGCGCGGGCACGCCAGCATCCAGGGCTCCAGCGACATCCCGACGCTGTTCAACCTGCTGCCCGGCTACATCCCGATGCCGCACGCCCACGAGCACGAGAAGATGCGCGACTTCCTGCGCGCCGACGCCTCCTGCCGCGGCTTCTGGGCGAACATGCCCGCCTACCTGGTGAGCCTGCTCAAGGCGTGGTGGGGGCCGGCCGCGACGCGCGAGAACGACTTCCGCTTCGACTACCTGCCGCGCCTGACGGGCTCGCACAGCACGTACGACACCGTGCTGGCGCAGCTCGACGGCACCTGCAAGGGCTACCTGCTGCTCGGCGAGAACCCGGCCGTGGGCTCGGCCAACTCCCGGATGCAGCGCCTCGGCATGGCGCGGCTCGACTGGCTGGTGGTGCGCGACCTCAACCTGATCGAGAGCGCCACCTGGTGGAAGGACGGCCCGGAGATCGAGACCGGCGAGCTGGTCACCTCCGAGATCGGCACCGAGGTGTTCTTCTTCCCCGCCGCGGCCCACACCGAGAAGAGCGGCAGCTTCACCAACACCAACCGCTGGCTGCAGTGGCACCACCGGGCCGTCGAGCCGGACGGCGACGCGCGCAGCGACCTGTGGTTCATGTACCACCTCGGGCGCATCATCCGGCGCAAACTGGCCGGTTCCGCCGACCCGATGGACCGTCCCCTGCTCGACCTGACCTGGGACTACCCGGTCGAGGGCGAGACGGCCGAGCCGGTCGCCGAGGCGGTGCTCGCCGAGATCAACGGCTGGGACGCCGAGGGCCGCCCGCTCGACGCCTACACCCAGCTGAAGGACGACGGCTCGACGGTGTGCGGCTGCTGGATCTACTGCGGCGTGTACGCCGGCGGCGTCAACCGGGCCGCCCTGCGTCAACCGGCCGCCGAACAGGACTGGGTCGCCGCCGGGTGGGCGTGGGCGTGGCCGGCCAACCGGCGGGTGCTCTACAACCGGGCCTCGGCCGCGCCCGACGGCCGTCCGTGGAGCGAGCGCAAGAAGCTCGTCTGGTGGGACGAGGAGGCCGGCCGCTGGACCGGGCTCGACGTGCCGGACTTCGAGGAGGGCAAACCGCCGTCCTACCGGCCCGAGCCGGGGGCGCAGGGCCCGGCGGCCTTGTCGGGCATCGACCCGTTCATCATGCAGGCCGACGGCAAGGGCTGGCTGTTCGCCCCCTCGGGCGTGGTGGACGGCCCGCTGCCCAGCCACTTCGAGCCCCAGGACTCTCCGGTCGCCAACCCGCTCTACGGGCGGCAGCGCAACCCGGCCCGCAAGCTCTACCGGCACGAGGACAACCGTTACCAGCCGAGCGGGGAGGAGCCGGGCGCGTCGGTCTACCCGTACGTGGTGACCACGTACCGGCTGACCGAGCACTTCACGGCGGGCGGCATGAGCCGGCACACGCCGTACCTGGCCGAGCTGCAGCCGGAGATGTTCTGCGAGGTCTCGCCCGAGCTGGCCGCCGAGCGCGGGCTCGTGCACGGCGAGTGGGCCACGGTCATCACCGCGCGCGGCGCCATCGAGGCGCGCGTGCTGGTCACCGACCGGATCGCGCCGCTGCACCTGAACGGCAAGGTCATCCACCAGATCGGGCTGCCGTTCCACTTCGGTCCCAACGGTCTGGCCAGGGGCGACGCGGCCAACGAGCTGGTCTCGATCACGCTCGACCCCAACTCCCACATCCAGGAGGTCAAGGCCCTGTCGGCCGACATCCGCCCGGGACGCAGGCCACGCGGCCCGGCCCTGCCGGAGCTGGTGCTGGCCTACCGGCGGCGGGCGGGCGTGACCGAGGACACCGGAACGGAGGTGTGAGCCGTGGCCTTCGACCTCGACCGGGCGCCGCTCGACGCCGGATACGACGACCCGCCGAAGCGCATGGGCTTCTTCACCGACACCAGCATCTGCATCGGGTGCAAGGCGTGCGAGGTGGCCTGCAAGGAGTGGAACGCGGTGCCCGAGGACGGCCTGCTCTTCACCGGCATGTCCTACGACAACTCCGTCGGGCTCGGCGCCGACACCTGGCGGCACGTCGCGTTCGTCGAGCAGCGCAAGCCACTCGGCCACCAGGAGACCGGCGCCCGTGACATGGACTTCCGCTGGCTGATGGCCTCCGACGTGTGCAAGCACTGCACGCACGCGGCCTGCCTCGACGTCTGCCCGACCGGGTCGCTGTTCCGCACCGAGTACGGCACGGTCGTCGTCCAGGAGGACGTCTGCAACGGCTGCGGCTACTGCGTGCCCGCCTGCCCGTTCGGGGTGATCGGCCGGCGCGAGACGAGCGGCACGGCCGCCAAGTGCACGATGTGCTACGACCGGCTGGAGGTCGGCCAGGAGCCGGCCTGCGCCAAGACGTGCCCGACGGACTCCATCCAGTTCGGCGAGCTGGACGAGCTGCGTGAACGCGCCGACCGCCGCCTGGAGCAGGTGCGCGCGGCGGGCGCGTCCTCGGCCCGCCTGTACGGCCACGACCCCGCCGACGGCGTTGGCGGCACCGGCGCCTTCTTCCTGCTGCTGGACGAGCCGCAGGTGTACGGCCTGCCGCCGGACCCGGTGGTGACCACCGCGGATCTGCCGTCGATGTGGCGGCACGCCGGCGCGGCGGCGCTGGTGCTGCTGGCCGGGATGGCCGTGGCGGCCTGGAGGAGGGGCAGATGAGCAACCAGACCGACGTGCGCCTGGACGACGCGCCCGGCCTGCGCACCGAGCGCGAGGCCACGCCCGGCTCGGCGGGCCGCGGCGGGCGTTCCCTGCGTCCGCCCGAGCCGGAGGCCGAGTCCTACTACGGCCTGCCGGTCCTGAACGGCACACCCTGGAGCGACCACGACATCGCCGGCTACCTGTTCCTCGGCGGCCTGGCCGGGGCCTCCTCCACGCTGGCGGCCGCCGCCGAGCTGACCGGACGTCCGGCGCTGGCCCGCGCCGCCAAGGTCGCCGCCGTGGGCGCGGTCGGCGGCTCGCTGTACGCGCTGATCCACGACCTGGGCAAGCCGTCGCGCTTCCTCAACATGTTGCGGGTGTTCAAGGTGACCTCGCCGATGAGCGTCGGCACCTGGATCCTGAGCGCGTACGGGCCGCAGGCCGGGCTCGCCGCGGCCACCGAGCTGACCGGGCGGTTCCCCCGGCTGGGCCGGGCGGCCACGGTGGGCGCGGGGCTGGCCGGGCCGGCGCTGGCGACCTACACCGCCGCGCTGATCTGCGACACGGCGGTCCCGGCCTGGCACGACGGGTTCAGGGAGATGCCGTTCCTGTTCGCGGGCTCGGCCGCGGCGTCGGCGGGCGGGCTCGGCATGCTGGCCGCGCCGCTCGCGCAGGCGGCCCCGGCCCGGCGGGTGGCGCTGCTGGGCGCGGCTCTGGAGTGCGCGGCGGCCGTCCGCATGGAACGCCGGATGGGCCTGACCGCCGAGCCGCTGCGGCGCAGCCGGCTGCTCAAGGCGGGTCAGGCGCTGTCGGTCGCGGGCGCGCTGCTCGGGCAGGGCCTCGGCCGCCGCAGCAGGGTCGCGGCGATGGCCGCCGGGGCTGCCCTGCTGGCCGGGTCGGTGTGCACCCGGTTCGGCGTCTTCCACGCCGGGACGGCCTCGGCGCGCGACCCCCGGTACACCGTCGAGCCGCAACGACAGCGGCTCGCCAAGTCGAGAGCGGAGCGTGATCTCACATGAGAAGAGTCGCCGAGTACCTGCCGTTCATGGGCATCGTGCTGGTCGTCTGCACGGCGTCCTGGATCGCGGGCAGGAGCAGGCCGGCCAGGCGCGCCTGAGCCCGTGCGGGCGGGCCCGGCCGGATCCGGCCGGGTCTGGCCGGGTCCGTGCGCGGATCGGTCGGTGGGGCTTACGCTGTCAGCGGCGGCGCGGGGCATACGATCGGCAGATGACCGAAAAGACCGAAACCGCGCCTGGATGGCTGGCCCCCGAAGAGCTCGAATCGGTGCGCGGCCAGTTGCCGATCCTCTACATCGACGCCGTGCCGGTGCGGGTGGACGAGACCGGCGTGGTGACCCGGGTGGGCCTGCTGCTGCGGATCGCGGCGGACGGGACGGTCAGCCGGGCGCTGGTGTCGGGGCGGGTGCTGCTCCACGAGCGCGTCCGCGACGCGCTGCTGCGTCACCTGGAGAAGGACCTCGGGCCTGTGGCCCTTCCCCGCATCCCCGTCTCCCCGCAGCCCTTCACCGTCGCGGAGTACTTCCCGACGCCGGGCGTCACGCCGTACCACGATCCGCGCCAGCACGCGGTGTCCCTGGCCTACATCGTGCCCGTGGCCGGTGACTGCCGGCCCCGGCAGGACGCCCTGGACCTGGTCTGGTTCACCCCCGAGGAGGCGGCCTCGCCGGCCGTGCAGCAGGAGATGACCGGCGGCCAGGGAGTGCTGCTCAAGCAGGCTCTGGCCCACGTGAGCCGCCTGGTCTAAGGGCGTTCGGCGCCTCCTCGCACCCAGTGGTAGAGGGGGTCGCCGGGGCAGTCGGTGTCGTAGCCGTCCCGGTGGCCCTTGACCTCGTTGCCCGCGTCGCCGTGCTCGCGCAGGTACTCGATGGCGTCGACGAGCGCGTTGAGCAGGTCGTCGTTCGGTTCGGTGAACCCGGTGTTGCCGACCAGGGCGAGCACGGCGTAGTGCCCGGAGTTGAGCCCCGGGCCGTTGGCGGCGGGCAGGACGTGCGGGCCACGGCCCATGAAGGTGCGCCGGTGCGGGCAGCACACCATGTTGTAGCCGAGGTCGATGTAGGTCTCGCCGCGCCCGCCGGACATGTGCATGCGCTGGATGTCCCTCACCAGGTCGACGCATGTGTCGTGGTTGTCGGCGTCCGGCAGGTCGGAGGGCACCTTCCCGCCGGTGTAGTGGATCTTGACGCCTTTGGTGGAGGCCAGCCGGGTGTAGCTGGTGCTGGGCTTCTTCGCGTGCCAGTCGGCACGGGTGATCAGTTGCATGTGGTGTCTTTCCTGGTAGACGATGCCTCGCCACCAGAATGTCAACTTAAAGTAGTTGTGTCATCACTTTTTGTCACTAGATTCACGTGCCGCCAAAGAAAGCCTTCCGTGCTGGTCAGGCCGCCCTGCGCCGGTTCAGCCCCGCTTGTACACCGTGCGCTCGTGCACGACGGCGTAGGTGTTGCGCAGGGCCGCCATCGACTCGTCGTAGCTGGCCGCGGCGACGCCGGTGAACAGGCAGTCGACGACCATGAGCTGGGCGATGCGGCTGCCCAGGGCGCCCGAGCGGAACTGCGTCTCGCGGGCGGCGGTCGTCAGCGTCACGTCGGCGGCGGCGGCCAGCGGCGAGTCGCGGAAGTTGGTGATCGCCACCGTGGCCGCGCCCGACCGGCGGGCGATGGACAGGAACTCGACCGTGTCCACGGTCGCGCCGGTGTGCGAGACCGCGACGGTCACGCAGGTGGCGTCGAGCGTGGCCGCCGACGTCCAGGCCGAGTGGGCGTCGTGCCAGTTGATCGCGGTACGCCCGATACGTGAGAGCTTCTGCTGCAGGTCCAGGCCGACCAGCGCGCTCGCGCCCACGCCGAAGGTGTCGATCCGGCGCGCGGCCAGCAGCAGCGACACCGCCCTGGCCAGAGCGTCCATGTCGAGGGAGCGGGCCGTGTCGGCGATCGACAGCGTCTCGTTGGTGGCGACCTTGGAGACGATGCCCTCCAGGCTGTCGTGACGGTCGATGTCGCCCGACACCTCCGGCAGGCTCGACCTGGTCAGCTCCTCCCGGGCGGCGGCCCTGGTCAGGTCGATCCGGAAGTCCTTGAAGTGCGCGTACCCCATGCGCTGGTAGAAGCGCACGACCGAGGTGGTCGAGGTGGCGCAGCGGGCGGCCAGCTCGGCGATGGACAGGTTCGCG
The DNA here is from genome assembly GCF_044455665.1 of Nonomuraea sp. NPDC051191. Lineage (NCBI taxonomy): Bacteria > Bacillati > Actinomycetota > Actinomycetes > Streptosporangiales > Streptosporangiaceae > Nonomuraea > Nonomuraea sp. NPDC051191. Next base: position 785,044 of record NZ_JBITEZ010000002.1, on the reverse strand, counting down.
GCGGCGGCCGGATCGCCGGTGAACGTCTCGGCGATGCGCCGCTCCGACGGCCGTAACGCCGGCATGGCGGCCCGGATACGGATCAGCAGGCTTCCGTCGTCCTCGACCATTCGTCATCCACCCCTTGAGGAAATTTAGTACACCAGTGGTAGGGTCTGCGTAATTTTATGACCTACTGCTCTTGAGGAGACCACATGCCCCGTGGCGCGCTCTCCGCGATCGGCGCCGCCGCAGTGCTGTCCATCGCCCTGACCTCCTGTTCATCATCTTCCGGGCCCGCGACCAGCACCGGCGCAACGGGCAAGTCCGGCGGCGCCCTGGTCGTCGGCGTGACCTCCGACCCCGACACGCTCTTCCCCTGGAAGGCCACCCAGTTCACCGCCGTGAACGTGTTGCAGAACATCTACGGCACCCTCACCGAGTTCGACAAGGACCTGAACGTCGTGCCGGGCCTGGCCGAGTCGTGGCAGACGTCCGAGGACGGCAAGAAGCTGACCCTCACCCTGCGCAAGGGCGTGACGTTCGGCGACGGCAGCGCGTTCGACTCCAAGGACGTCAAGGCGTCCCTGGAGAAGATCATGGACGAGAAGACGGCCGCCGTGGCGCGGGCGTCGCTGGCGTCGGTGAAGTCCGTCGAGGCCCCCGACGAGAGCACGGTGGTGCTGGAGCTGACCGGCCCCGACGCCGCGCTCCCGGCGAACCTGGCCACCGTCAACATGGCGATGCTCTCCTCCGACGACACCGAGGAGAAGCTCAACGCCACCCCCAACGGCACCGGCCCGTTCACGCTGGGCAAGCGCGTCCCGAGCCAGTCGCTGACGCTGGCCAGGAACGACAAGTACTGGGGCGCCGAGAAGCCCAAGGTGGGCAGCGTCGAGTTCCGCGTGATCCCCGACGAGTCGTCCATCGTCTCGGCCATGCAGTCGGGCAACGTGCAGCTCGCGGTCTTCAACGACCCGCTGGTCGCCCAGACCGCGCAGGGCGGCGGCACGATCACCGTCACCAAGACGCCGCAGCTCAGCTACCACGCCCTCCAGCTCAACGCGCAGCACGGCGACCTCAAGGACGTCAACGTGCGCCTGGCGATCCAGTGCGCGATCGACCGCAAGCAGGTGCTCGACACCGCCGCGCTCGGCGAGGGCGAGGTGACCGGGCCGATCACCGCCCCGGCCTTCAAGTCCGACCCGGCCCAGCGGCCCTGCCCGAGCCGCGACCTGGCCAAGGCCGCCGAGTACCTCGGCAAGGCGGGCAAGTCCGGCGGCGTGACGGTCAAGGCCATCGTCTCCCAGGGCGAGTACGCCACCTCCGTCAACGAGGCCCAGAACCTCAAGGCGCAGCTCGCCGAGGCGAAGATCACCCTGGACCTGGAGGTGCTGGAGTCCGGCGCGTTCGTGGACCGCTGGGTGGCGGCCGACTTCGACGCGGCCGTCGCGCTGAACGGCGGGCGTCCCGACCCCGACGGCTCCTACGCCCGCTACTTCACCAGCAAGGGCAATCTGAACAAGGTCGCCGGGTACAGCTCGCCGGAGCTGGACAAGCTGTTCGCCGAAGGCAAGGCCACGACCGACCCGGCCGCCCGCAAGGCGATCTACGAGAAGGTGTCGGCCGAGCTGGAGGCCAACGCGCCCTGGATCTGGCTGTTCACCAGCTACACCTACACCGGCACCACCTCCAACGTGTCCGGGTTCGTGCCGATGGTCAGCGGGTCGCTGCAGTACCTGCGTACGACGTCCGTCGCCTGATGCGCCGGATCCTCGCCAACCGGGCCGTCCGGCGCGTGGCCTCGACGATCGGCACCCTGTTCGGGGTGGCCGTGTTCGTCTTCGTCATGCTCCGGGCGATCCCCGGCGACCAGATCACCGCGGGGCTCGGCACGGAGGCGGCCGCGCTCACCCCGGCGCAGCGCGTGGCCCTGGAGCAGTACTACGGGCTGGACCAGTCGCCGGTCACGCAGTTCTTCTCCTGGCTGGGCAACATGCTCACCGGCAACTTCGGCTACTCGGCCCGCTCTCAGCAGGGCGTGCTGGAGATGACGCTGCACTCGCTGCCGGTGACGTTCGAGCTGGCGGTGTTCTCGATCGTGCTGGCGCTGCTGCTGGGCGTGCCGCTCGGCATGTTGTCGGCGTCCAGGACGAACTCGCCGCGTGACGCCTTCGGCCAGGTCGTGAGCCTGGCGGGGCTGTCGGTCCCGGCGTTCCTGCTGGCCACGACGCTGCTGTCGATCTTCGCGGCGTCGTTCGGGTTCAACCCCAACGGCCAGGGCTTCGCCACGCTCGCCGAGGATCCGCTGCTCAACCTCCAGCAGATGTTCCTGCCCGCGCTCGTTCTCGGCTTCGGCATCGCCGCGCCGATCCTGCGCACCACCCGTACCGCGGTGCTGGAGGTGCGCTCGGAGGACTTCGTGCGCACCGCCCGCGCCAAGGGCGTGCCGCCGCGCCGGCTCCAGGTCAGGCACGTGCTCGGCAACGCGCTGGTGCCGATCGTGACGATGACCGGGCTGCAGTTCGGCTACCTGCTCGGCGGCGCGGTCGTGGTCGAGCAGATCTTCTCCGTGCCCGGTGTGGGCCGGCAGGTGCTGCTCGGCATCCAGCAGAAGGAGTACGCGGTCGTGCAGAGCACGGTCCTGGTCATCGCGCTGGCGTTCGTGCTGGTCAACCTGCTGACCGACATGCTGTACCGGATCATCGACCCGCGGGTGAGGGCGTCGTGACCGCGCTGCGCAGGAGCCCCGCCATGCTGGCGGGCACGATCGTGCTGCTGGTGCTGGCCGTGGTGGCGGCGCTGTCGTTCGCCGGGCTGCTCCCCTACGACCCGATCGCCCAGAATCCGCCCGACCGGTTCCTGGCGCCGTCCGGGGCGCACCTGTTCGGCACCGACCAGTTCGGCCGGGACGTCTTCTCCCGGGTGGCGTCCGGCGTCGGCAACTCGGCGCTCATCGCGGTGGTCGCGGTGGCCTTCGCCACCGTGGTCGGCACGCTGGGCGGGCTGGTGTCCGGCTTCTACCGCGGCTTCGCCGACGGCGCCATCGGCGGCGTGACGAACGTGCTGTTCGCGTTCCCGCCGCTGCTGCTCGCGCTCTCGCTGGCCTCGGTGCTGGACCGCAACTGGTTCACGGTCGCCGTCGCCATCGCGATCGTGTACGTCCCCATCTTCATCCGTGTCACGCGCGGCCCCGTGCTCTCCCTCAGGGAGATCGAGTACGTCAAGGCCGCGGTCTCCACCGGCCAGAGCCGCTGGCAGATCATGCTCAGGCACGTGCTGCCCAACATCACCTCGATCATCGTCATCCAGGTGGCGCTGTCGCTGTCGTGGGCGGTGCTGACCGAGGCGTCGCTGAGCTTCCTCGGCCTGGGCACGCCGCCGCCCGCCCCCTCGCTGGGCTCGATGATCTTCGAGGCGCGCAGCCTGGTGTTCATCGCCCCCTGGACGCTGATCGCGCCGGGCGCGGTCGTCGTCCTGCTGGTGGTGGGCCTGAACCTGCTCGGCGACGGCCTGCGTGACACTCTCGACCCCAGAACCCGAGGCAAGCGGTGAACCTCTCAGAACTGACCACGGAATCGGCAGACCCGCGTTTCGCGGGCATCGACACCATGAGCGTGGCCGAGCTCGCGGAGACCATGAACGCGGCCGACGCCACCGTCCCCGGCGCGGTCGCCGCGGCGCTGCCGCAGATCACCGGGGCCATCGAGGCCGCCGCCGAGCTGGTACGCGCGGGCGGCCGGCTGGTCTACGTGGGCGCGGGCACGCCGGGCAGGCTCGGCGTGCTGGACGCCTCCGAGTGCCCGCCCACCTTCAGCACCCCGCCCGAGCAGGTGTTCGCCGTCATCGCCGGCGGCGAGCGGGCGATCGTGCACCCGTGCGAGGGCGCCGAGGACGACGCGCAGGCAGGCGCGGCGGCGATCGACGCGGCCGGCATCGGGCCGCTGGACACGGTGGTCGGCATCGCCTCCAGCGGGCGCACGCCGTACGTGCTGGGCGCGGTGCGGCGGGCCCGCGAGCGCGGCGCGCTGACCGTGGGCCTGTCCTGCAACCCCGGCACCCCGCTCAGCGCGGCCGCCGAGCACGCGATCGAGGTGCTGGTCGGCCCCGAGGTGGTCAGCGGCTCGACCCGGCTCAAGGCGGGCACGGCGCAGAAGCTCGTGCTCAACATGTTCTCGACCATCGTCATGGTCCGGCTCGGCAAGACGTACGGGAACCTGATGGTCGACGTCAAGGCCAGCAACGGCAAGCTCAGGGAACGGGCGATCAGGATCGTGCGGACGATCGCCGGTGTGGACCGCGAGGAGGCGGAACGAGTGCTCGACCAGCACGGTTTCAACGTCAAGCAGGCGGTGCTCGGAGCCCGGCTCGGGCTCGGCCCGCAGGAGGCCGCGGCGCTGCTGGCACGCAGCGAAGGGCAGCTGCGGGTGGCGCTGGGGGAGCCGGCATGAAGATCCTTGGCATGATCTCCGGCACCTCGCACGACGGCATCGACGTGGCCCTGGTCGACTTCGCCCTGGACGGCGACGTGCTGACCGGCCGCGTGCTGCACACCGCGAGCACCCCGTACCCCGCCGAGCTGCGCGCCCGGCTGGTGGCCGCGCTGCCGCCCGCCCCGGTCACGCTGGCCGAGGTGTGCGTGCTCGACACGCTCATCGGCCAGTGCTTCGCCGAGGCCGCCGAGGCCGCGGCCGAGCAGGCCGGTCCGGCCGACCTGATCGTCTCCCACGGCCAGACGGTCTTCCACTGGGTGGAGGGCGCGCACGCGCGCGGCACCCTGCAGATCGGCCAGCCCGCGTGGATCGCCGAGCGCACCGGCTCACCCGTGCTCTCGGACGTCCGCATCCGCGACATCACCGCGGGCGGGCACGGCGCCCCCCTGGTCTCCGTGCTCGACGACCTGCTGCTGGGCGGCCTGCTGCGGGACGGCCACGAGCGCGGCGCGGCGGCGCTCAACCTGGGCGGCATCTCCAACATGACCGTCGTGCGCGACGGCGGCCTGAGCGCCTACGACATCGGCCCGGCCAACGCCCTCATCGACGCCGTCGTCGCCGGCCGGGGCCTGAACCCGCGCGGCTTCGACGAGGACGGCCGGATCGCGGCCTCGGGGCAGGTGGACGAGCACCTGCTCGCCGTGCTGCTCGACGAGCCGTACTACCGGCTGGCCGCGCCGAAGAGCACCGGCAAGGAGCTGTTCCACCTCGCTTACGTCGAGGCGGCGACGGCGAAGGCGGGCCGCGAGCCGTCCGGACCCGACCTGGTGGCGACGCTGACCGAGCTGACGGTCCGCACGGTGGCCGCCGACGTCGCCGCGGCGGGCGTGGACGTGCTCGTCGTCTCCGGCGGCGGCTGCCGCAACCCGGTCATCATGGACGGCCTGCGTGCCGCGCTGCCCGGCGTGCGGGTGTCCCTGTCGGACGAGCTCGGCGCCCCGGCCGACGACAAGGAGGCCATCGCCTTCGCGCTCATCGGCTGGCTGACCGCCCACGGCCTGCCGGGCACGGTCCCCGGCGGCACGGGCGCGAAGGCCGCCCGCGTGCTGGGCACGCTGACGCCGGGCGCGGACCCGCTCGTCCTGCCCGCCCCGCTGCCCACGCCCCCGCGCTCCCTGGTGCTGCGCCGATGAGCCCCGCCCCAGCCCCTGCCCCCGCCCCTGCCGCGCCCGCGGGCGTGGTGCGGGCGGCGCGCACGCCGTGGTTCGACCTGACCGAGTGCGCCGGCCACCGCACCGTGCGCCGCACGGACGACGGCACGGACGGCGGCACGCTCGCCGGCGACGCGCCCATGACCCTCGGCACGTACCACGACCTGGCCTCGGTCACGAAGGTCGTCGCCACCACGACGGCCCTCATCCGCCTGGTCTCCGACCGGCTGGTGGACCTGGACGAGCGGGCGGGGGCGTACCTGCCGGCGGGCTGCCCGGAACAGGTCAGCGTGCGGGACCTGCTGCTGCACCGGGCGGGACTGTGGGAGTGGTGGCCGATGTACCTCGACCCGCGGGTGCCCGCCCCGCGCTACCCGCCCGGCCGCGAACGGCACTACTCCGACCTGGGCTTCATCCTGCTCGGCCGGGTGGTCGAGACCGTCACCGGCACGTCCCTGGACCGGGCGGTGGCCGAGCTGGTCACCGGCCCGCTCGGGCTGGACGACACCACGTACGCGCGGCCGGCGGGCCCCGAGGTGGCCATGAGCGCCCTGGACGACCGGGTCGAGATGCGCATGCTCGACACCTCCGAGCCGTACCCGGTGCCCTTCCGCGCCGCGGACTTCGCCGGCTGGCGGCGCGGGCCCGTGCTCGGCCAGGTCGCCGACGGCAACGCCTACCACGCCTTCGGCGGGGTGTCGGGCCACGCCGGGCTGTTCTCCACCGTCCCCGACCTGCTGCGCTACGCCACCGCGCTGTCCCGCTACGAGGAGCACGACCGGTTGTGGCGGCCCGAGGTGGCCCGCGAGTTCTTCCGCCCCGGCCCCGACCCCGGCCAGGCGCTCGGCTTCCGCACCTACGAGCTCGTCCTGCGCGACGAGACCGTCACCGTGCTCGGCCACCCCGGCTACGTCGGCTGCGTCGTCGGGTTCGTCCCCGGCCGGGACGTCGCGATCGCGCTGGCGAGCAACCGCCTGCTGACGCCCGGCGTGCCGACGCCCACCGACGCCCTCTGGACCGGCCTGCTGCAGGCCATCACCCACCGATCGAGGACCGCATGACCCCGCTCCTGGAGATCCGCGACCTCTCCGTCGCCTTCCGCACCCGCAAGCAGGACGTCACCGTCGTCAGGAACGTCTCGATGGAGATCCTGCCGGGGCAGACCGTGGCCGTGGTCGGCGAGTCGGGCTCGGGCAAGTCCACCACGGCCGCCGCGGTCAACCGGCTGCTGCCCGCGGGCGGGCGCATCACGACCGGCCAGGTGCTGTTCGACGGCCGTGACCTGGCCGGGGTGAGCGAGCGCGAGATGACCGCGGTCCGGGGCGCGGGCATCGGCCTGGTGCCCCAGGACCCGATGTCCAACCTCAACCCGCTCATGCGCATCGGCGACCAGATCGGCGAGGCGCTGGAGGTGCACGGCCTGGCCGCGGGCAGGGCCGCGCGCGCCCGCGTGACCGAGCTGCTGGACATGGTCGGCATCCCCGATCCGGAGCGGCGGGCCGGGCAGTACCCGCACGAGTTCTCCGGCGGCATGCGGCAGCGGGCGCTCATCGCCATGGGCCTGGCCTGCCGGCCGAAGCTGCTCATCGCCGACGAGCCGACCTCCGCCCTGGACGTGACCGTCCAGCGCCGCATCCTCGACCAGCTCGGGCAGCTCACCGCCGAGATGGGCACGGCCGTCTTCCTCATCACGCACGACCTGGCGCTGGCCGCCGAGCGGGCCGACGTGGTGGCCGTCATGTACAAGGGCGAGATCGTGGAGACCGGCCCGGCGGCCGAGCTGCTGGCCGACCCGCGGCACGAGTACACCCGGCGGCTGCTGAAGGCCGTGCCGAGCCTGTCGTCGGTGCGGGTGGCCGAGCCCGGCCCGCAGGAGGCGGCCGGGGACCTGGTCGTGGTGGAGGACCTGCGCAAGGTGTTCCCGCTCAGAGGCGGTTCCGGCGAGTTCACGGCGGTGGACGGGGTCTCCTTCACGATCCCGCGCGGCCGTACCGTCTCGGTGGTGGGCGAGTCGGGCTCGGGCAAGTCGACCACCGCGAACCTGCTGCTCGGCCTGGACGGCATCACCTCCGGCCGGATCCTGTTCGACGGCACCGACCTGACCTCGCTCGGCCGCCGGGAGCTGTTCGCCTTCCGCCGCCGGGTGCAGCCGGTCTTCCAGAACCCGTACGCCTCGCTCGACCCCCGCTACACCGTGGAGAAGTCGATCGCCGAGCCGCTGCGCGTGCACCGCGTGGGCACCCCGGCCGAGCGCGCGAAGACCGTCGCCGAGCTGCTGGAGAAGGTGTCGCTGCCGGCGTCGGTGGCCGAGCGGCTGCCGCACGAGCTGTCCGGCGGCCAGCGGCAGCGGGTGGCCATCGCGCGGGCGCTGGCGCTCTCCCCCGAGCTGGTCGTGCTCGACGAGGCCGTCTCCGCGCTGGACGTGCTGGTCCAGGCCCAGACCCTGGAGCTGCTCGCCGACCTCCAGCGCGACCTCGGGCTCAGCTACCTGTTCATCAGCCACGACCTGGCCGTCGTACGGATGATCTCGCACCGGGTGCACGTGATGCAGGCGGGCCGGATCGTGGAGAGCGGCACGGCGGCCGAGATCTTCGACTCGCCGCGGGCCGACTACACCCGCGAGCTGCTCGCCGCCATCCCGGGTCAGGCCGCCTGATGGTAAGTTGGAAATCCGGACCTAGCTGAGCGGAGGGGCCTTGTCCCGCCCGAGACAGTGCTCGATCGCCAACGCGCTGGCCGTCGTGGGCGAGCGGTGGAGCCTGCTGGCGATGCGCGAGATCATGCTCGGGGTGCGCCGCTTCGACCAGATCGCCCGCAACACCGGCGCCAGCCGCGACATCCTCACCGCCCGGCTGCGCAAACTGGTCGAAGTGGGCCTGCTGGAGCGGGTGCCGTACGAGCGGCACCCCCCGCGCCACGAGTACGTCCTCACCGATGCGGGCCAGGCCCTGCACACGGTCCTGCTCGCCCTGATGGACTGGGGCGACCGGTACGTCACCGAGGGCGAGCCGCCCACCGTGTGGCGGCACTCGTGCGGCGAGCCCCTGGAGCCGCTCACGGTGTGCGCGAGCTGCCGGGAGCCGGTGCGCCCGCAGGAGCTGACCGTGATCCGGGTGGACCAGCCGCGGTAGCCGTTGTCCGGCGCGTGGTAGGGCTGACCCTACCGCGTACCGGCCCGCAGCCAGGATCGATCGGCGGGCGCCGGATCCGTAGCGTCATGGCCATGACATCCCTCCGGCACCGCGTCGCCGCCGACACCCGCTACGTCCTGCTCGGCCTGCCCATGGCCACCGCGTCCTTCACCCTCGCCGTGGCCGGCGTCTCGGCCGGTCTCGGCGCGGCGGTCGCGTTCGTGGGGCTGCCCGTCCTGGCCGCCACCGCCGCCTCGGCCCGCCACTTCGCCGACCTGGAGCGCGCCGCGCTGCCCGGCGTGCTCGGCCACCCGATCTCCCGCCCCCGCTACGCGCAGACCCCCGCGGGGGCGGGTCTGTTCCGCCGCATGATGAACCCGCTGGCCTCCGGCCAGGCGGCGCTGGACCTGCTGCACGCGATCATCACCTTCCCGGTCTCGCTGGCCGCCGCCGTCGTGAGCGCGGTGTGGTGGGCGGGCGCCGTGCTCGGGCTGACCTTCCCGGTCTACGGCTGGGCGATCGCCGCGATCCCCGGCGTGGACGGCGGCCTGCCCGCGCTGCTCGGCCTCGGCACCGGGACCGTGCCGTTCGTGGTGTTCAACACGGCGGTCGGCCTGCTGTTCGCGCTCACGCTGGTCCCGGTGCTGCGCTCGGCCGCCCTGGTGAAGGCGAGCGTCTCCCAGGCCTTCCTGACCCGCGCCCACGTCCCGTCCCTGGAGAGCCCGTCCCTGGAGACCGCGTCCGCGGGCTGGGTGACAGCCCGATAGGGACGGGCTACCCTCCCAAGTGCCGAAGTTTCCGATCTTGTGAGGGCAGGGAGCCGTGCCGTCGTGGGCAGAGCTGCCGATCGGCCGGGTGGTACGGCTGGACGCCGACCCCGACGCCGTGGCACTGGCCCTCGATCCCCTGCCGGACGACGCTCCGGCGGTCGTCACCTACTTCGCCGCCGAGGAACGTTCCGTGGCCGACCTGGCCGCCTCTGTCCTGCGTGAGCTGGACAAGGCGGCCATCGCGCTGTTCCCGGCCTGGTTGCCGGGCGCCGAGGGCATCGAGGGCCCGTCCGGGATGAACGTGGCCGCGGTCCAGGCGCTGGCCCGGGGCAGGGCCTCGGTCACCGGCCACTTCGGGCCGTTCCTCGCCGAGCTGGCCCGGCGGGCGCTGACGGGCGGTCCCAGCGGGCTGGCGCCGGAGGTCCGGGCGGCCGGGCTGGTCAGGGTGCTGGCCGACAGCTTCGGCCGGGCCCGGCTGGCGATCCTGGTACGGGTTCCGGACGAGCTCGGCACGGCGGCACGGGAAGTGCTGGTCGCCGGGTGCGAATGGCTGGCGCACCGGGGCAGGGCCGGCGTCTGGCTCGCGGGCGCGCCCCTGGACGACGACCGCGTGCGGACGGTCCCCGTCCCGCTCCCGGCAGCCTTCGACGGCGCCGGGGAAGCCGTCCCGGTTCCCGCGACGGCCGATCAGGCGCCCGCCGTCGCGTACCCGCCGGTGGCGGGCAGGCCGCATCCGGGCAGCGCGAGCGAGCGGGCGCTGGAGGCCGCCTTGTCCTCGCGGGCGTGGGCCGGGGGGCGGGCCTGGAACCAGACGTACCGGCCGGGCCCGCTGGCCGTCCCGATCCGGGTGGACCTGCTCTGGGAGCGGGAACGCTGCGTCGTGGAGATCGACGGTCCCGACCATCGGGCTCCGGCCAAGTTCGCCGCGGACCGGCAGCGGGACGTGCTGCTGCAACTCGATGGTTACGCCGTGCTGCGCTTCTCCGATGGTCAAGTATTGACTGACATGGACACCGTGGTCCGTCAGATCGGCCAGTTTCTGCGGAACCGCCGCAGAGCGGAAGGATGAGATATGCCAGACAAAGGGCTGTCGCTGCCCGAGTTCACTGCCCTGCTGGTGCTGGCCGTCGAAGCCCGCGAGGTCTCCAACAGCGAGCTCAAGGAGCACTACAAGCTGACCATCGACCGTAAGAGCCGGCTGAAGCTCAACGACCTGAAGTTAGTCGAGAGCCGGCAGCCCAGGCGCGGGCGCGCCTTCGTGCACGTGCTGACCGACTCCGGATGGGCGAGGCTCGCCGAGGATCTGCAGACCGGGACGATCCCGCCCCAGACCGGCTCGTCGGGGGCCGTCGCGCGGGCCCTGCTCGAATGGCTGCCCCGGTTCATGCGGCGGACCGACCAGCGGCTGTCGGAGATCTTCCAGCCCGAGCCGGACGCGCCCGCCGCCGGTCCGGAGTCCCGCATCCGCGCCGCGTACGCCGAACTGGCCGCCCAGCCGGGTGCGTGGGTGAGCCTGACGCGGCTCCGGCGACTGCTGACCGGCATGCCGAAGGCGGCGGTGGACGAGGCACTCGTCCTGATGGAACGACTCCCTGACGTGAACCTCGTCCCGGAGTCGAACCAGAAGACGCTCACGCCCGAGGACCGCGAAGCGGCGGTGATCATAGGCGGGCAGGACAAGCATCTGCTGTGGATCGGCGAGCTGTGAGCGGCGTCGCGGATCTGGCCGCGCTGACGTTCAACTACACCGAGGGCGCCGACGACGTCTGGCGCCGCTCCCCCTTCCACGTCGAGGGCCTGCACGGCGCGTCGACGAAGGTCCTCCTCGACGGCCTGGCCGAGGCCGCCCACCGGCCTGAGGCCAGTCCCATCGGCGTCGTCGTGCAGGGCCAGCGCGGCACCGGCAAGACCCACCTGCTCGGCTGGCTGCGCGAGCGCGCCCAGCGCGAGGGCGGCTACTTCGTCCTGGTCGGCCTGCTGGACGCCAAGGGCTTCTGGGAGAGCGTCGTGGTCTCCCTCCTGGACAGCCTCTCCCGGCCCCGCCAGGACGGGCAGACGCAGCTCACCGTGCTCCTGGACCGCCTGGCCATCATGGCGGGGCTGTCCCGCATGGCACGCCGCTCGATCACCGGCAAGCGCGGCCTCACCAGGGACGAGCTGGACGCCTTCGTCACCGCGTTCCGTCGCGTCGGGGGCCAGGTCGGCCGCGACAGCCAGGACGCCGCGCGCGCTCTGGTCCTGCTGGCGGGCGAGGATCCGGGCCTGCAGGACCTGGGCGAGGCGTACCTGTCGTCGGCGCCGGAGGGCGAGCCGGGCGAGCGGGCCCGGTGGGGCATCCGCGGGCTCGACCGGACGCCGCAGGAGATCGTCAGGGACCTCTCGCGCCTGATGGCCCTCACCGGCCCGACGATCATCGCCGTGGACCAGATCGACCCGCTCGTCGCCCAGTCGCGGGCCACGACCGAGGGCGGCGCCGAACACGACCCGGCCGAGCAGCTCATGATCGAGCGCATCGCGGGCGGGCTGATGGCGTTGCGCGAGGTCACCCGCCGGACCCTGACGGTCGTGACGTGCATCCCCGCCACGTGGGCGCTCGTCGTACGGGTGGCGGTCGACACCGTGCGCGACCGCTTCCGCGAGGCGGTCCAGCTCATGACCATCCCCGACGCGGCCACCGCCCGCACCCTGGTCGCCACGCGCTTCGAGGTGCAGTACGGCGAGGCGGGCGTCAAGCCGCCGTACCCGACCTGGCCGGTCCGGCCGGAGGCGTTCGAGCAGGCGCCCGGGTTCACCCCGCGGGAGCTGCTCATCCGGATCGACCGGCATGTCCACGCCTGCCTGCTGGACGGCGAGGTCAGGGAGTTGACCGGGTTCGCGACGGTGCCGGCGCCGCGTCCCCGGCCGCCCGCCCCCACGGCCGACCTCGGCGCGCTCGACGGCCGCTTCGCCGAACTGCTGGAGACCGCGCAGGCTCCGGTGATCGACCAGGGCGGCGAGGACACCGTGATGCCGGCGCTGCTGGCCGCCGGCCTGCACGCGTGGATCGCCGAGCAGGGTGAGGCCGGCCGGGCCTTCAGCGTGGACCCGCCGCCGAGCGCCAAGCCTCCGCTGCACGCCCGCCTGCGCCGCACGCTCGACGAGAGCAGGGAGGACGAGGTCCACTGGGCCTTCCGCGCGGTCAGCGCGACGCACGGGAACGCGGCGCTGAACCGCGTCCGCAAGGCATGCGTGGCGGCCGGGCTGGACGCGGAGGTGCCCAAGCGGCGGCTGTTCCTGCTGCGCGACACCCCCTGGTCGCAAGGACCGGCCACGCGGGAGGCGATCGCGGCGTTCGAGCGGGCGGGCGGGCGGACGCTGCGGATGAGCCGGCAGGACCTGCTGGTCCTGGCCGCCCTCCGGGACCTGGTCTCGGCGAACCCGCCGGGCCTGGCCGCCTGGCTCGCCGCGCGGCGGCCGACGTCCGGGATCGGCTTCCTCACCGAGGCTCTGTCGGACGTGTGGAGCGTTCCCGCCGTACCGACCCCTGAGATGCCTGTGAAGGCGAGGCGCCAGGGCGACGACCAGGACCAGTCCCTGACGATCGGCCGGCGGATCTCGGACGGCGCGCCGGTGCGGATCGCGCTGGAGGCGCTGCGCAAGCACACGGCGATCTTCGCCGGTTCCGGATCGGGCAAGACCGTGCTGATCAGGCGGCTGGTCGAGGAGTGCGCGCTGCGAGGTGTCTCCTCCATCGTGCTGGACCCGAACAACGACCTGGCCAGGCTGGACGAGCCGTGGCCCGAGCCGCCGCGCACGTGGGAGGAGGGAGACGCGCGCCGCGCCGAGGAGTACCTGGCGGCCACCGACGTGACCGTCTGGACGCCGGGACGGACGGGCGGACGGCCGCTGAGCTTCCAGCCGCTGCCCGATCTGGCGAGCCTGGCCGGCGATCCGGACGAGTTCGCCGAGGCGGTCGAGGCGGCGGTCGCGTTCATCGTGCCGCGGGTCAGGCTGGACGCCAACACCGACAAGGCGCTGCGCGGGCAGGCCGTGCTCAGGCGGGCCCTGGCCGCCTACGGAGGCGGCGGCGCGACCAGCCTGAGGGGCCTGGCGGCGTACCTGGCCGACCTGCCGGACGGCGTCAGCGAGCTGTCCAGCGCCCGGCGCGTCGCGGCCGACCTGTCCCAGTCGCTGACCGCGGCCATGGACAACGACCCGCTGTTCGGCGGGGCCGGCGAGCCGGTCGACCCCGGCTTGCTGGTGACACCGCCACCGGGCAGGCGGGCCCGCGTCTCGGTGATCAGCCTGGCCGGGCTGCCGAGCCTGGAGCAGCGGCAGAGCTTCGTCAGCCGGCTGGAGATGGAGCTGTTCGTCTGGTTCAAGCGGCATCCCGCCCAGGACCGTCCGCTGGGCGCGCTGTTCGTCATGGACGAGGCCCAGACGTTCGCTCCCGCGGTGGGCGGCGCGTCGGTCTCCACCCGCAGCACGGTGATGCTCGCCTCCCAGGCCCGCAAGTACGGTCTGGGCCTCGTCTTCGCCACACAGGCGCCCAAGGGGCTGCACAACCAGATCCCCGGCAACTGCGCCACCCAGTTCTTCGGCCTGCTGAACGCCCCGATCCAGATCAGCGCGGCCAGGGAGATGGCCCAGTTCAAGGGCGGCGGCGACGTGCCGGACATCTCCCGGCTGGGCTCGGGCGAGTTCTACGTGGCCGGCGAGGGCGGCGGGTTCGCCAAGGCGCGCGTGCCGATGTGCCTGACGCACCACCCGAAGGCGCCGCTCACCACGGAGGAGGTCGTCGCCAGAAGCCGCGGCCGCACCTGATCGTCACGGTCCCGGCCGCGCCGGCCGGGACCGCCGCGGTCCCCACCGGTCGGCTCAGACGGCCGGGCGGCGGGTCGAGGTGAGGAGGCGGTGGGCCAGTACGGCCAGGTAGAGCACCCAGCCGGCGCCGATCACGGCCAGGGCGGCGACCGGCTGCCAGCCCGGCAGCTCCTCGACGGCCCGGCGGCACACGGCGACCGTCACCGGGATCGTGTAGAGCGCGAAGAAGGCCAGCCCGAGCACCCGCCCCACGACGAGGAACCAGGCGTAGACCCGTACGCCGCGCGGCGCCGTACGGGTGCGGCGCGCCCGCAGGTACGCCTGGGCGTCGGCCATGAGGTTCTTGTTGCCGCCGGCGTTCGCGATGGCGTAGTAGACGTCGGTGCGCATGAAGAACAGGAACTGCCAGGCGATCTGCGACAGGCAGATGACCACGACGAGCCGCACCACCGGCACGTCGACGACGTACAGGAGGCAGGTCCCGGCGCAGACGAGGAACCAGTCCACCCGCATGCCCGCCAGGTGGGCGCGGTAGCGGGCGCGCCTGGGCACGCCCCAGATGCCGGTGATCCTGGTCTGCACGACGAGGAACTGCAGGCGGGTGCCGAGCGACAACTCGGCCCGCACGCCCAGCGACCGGGCGGCGGCGATGTGGCCCAGCTCGTGGACCAGGACGAGCAGCCACGAGCCCGCCGCGAAGGCGACGGTGAAGGTGAGGCTGTCCGACCAGACCAGCGAGGAGAAGGACGGCAGCACGCCGGGCCTGGCGACCGCCGCGGCCAGGGCGCACAGCGTCAGCGCGGCCAGCACGGCGTGCGCGGGGCGGGAGAACAGCCAGGCCACGTGGCCGGGGCGGATGCGGTCCCACAGGTTGGGCGGGCGCCGGGGCCGGCCGAGCAGCCCGGCCGCGCCGAGCCCGGTCACGAACTCGGCCACGTCCACGTCCAGGCCGTGTTCGGTCAGGACCAGGGCGCGGGCCTCGGCGGCCGTCCTGGTGCCGTCGAGCGCCTCGACGACGGCCGCCGCCACGCCCGGCACGTTGACGAACGTCTCGCCGTTGCCGATCACGTAGTCGTCCGGGCCGTCGGCCACCACGCTGAGGAACGACAGGTCGGTCAGCGGCTCGGTCTTCACCCGCACACCTCGCAGCCGTCCAGGCGGGCGAACTCGTAGGCCGTGGTGGTCAGCGTCAGCAGGTCCAGCCAGAGGCTGCGGCCCTCGACGGCCGGGGCGCCGGTGCCGGTCAGGAAGCGGATCACCTCGGCGGCGAGCATGCCCGACACGATCCCGCACAACGGCCCGAACGACGGGATGGCCCGTCCGGGGTTGTCGTTGACGGGCAGGACGGTCGAGCCGTACCGCTCGGCCAGGGCGGCCTCCTGGCAGGCCAGGCAGCCGGTCTTGCCGGGCACGACCAGCGGGCCGAGCAGGCCGACGTGCTGGTTGAACCCGCCGGTGAGGAACGGCGTGCCGGCCCGCACGCACGCCTCGTTGACCCAGCGGCGGATGTGCGGCTGCGGGGTGTCGACGGTGTTGACCACGAGGTCGGCGTCGGTGACCACGTCGGCGGGGCCGGTGATGCGCCGCTCGACGCGGGTGACGCGGAGGTCCGGGCAGTGCTCGCGCAGCCTGCGGGCGGCCGCGGCCGTCTTGGGCTCGCCGACGTCGCGGACGGTGTAGAGGTGCTGGCGGTGCAGGTTGCCGATCTCGACGCGGTCGTCGTCCAGGAGGGTCAGGCGGCCGACGCCCGAGGTGGCGAGATGGAGGGCGACCTGGCCGCCGATCGCACCGGCGCCGAGCACCGCCACGTGCCGGCCGGCGAGGTCGCCGAGTGCGCCCACGGCCCGGTCGGCCGGGTGGAACATCGCCATGAACAGGGCGAACCTGGATAATCTCGCGTCTGCGGCCAGCGTGCCGAGTTCGTCGTCGGTGACCAGGAAGCGGGCCGCGCGCAGCTGCTCGACGGCCGAGTCGATCTCGGCGGGGGTGAGCTCGTCGAGGAGGGCGTACAGGTCGGACTGCTCGACGGGGGCCTCGGCGCACAGGCGCAGCAGGCGGCGCAGGGGCGGCGGCGCGGGGTCGAGGATCTGGCCGGTCGGGGGGAAGTCGCCGAGCCGTACGCGTCCGCGGACGTCGTCGATGAACAGGGGGAAGACCGGATTCACCTGAATCCTGGGCATGAAGGCGGCTCCCGGACGAGTGAGGGCCTCCCGCGGGGTTGGGCCGCGTCGCGGGAGGCCCGAAACGGTCAGCAGCTGTTGCTGTTTCCGGTGGTCTCGACTTCTTCGACCTTCTTGATCTCGATCGTCATGAGCGGTCCTTCCGTCGATCTTGATGGGCCGCTGCGATCATAAAGTAAAGATCGCCCCTTTTGATAGACCCAAGTACGAAATATCCGGGAAACCGTCTTATATCCGTGCAATAAAGTCGCGTGATCGTTTCCACATAAGCGCGGCCGACTCCGCCGAGTATCCGGGAAGATCGGGATCGGCGAACAAGTGCACATTTCCCGGATAAATGAAGCACTCGAATATCGGCCCCAGCTCCGTACGAAGATTGCCGACGTCGTCGGCGTCCACCCACGGGTCGCCCTCCGCGTAGTGGAGCTGCACCGGCACCGAGACCGGCCATCCCTCCCCGCACACCTCGGGCACGGCCGCGCAGCCGTGGTAGAGCAGCAGCCCCCGGGCCAGGGGGTGCGTGGCGGCCAGGAGCTGGGCCGCGTACCCTCCCAGCGAGAACCCGGCGAACACGACCGGCCCGCGCGCCTGCCCGGCGATCTCCCGCCAGCGGCGTTCGAGCTCGCCGAAGCCGACCGCGTCCCGCTTGCGCAGCCCGGATTCGAGGTCGTCGAAGATCTCGCCGTCGTAGTAGTCGGGCGTGCGCACGACGTGCCCGCCCTCGCGAAGCGCCTCCGCGGCTCCCAGTACCCCCGGTCGCAGGCCCTGTGCGGAGTGCAACAGGATGATCTCTGCCATGTGCACTGTGTACCACCGCGCGAAGGCCCCACCAAGGGGCCCGTTCGGCCACGCTCCCGTCGCTCCCGTCGCTCCCGTCGCCCGCGCCGCACGGCCTCCGGCCGAGGCTCCCCGGCCGGGGGCGCTCGCGGCCGGATGGGCGGCGACCACCGCGTCACCTGGTGCCACGCGCAGGGCGGCCGGCCGCTGAACGGCCCCCGGGCGGAGGGCGGGACCCCGGGCGGTGGCCATGTCCGCCCGGGGGGCTCGCGGGGTCAGGCGCAGGTGTAGCCGGACGGCGTCGCGTTGTCGCCGCCCGGCCTGGCGACCTGGAACCCGAAACTGGTGTTCGCGCCGGGCGCGAGCGTGCCGTTGTACCCGGCGTTCCTGGCGGTGACGTTCTGCCCGCTGACGGTGAGCGCGGCGTTCCAGGAGCCCGTCACGGTGTGCCCGGCGGGCAGGGTGAAGGTGACCGTCCAGCCGTTGATCGCCGAGGTGCCGGTGTTGGTGACGGTCACGGGCTGGATGACGTACCCGCCGTTCCACTGGGTCTGCACGGTGCCGGCGGCGGTGCAGCCGCCCGTGCCGCCCCCGGTGAGGGTGGTGAAGGTGACCGTCGGGGAGTCGCCGGACAGGTTGCCCGCGCCGTCGCGCGCCCGCACGTAGACCTGGTACTGGGTGCCGGCGGTCAGGCCGGTCAGGTTGATGCTGTTGCCGGTGGACTGGCCGAGCTGGGTGTCGGTGCTGCCCTGCTCGCGGTAGACGTTGTAGCCGGCCAGGCCGCTGCCGCCGCTGTCGGTGGAGGCGGTCCAGGTGAGGGTGGCCGCGTTCGCGGTGACGTTGCCCGCCGCCGGGGCGCCCGGCGTGGTGGGCGGGGTGGTGTCGGTCGTGGTGCCGCCCGCCAGCGCGTCGTGCACGGCGGTGTACGACGGCTTCTGCTGGTAGCTCTCGTTGTAGATCAGCGCCGCGCCCTGGCCGGGGAAGGTGTCGGGCACCCAGGAGTACTTGTCGGTGAAGCCCCAGATCGTCACGCCCTGGCAGGCGGTCACGGCCAGGCAGGCGTTGACGACGTTGCGGTAGTAGGTGGCCTGGGTGGCGTCCTTGGTGGCGTCCCTGGGGGTCTGCATGCGCACGTCCAGCTCGGTGATCCGCACCTGGACGCCGAGGGCGGCGAAGCGCTGCAGGTTCTGCTGGAAGTCGCCGGGGAAGCCGTACTGGATGGCCAGGTGGGACTGGAAGCCGACGCAGTCGACGGGAACGCCCTGCTGGCGCAGTGAGGAGACCAGGTTGTAGATCGCCGTGCTCTTGGCGTTGATCCCCTCGGTGTTGTAGTCGTTGATGCACAGCTTGGCGTCGGGGTCGGCGGCGCGGGCGGCGCGGAAGGCGTCGGCGATGTAGCCCGAGCCGAGCGTGTTGTACCAGAACGACGTGCGCAGGTTGCCGTTGTCGTCGAAGACCTCGTTGACGACGTCCCAGGAGACCACGGCCGGGTTGTCGGCGAAGTGGCCGACCACGTTGGAGATGTGGTTCTGCATGGCCGCGCGCATCGCGGACGCGCTCAGGCCCTGCACCCAGCCCGGCGTCTGGTTGTGCCACACGAGGGTGTGGCCGTGCACCTGCTGGTCGTTCTGGGCGGCGAAGGCGACGATCGCGTCCGCGCCGGAGTAGTTGAACTGGCCCTGGCTGGGCTCGGTGGCGTCCCACTTCATCGCGTTCTCGGGGGTGACCTGGCTGAACTCGGTCGCCGCGATGTTCTTGTAGGAGGTCTCACCGGCCAGCGGACCGGTGGCGAGCGCCGTGCCGATGAACTTGCCCTTGGCGGCCGCGTGCGTCCGCAGGGGCGCCGAGGCGTCGGCCGACGTGGCAGGGAGGAGGAACGCTGCGAGAATCCCCAGCAGGGCGAGGACTCTGACGAACAGGGACGAGAGCACGGGCATCTACCTCCGGAGGCAGGCACTCGATTGCGAAAACTTTCGATCCTCGGCGGATCGCATCGCAGACGGTATTGACATGCGCGAGGATGGTCAATGGCAGTCGCCAACCGCTGCCAAACCGGCAGTTCGGAGGCCGAAAATATCGCCACATTCATGAGACTTTCACAGGAGACCTGGCGAGGCCTCCGGGCGTCGGTTTCCGCTGCTCTAGCGCGACGTACCTACCGGTCGGTACTGTGAATGGACCGGAATAATCCTCTGATGCGGGAGTTCTGCGCATGTCCCTTTCGCACGCCCAGGTCCAAGCCCAGCTCACCGGCCCCGGCCAGCTTTTCGAGACCGAGGAGATCGGCGACGCCGGGGTACGCACATGGAAGCACGCGCCGGGACACTTCCGAGCCCTGCTGGAGATCAGCAGGTTCCACGGCGAGCAGGTCTTCCTGGCCTACGAGGACGAGCACATCACGTTCGAGGAGCACTTCCGCCGCGCCGCCACCCTGGCCAACCGCCTGGTCGACGAGTACGGCGTGACCAAGGGCGACCGCGTCGCCATCGCCATGCGCAACTACCCGGAATGGGTCGTCTCGTTCTCGGCCGCGCTGGCCGCCGGAGCCATCGCCGTACCGCTGAACGCCTGGTGGAGGGAGGCCGAGCTGGCCTACGGCGTGAGCGACTCGGGGGCCAAGGTCCTGATCGCCGACGGCGAGCGGGCGGTCCGGCTGGCCTCCACGGGCGTGCCGATGATCGTGACCAGGGGCGAGGTCCCCGAGGGCGCGCGCCCGTTCGGGGACGTGCTGGGCGAGGTCACCGCCGACGTGCGGCTGCCCGACGTGGAGCTCTCCCCCGAGGACCCGGCGACGATCTTCTACACCTCCGGCACCACCGGCCGCCCCAAGGGCGCGCTCGGCAGCCACCGCAACCTCGGCCAGTCCCCCATGACCGTGGCCTACGGCCTCATGCGCTCGCTCACCATGGCCGGCAAGGACGCGGGCGCGGCGGCGGGCGTGCGCCGGGTGACGCTGCTGACCGTGCCGCTGTTCCACGTCACCGGCTGCTTCTCCGGCATGACCACCTCGATGTTCACCGGCGGCGGCGTGGTGCTCATGTACAAGTGGGACCCCGAGCAGGCGCTGCGGCTGATCGAGCGGGAGCGCGTCACCACGATGATCGGCGTGCCGACCAACGCCTGGCAGCTCATGTCGCACCCGGACTTCGGCAAGTACGACCTGTCGTCCCTGACCACCCTCGGCTACGGCGGCGCCCCCGCCCCGCCCAAGCTGCTGGAGCGCATCACCACGAACCTGCCCGACCGCGCCCCCTCCAACGGCTACGGCATGACCGAGACGACCGCCCTGGCCATCGGCAACGGCGGCGCCGAGTACCACGCCAGGCCCGACAGCATCGGCATGCCGTCGGCCGTGGTGGACGTGCGCGTGGTGGACCCCATGGGCGCCGAACTGCCCGCCGGCGAGGTGGGCGAGCTGTGCGTACGCGGCCCGAACGTGATCATGGGCTACTGGAACCAGCCCGAGGCCACGGCCCAGACGTTCGTGGACGGCTGGCTGCACACCGGCGACCTGGCCAGGATCGACGAGGAGGGCTTCGTCTACATCGTGGACCGCGCCAAGGACATGGTGATCAGGGGCGGCGAGAACGTCTACTGCGCCGAGGTCGAGGCGGCCCTGTTCGAGCACCCGGCCGTAGACGACGCGGCGGTGATCGGCGTCCCGCACGACGAGCTGGGCGAGGAGGTCGGCGCGGTGATCCGGCAGGCCCCGGGCCGGTCGGTCACGGCGGAGGAGCTGCGCTCGTTCCTGGCCGACCGGATCGCCAAGTTCAAGATCCCGGTGCACGTGTGGTTCCGCGAGGGCGAACTGCCCCGCAACCCGGGCGGCAAGATCCTCAAGACCCACCTGCGCCGGGAGATCCTCGGCTCCTGACCCTCCCCTGAACCCCTCTTGGGGCGCCTCCGCAAGGGGGCGCCCCCTTCTTTTTCTCCCGAAGAACCCGCAGGTCGGCGGCCGGTTCGCAACCCTCATTACCTGGCGCGTAATCGCGGCCCCTACGCCCCGGCTGACATCTTTCAAGTGTCGCAACGAGCACTTGAAGGAGCCGAGATGACCGCCCTCACCGTCACCGCCGACCGGACCAAGTTCCTGCGCCTCGCGCTGGTCGCCGACGCCGTCGTCACCGGCGTCAACGGGCTGGCCTACCTGGCGCTGGCCGCCCCCGCGAGCGACCTGCTCGGCCCGGGCGCGGGCCTGCTGCGCGAGATCGGGATCTTCCTGCTCGTGTACGGCGCCGCCGTCGGCCTGGTGGCCGCGCGCCCCACGATCAACCAGACCGCCGTCAAGGCCTTCATCGCCCTGAACATCGTCTGGACCCTCGGCAGCGTCGCCGCCGTCGTGACCGGCGCGCTCGGGTTCAGCACGATCGGCGCCGTCTGGGCCATCGCCCAGGCCCTGGTCGTGGGGGTGTTCGCCGAGCTCCAGATCACCGGCCTGCGCCGGGCCCGCAACTGACTCCCTGTGAAGACCCCAGACCGCAACACCTTGAGGAAAGAGAGATCATCATGACCGCCGAACTCGTCGAGCGCTACCTGGCCGTCTGGAACGAGACCGACGCCGACGCCCGCGCCAAGGCCGTGGCCGAGCTGTGGACCGAGGACGCGACCTACACCGACCCGATGGCCGACGTGGCCGGGCACGCCGGGATCGCCGCCGTGATCGAGGGCGCGCAGGGCATGTTCCCCGGCCTGGTGTTCACCCCCGGCGAGGTGTTCGACGCCCACCACGACATCGCCCGCTTCACCTGGCACCTCGGCCCGGCCGGCGAGGAGCCCCTGGCCGTCGGCTTCGACGTGGTCGAGCTGGCCGAGGACGGCAGGATCCGCAAGGTCCTCGGCTTCCTCGACAAGGTCCCCGGCGCCTGACGCCCCCTCCTGCGAAGGCCCCCGGTTCCCCCCGGGGGCCTTCGCCCGTTCCAAAATGATTTGCCCTGGCCACGCACGTCATCGCAGAATCAGACTTCGTGCCCGCACGACTCACCCGCCTGCTCCGTCACCTCTCCCCTGACCTGAGCCCGCTGCGCGACTCCCGTGACTACCGCCTGCTGTTCGGCGCCGGGGTCATCACCATGTTCGGCACGATGATCACCATGGTGGCGCTGCCGTTCCAGATGAAGGAGCTGACCGGCTCCTACGTCGCGGTCGGGATGATGAGCCTGGCGGAGTTCGTGCCGATGGTGGTGTGCGGCCTGTGGGGCGGCGCGATCGCCGACGCGCTCGACCGCCGCCGGATCATCGTGCTGAGCGAGCTGGGCCTGCTGGTGACCACCGCCGCCCTCATGGTCAACGCGATGCTCCCCCACCCGCAGGTCTGGGTCCTGTACGTGATGGGCGCCCTGTCCACCGGCATCGCCTGCCTGCAGCGTCCGAGCCTGGAGGCCGTGATGCAGCAGGTCGTCAGGCACGACCAGCAGGCCGCGGCGGCGGTGCTGAACAGCCTGCGCTGGAACTTCGGCGCGATCCTGGCCCCGGCGCTGGGCGGCCTGCTGCTGGTCCAGATGGGCACGCACGTCGCCTACGCCATCGACGCGATCACCTTCGCCCTCTCCTTGGCGCTGCTGTGGCGCATCAGGTCGCTGCCGCCCGTCGAGGACGCCGCCCCGGCCTCCCTGAGGTCCCTGGTCGAGGGCGTGCGGTACGCCACCGGCCGCCGCGACCTCATGGGCACGTACCTGGTGGACATCGCGGCCATGGTGTTCGCCATGGCCAACGCGCTGTTCCCGTTCCTGGCCGACGAGCTGGGCTCGCCCGAGTCGCTGGGCCTGCTGTACTCGGCGGCCGCCGTGGGCGCCCTGGCCGCCTCGGTGACCGGCCGCTGGACGGCCCGCGTGCAGCGGCAGGGCCTCGGCGTGATCGTCGCGGCGGCGCTGTGGGGCGTGGCGATGACGCTGACCGCGCTGGCCCCGAGCGTGTGGCTGGTCTTCCTCTGCATCGCGCTCGCCGGCGCGGCCGACATGATCAGCGGCATCTTCCGCACGACGATGTGGAACCAGACCATCCCGCAGGAGCTGCGCGGACGGCTGGCGGGCATCGAGCTGCTCTCCTACGCCAGCGGCCCGATGCTGGGCAACGCCCGCGCGAGCCTGATGGCCAACTTCGGCGGCACCCGCTTCTCGCTGGGCGCGGGCGGCCTGCTGTGCGTGGGCGCCGTCCTGGGCCTGGCCGCCGCGCTCCCCGGATTCCGCCGCTACGACTCCAGGACCGACGAGCACGCGATCGCGGAACGCACCCGCCGCGCCGCCCAGTCCACCGAACCCACCCCCGCCTGACCGCCCCACCTCGGGCCCCACCCGACCGGCACCAGCGACAGACAGCGGTCAACGTCCGGCGGGCGGGCGGCAGGCGGGCGGGCGGCAGGCAATGGGCGATGGGTGGCAGGCGAGGGCCTACTCCGCCTCCCGCCACCCTTCGTACCGCTCCACCAGCTCGTCCACCTTCGCCAGCGAGCCTTCGTCGAGCCCTTCCAGGACGACGAGCCACTGGGCGTCCTCGGCGTCGTCCTCGCCGGCGAGCGTCTCCCGTACCACCCTCGGCACCCCGAGCCCTGGGAACCACTCGCCCAGCACCTCGGCGACCTCCTCGGCATCCTCCCGCTCGCCGAACACCAGCAACTGCCTCATGCCCCACATTCTCCCGCGCCTTGAACACGTGTACGTCCGTTCACCCAACGTGAGCGGAAGGCGTCGATTAGCGTCCGACCATGACTGCCGAAGCGGCGACCCGCAACACAGAAGCCCCTTCCTCGCTCCCCCACTGGGCCTTCCCCCCACCACAGGGCTACGTCGCCGAAGACCTCGATCACATCCCGGGTCTCCCCGCGCACACACAGTTGATCGACGGAAGCCTGGTCTTCGCGCGCCCCCAGCAACGCTTCCACCACGACGTGATCTTCGGCCTGCACCGAGCGCTCGCCGACGCCGCGCCCGACCCTCTCCAGGTCTGCCAGGAGATGACCGTCAAGCTGGCGCCCATGCAACGGCCCGAACCCGACCTGATCGTGCTGGGTCCGGAGGCGCCCTCCGACGAGGGTGTCAGCTGCTACCAGGCCGAGGATGTCATCCTCGCCGTCGAAGTGGTCTCCCCCGACTCGGTGGTGCGCGACAGGAAGCGCAAGCCCACCCTCTACGCCGAGGCGGGCATCCCGCACTTCTGGCGCATCGAAGAAGCCGGGGGCCGGCCGGTGGTCTACGTCTACGAGATCGACCCCGCCACCGGCGTCTACGTCGGCACCGGCATCCACCACGACCGGCTCAAGCTGACCCTGCCGTTCGACCTCGACATCGACCTCACCACGCTCTACACCGCCTGACGAAAAAGGGCCGGTACGGCGATCCGTACCGGCCCGTTCTCGTGACGTCAGACGCCGCGCAGTTGCGCTCCCACGCGGTCGGCCGCCATCGCCACCGCCGCGTCCCTGGCCGCCGTCGTCTCCTCGACCGTCAACGTACGGTCGGCCGCCCGGAACCGCATCGTGTAGGCGAGCGACTTGTTCCCCTCGCCCACCTGCTCACCCGCGTAGACGTCGAACAGCCGCACCGACTCCAGCAGCTCCCCGGCCCCGTCGCGCAGCGCCGCCTCCACGTCGGCCACCGGCGTGAAGTCGGGCACGATCAGCGCCACGTCCTGCGTCGCCACCGGGTACGGGGACACCGGCGGCGCCTGCACCGGCCCCGGCATGCCCGACTCCAGCCGCGACAGCTCCAGCTCCATGGCGGCGGTACGCGGCGGCAGCCCGTACGCCTCGATGACCCGCGGATGCAGCTCACCGGCGTGCCCCACCAGCGTGTCGCCCACGTAGAGGGCGGCGCACCGGCCCGGGTGCCAGGGCTCGTGCTGGTCGGCGCTGATGGACAGCTCGATCCGCGACTCGGCGGCGACCAGCCGGGCGGCCTGCACAGCGTCGGCCCACGAGGCCTCGCGGCCGGAGCCCCACCAGCCGGACCGCTCGAACTCCCCGGCCAGCACGACCGCGACCCGCAGCGGCTGGTCGGGCAGCGCCGCCTCGATCGAGGCCAGCTCCTCCTCGGTGGGACGGCGCGCGACGCCGAGCACCGGAGCGGCCGCGGGGGCGTTCTCCCTGGGCCGGTAGACCGCGCCCGTCTCGAACAGCGCCACGTCGCCGAAGCCGCGCCCGACGTTGCGGACCAGCGTCTTGAGCAGGCCGGGCAGCAGCGTCGTGCGCATCAGCGGCTCGTCCTCCGACAGCGGGTTGGCCAGGCGCATGGCCCGGCGCCGCGCGTCGTCGGCGGGCAGCTGGAGGCGGTCGAAGTCGTCGGCACCGATGAACGGGTAGCTGAGCACCTCGACGTAGCCGCCCTCGGCCAGCGCCCGGCCGACCCGCCGGCGCAGCCGCTGCCCCTCGGTCAGCCCGGCGCCCGCCGGCGCGCTGGGCAGCACCGACGGCAGCCGGTCGTAGCCTTCGAGCCGGATGACCTCTTCGGCCAGGTCGTTGGGGTCGGTGAGGTCGGGCCGCCAGGACGGCGGGGTCACCGTGATCATGTCCGGCCCGGTGACGGCCAGCCTGGCCGCCAGCTCGCCGCCGGTCACGACGCCGGTCGGGTCGACGCCGCCCTGGCGCACGGCCGGGTCGTCGCCGTCGGTCACGACGCAGCCCACCTGCTCCAGGCGGCCGACGACGACCTCCTTGGCGTACGGGAGGCCCGCCACGGCCGACGGATGACCGGCCGGGATCGCGATGCGCGCCGGCGTGACGTCGACCTCGGCGTGCGTCACCCCGGGCTGCACGGTCGCGCCGCCCAGCTCGGCCAGCAGCTGCACCGCCCGCCAGGAGGCGACCAGCGGCAGCTCGCGGTCGACGCCGCGCTCGAACCGCTTGGACGCCTCCGACACCAGCCCGTGCCGGCGCGACTCGCGCGAGATGCCGGTGGCCGAGAAGTGGGCGGCCTCGATGACGATGTCGGTCGAGCCGTCGGAGATCTCGGTCTCCAGCCCGCCCATCGTGCCCGCCATGGAGATCGGGCCCGACTCGTCGGTGATGAGGATGTCGTCGGGGTCGAGCTCGCGCACGACGTGGTCGAGCGTCTCCAGCCGCTCGCCCTCCCGGGCCCGCCGTACGACGATCTCGCCGGTCAGCTTCGACCGGTCGAAGGCGTGCAGCGGCTGGCCGAGCTCCAGCATCAGGTAGTTGGTGACGTCGACGGCCAGCGACACCGGGCGCATGCCGGACCGGCTCAGCCGCACCCGCATCCACAGCGGGCTCTGGGCGGCCGGGTCGAAGCCGCGCACCTCGCGCAGCACGAACCGGTCGCAGGCCGTCGGGTCGCCGATGGAGGCCGGCCAGGACGGCTCGGCCTCGGCGGGCACCTCGACGTCGGCCGGGTCGCGGAAGGCCACGCCGAACGCGGTGGCCACCTCGCGGGCCACGCCGCGCACGGACAGCGCGTAGCCGATGTCGGGCGTGATCTCCAGCTCGATCACGTCGTCGCGCAGGCCGAGCAGCTCGACCACGTCGGTGCCGATGGGCGTGTCGGCGGGCAGCACCATGATGCCGTTGTGGTCGTCGCCGAGGCCCAGCTCGCGCTCGGAGCAGATCATGCCCTCGGACATGCGCCCGTACGTCTTGCGCGCCCCCACCTCGAACCCGCCCGGCAGCACGCCGCCGGGCAGCACGACCGGCACGCGGTCGCCGGCGACGAAGTTCGTGGCGCCGCAGACGATCTCGCGCGGCGTCGCCTCGCCCACCTCGACCTTGCAGTGCCTGATCGGCTTCTTGAAACCGGACAGCTCCTCGATCTCCAGCACCTCGCCGACGACGACGTTCTTGACGTCGTGGCCGTAGGAGGTGATGGCCTCGAGCTTGAGCCCGGCCATGGTGAGCCTGTCGGCCACCTCGTGCGCGGTGGCCGCCGGGAGATCGACGTACTCCCGCAGCCAGGAAAGCGGGACCTTCATCAGATCTCCATTCCGAACGGGAGCGTGAAGCGCACGTCCCCCTCGATCATGTCTCGCATGTCTTCGGCGTTGTGGCGGAACATCAGCGTGCGCTCGATCCCCATGCCGAACGCGAACCCGGAGTAGCGCGAGGGGTCGACGCCGCAGGCGATGAGCACCCGCGGGTTGACCATGCCGCAGCCGCCCCACTCGATCCAGCCCTCGGACTTGCAGGTGCGGCACGGCGGGTTGCCGGGGATCGCCGAGGCGCCGCGGCAGACGAAGCACTTCAGGTCCATCTCGGCGGACGGCTCGGTGAAGGGGAAGTAGTTCGGCCGGAACCGGGTGGTGATGCCCTTGCCGAACATGACCTCGGCGAACCTGTCGAGCGTGCCCTTGAGGTGGGCCATGGTCAGGCCCTCGTCGACGGCCAGCCCCTCGGTCTGGTGGAAGACCGGGGTGTGGGTGGCGTCGAGCTCGTCGGTGCGGAACGTCTTGCCCGGCGAGATCACGTAGACCGGCAGCTCGCGCTGCAGCAGCGCGCGGATCTGCACCGGCGAGGTCTGGGTGCGCAGCACCATGCCCGACTCGGTGGAGTCCACGAAGAACGTGTCGTGCTCGGAGCGGGCCGGGTGGTCGGTGGCGATGTTGAGCGCGTCGAAGTTGAACCACTCGCCTTCGAGCTCGGGGCCCTCGGCGACCTCGTAGCCCATGGCGACGAACGCGTCGGCGATGCGCTCCTGCAGCGTGGTCAGCGGGTGGCGGGCGCCGCGCGGCCGGCGGTCCCACGGCAGGGTGACGTCGACGGTCTCCTCGACGAGCACCCGGGCGTCGCGCTCGGCCTCCAGCTCGGCCTGGCGGGCGGCCAGCGCCTCGCCGATCGCTCTGCGGGCGCCGCCGACGCGCTTGCCGGCCTCGGCTCGGGCGGCCGGCGGCAGGGCGCCGATCTCGCGGTTGGCCAGGGCGATGGGCGAGCGGTCGCCCGCGTGCGCCAGCCTGGCCTGCTTGAGTGCGTCGAGGCTGTCGGCCGCCTTGATCGCCGTGAGGGCGTCGGCCTCCATGCGGGACAGCTCGTCGGCGTGCAACGGCGTCACCTCGACGGGGTCGTAGTCAGACAAG
The DNA here is from genome assembly GCF_044455665.1 of Nonomuraea sp. NPDC051191. Lineage (NCBI taxonomy): Bacteria > Bacillati > Actinomycetota > Actinomycetes > Streptosporangiales > Streptosporangiaceae > Nonomuraea > Nonomuraea sp. NPDC051191. The sequence continues at coordinate 756,750 of NZ_JBITEZ010000002.1, read as the reverse complement.
AGTGAGCTCCGTATCCAGGGCTTGAGCGGAAACGAGTCTAGTGGGGCCCGCCCACCGGACCGACTTCGACGGGCTCAGGCGGCAAGCCGCTCGGGGCTTCAGACCGTGGCGAAGTCGGGTGTGCCGGTGGGCACGGTAAATCGGAACTCCGCGCCGCCCTCGGGCGCGCGCTGCACGGTGATCGTGCCGCCGTGTGCCTCGACCAGGCCCTTCACGATGAACAGGCCGAGCCCGGTGCCGCCGCGGCGGCGGCTGTTGCCGCCCCGCCAGAACTGCCGGAAGACGCGCGGAGCCAGCTCGGGCTCGATGCCCTCGCCCTCGTCGCGCACCGACACGGCCACTCCCCATCCGACGGACTCGATCTCGATCGTCACGGTGCCACGCCCGTGGCGCACCGCGTTCTCCACCAGATTACCCAGAATCTGGTCGATCTTGTCCTGGTCGAGCCACATCTCGGGCAGGCGGTCGCCGACGATCAGGCGGTAGCGGTCTTCGGAGTCGCCCGCCGCGACCCGGCCGGCGACGAGCCGGCGCGCCCTGGCCGGCAGGTCGACGACCTGGCGGCGCACCTCCAGCCGCCCGGACTCGATGCGCGAGACGTCGAGCAGCTCGGTGATGAGACGGGTGACGCGGTCGGCGTCGTTGTTGACGGTCTCCAGCATGACGCGCTTCTGCTCGTCGGTGAAGCGCGTCCACTTGGCCAGCAGGGTGGCGGTGAAGCCCTTGACGCTGGTCAGCGGCGAGCGCAGCTCGTGGGCCACGGTGGAGACCAGGTCGGCGCGGCTGCGCTCCAGCCGGGCGCGGGCGCCGCCGTCGCGCAGCGTGATCGTCACGCGTTCGACCTCGCCGCCGCGCTCGGGCTCGCGCACCAGCCGGGCCGCGACGTAGAGCTCCTGCCCGCCCGGCAGGTGCAGCGGCCGCTCGGGGACCCTGGTGCGGGTACGCAGCCCGCCCTCGGGGTCGAGGCCCTTCCACCACTCGCGTCCGTCGTGGTCGCGGAAGGGGAAGACCTCGTTCATCTCCCGGCCCACCGCGCGCTCCATGGCGACCCGCGTGAGCCGGACGGCGGCCCGGTTGACGGCCAGCACGCACCCATATCGGTCGGTCACGATAAGGCCGTCGGGGAGGTCGTCGATGGAGATCGTGCACGCGGCGGCCACGACTCGCCCGTCGGTTTCTGCGCCGTGCACGACCTCGCCTCCTCCGCCTACAACGCCGACAATAGCGGGTTTCCGGCCGCCTAGGGCACTCGCTGAGCCCTGGCGGAGGAGTAAAGGCACACCGCCGCGGCGGTGGCCAGGTTCAGACTTTCAGCCTGTCCGTAGATAGGCACTCTGACCACATCGTCCGCCTCGGCGCGTATCTCCTCCGGCAGTCCCCAGGCCTCGTTCCCGAAGATCCACACGGTCGGTCCGGAAAGATCCACGTCGTCGAGCGTGTGCTTGCCCGCGCCGTCGGCCGCCAGCACGCGCATGCCCCGCTCCCTGAGTTGACGCACGGCGGGGGCGACCGGTGCACCGATGACGACCGGCAAATGGAACAGGCTGCCCGCGCTGGCGCGTACGCACTTGCCATTGTAGGGATCGACGGAGGCGTCGGTGAAGATCACGGCGTCCGCCCCGGCGGCGTCGGCCGCCCGCATGACGGTGCCGGCGTTGCCCGGGTCGCGTACGTGCGCCAGCATCGCGACCAGCTTCGGCTCCCCGTCGAGCGCCTCCTCCAGCGGCACGTGCACGAACCGGCACACCGCCAGCAGCCCCTGCGGGGTCACGGTCTGGGACAGCTCCGACATGACCTCGCCGCTGGCCCGGTGGACGGGCACCCCCTGCAGCGTGGCCTGGGTGACGAGCTCGGCGTGCCGCAGCTCGGCCTCGGCCGTGGCGAACAGCTCCAGGACCACCCCGTCGAGCTTGAGCGCCTCACGCACCGCCTGCGGTCCCTCGGCCAGAAACCTGCGGTCCTGCTCCCTGAAGGCGCGCTTGGTGAGCCTGCGTGCGGCCTTCACCCTCGGCGACTTCACGTTGGTCAGCTCGGACCCGGCCATGCTCTCCCCCTGGTCATGCGTGGATACAGCAAAAGGGCCCACCGTGACGGTGGGCCCTCATGTGTCTGAAGGCGACCTCAGCTCGCGGTGGCCGGAGCGTTCACGTTCGCCGGGAGCGCCTTCTTGGCGGCCTCGACGAGCGTGGCGAAGGTCGGGGCGTCGTTGACCGCGAGGTCAGCGAGGATCTTGCGGTCGACCTCGATGCCGGCCAGGCGCAGGCCCTGGATCAGGCGGTTGTAGGTCATGCCGTTGGCGCGGGCAGCGGCGTTGATCCGCTGGATCCACAGACGGCGGAACGCACCCTTACGGTCCTTGCGGTCCCGGTAGGCGTACGTCATCGAGTGGAGCATCTGCTCCTTGGCCTTGCGGTACAGCCTCGACCGCTGGCCACGATAACCACTCGCCCTGTCGAGGACGACCTTGCGCTTCTTCTTGGCGTTGAGCGCCCGCTTCACGCGTGCCATGTTCTTCTCCCCGGGGGTTCGCGCTACTTGGCGAGCAGCTTCTTGATCTTCTTGGTGTCTGCCGGCGAAACGACGACTTCACCCTTGAGACGACGCGTCAGCGTGGAGGACTTCCACTCGTTGTAGTGCGCGCGGCTGGCGCGGCGGCGCTTGAGCTTGCCGGTGCCGGTGAGCCGGAACCGCTTCTTCGCACCGCTGTGCGTCTTCATCTTCGGCATGTCGCCGTCTCTCCTCAATTCGGTCGTGCCGGTGGCCGGGCCGGTGCTGGCCGACCCGGTCGCGGCTTGTTCGTCTGCCGGTGGCGGCTGCTGGGGCGCGTGTTGTAAGGCTAACCCCAGCCGCAGGTCACGCTTCCTGTACGGAAGGTTCCGCTTCCGGTACGGAAGCCTCCTCTTCCAGCTCGGAAGGCTCCTCGCCACGCTGCGCCTTGGCGGCGGCCTTTTCGGCCTTGGCCTCGGCCTTCTTCTTGTGCGGACCGATCACCATGATCATGTTACGGCCGTCCTGCTTGGGCTGGGACTCCACGAACCCGAGCTCCTGGACGTCCTCCGCGAGCCGCTGCAGCAGCCGGAAGCCGAGCTCCGGCCGGGACTGCTCACGCCCACGGAACATGATCGTGACTTTGACCTTGTCCCCCGCCTTGAGGAACCGCACCACGTGACCCTTCTTGGTCTCGTAGTCGTGCGGGTCGATCTTCGGCCGGAGCTTGATCTCCTTGATGATCGTGTGCGCCTGATTCTTGCGCGCCTCGCGCGCCTTCATCGCGGACTCGTACTTGAACTTGCCGTAGTCCATGAGCTTGCACACGGGCGGTCGAGCCGTGGCCGCGACCTCGACGAGGTCAAGGTCGGCCTCCTGGGCGAGCTTCAGCGCGTCGTGAATGCTGACGATGCCGACCTGCTCGCCGTTCGGGCCCACGAGGCGAACCTCGGGAACTCGGATACGCTCGTTGATGCGGGGCTCAGTGCTGATGGGGCCTCCTAGGTTTGCGATCCCTACGTGCTCGTCGTGGCGGGGGCCTTCCGCGCCGAAGACGCGAAAAGCCCCGCACGTCGCGCATGCGGGGCCACTGAGCTCTGTGGCTTCGTGGCCTCGAGCTCCCCGGAGAGTCCGGCGTGATCCTGGACCCGGCCGCCTTGCGGTGACTCGGGTGGGAGGGAGACCTCCGCTTGCGCGTCCAGCAAGGCATGCCGGACCGATCAGAGAGCTACATTACCACAACCACGCAGGCGCCTCGAATCATCCCGCAGGCACGGGTAATCGTCCGGGAGATCAGCCCTGCGGGGCCGTGGACCGCCGGGCGATCTCGGCCTCGCCCGCCGCGCGCATGGCCTCGACCGGCACGTCCGTGCGGCCGGTCATCAGCTCCACCTGGCGCACGGCCTGGTGCAGGAGCATCGGGAAGCCGCCGACCACCGTGCCGCCCGCCTCGCGGACCGCCGTGGCCGCCCTGGTCGGCCAGGGGGCGTAGACCACGTCGAACAGCGCCGGCACCCGGGCCAGCCGCCCCGCCCACGCGTCGGCCGCCCCCGCGGGCAGCGTGGAGACCACCAGGTCCACCCCTATGGACGCGTCGAGCTTGTCGAACGTCTCCACCGCCAGCGTCACGCCCAGCCGGTCGGCCACCTCGGCCGTCTCCCCCGCCCTGGCCGGGTCGCGTACCAGCAGCGTGGCCGCGAACAGCCCCAGGTTGCGCAGGGCCGCCAGCGCGGAGGCGGCCGTGGCGCCGCCGCCCAGGACGGTCGCCGAGCGCGGCGCGGGCACGCCCGCCTCGGCCAGCGCCCGCTCGATGCCGTGGACGTCGGTGTTGTGCCCGTGGCGCAGGCCGTCGGCGAAGACCACGGTGTTGGCCCCGCCCACCTCGACGGCCAGGTCGGAGACGGTGTCGAGGAGCGGCAGCACGGCCCGCTTGAGCGGCATCGTCAGCGACAGGCCCGCCCAGGCCCGCTCACCGCCGCCCTGTCCGCGTACGGGGGTCAGCCCGGCGAGCAGGCCGGGCAGCCGCGCCTCGTCGCACTCGAACGCCTCGTAGCTCCACTCGTCGAGCCCCATCGCCGCGTAGGCGGCCCTGTGCAGGTGGGGCGAGAGCGAATGCCCGATCGGCGAGCCCATGACCGCAGCCCGCATCGACACTCCTTCCGGAAACACGGTCCCTACTCCTACCACGCCGCGTGGGCGGGCCGCCGGTCGTCCTGCGGCCCGCCTGCGGGGGTCAGCCGCCGTTCCGCTTGTACTCGGCCAGCAGTGCCTGGCGTTCGGCCTCGGTGGTGGCGAACTTGGTGACGCTGCTCTTGGGGTCGGTGGCGACGAAGTAGAGCCAGTCGCCCTTGGCCGGGTTGAGCGCCGCCTCGATGGCGTGCTGGCCCGGGTTCGAGATCGGGCCCGGCGGCAGGCCGAGGTACATGTAGGTGTTGTACCGGCTCTTCGTCTTCGTCTCGGCGAAGGTGGCTGCGGTGCGGTACTTGTTGAGGGCGTACATGACCGTGCTGTCCATCTCCAGCTTCATCTCCGGGTCGCGGTCGAGCCGGTTGTAGATGACGCGGGCGATCTTGGGCATGTCCTCGAACCGGCCGGCCTCGGCCTGGATGATGCTGGCGATGATCACGATGTCCTGGGGCTTGTGCCCGAGCGCCTTGGCGCCGCCTTCGAGGTCGACCTCCTCGGCGGTCTGGTTGAACCGCTTGACCATCGCGCCCAGGATCTGGGCCGGGGTGGCGTTGGGCGGGAACTGGTAGGTGGCCGGGAAGGCGTACCCTTCGAGCTTGCCCTTGGCGTACGACGGCAGGTCGAGGTCGCCGGTGTCCTTGGCCGCGGCCGCGAACGCCTTGACCGGCTTGTCCGTCGCCTTGGCCAGCGTGGTCAGCGTGTCGGACAGGCGCAGGCCCTCCTTGACCGGCACCTTGGCCAGCAGCTTGTTCTCGGGGCTCAGCATCGCCACCGCGTCGGCCGCCGACATCTTCTTGCGCATCTTGTACTGGCCGGGCTGGAGCGACCCGCTCTTGCCGGCGTTGCCGATGGCGGTGCTGAACGCCCTGGCGCTGGCCACGACGCCCAGGCGCACGAGTTCCTCGGCCACCTCCGACGCGCTCTGGCCGTCCTTGATCTCGACGATCACCTCGCCGGTGCCCTGGCCGGTGTAGTCGTCGGGCACGAGGGCGTCGCTGACCCACAGGTAGCCGTAGTAGCCGCCGCCGCCGATGATGCCCGCCAGCACCACGAAGGCGAGCAGCGGCGCGACGAAGCCGCCACGGTTGCGCCGTCTGCGCCGCCGGCGGTTGCCGCCGCGCTTTCCGGAGCCACGGGAACGGCGCCGGGACCGACCCTCGTCGTCCTCGGTGCCGAGCAGGGAGTTCAGATCGAGATCGCTCATAGGTGCGCTGGCCAATCTCCCGGTACGGCCCGTTCGGCGTCAAGCGGTTGTGCCGAACCGGCTGGGGTCACCGGGCGGAACGGGGGGATCCGCCGGGCATGCTCCCACGACCAGCGGAGATCACTCTGGGTAGCCATGCTAGGGGATGAGAAGAGAGCGCATGACCCGGGATGGGGCTTTTGCGCGGGGACGAGGGGGGTCCCGCCGAACATCAGCCTGTCCCGAGGTTCTTGTTCAACTCTTCCCGGTATCTCACGAACTCGCTCTCTTTGTTGGTGAATTTGGTGATTCTATGCGCCGGATCCGTCGTCACAAACCAGTGCCAATCACCTGCGGCTGGGTTCAGCGCCGCCAGCAGCGCCTTCTCCCCCGGATTGGCTATGGGCGCCGGCGGCAGCCCGCGGCGGCGGTAGGTGTTGTAGGGCGAGTTCACCTTGGTGTCGCTCTCCGTGACCTTCAGTGACCGGCGGTTCTGCGCGTACAGGACCGTGGTGTCCAGCTCCAGAGGCGTGTTGCTCTTGAGCCTGTTGTAGATCACTCTGGCGATCTTGGGGTAATCGGCGTCGGTGCCGCCCTCCGCCTGGACGAGGCTGGCGACCGTGAGGGCCTCCAGCGGGGTCAGGCCGAGCCGCCGGGCCCCGTCCGCCAGATGGATCTGCCGGGCGGCCACGCCCCACCGCTCCACCATGGCGGCCAGCACGTCCACGGGCTTGTCGCCGGGCTCGACGTCGTAGGTGGCGGGGAACAGGAAGCCCTCGATCCCGGGCGCGTACGTGGGCAGCCCGATGAGGCTCTTGTCGACGGCCTGCAGCTCCTTCAGCGGCAGCGCGGCCAGCTGGGCGACGCGCCGCAGCACCTCGTTCGCGCGCAGCCCCTCGGGCACCGCCACCCGCCTGACGAGCCGGGACGCCGGCGCGAGCAGCAGATCGAGCGCCGCGCCCGCGGCCATGCCCTTGCGCAGCCGGTAGTGGCCGGGACGCAGCCGGTTGGCCACGGCCCGCTCCTGGGCCGCGTTCACGAACGAACGCGAGCTGGCCACCACCCCCGCGTCGGCCAGCGCGGTGCCGATCTCCTCGGCGTTCGCGCCCGGCGGGATCCGGACGGTGACCGTCCCGCTGCCCACGCCCTCGAAGTCGTCGGGGCTCAGGTACGGCCTGACCACCGTGAGCGCGGCCGCCCCCGCCGCCACCAGGGCGGCCACCAGCGCGGCGGAGATCAGCCCAGCCTTGCCCAGGGCCCGGCCCCGACGCCGCGGCGGGCCGTCGCCGTTGCCCGGAGGCTCCCCGGCCGCCGGCTCCGGCGGCGACTCCTGCTCGGAGTCGGCCCGCTGGAACGGGACCACTTCGCCGCCGTCGTCCTCAGGGGTGGCGTTCACGTGACCACCTCGCCGGGCAGGCGCCGGACTGGCGGCGTCGGAGCGGGCGCACAGGTCATGGCCTCGTCGCGGGCCTCGCGGTGCCGCCCGGTCATGAGGCAGGTCCGTCGGCCGCCGCGGGGGGCGGTTCGACGGGCCTGCCTGGTGGTCTGTCGGTGGCGCGTTCGGAGTCGAGGGCGTCCTGCAGCAGCACGACGGCGGCCGCCTGGTCGACGACCCCGCGCTGCTTCTTGGCGCGTACGCCGCTGGCCCGTAGCCCGTGCTGGGCGGCGACCGTGGTGAGCCGCTCGTCGAACAGCCGCACCGGCGTGGGCGCCAGCCGCCCGGCCAGCTCGGTGGCGAACGCGCGGGCCAGCCCGGCCGCCTGCCCCTCACGCCCGGACAGCGAGGTGGGCAACCCCACGATCACCTCGATCGCCTCGTGCTCGGCGACGATCTCGGCGATGCGGTCGAGGTCGCCCTTGCCGCGCCGCACGGTCTCGACCGGCGTGGCCAGCGTCCCACTGGGGTCGCTGCGGGCCACGCCGATGCGTACGGATCCGACGTCGACGCCGATCCGCGAACCGAACCTCATGTCATCCGATCTGCTCGCCGATGGCCTGTTCGACCAGGCCGAGCGCGTCGCCGATCGCCTCGGGCCGCGTACCGCCGCCCTGCGCGACATCGTCCTTGCCGCCACCGCCACCCCCAAGAGCCTTGGCGGCGACGCCGACCAGCCTTCCGGCCTTGAGCCCCCGCTCGCGCCCCGCCTCGTTGACCGCGGCGACCACCACGGGCCGGTCGGAGGGGGCGCCGGCGATCACCACGACCGCCGGCCGGTCGGCCGGGAATCTGCCACGCACATCAAGCGCGAGCTTACGCAGGTCGTCGGCGCCGGTGCCATCAGGCGCGCGGTGAGTCACCACGGAGACTCCGTGCAGGTCACGGGCCTGGGACGCCAGCTCGCCGGCCACCTGGAGCACCTGCGCCGAGCGCACCTTCTCCAGCTCCTTCTCGGCGGTGCGCAGGCGGGTGACGATGCCCTCGATGCGCTCGGGCAGCTCCTCGCGGCGCGCCTTGAGCTGCTCGGACAGCTGGGCCACCAGCACGCTCTCGCGGGCCAGGAAGCGGAAGGCGTCGATGCCCACCAGCGCCTCGACCCGGCGCACGCCCGCGCCGACCGACTGCTCGCCCAGCACCTTGACCAGGCCGAGCTGCCCGGAGCTGTGGACGTGGGTGCCGCCGCACAGCTCGCGCGAGTAGTCGCCGATCTCGACCACGCGGACCTCGTCGCCGTACTTCTCGCCGAACATCGCCAGCGCGCCCATCGCCCTGGCCTCGGCCTGGGAGGTGTAGAACGCGTTGACCTTGAGGTCGTTGATCAGCACCGCGTTGACCTCGTCCTCGACGTCGCGCAGCACACTGGCCGGGACCGCGCCGGCCGCGGTGAAGTCGAAGCGGAAGCGGCCTGGGGAGTTCTCCGAGCCCGCCTGCGCGGCCGTCTCGCCCAGCGCGTTCTTGAAGCCGCGGTGGACCAGGTGGGTGGCGCTGTGGCTGCGCGAGATCGCCCGGCGGCGCTCGACGTCGATCTCGGCCTGGGCCTCGTCGCCGGCCTTCAGCTCACCGCTGCGGATCTTGCCGCGATGGACGATCAGGCCCTTGAGCGGCGACTGCACGTCGAGGATCTCGACCTCGGCGCCCGCCGTGCGGATGACGCCCTGGTCGGCGAGCTGGCCGCCGCCCTCGGCGTAGAACGGGGTGCGGCCGAGCACGATCTCGACGGTCGTGCCCGCGCCGGCCGCCGGCACGCTGACGCCGTCGACCAGGATGCCGACGACGGACGTCTCGGCCTCGGTCTCGTCGTAGCCGAGGAAGTCGATCTTGCCGGCCTTCTCCAGCAGGTGGCCGAAGACGGAGATGTCGGCGTTGCCGGTCTTCTTGGCCGCCGCGTCGGCCTTGGCGTTCTGCCGCTGCTCCTTCATGAGGCGGCGGAAGCCCTCTTCGTCGACCTTGAGCCCCTGCTCGGCCGCCATCTCCAGGGTGAGGTCGATCGGGAAGCCGTAGGTGTCGTGCAGCTTGAACGCCTGGTCGCCCGAGAGCGTCGTGCCCGACTTGCGCTTGGTCTCCTCGACGGCCACGTCGAAGATCGCGGTGCCGGTGCGGAGCGTGCCCAGGAAGGACGCCTCCTCCGCGTCGATGATCCCGTGGATCTGCGGCGCGTCGGCCTTCAGCTCGGGGTACTGCTCGCCCATCACGTTGATCGCGACGTCGGTCAGCTCGTGCATGTAGCGCTCGTCGCCGGAGCCGAGCAGGCGCAGGTTGCGCACCGAGCGGCGCAGGATGCGGCGCAGCACGTAGCCGCGGCCCTCGTTGCCGGGCATGACGCCGTCGGCGACCAGCATGGTGCCGGTGCGCACGTGGTCGGCGATCACGCGCAGGCTCACGTCGGCGCGGTGGTCGCGGCCGTAGCGGGTCTTGGTGAGCTCGGCCGCCTTGTCGAGGATCTTGTAGGTGGTGTCGATCTCGTAGAGGTTGTCGACGCCCTGCAGGATCGTCGCCATGCGCTCAAGGCCCATGCCGGTGTCGATGTTCTTGGCCGGCAGCTCGCCGGAGATGTCGAAGTCGACCTTGGTGCGGACCTGGCTGAGCTGGTACTGCATGAAGACGAGGTTCCAGACCTCGAGGTAGCGGTCCTCGTCGGCGACGGGGCCGCCCTCCTTGCCGTACTCGGGGCCGCGGTCGTAGTAGATCTCCGAGCACGGGCCGCCGGGGCCGGGCACGCCCATGTGCCAGTAGTTGTCCTCCAGGCCGCGGCGCTGGATGCGGCTCTCGGGCACGCCGACCTTGTTGCGCCAGATGTCGTAGGCCTCGTCGTCCTCGAGGTAGACGGTCGCCCAGAGCCGGTCTTCGGGGAAGCCGAAGCCGCCGTCGGACTCGGAGCGGGTGAGCAGCTCCCACGCGAACGGGATCACTTCGGACTTGAAGTAGTCGCCGAAGGAGAAGTTGCCGAGCATCTGGAAGAAGGTGGCGTGCCGGGTGGTCTTGCCGACCTCTTCGATGTCGGGCGTGCGCACGCACTTCTGCGCGGTTGCCAGCCGTGACGCCGGAGGCTTGCGCTGCCCCAGGAAGTACGGCTTGAACGGCACCATACCGGCAGGAACCAGGAGTAGCGTGGGGTCCTCAGCGATCAGGCTGGCCGAGGGCACGACCTTGTGCCCACGCTCCTCGAAGAAGCGCAGGAAGCGGCGGGCTATCTCTGCCGACTCCATTGTGGCCATCCTTTGCTGGTAGTCAGTTGTTGTCTTCAGCGTTGTCGAGCCCGAAGCGGGCCCGCAACTGGGTTTCGCGCTCGGCGGCCTCGCCGAGCGCGTCAGAGGTAAAGTCTCTCACCCGCGCGAGCATGCCCGCCGCGCCGTCGGCCGTGCGCCGGACGACGTGGGTCGGGTGCAGCGCCTGCAGCCTGCGCATCACCCAGAAGGCGAGGAACGCGCCGAGCGAGAGGTAGAACAGCCGTCTGATCACCGGGACCGCCTCGGCGGCCTGCGGGCCTCGATGGCGCGCCGCACGCCGTAGCCGAGCGACGACACCTTGATCAACGGGCCCGTGAAGATGGTCTGCGTCACCGCGCTGAGCTTGGCGGCGTGGGCGCTGACCTGCTTGACGTCCTGGGCGATGGCCTCGACCGCGACCAGTTGCCTGTTGGTCTCGTTGACCGTGACGCTCACGTCGTCGAGCAGCGGAACCAGGCGGTTGTTCAGGTCGGAGACCGCCTTGGTGGTCTCGGTGAGCAGCCTGGCGAGCTTGACGAGCACCATGGCGAGAACGCAGACCAGGACAATCCAGCCCGTGGCCGCGATCAGCCCGGCGACCTCTCCAGCGGTAAGCATCCGCTCATCTCCCTCGTACGCTGGGCCGGAACGGCAAGAACCTTATCGCGTCCCGGCGACAACGTTCGTGAGGAAACCGGGTCCGATCCGGCGGCCAGGTCGCCTGCGGACGCTTCCGTGACCGACCGCATGCCGCCCTGACCAGGCCTTCCGCCGCCCGGACGCCTCCTGTCACGCCGCCCGTCACGCCTCGGGGACGCGGGCGAAGGCGCGTACGGGAACCCGCCCGACGCCCTCCAGCAGCGGCGGCGCGGCCGTGAACAGGGCGCCGGTCGGCGGCAGCCGGTCGAGCCCGGTCAGCCGCTCCACGACCGGCACACCGGCGGCGAGCAGCACGTCGAGCGCCGGGCTGTCCACACGCCCGTCGTCCCCCTCAGGCGTGGTGCCGTCGAGGGTGTCGGCGTCGGTGCCGACCAGGGACACGCCGCCCGCGGCCAGCCACGCGGCGGCCTCCGGGGTGAGCCGCCCGCCGTCGCCCGCGCCGGTGTGCAGCAGCACGGCCCTGCCGCGCACGTCGAAGGCGGCCAGCGTGCCCACGCCCACCTCCCGCCCCCCGGCCCCTTCCAGCCGCACCACCACGGTGGGCAGCTCGGCCGCGCGCGACAGGGGCAGGCCCGGCAGGTCGCCGCCGGGCGCCACCAGGCAGGTGCCGCCCTCGGCGGGTGGACGGGCGAGCTCGACCAGCGCTCCCCCGGCCGCCGGGGCGGCCGTGGCCGCGCGGTCGGACGGCCCTCCCCTGGTGCCCTTGTGCGGCTCGGCGAAGATCTCGACGTTGGTCAGCTCGACGCCGTCGGTCATCAGCAGGCCGAGCGAGGCCACGAACAGGGCGGCGATCTCGCCTTCGGAGACGTCGGGGCCGGGCAGGTCGACGCGGAAGCCGTGGACGGCGAGGTCGCCGCCGTTGCCGAAGGTGATGCGGGCGTCGAAGCTCGCGCGGTGGTCGTTCGAGGTGACGGTCATGGTGGCGATCAATCTGGCGTGCGGGCGGGACGGTCAGGAGCCGCGCAGGAAGTCGCGGATCCTGGCCCAGCGGTCGGCCACGGGAGCCTCTGCGCCGTGGCGGGTGGGCTCGTAGTAGCGGCGGTCGCGCACCTGCTCGGGCGCGTAGTCCTGGCGCACCAGGCCGTGGTCGAAGTCGTGCGGGTACTTGTAGCCGTCGCCGTGGCCGAGCTTGGCGGCGCCGGGGTAGTGGGCGTCGCGCAGGTGGCCGGGGACCTGGCCGATCAGCCCCTTGCGGACGTCGCCGACCGCCGCGCCGATGGCCTTGACGACCGCGTTGGACTTGGGCGCCATCGCGCAGTGGATGACGGCCTGGGCCAGGTTGATCTGCCCCTCGGGCAGCCCGATGAGCTGCACGGCCTGGGCCACGGCCACCGCCGTCTGCAGGCAGGTGGGGTCGGCCATGCCGACGTCCTCGGAGGCGAAGATGACGATGCGGCGGGCGATGAAGCGCGGGTCCTCGCCGGCCTCGATCATGCGGGCCAGGTAGTGGAGCGCCGCGTCGGCGTCGGAGCCACGCATCGACTTGATGAACGCGCTGATCACGTCGTAGTGCTGGTCGCCCTGGCGGTCGTAGCGCACGGCCGCCTTGTCGGCGGCCTTCTCCACCACCTCGACGGTGATGTCGTCGGCCAGCAGGGCGGCGGCCTCCAGGTAGGTCAGCGACCTGCGGGCGTCGCCGCCGGCCAGGCGCACCAGGTGGTCGAGGGCCTCGGGCGCGAGCCGGGGCCGCCCGTCCAGGCCGCGCGGCTCGGCCACCGCGCGCTCCAGGACCGCGCGCACGTCGTCGTCGGACAGCGACTCCAGCGTGAGCAGCAGCGAGCGCGACAGCAGCGGCGAGATGACCGAGAAGGACGGGTTCTCGGTGGTGGCGCCGATGAAGGTGACCCAGCGGTTCTCCACCGCCGGCAGCAGGGCGTCCTGCTGGGCCTTGTTGAAGCGGTGGACCTCGTCGACGAACAGCACGGTCTGCCGGCCGCTCATGCCCAGCTCGCGGCGGGCGTTGTCGATGGCGGCGCGGACGTCCTTGACGCCCGCCGAGACGGCGGAGATCTCGACGAAGCGGCGCTTGGTGACGTTGGAGACGACGTAGGCCAGGGTCGTCTTGCCGGTGCCGGGCGGGCCCCACAGGAACAGCGACATGGGGGCCTCGCTCTCGACCAGCCGCCGCAGCGGGGTGCCGGGGCCCAGCAGGTGTCGCTGGCCGATCACCTCGTCGAGGGTGCGCGGGCGCATCCGCACCGCGAGGGGTTGCGGGGTGGCCTCCTCAGCCGCCGAATCGAACAGGCTATCCACAACGCGAGATTACACGCCGGTCAGACCCGCCGCGGCCCACACGGCCCTGGCCCCGGAGTCGCCCGCGCGGAAGCAGAACCACCCCGCCACGGCCGCCAGGACGACCGTCAGCGCCGACAGGACGAACGTGACGGGCCTGCCGAACCGGTCGGAGGTGACCGAGCGGCGCGCGGGGGTGGTGGCGTACACGAGGGCCAGGGAGGCGGCGGCCAGACCGGCCACCGACAGCAGCAGCGGGTTCGCGAAGCTCTCGTGGTCGGCGACGCGCGCCCCGAGCGGGCCGTCCACGTCGGCGAAGCGGGCCCGTTTCAGGCTCTCCCCGCTCTCCTTGGCCACCAGGACCGCCACGGGGGCGGCCACGGCGAGCAGCACCACCGCCCACGCCGTCAGGGTCCTTACGCGTGGCAGCAGCGCGTACGCCCCCGCCAGGAGGACGAGCAGCGGCGTCAGCACCACGGCGAAATGGACGATGAGCGGATGGGCCGGCAGGCCGAGGATCTGCTCGAACACGATCACTCCTTGGTAGGGGCCTCACCTGGACTACCGAATTCTCATGCCGAAAGGTTCTATCTCCCACTTGCCCCAGTCAGTGGCTTCCGCCACTTACGCCCGGCACATATCGGAGGCCGGTAGCATTCGCGGAGTTGTTTGGTCATGTGTCGGCAAAGATGAAGGAGACAACCGGTGAGCGGCGACGACCGCCAGAGCGAGCTGGCCCGGGAGCACAAGGAGCGGCAGGCGCGGCGCGCGGCCGAACAGACCGCCAAAGGCAGGCGGAACACCTTCATCGGCGCGGGCGTGGCCGTCGTCGTGGTGGCGGGCGGCATCTTCGCCGCGACCACCCTGATGGGCGACGACAAGAAGACGGCCGCGGCGGCGAGCACGCCCACGCCCTCCGCCAGCACCAGTTCTCCCGCGCCGACGGAGCTGCCGAGCACCTCGCCGCCGAAGAAGGCGGGCGAGGTGTCGTGCACGTACAAGCGTGACGACTCCGCGCCCAACAAGTTCGTCGGCCTGCCGGGCAAGCGGCCCAACCTGAAGCTCAAGACGATGACCGTGACCACCAACCACGGCAACATCGTCATCGACGTCGACGCGAACGCGACCCCGTGCTCGGTCAACTCGATGGCGTTCCTGGCCAGGAAGGGCTTCTACAACAACACCAAGTGCCACCGGCTGGCGACGCCGGAGACGGCCGGCCTGTTCCTGCTGCAGTGCGGCGACCCGCAGGCCAAGGCCGACGGCAGGAACCCGACCGACGGACAGGGCACGGCCGGCTACGTGTTCGGCGACGAGGCCGCCGGCACCATGTCCTACACCAAGGGCGTGGTGTTCCTGACCCAGCCCGACGGCGCCGCCGGGCAGAACAGCAGCCAGTTCGCCATCTCGCTGTCGGACGAGAACGGCCAGCTGGAGCCGCAGTACTCGGTGCTCGGCATGGTGCGCTCCGGCCTGGAGATCATCGAGAAGGTCGCCAAGGACGGCGTCATCGTCAACGGCGACGACATCGTGGGCGACGGCGGCTCGACCGCGCCGAAGAACCCCATCATCATCAAGCGCGTCACGCTGAGGTAGCTCGGCACACGAGAACGGCGGGCGTCCCCTGCGGAAAGGGGGACGCCCGCCGTCGTCGTGTCAGGCCTCGGACTTGGGCTGGGCGTCGACGCCCGCCTCCTTGCGCTGCTCGGCCGTGATCGGCGTCGGCGCGGCGGTCAGCGGGTCGAAGCCGGAGGCGGTCTTCGGGAACGCGATCACATCGCGGATCGAGTCGCCGCCGGACAGCAGCATGCAGATCCGGTCCCAGCCGTAGGCGATGCCGCCGTGCGGGGGCGGGCCGTACTTGAACGCCTCCAGCAGGAAGCCGAACTTGCTCTCGGCCTCTTCCTTGGAGATGCCGAGCACGTCGAAGACGCGCTGCTGCATCTCGGCCCGGTGGATACGGATCGAGCCGCCGCCGATCTCCATGCCGTTGCAGACCATGTCGTAGGCGTAGGCCAGGGCCTCGCCCGGGTGGTCCTGGAAGTTGTCGGCCCACTCCGGCTTGGGGCCGGTGAACGGGTGGTGCACGGCCGTCCAGCCGCCCTCGCCGTCCTCCTCGAACATGGGGGCGTCGACCACCCACAGGAACGACCACTGCGACTCGTCGATCAGGCCGCAGCGCCGGCCGATCTCCAGCCGGGCCGCGCCCAGCAGGTCGCGGGAGGCCGAGCGGGCGCCGGCGGCGAAGAAGACCGCGTCGCCGGGGTTGGCGCCGACCTTGGCGGCCAGGCCGGACAGCTCCTGCTCCGACAGGTTCTTGGCGACCGGGCCGCCGAGCGTGCCGTCCTCCTGGACCAGCACGTACGCCAGGCCCTTGGCGCCGCGGCTGCGCGCCCACTCCTGCCAGCCGTCGAGCTCCTTGCGGGTCTGCGAGCCGCCGCCCGGCATGACCACCGCGCCGACGTAGTCGGCCTGGAAGACGCGGAAGGAGGTGTCGGCGAAGTAGTCGGTCATCTCGACGAGCTCCTGGCCGAAGCGCAGGTCGGGCTTGTCGGAGCCGTAGCGGGCCATGGCGTCGGCGTAGGTCATGCGCGGCAGCGGCATGGGGATCTCGTAGCCGAGGATCTCCCGCCACAGCCGGCCGACCAGCTTCTCGCCGACCTCGATGACGTCCTCCTGGTCGACGAAGGACATCTCGACGTCGATCTGGGTGAACTCGGGCTGGCGGTCGGCCCGCAGGTCCTCGTCGCGGTAGCACTTGGCGAGCTGGTAGTAGCGCTCCAGGCCGGCGACCTGGAGGAGCTGCTTGAACAGCTGCGGCGACTGCGGCAGGGCGTACCAGTTGCCGGGCTGCAGGCGCACCGGCACCAGGAAGTCGCGCGCGCCCTCGGGGGTCGAGCGGGTCAGCGTCGGGGTCTCGACGTAGACGAAGCCGAGCTCGTGCATCACCTCGTTGGCCAGGTAGGTGGCCTTGGAGCGGGTGCGCATGGCGCTCGCGACCTGCTGGCGGCGGATGTCGAGGTAGCGGTACTTGAGCCGGGCCTCCTCCGACACGCCCACGTTGCCCTCGATGGGGAACGGCAGCGGCGCGGACTCGCTCAGCACCTCGACCCGCTCGGCCACGACCTCGATCGCGCCGGTGGGCAGCTCGGGGTTGGCGTTGCCCTCCGGGCGCACCCTGACCTGGCCGACCACCTGCACGCAGTACTCGGCGCGCAGGTCGTGGGCGTGGTCCTCCTCGCGGAAGACCACCTGCGCCGAGCCGGAGGCGTCGCGCAGGTCGATGAAGACAACGCCGCCGTGGTCACGGCGGCGGGCCACCCATCCTGCGAGCGTCACCTGCTGCCCGGCATGCTCCTCACGGAGCGACCCGGCCGTATGCGTGCGGATCACTGCACTTTCCCTTTCAAAACGTCGGCGACCTGGGCCAGCGGCACCTCGGTCTGTTCAGCGGTGGTCAGGTCCTTCAGTTGCACGGCCTCGGCCGCGAGGTCACGCTCGCCCAGGATCAGCGCGAACCGGGCGCCGGATCGGTCCGCGCCCTTCATCGCGCCCTTGAGCCCCTTGCCGCCGAAGGCCATGTCGGCGCTGATGCCCGCCTCGCGCAGCTCGGAGAGGAGCAGGAACATGCGGCGGCGGGCGTCGTCACCCAGCGGGACACCGTACACCTGGACGCGGCCCGGCGCGGCCTCGCCGAGCAGCCCCTCGGCCTCCATCGCCAGGTACGTGCGGTCGACGCCGAGCGCCCAGCCGACGCTGGGCAGCGGCGGGCCCCCCAGCACCTCGCTGAGCCCGTCGTAGCGGCCGCCGCCGCCGACGGCCGACTGCGAGCCGAGCCCGCCGTGCACGAACTCGAACGTGGTGCGCGTGTAGTAGTCGAGCCCGCGCACGAGCCGCGGGTCGTCCTCGAAGGCCACGCCCGAGGCGGTCAGCAGCGAGCGGACCTCCTCGTGGTAGCTCTTGCACGCCGCGCACAGGTGGTCGACCACCAGCGGCGCGCCGGTGAGCTGCGCCTGCACCTCGGGCCGCTTGTCGTCGAGCACCCGCAGCGGGTTGATCTCGATGCGGGCCCTGGTGTCGGCGTCGAGGTCGAGCCCGCGCAGGAACTCCTGCAGCGCGGCCCGGTAGGCGGGCCGGCAGTTCTTGTCGCCGAGCGAGTTGACCAGCAGCTTGACCTGCCGGAGCCCGAGCGAGGCGAAGCCCCGCGCGCCGAGCACGATCAGCTCGGCGTCGAGCGCCGGGTCCTCGGAGCCCAGGGCCTCGGCCCCGACCTGCCAGAAGTGGCGGTAGCGGCCCTTCTGGGCACGCTCGTAGCGGAACTGGCTGCCGGAGTACCACAACTTGACCGGGAGCTGGCCGGTGTGCAGGTTGTGCTGGAGCACGGCGCGCACGACCGAGGCGGTGCCCTCGGGGCGCAGGGTCAGCGACCTGCCCGCCTTGTCGGGGAAGGTGTACATCTCCTTCGACACCACGTCGGTTGACTCGCCCACGCCTCGCTTGAACAGCTCGGTGTCCTCGAAGACGGGAGTCTCGACGTAGCCGTAGCCCGCCCGCCTCAGGGGCGCGGCCAGCGCCTCGCGCACGGCCAGGATGGCCTCGGAGCTGGGCGGCAGCCAGTCGAAGGTGCCTTTGGGTGCTTGGAAGCTCATTAGATCCCTCGTGTGGGACCGGCCTGCGGCGCCGCTTCCTTCAGGTAAGGGTTGGTGGCGCGCTCGCGGCCGATCGTGGTCTGTGGTCCGTGGCCCGGCAGGACGACCGTATCGTCAGGCAGCGGCAGGCACTTGGTGGCCAGGCTGCGCAGGATGGTCGCGTAGTCGCCGCCGGGAAGGTCGCTACGGCCGATGGAGCCGGCGAACAGCAGGTCGCCCGAGAACATGATCTCGTCGCCGGGCAGCCGGAAGCTCACCGACCCCCTGGTATGGCCCGGGGTGTGGTCGACCACGAGATCGAGGCCCGCCAGGCTGAGCTCCGCGCCGTCGGACAGCTCGCGCACGTCGTCGGGCTCGCTCAGCCTGATGTCGCCGAACAGCGAGACGCCGCCGCCCCAGCCGGCCGAGGGGTCGCTCAGCAGGTGGCGGTCGTCGGGGTGGATCCACGCGGGGACGTCGCGCGCGCCGCAGACGGGGGCGACCGACCACACGTGGTCGAGGTGGCCGTGCGTGAGCAGCACCGCGACCGGCTTGAGCCGGTGCTCGCGCAGCAGCTCGTCGACGCCTTCGGCGGCGTCCTGGCCCGGATCGACGATCACGCACTCCTCGCCGGCCGCGGGCGCGACGACGTAACAATTGGTCTGGAGGGCCCCTGCGGGGAAGCCTGCGATGAGCATCTGCCTCAGGTGATCTCGTCGAAAAGCCAATGGGAATGTAACCGAAGGGTACCGGTGCGGGTCGCCGGGCTGCGAATCATTACCCATTGGCCGATACGATTCGCCCACCTCAGTTGATTGACTATGGGAGGCAAAGCGGTGGCCACGGGCAAGGACCGGCAGAAGCAGCTGGCACGTGAGCACTACGAGCGGCAGATGCAGCGCCGCATCGAGCGCGAGCAGAAGGCCAAGCGCACCGCGATCATCGGCTCCACGGTCGGCGTCGTGGTCGTGGTGGGCGGCATCGTGGCCGCGGTCGCGCTCCTCGGCGGCGGCGACTCGAAGACCGAGGCGGCCGCCTCGCCTTCGGCCTCGGCCCCGCAGGACACCGCGTCGGCCGCGGCCGACAAGGGGCCCAAGCCGTACGACGCGGCGGCCGGCACCTGCGACTATGTCAAGGAGGCGGCCGGCGGCCAGGTCAAGGACGTCGGCATGCCGCCGGCCAAGGTCAAGACCGAACCGGCCAAGAGGACGATGACGCTCGACACCAACCTGGGCGCCATCGTGGTCGAGCTCGACAACGCCAAGGCGCCCTGCACGACCAACTCGCTGGCCTTCCTGGCATCCAAGAAGTTCTACGACGGCAGCAAGTGCCACCGGCTCGGCAGCGACAAGTTCCCGATGCTGCAGTGCGGCGACCCGACGGCCAAGGCCGACGGCAAGAGCCAGGACGGCGCGGGCGGCCCCGGCTACGTGATGGCCGAGGAGAACCTGCAGGGGGCGGCGTACAAGCGCGGCACGGTGGCGATGGCGAAGACGTCGGCGCCGGGCAGCACGGGGAGCCAGTTCTTCCTCGTTTACGGCGATCTCGGACTCACCCCGGATTACACGCCGGTGGGTACGATCACCAAGGGGCTCGACATCCTGGACAAGGTGAACAAAGCGGGCATCATCGCTGACATGGGAGATGGGACCGGAGCACCGAAGCAAACCCTCGAAATCAAAGACGTGACAATCGCCGGCAAGAGCTGACGTAATACAAACTAGGGACGAAGTAGTCCCGAAGGGTCTGATGGATAGTGCGGGAGGACACGGTGAGCACCGACCCGTGGGGCCGGGTAGACGACGACGGCACCGTCTACGTGCGTACGGCTGAGGGAGAGCGGGCCGTCGGCTCCTGGCAGGCCGGTGAACCCGAAGAGGCACTGGCCTACTTCCATCGCAAGTACGACGAGCTGTCGGGCCAGGTACAGCTCCTCGAACAGCGGGTCAAGGGCACCGACCTGGCGCCCGCGCAGGCCGAGGCGAGCATCGCCAAGCTGCGCGAGGCCGTCGCCGACGCCCACGCCGTGGGCGACCTGGCGGCGCTGACGGCCCGCCTCGACGGCCTGACCGAGCTGGTCGGCCATCGCCGCGAGGAGGTCAAGGCCGCCCGCGACCAGGCGCGCGCCGAGGCCAGGACGGTCAAGGAACGCATCGTCGCCGAGGCCGAGCGCATCGCCGACGAGACCACCCACTGGAAGTCGGGCGGCGAACGGCTGCGCCAGCTCGTGGAGGAGTGGAAGGCCGCCGACCGGATCGACCGGGTCACCGAGGCGGCGCTGTGGAAGCGCCTGTCGGCCGCCCGTACGGCCTTCGCCAAGCGCCGCAAGCAGTACTTCGCGGGTCTCGACGAGCAGCGCGAGGGCGTGCGCTCGGCCAAGGAGCGCATCGTCGCCGAGGCCGAGGCCATCGCGGGCTCCACCGACTGGGGCACGACCGCGGCGATCTACCGCGAGCTGATGCAGCAGTGGAAGACCGCCGGCCGCGCCTCACGCGAGGTCGAGGACGAGCTGTGGGGCCGCTTCAAGGCCGCCCAGGACCAGTTCTTCCAGGCCCGTTCGGCGGTCTTCGCCGAGCGTGACGCCTCGCTGGCGGCCAACGCCGAGATCAAGGAGGAGCTGCTGGCCGAGGCCGAGAAGATCCTCCCGGTCACCGACGTGCGCACGGCCAGGGCGGCGCTGCGGCACATCCTGGAGCGCTGGGAGGCCGCCGGACCGGTGCCGCGCGAGCAGCGCGACCGGCTCGAAGGCGGGCTGCGCAAGGTCGACGAGGCCGTGCGCAAGGCCGAGGACGCCGAGTGGAAGCGGTCCAACCCCGAGGCCAGGGCGCGCGCCCAGAGCACGGTCGACCAGCTCCGCGCCTCCATCGAGCAGCTGGAGAAGCGGCTGTCCAAGGCCCAGGCCGCCGGCCGGGCCAAGGACGTCAAGGAGGCCGAGGAGGCGCTGGTCGCCCGCCGTTCGTGGCTGGAGGAGGCCGAGCGCACG
Organism: Nonomuraea sp. NPDC051191; assembly: GCF_044455665.1. Classification (NCBI taxonomy): domain Bacteria; kingdom Bacillati; phylum Actinomycetota; class Actinomycetes; order Streptosporangiales; family Streptosporangiaceae; genus Nonomuraea; species Nonomuraea sp. NPDC051191. The sequence continues at coordinate 735,746 of NZ_JBITEZ010000002.1, read as the reverse complement.
CTGACCGAGTTCAGCTGATCCGATCTTCGGAGGGCGGCCGGGGTCCTACGCTGACGGCATGGACCCCGTCAGCGTCGCGCGCGCCCTCGTCGACGAGCTGTTCCCCGGCGCCCTGTACGCCTTCGTCGGCGGCAGCGTGCTCACCGAGCGCCGCACCCGCACCTCCGACCTCGACGTCGTGGTGGTGCTCGACGGGCTGGCCGTGCCCTATCGCGAGTCCCTGCGCTGGCACGGCTGGCCCGTCGAGCTGTACGTCCACAGCGAGACCAGCCTCGACGCCTACGTCGACCGCGACCTGGCCCGGCGCAAGCCGGGCATGGCCCGCATGTGCGCCGACGGCGCGGTGCTGGTCGACCGCACCGGCGGCCGGGCCAGCGACCTGCAGACGGTGCTCGGCGAACGGCTGGCCGCCGGTCCCGGCGACCTGGCCGCGCCCCGCGCCGAACAGGCCCGTTACGGCCTGTCCGACCTGCTCGACGACCTGGCGGGCGCGACCGACCCCGGCGAGCAGCTGTTCATCCGCTGGCAGGTGGTCCAGGAGACCGCCAGGCTCGCGCTCGACGTGGGCGGCAGGTGGCGGGGCAACGGCAAATGGCTGCTGCGCGAGCTGCGCGAGCACGACCCGGCGCTGGCCGACGAGCTGCTGACGGCCCACTCCGACCCGGCGCTGCTGACCACGGTGGCCTCAGGCGTCCTGGAACGGGCCGGAGGGCGCCTGTGGGAGGGCTACCGGGCCGAGGGCGACCCCTTCCACCTCCCGCTGCGTCACATCGCCGCTGAGGCGCTGTCGGGCGACACGGCCCAGAGCTCCGGCATGCGCCGGCTGGCCGCGATCAGCGGCGCCACGGCCGGTTCGTCGGCCCTGTGGATGGGCCAGACGCACGTCGCGCCCGCCACCCGCTCCTCCGACCACCACCACGGCGCCTCCGAGACCGCCATCTACGTCGTCAGCGGCACCCCGCGCTTCGTCTTCCTCCAGGACGGCCGCGAACGGCGGATCGAGGCGGCCCCCGGCGACTACGTCTACGTGCCGCCCTACACCCCGCACCGCGAGGAGAACCCCGACCCCGAGCGGGAGGCGGTCGTGGTGATCGCGCGCAGCACCCAGGAGGCGATCGTGGTCAACCTGCCGGACCTGAAGGGCTGAGCCGCCGGCGGCCCCTCAGCTGCCGGCGCCGCTCACCCGGTAGACGTCGAAGACGCCCTGGATGCTGCGGACGGCCTTGAGCACGTGGCCCAGGTGCTTCGGGTCGCCCATCTCGAAGGTGAACTTGCTGATCGCCACCCGGTCGCGCGAGGTCGTGACGGAGGCGCTGAGGATGTTGACGTGCTGGTCGGACAGGGTGCGCGTGACGTCGGACAGCAGCCGCGGCCGGTCGAGCGCCTCCACCTGGATGGCCACCAGGAACACGCTGTCGTCGCCCGGCGACCAGCTCACCTCGACCAGCCGGTCGGGCTGCTCCCTGAGCTGCTGGACGTTGGTGCAGTCGGCGCGGTGCACGGACACGCCGTGGCCGCGAGTGACGAAGCCCACGATCTCGTCGCCGGGCACCGGCGTGCAGCACTTGGACAGGCGCACCCACACGTCGGCGTCGCCCGCCACGACCACGCCCGCGCCGCCGCCGCGCGGACGGCCGCGCAGCCGGGTCGGCAGGGACGTCTCGGCGATGTCCTCCTCGGCGCTCTCCACGCCGCCGATCGAGGCCACGAGCTTCTGCACGACCGCCTGCGCGGCGATGTGCCCCTCCCCCACGGCCGCGTAGAGCGCCGACACGTCGGGGTAGCGCAGGTCGCGGGCGAGCGCCAGCAGCGCCTCGCCGGACATCAGGCGCTGCAGCGGCAGGCCCTGCTTGCGCATGGCGCGGCCGATGGCCTCCTTGCCCGCCTCGATCGCGGTCTCGCGGCGCTCCTTGGAGAACCACTGCCGGATCTTGTTGCGGGCCCGGCCGGACTTGACGAACTTCAGCCAGTCGCGCGACGGCCCGGCGTCGGGCGACTTGGAGGTGAAGATCTCGACCGTGTCGCCGTTGCCGAGCCGCGACTCCAGCGGCACCAGCCGCCCGTTGACGCGAGCGCCGATGCAGCGATGGCCGACCTCGGTGTGCACGGCGTAGGCGAAGTCGACCGGCGTGCCGCCCTCGGGCAGCGCGATGACCTGGCCCTTCGGGGTGAACACGTAGACCTCGGAGACCGACAGGTCGAACCGCAGCGACTCCAGGAACTCGCCCGGGTCGGAGGTCTCCTTCTGCCAGTCGAGGAGCTGGCGCAGCCAGGCCATGTCGCTGCCCGGCTTGACCTTGCCGGTCGGCCCCGGCGCGCCGACCTCCTCCTTGTACTTCCAGTGGGCGGCCACGCCGTACTCGGCCCTGTGGTGCATCGCGTGCGTGCGGATCTGCAGCTCGACCGGCTTGCCCTCCGGACCGATCACCGTGGTGTGCAGCGACTGGTACATGTTGAACTTGGGCATCGCGATGTAGTCCTTGAACCGGCCGGGGACCGGGTTCCAGCGCGCGTGGATCGTGCCCAGCGCCGCGTAGCAGTCGCGCACGCTGTCGACCAGGACCCGGATGCCCACCAGGTCGTAGATGTCGTCGAAGGCGACGTCGCGGGCGATCATCTTCTGGTAGACGGAGTAGTAGTGCTTGGGCCGGCCCTTGACCACCGCGCGGATCTTGGCCTCGCGCAGGTCGCCGGAGACCTTCTCGATGACCTCCTGGAGGAACAGGTCGCGCCGCGGCGCGCGCTCGGACACCATGCGCGCGATCTCGTCGTAGCGCTTGGGGTAGAGCATCGCGAACGCGAGGTCCTCCAGCTCCCACTTGATCGTGTTCATGCCCAGCCGGTGGGCCAGCGGCGCGAAGATCTCCAGCGTCTCGCGGGACTTCTGGTGACGCTTGTGCTCGGGCAGGTAGCGCATGGTGCGCATGTTGTGCAGCCGGTCGGCGAGCTTGATGATGAGCACGCGGATGTCGCGCGACATCGCCACGACCATCTTGCGCACGGTCTCGGCCTGCGCCGCGTCGCCGAACTTGACCTTGTCGAGCTTGGTGACGCCGTCGACCAGCGAGCCGATCGTGTCGCCGAAGTCGCCGCGCAGCTCGTCGAGGCTGTAGGCGGTGTCCTCGACGGTGTCGTGCAGCAGCGCGGCGCACAGCGTCTCGTCGTCGGTGCCCAGCTCGGCCAGGATCGTCGCCACGGCGAGCGGGTGGGTGATGTAGGGGTCGCCGGACTTCCGCTTCTGGTCGCGGTGGTGGTAGGCGGCCATGTCGTAGGCGCGCTCGATCAGGCGCAGATCGGCCTTGGGGTGGGTGGCCCGGACCGTGCGGAACAGCGGCTCCAGCACAGGATTCATGGCCCCACCCCCAAACCGCCGTCGACGCACCGCAGGAACGCCGGGCGCGTCGGCATTACCAGCGTCGGTTACGTCGGGCGCGACCACATCACGGGGCACTCAGACTCCTCACGTTCGAGTCCAGATCCCCCCAGTGTATCCAGGCTGGGAACCCGGACTCGCTCGGGCCGTCTCAGACGATCACCAGGGAGTGCAGGTCGACGGCCGGGAGACGCTCGCGCCCCTTGAGAAAAGCCAGCTCCATCAGCACCGCGATGCCGACGACGTGCGCGCCCGCCCGTTCGACGAGCTCGATGGTGGCCTTGGCGGTGCCGCCGGTGGCCAGCACGTCGTCGACGATGAGCACCCGGTCGCCGGGCTCGAATGCGTCGCGGTGCACCTCGATGGTGGCCGAGCCGTACTCCAGGTCGTAGGACTCCTCCAGCGTCGCGGCCGGCAGCTTGCCCTTCTTGCGCACCGGGACGAACCCGGCCGCCGCCCGGTAGGCCACCGGGGCCGCCAGGATGAAGCCCCTGGCCTCGATCCCGACAATCTTGTCCACCTGGGTGAGGCCGGCCAGCTCCTCCACCACGGCCGCCATCGCGACCGGGTCGGCGAGCAGCGGGGTGATGTCCTTGAAGAGCACGCCGGGCTTGGGATAGTCGGGGACGTCCCTGATCCGGTCCAGGATCAACTGGGTGAGCTCACTCATCGTGCTTCCATCGCCTTCCTCACGGGTGCCGCGCTCCATGATGGCCTACTCCGGGCCCTCCTCGGACCGCCCGCCGTCCGGGACGCCCCTGAGATGCCCTCAGCCGTCCGCCGGAGCCGGAGCCCCGCCAGGGGTGCCCCGCACCCTCCTGGAACGCCGCAGAGCGCCCCTGAACGCGACGACGCCCCCACCCTGAACGGATGGGGGCGCCGGACGAAGCCCGGGAACGGGGCTCAGCCCTTCGCTACCGCTGCGCTTTTGGAACCCTTCGCCCCCTTGCCGGTGGTGGAGGCGAGCCGGCGTGCGATGGCCTGGTACTTCGGCTCCCGCTCCTTGAGCGTCACCAGCATCGGCGTGGCCACGCACAGGGACGAGTACGTGCCGACGAGCATGCCGACGAACAGCGCCAGCGACAGGTCCTTCAGCGTGCCCGCGCCGAGCAGCGTGGTGCCGATGAACAGGATGGCCGCCACCGGCAGGATCGCGACCAGCGAGGTGTTCAGCGACCGGATCAGCGTGTGGTTGAGCGCGTTGTTGGCCGCCATCGAGTACGTCATCTTGGAGGTCGTGCCCAGCTTGGCCGTGACCTCCTTGATCATGTCGAACACGACGACCGCGTCGTAGAGCGAGTAACCGAGGATGGTCAGGAAGCCCAGCAGCGTCGCCGGCGTGACCTCGAAGCCCGACCAGGCGTAGACGCCGGCCGTGATGACGAGGTCGTGGATGAGCGCGACGATCGCCGACAGGGCCATCTTCGGCTCGAACGCCATCGACAGGTACAGGATGATCGCGAGCATGAAGACGCCCAGGCCGATCCAGGCCTTCTGGGAGACCTCACCGCCCCAGGAGGCGCCGATCGACTGGACGCTGACGTCCTTGACCGGGACCTTGTAGTCCTTGGCGATCGTGGTCTGCATCTGGTTGAGCGTCGACTCCGACAGGGTCTCGGTGGTGACCCGCCAGTTGTCGCGGGCCCGCTGCACGATCACCTGGTGGGCGCCCTGCGTGCGGAAGTCCTCGCGGACCTCCTCGACGGTGCCGGTGCTCGCCGGGAACGTGAAGACCGTTCCGCCCTTGAACTCCACGCCCAGGTTGAGCCCGTTGAACAGGATGCCGGCGAGGGAGACGAGCAGCAGCAGGCCGGACAGGCTGTACCAGAGCCTCCACTTGCCGACGAAGTCGACATCGATCTCGCCGCGGTAGAGGCGACGCCCCAGTCCCATCTCAGGCCTCCTGCGGAGTGGTCGTGCGGGCCGGCTCGGCGCTCATGCGCTCGGCGTCGAGACCGGACAGCGGGTGCCCCTTGGCGAAGAACTTCAGCCTCGCCAGCAGGGCGATGAACGGCTTGGTGAACAGGAACACCACCACGATGTCGATCAGCGTGGTCAGGCCCATCGCGAAGGCGAACCCGGCCACACCGCCCACCGCCAGGAAGTACAGCACGATGGCGGCGATGAACATGACGGCGTCGGCGATCAGGATCGTGCGCCGGGCACGGACCCAGGCCACCTCGACGGCCGCGCGAAGCGTCCGCCGACCTTCCTTCATCTCATCACGTATGCGTTCGAAGTACACGATGAAGGAGTCGGCGGTGATGCCGATCGAGACCACCAGGCCGATGATGTGCGGCAGGGAGAGCCGGAAACCGGCGTTGTGGCCGAGCACGACCACCGCCGTGTACGTCAGGATCGAGGCCACGACGAGGCTCAGCACCGCGACGAGGCCGAGGCCGCGGTAGTACAGCAGCGAGTAGACGACCACCAGGCCGAGGCCGATGATGCCCGCGATCAGGCCGCCTTCGAGCTGGTCGGCGCCGAGCGTCGAGGACACGGTGTCGATCGAGCTGCGCTGGAACTTCAGCGGGAGGGCGCCGTACTTGAGCTGGTCGGCCAGGTTGGTGGCGCTGACCTGGTCGAAGCCGCCGGTGATCTCGGCGCGGCCGCCGGGGATCGGGCTGATGATGTTGGGGGCCGTGATGACCACGCCGTCGAGGACGACCGCCACCTTGTTGCGCGGCTCCTGGGCGTTGTAGGCGGTGGTGGTGAGCTTGCTCCACTCGCCCGCGCCCTTGCTCTTGAAGTCGAGCTGGACGACCCACTCCACGGTGCCCTGGCGCACGCCCGCCGAGGCGGTGTCGATGTCGGTGCCGACGACCTTGGCGACGTCGAGGACGTACTTGAAGCTGCCGTCGGTCTCGCAGGCCGCGTACTGCTTGTTCGGGTCGTCCTGGACGCCCTGGCCCCGGTTCTTGGGGTCGGTGCAGTCGAGCTTGTGGAACTGCTGCAGCACGGCCGGGTCGATGCCCTCGGTGTTGATGCCGGCGTTCGGGTCCTGCTTCGGCGGCGTGGTGGGCGGCGTGCTCGGCGCCGGCGTCGGCGTGGCGTTCCTGCCCTTGGTGTTCTGCTTCTGGCCCGTCTGGTTCTGGGCCGTCTGGTCACGGCCGGTGCCGGTCGTGGCCGAGGGCGTGGCGCCCGGCGTGGGGGCGGTCAGCGCGGACGACAGCGCCTTGCCCGTCGGGGACGCGCTCGGCGTGCCCACCGACTGCCGGCCCGACGGCCTGGCGGTCGAGGACGGCTTGGCGGTCGAGGACGGCTGCGCCGACGGCGAGGCGCCCGGCGTGGGCGCCTCGGTGGTCAGGTTCTGCGGGACCTGCGTGGCCTCCATGGCGAGCACCTGGCGGAAGCGCAGCTCCGCCGTGGTGGCGACCAGCTTGATGGCCTCGCTCTGTCCGACGCCCGGAATGGAGATGATGATGTTGTCGCCGGACTTGGCGACCTCCGCGTCGGAGATGCCGGTGCCGTTGACCCGGTCGCGGATGATGTTGACCGCGCGGTCGAGGATCTCTTCAGGCGGAGACTGACCGGACTGGGTCACGGGTGACAGCGTCACCGTCGTTCCGCCGGCGAGGTCGAGTCCAAGCTTGGGCGTGAACGCCTTCTGCAGGAACATCGTCCCGCCCAGGGCGAGGATGAGCGCCAGCAGCACCAAGAGCGTGCGCCCTGGTCGGCTGTGGCGGCTGGTCGGTCGGGCCACTGGTCGTCGATTCTCTCAGATAGGGGTTTGTCGCAGAGCTTAGTCAGGACTGCTTGGTGCTGGAGTCCTGATCGCCGTTACGCTCCACGGTCGCGTCGGACTCCTTGGTGTCACCGTCGGCGACATCGGTCTCGGCGACCGGCTCGTCGGTCACCACCGGGGCGTCACCGGGCTGGACCACACGGCCGATGGCGGCCTTGACCCAGCGCGTCTCGATGCCGGGCGCGACCTCGAGCACAACGTCCTCGTTGTCCACCGCGACCACCGTGGCGAACAGGCCCGTCGTGGTCATGACGCGGGCGCCCGGGGCCAAGGAGTTCTGCATCTGCTGCGCTTCCTGCTGGCGCTTGCGCTGCGGACGGATCAGCAGGAAGTAGAACACCACCACCAGAAGGATCAGCGGCAGGATGCTTCCGAGTTGTCCCATGTCCATAGGGGCGACCTTCCATAGTCGTTCAAGAATTTGACACCGGCCTCGCGCCGGAAATTCCGTTGCGTAGCTCTCGGGCCGCGCCGCTCAGCCCGTCAGCCTACACAGCCAGCCAAGCCACGGAGTGTAGGCGCTTGTTATGAAACGCGGCAACGAGGCAGCGATTCGGCGCGCGGGGAAGTTCCCGATTTGAAATGGTTGCAACCGTTTCGTGATCACGGTGAAACGGCGGCTCCGAACGCGTCCGGCGGTGGTGTCATACCCATATGTGTCCAGGCGGAAGCGGTCGCGACCCGGCCGCGCGGGGTCCTGGCCAGCAGCCCTTGGCGGACGAGGAAAGGCTCGGCGACCACTTCGACGGTCTCGGGCTCCTCCCCCACGGCCACGGCGAGCGTGGAGAGGCCGACGGGACCGCCGCCGAACTTGCGCAGCAGCACTCCGAGAACCGCCCGGTCGAGCCGGTCGAGCCCTTCGGCGTCGACTTCGTAAAGGTTGAGTGCGGCCGAGGCGATGTCCCGGTCGATCATCCCGTCCGCGCGCACGTCGGCGAAGTCGCGGACGCGGCGCAGCAGCCGGTTGGCGATGCGGGGCGTGCCGCGCGAGCGCCGGGCGATCTCGTGGGCGCCCTCCTCGGGCAGGACGACGCCGAGCAGCCGCGCCGACCGTTCGAGCACCTGCTCCAGCTCGCCGACGTCGTAGAAGTCCATGTGGGCGGTGAACCCGAACCGGTCGCGCAGCGGCGCCGGCAGCAGCCCGGCCCGCGTGGTGGCGCCGACCAGCGTGAACGGCGCGATGTCGAGCGGGATCGCGGTCGCGCCCGGCCCCTTGCCCACGACGATGTCGACCCGGAAGTCCTCCATGGCCAGGTAGAGCATCTCCTCGGCGGGCCTGGCCATGCGGTGGATCTCGTCGATGAACAGCACCTCGCCCTCCGTCAGCGTGGACAGGATGGCCGCGAGGTCGCCGGCCCGTTCGAGGGCGGGGCCGGAGGTGATGCGGAGCGGCATGTTGAGCTCGGCCGCGATGATCATGGCGAGCGTGGTCTTGCCGAGGCCCGGCGACCCGCTCATCAGCACGTGGTCGGGCGGGCGCTGCCGTCGCATCGCGCTCTCCAGCACCAGGGAGAGCTGCTCGCGCACCCGGCCCTGGCCGATGAACTCGCCCAGCCGCTTGGGCCGCAGCGCCGCCTCGATCTGCAGCTCGTCGCCGCCGGCGTCGGCGGAGACCAGCTCGCGCTCATAGTCCATGGCCACCGCTCCTCTCCGCGCGCCGGGACGTCGTCACGGACCTCATGATCATCTTACGCTGAGAGATCGTAGCGCCGCCTTCAGCAGCGCGGCGACCTGCGGCTGGCGCCCGGCCGCCAGGTCGGCCTCGGCCTCGGGCGCGACCCCGGCCACGGCCTCGTCGGCGTCTTTACCCGAGTAGCCGAGCCCCACCAGGCCGGAGTGCACCTGCTCGCGCCACAGGGCGGCGCGCCGGTCGCCGCCGATGGCCGCGTTGACGGCCTCCTCGGGGGTGCCGAGCCGGTCCTTCAGCTCCAGCACGATGCGCTGGGCGCCCTTCTGCCCGATGCCCGGCACCCGCGTGAGCGCCTTGAGGTCGGCGGCGGCCACGGCCATCCGCAGGGCGTTGGGCGTGTGCACGGCGAGCATCGACAGCGCCAGCTTGGGGCCGACGCCGCTGGCGGTCTGCAGCATCTCGAAGACGGCGCGCTCGTCGTCGCTGGCGAAGCCGTAGAGGGTCAGCGACTCCTCGCGCACCACCAGCGACGTGGCCAGCCTGGCCTGCTCGCCCACGCGCAGCGTGGCCAGAGTGCCGGGGGTGCAGTGGGTGAGCATGCCGACGCCCCCCACCTCGATCACGGCTCCGTCGGGTGCGACCGACGCCACCCTGCCCGCCACCGACGCGATCACGACTCGGTCTTCCTTTCCACGAAACGGCCGGCCCGCACGGGTCAGCGCCCCTTGCCGGCGCGGGCCATGGCCTCGGCCAGCCGATGCTGGGCGCCGCCGCGCCAGATGTGGCAGATGGCCAGGGCCAGGGCGTCGGCGGCGTCGGCCGGCTTGGGCATCTCGGCCAGCCGCAGCAGCCGGGTGATCATCGTGCCGACCTGCTTCTTGTCGGCCGTGCCGCTGCCGGTGACGGCGGCCTTGACCTCGGAGGGCGTGTGCAGCGCGACGGGCAGCCCCCGCCGGGCCGCGCACAGCACGGCGATGCCGGCCGCCTGCGCGGTGCCCATGACCGTGCGGACGTTGTGCTGGCTGAAGACGCGCTCCACGGCCACGGCGTCGGGACGGATCTCGTCGAGCCACCGCTCGATGCCGGCCTCGATGCCGACCAGCCGCGTGCCGAGCTCCTCGTCGGCGCCCGTGCGCACGACCCCGACGGCCACCAGCGACAGCGGCGCGCCCGGCCGCCCCTCGACCGCGCCCAGGCCGCACCGGGTCAGCCCCGGATCGACGCCCATCACCCGCACCGGCTTGCCTCCCGCGCCGCCGAACATCTGTTCGGCACGAGACTCTACCCCGGCTGAGCTGGCCGCGCACCGTGAATCGCCCGCCGCGAACGGCGGGCGGGCCCGTCAGAAGTAGTCGAGCATGTACGGCTTGGCGGCGAAGGCCGTGTCGAGCAGCTCGTCGTGGCGGTCGTCGCCGGACATGAGGCCGGTCCTGCGCAGCGTCGCGGTGGGGACGCCGGCGTACAGGGCGGAGAAGCCGCCCGCGCTCAGCGCCGCTCCCCCGCCGGCCGCCGGGGTGGCCGTTCCTGAGCCGCCGGAGAACTCCAGCCGGAAGGAGCCGCCGCCGCGCAGCGGGTCGTCCACGGAGACCACGGCTTCGCCGGTGACGGCGGCGGGGAAGCCCCGGCGTTCGACGGCGGCGGCCACGTCCAGCACCCTGAACATCCACCGCACCTGCGTGACGTGGTCGGTGGAGCGCTCGCCCAGGAGCCACAGCACCGGGTCGTCGGGGGCGACCGGCGCGGTGACCTTGCGGGCGATGGAGGACGAGCTGCCCACCATCGACCACAGCGCCCTGCTCGTCTCCTCCGACCCGGCGACGAGGTTCTCGACGTGCATGTCGTCGCCGTTCCAGCGGTAGACGAGGTAGCCGTCGTGGGCCAGGTAGAGGAAGTCGTCCTCGTTGGACAGCCAGATGCGCCAGGCGCGCTCGTCCCAGGCGACGGGGCCGCTGGAGCGGGCGGCGGCGTGCGTGCGGTGGAGCAGGGAGACGACCTCGGCGGCGTCGTCGGGGCCCATCCTGCGCAGCTTGACCTCGCCGGACGGCCTGATGCGGCGCAGCGACTCGGCGGGCAGCGTGATCATGTGCCGGGCGCCGGCGTGCTCGTAGCCGAGCGAGCGGTAGATCGGCGTGGTGGCGGGGTAGAGCGCCGAGACGGCGTCGCCGTGGGCGGCGGCGCGTTCGATGACGGCGCGCATGATGGCGGTGCCGACGCCGTGGCCGCGGTCCTCCGGGTTGACGGTGACCCCCGCGATGCCGGCCATGGGCTGCGGACGGCCGTACCACCATTGGGTGAAGCCGCGCAGCCGGGCCGAGGCGGCGAGCCTGCCGCCCTCGAACGCGCCCAGGTAGCGGCCCTCGCCGAGCGTGGACGTCACAGTGTGACGCCACCGTTCGACGTCCGCGGCGGAGATCGGGCCGAAAGAACGTTTACGCAGGTCGAGAACGTCGTCGAGGTCGTCGGGGGTGAGATCGCGAATTTCCACAACCCCTCAACCTACGGGGTGGTACGGGCAGGTCGCGAACCGTTGACGCTGATGGCGAGCCTGTCGAGATACAGGAGCTGGGCGGCCACGACGGCGGCCAGCGCGACCGCGACGACGACCGGCGGGGTGCTCGCGCCGACGTCGGGGGCGCCGTGGTAGCCGCCGAGCCGGGCCAGCTGGGCGACGGGCACGGTGAACAGCTCCGGGGTCTGGGCCACCAGCAGCGGCCACAGCGCGTCCTGGGCGTTGACCAGCGTGACCGCCCCGGCCAGCACGCCCGCCATGGGCAGGGACGGCAGCAGGACGCCGCCGAAGAAGTCCCTGTCGTTCCGCTCGGCCAGGCCCTTGCACAGCAGGGTCAGCACCAGCAGCGCCGGGACGCTGACCAGCAGCGGGGGGAAGAGCGCGAAGAAGGTGTCCACGAGGCCCAGGTTGCGCATGTTCTGCCAGTCGGCGACGCCGAGCGGGCCCGTGCCGACGAACAGCCAGGGGGCGAACGCGAGCAGCAGCCACTCGCTGCGCGCGCCCAGGGGACGCAGGCCGCCGATGCCGAGGGCGGCCAGGTAGGCGACACCGACCGACACCAGCGCGCCGGCCACGGCGGGGACCCAGGTGTTGGCCTGCGCGCGCAGACCGCCGACGTCGGCGCCGGCGTCGCCGCCCGCCAGGACGCCGGAGATCCACGGCCAGGCGCAGACGATCCCGGCGGCCACCACGAGCACCAGCGCGACGACGCCGGTGACCACGCCCGCCGTCCCCGGCCGGGCGGGGAACGCTCCATCCCGACCGGGTCCGGGCCGGGCGGCGGTCGCGGGCCTCGGCAGGACGGTGACCCGCAGCCGGGTGGCCGCGGCGACGACGACGGCGACGACGCCGAGCCCGCCGAGAAGCACCCCTGTCAGGGCCGCGACGGCCGCACCAGGGCCGAACTGGGCCATCCGGAAGGCGTAGTCGTACTGGAGGCCCGCGAGGGTCTGTGTGGCGCGCTCAGGGCCTCCACGGGTGAGCGTCATGCCGATCGAGAACGCCTGCGTCCCCACCGCGACGGTCGCCAGCGCCACCAGCACCGCCACGACGAGCGTGGCGGGTCCGGCGGTGCCGCCGCGCAGCGCGGGCAGGAACGCCGTCAGCGCCAGCGCGCACACCACCCCGAACGTGGCGGCCACGACGACGATCCGCAGCGTCCCGGGTGCCGTGGCGGGGTCGCGCAGGCCCTCGGCCAGCGAGGCGATGCCCGGGCCGTCGGGCAGCGTCCCGCGCAGCCAGGCCGCCGCCACGCCGACCGGGGAGAACGTCACGATCGCCAGCGACAGCACGACCAGGCCCGCCCGCCTGGCCAGGGAGCCGCCCCGGTCGAGCGCCAGCGCGAGCAGCGGCCCCACCACCACGGCCACCAGCAGCGGCCCGGCGGTCAGCGAGAGCGTGAAGCCCAGGGCCCGCCAGAAGTCCTCGCCGCCCAGCACCTTGCCGTAGTTGTCCAGGCCCACGAACCTGCTCTCCTGCAGCACGCCGCCGCTGTGCAGACTGAGCACGATCGTCTGGACCGTCGGAAGGACCAGCGTGATCAGGGCGCCGAGCAGCGCGGGGACGGCCAGCAGCCAGCCCAGGGCGCGGTAGGACGCCGGGGGCCGGACGGCCGGGGACGCCGGGACAGGGGTCGGTGGGATGGGGGAACTCACGTCGCCCGACCCTAGCCGCGCAGGGGCGCGGACGCACGCGTAAAGGGCGAGTGGGCCCTTGGTGTCGAACACCCCCGGCTCCGGCGAACACCACGCAAGCCGACCTTGGCCAGGTCTTTGAGCAGGACACGGCCCGGAGAACGACCGAGGGCCCGGGGGGACGCCCCGGGCCCTCGGTCGTGCGCCGGTCAGTCGAGAGCGGCGAGGACGTCGTCGGAGACGTCGAAGTTGGCGTAGACGTTCTGGACGTCGTCGCTGTCCTCCAGCGCGTCGATCAGGCGGAACACCTTCTTGGCGCCCTCCTCGTCGAGCGGCACGCTCATCGTCGGCAGGAAGCTCGACTCGGCCGAGTCGTAGTCGATGCCGGACTCCTGCAGCGCCTTGCGGACCGGCACGAGGTCGCCGGCCTCGGAGACGACCTCGAAGGAGTCGCCCATGTCGTTGACCTCTTCGGCGCCCGCGTCGAGCACGGCCATCAGGACGGTGTCCTCGTCGAGCCCGTTCTTGGGCACGATCACGACGCCCTTGCGGTTGAACATGTACGACACCGAGCCCGGGTCGGCCAGCGAGCCGCCATTGCGGGTCAGGGCGACCCGGACCTCGGAGGCGGCGCGGTTGCGGTTGTCGGTGAGGCACTCGATGAGCACCGCGACGCCACCGGGCGCGTAGCCCTCGTACATGATGGTCTGCCAGTCGGCGCCACCGGCCTCCAGGCCGCCGCCACGCTTGCGCGCCCGCTCGATGTTGTCGTTGGGCACGGAGTTCTTCTTCGCCTTGAAGATGGCGTCGAAGAGGGTGGGGTTGGCGTCCGGGTCAGGGCCACCGGTCCGTGCCGCCACCTCGATGTTCTTGATGAGCTTCGCGAACAGCTTGCCGCGCTTGGCGTCGAGCGCGGCCTTCTTGTGCTTCGTCGTCGCCCATTTGGAGTGGCCGGACATTACCTAGAGCTCCCTCACCATGTCTACGAAGTAACGGTGCACGCGCGTGTCCCCGGTCAGCTCGGGGTGGAACGACGTCGCGAGCAACGGCCCTTGACGGACCGCGACGATCCTATCCCCAGGCTCGGCCGTGCCCAGCACCTGAACGTCGGCGCCGACCGATTCCACCCACGGAGCACGGATGAAGACAGCGTGTACGCGTTCGCCGGCGAAGTCCAGGTCCGACTCGAACGAGTCCACCTGGCGGCCGAAGGCGTTCCGCCTGACCACCATGTCGATGCCGCCGACGGTCTGCTGGCCCTCGATGCCGTCCTGGATGCGATCGGCCAGCATGATCATGCCGGCGCAGGAGCCGTAGGCGGGCAGGCCCTCCTTGATCCGCATCCGCAGCGGCTCCAGCATGTCGAAGGTGTCGGCCAGCTTCCACATGGTGGTCGACTCGCCGCCGGGGATCACCAGGCCGTCGACCGCGTCGAGCTCGGCCGGACGACGTACGGCGACGGCCGACGCGCCGGACTCCTGGAGCATGCGCGCATGCTCGCGCACGTCCCCTTGGAGAGCGAGTACACCGATCGTGGGCACAGCGATCCTTCCGTTAAGGTCCGGTTTCCGACAATTCAACACCAAGATGGCCCGGCATCTTCCTCTCAGAGCACTCTGGCGTAAAGCGGGCTCAGGCGGCGGCCTGGACGACGTCCACGCGGGCCAGGGCGCTCAGGTGGTGGCGCCGGGCGTACAGGAAGGCCATGCCGATCGCGCAGCAGGCGGCGCCGACGGCGTACGGGACGGCGATGCCGACCTCCTCGCCCAGCTTGGTCGCGATGAACGGCGCCAGCGCGCCGCCCATCCAGCGGACGAAGTTGTACCCGGCCGAGGCGACGGGCCTGGGGGCGTCGGAGACCTCCATGGCCGACTCGGTGAAGACGGTGTTGTTCAGCCCGATCGGGATGCCGGACAGGACGGTGAACACGATGATCCCGGCGTGCGCCCCGGCCGTCGCCGACACCGCGATGCCGGCCTGGAAGACCACGAGCAGGCCCAGGGCCAGGTGCAGCACGTTCACCGAGCCGATCGCCCGCTGCAGCGGCGGCGCGCCGAACACCGAGGCCAGCGCCACGCAGACGCCCCAGCCGAAGAACACCGCGCCGATGCCGTACGGCGACATGTTCAGGATGAACGGGGTGAAGGCGAGGATCGTGAAGAAGGCGAAGTTGTAGAACAGCGCGGTGAAGGCGGTCGTGGACAGGCCGCCGTGGGCCAGGGCCCTGATGGGGGCGCTGAGCTTGGTCTTGACCGCGGGCCTCGGCCCCGATCTGAGCAGGGTGGCGATCAGCACGAAGCCGACGGCCATCAGCGTGGCGGTGCCGAAGAAGGGCGCGCGCCAGTTCCAGTCGCCGAGCAGCGCCCCGGCCAGCGGTCCGGCGGAGATGCCGAGGCCGAGCGCGGCCTCGTACAGGATGATGGCCGACTCCGCGCCGCCGCTGGCCGCGCCGACGATGACGGCCAGCGCGGTGGCCACGAACAGAGCGTTGCCGAGGCCCCAGCCGGCACGGAAGCCGACGAGCTCGGCGACGCTGCCGGAGGTCCCGGCCAGCGCGGCGAACAGCACGACCAGGGCCAGCCCGGCCAGCAGCGTGCGCTTGCCGCCGATGCGGCTGGAGACCCAGCCGGTGATCAGCATGGCCACGGCGGTGACCAGGAAGTAGCTGGTGAACAGCAGGGACACCTGGCTGGGCGTGGCGTGCAGCCCTTGGGCGATGGAGGGCAGGATGGGGTCGACGAGGCCGATGCCCATGAAGGCCACGACCGCGGCGAACGCGGTGGCCCAGACGGACGTCGGCTGGCGCAGGATTCCGCCGCCGGTTTGCATGTTGTCCCCTTACTGGGTGGTTCTGTCGATGCCGAGCTTGGCCAGGACGGGCAGGGCCGCGGCGAGCACGTCGCGCTCGTCGTCGGTGAGGGCGGCCAGGTCGTGGGCGAGGCGGGCGATCCTGGCCCGGCGCACGGCGTGCAGGCGGTCGCGGCCCTCGCCGGTGAGCTCGACGGTCCTGACACGGGCGTCGGCCGGGTCGGAGCCGCGCGCCACCAGGCCGGCGTACTCCAGCCGGTTGATCTGCACGGTCATGGTCGGGAGCTGGACGGCGTGCTCCTCGGCCAGCTCGGTCATCCGGCGCGGGCCGTGTTCCAGCGAGCCGAGCACGGCGTACTGCTGGGTGGTGACGGGCTGGCCGGCGCTGGAGCGCCGCAGCAGCAGGACCAGGTGGCGCAGCACCTTGGAGACCTGCTCGGCCATCTGGGTGGGATCGTCCCTCATGCTTAGCCCAACTAACTTAGCCTGGCTAATATTCCGGGAAAAAGAAGAGGCGGCGCCCCCCAACCGGGGGACGCCGCCTGCCCAGGGCTACGGGCGCTCGGTCTCCAGCCGGACGGTGTCCTCCACCGTCACCTGCTTCCTGGCCCCGATCGCCGGGTCGAGCGGCCGCAGGTACGTCTGCCGCACCCCCGGCACCCGGTCCTCCACCACGAACGTCGCCCGCGTGTACGCCTCTGCCCCAGGCTCGTGCACCTGCGGCACGACCTTGAAGTCAGCCGTGAGCAGGTCGCGCTCCATCTTCGTCAGCACGTAACCGCGCTGGTTGTTGTAGAACTTCAGGTGCGGGTTGATCTTCAGGTACGGATGCGTCGCGGGGTCGGAGTCCGCGCCGTCGCCGCCGGTGGTGATGGAGGTGGCCACGAGCTCGGAGCCCACGGTGGGCCCGGTCGGGTCGTCGTAGTCGAGCTTCAGGTCGCTGGCCCAGTGGGCGTGCACGTCGCCGGTCAGCACCACCGCGTTGCGGACCCGGGCGTCCACCCAGCCCTGGGTGATGCGCTGCCGGGAGGCGACGTAGCCGTCCCAGGCGTCCATCGAGGTGATCTTGGCGGGGCCGGCGTTGTTGTCGCGCTGGGCGAAGAACACCTGCTGGCCCAGGATGTCCCACTGGGCGCGCGAGCGGTGGAAGCCGTCGATCAACCACTGTTCCTGCGCGGCGCCGGTGATCGAGCGCGCCGGGTCCACGGCGGCCGGGCAGTCGCGGTAGCCGTCGCCGCAGCCCTGGTCGTCGCGGTACTGGCGGGTGTCCATCATGTGGAACGTGGCCAGGCTGCCCCACCGGATCCGCCGGTAGAGCTGCATGTCGATGCCGCGCGGGATCGAGGTGCGGCGCAGCGGCATGTTCTCGTAGTAGGCGCGGAAGGCGGCGGCGCGCCTGGCCAGGAAGTCGGGCTGCGGCACCTCGGGCTTCTCGGGCACCTCGTCGGCCCAGTTGTTGTCCAGCTCGTGGTCGTCCCACACGACCAGCCAGGGCGCGGCGGCGTGCGCGGCCTGCAGGTCGGGGTCGGCCTTGTACTGGGCGTGGCGCTGGCGGTAGCCGGCCAGGGTCTCGGTCTCGGGGCCCTCGTGGTCGCGGATGTTGCCGCCGGGGATGGTGTAGGTGTCCTTGGTGTACTCGTACTGGTAGTCGCCCAGGTGCAGGACCAGGTCCGGGTGGTCCTCGGCCAGCCTGCGGTAGGAGGTGAACCAGCCGTGCTCGAACTGGGCGCAGGAGACGAAGGCCATCGAGAGCGCGCCGCCGTAGGACAGGGGGTGCGGGGCCGTGCGCGCCCGTCCCATGGGCGAGACGTACGGGCCGACGCGGAAGCGGTACCAGTACTCCCGGTCCGAGCTCAGCCGGTCGACCTCGACGTGCACGCTGTGCCCCCACTCCGGCGCGGCGACACTCACCCCCGAGCGGACGACGCGCCGCCCGCGCTCGTCGGCGTAGACCTGCCACTGCACGGTGAACGGACGCTGCGGCATGCCGCCGAAGCCGTCCTCGGCCAGCGGGTTCTGCGCCAGCCTGGTCCACAGCACGAACCCCTCGTGGTCGGGGTCGCCGCAGGCCACGCCGAGGGTGAACGGGTCGGTGGACAGTCCGCGTGCGGCCAGTGCCTGTGCGTTCTCTGCGGCGGGCTCGGGCTCGGCGCTCGCCGCCGTGGCGGGGAGCGCGGCGGCGGCGCCCGCCGCCAGCCCGGTGACGAGGAAATGCCGGCGGTTCAGCTTGGACACAGTGCGCTCCTCGGGACGATCAAGGGTGAGGGACGCCCGTAGCCTGACTGAGGTTCATGACAGATCGGTGAACCAGGGACAACACGAAAGAGGCGACATTCTTCGCGAATGCCGCCTCTTACGAAGCTTTTCATCGTCACACGACGATCATGGACCCACGACGGGCCGCCGACCTGCGACGACGCGCCGGTTCACCAGCCGCGCTCGGCCAGACGGTGAGGCTGCGGGATCTCGTCGACGTTGATGCCGACCATGGCCTCGCCGAGACCGCGCGAGACCTTGGCGACGACGTCGGCGTCGTCGTAGAACGTGGTGGCCTTGACGATGGCCGCGGCGCGCTTGGCCGGGTCGCCCGACTTGAAGATGCCCGAGCCGACGAACACGCCCTCGGCGCCGAGCTGCATCATCATGGCGGCGTCGGCCGGGGTGGCGATGCCGCCCGCGGTGAACAGCACGACCGGCAGCTTGCCGCTCCGCGCGACCTCGGCGACCAGCTCGTAGGGGGCCTGCAGCTCCTTGGCGGCCACGTAGAGCTCGTCCTCGGGCAGCGTGGTGAGGCGCTTGATCTCGGCGCGGATCGTGCGCATGTGGGTGACGGCGTTGGAGACGTCGCCGGTGCCGGCCTCGCCCTTGGAGCGGATCATGGCCGCGCCCTCGGTGATGCGGCGCAGGGCCTCGCCCAGGTTCGTGGCGCCACAGACGAAGGGCACGGTGAACTGCCACTTGTCGATGTGGTTGGCGTAGTCGGCCGGGGTGAGCACCTCGGACTCGTCGACGTAGTCGACGCCGAGCGACTGCAGGACCTTCGCCTCGACGAAGTGGCCGATGCGGGCCTTGGCCATGACGGGGATCGACACCGCGGCGATGATGCCGTCGATCATGTCGGGGTCGCTCATCCGGGACACGCCGCCCTGCGCGCGGATGTCGGCGGGCACGCGCTCAAGGGCCATGACGGCGACGGCGCCGGCATCCTCAGCGATCTTGGCCTGCTCGGCGGTGACGACGTCCATGATGACGCCACCCTTGAGCATCTCGGCCATGCCGCGCTTGACGCGGGCCGTTCCGGTGACGGGGGTGCTTTCAGGCGTGCTGGACAACGGTCTTCCTCACGGGCTCTCAGGGCGGACGGTAAGTTATCAAACCCATCGTAGGTCCTGAAGGACCCCTCCCCCGACATGCCACGATGTCAGGATTTATCACTCAAGTTGTACAGAAAGGTCATCAAGGAGTGACGGGCTTGCGGCTGGCGAGCGCGATCCAGACCTGGCCGGGGGCGAAGTTCATCGGCTCACCGCTCCCAGTCGTGAACGTCGTGCCGGTCTCCTCCGATTCCCGCTCCCAGTTGGCCGTGAAAGCTTTACCGTCGCGCAGCACGACGGCCTTGCCCTTGCCGGTGGTGTGCACGAGCGGGGTGTAGCTCTGGTGGAAGTCGTGGAACTCCGAGCGCTCGGTCTTGGTGTACTGCACGACGATCGTGGGCGCGCCGAGCTGGCCTCCCTCGGCCGCCATGTCCTTCTTGCCGTCCTGCCAGATCAGCCACTGCTTCTTGGCCTCCGACCAGGCGAAGGTGAAGCGCGCCGCGGGCCACCTGACCGTGTACGACTTCTTGTCCACACCGCCCTCGGCGGGCGCGTCGCCGAAGGTGAAGCCGATGTCCTTGGCCTCACTGGCCTTGGGCGCGCCGGACAGCAGCTTCTTGGTGTTGGCGAACAGGTTGTAGGGGGCGTAGCGGCCCGGCTGGCGGAAGTAGGCGCCGGGGTTGCGGGTGTCGCCCACGTCGTACAGCGGGGCCTTGGCTATGTACGGCAACATCTTGGTCTGCGCGCCGGAGTAGGCGAAGGCGGGCTTGCCGTACTGCGGGACGAGGTGCAGGTCGGAGATGCGGGCGCTGCGCACCGGGCCCACCTTGGCCGGGATCTTCGAGGAGAAGATCGCCATGAGCCGGGTCAGGCCGGCCTCGACCTGCTCGACGTAGACGACGTCGGCGCTCTTGAGCCCGAGCTGAGGCTTGCCCGCGGAGGTGTTCTCGATCTTCACCGCGAGCACCGGCTTGAGCTCCTCGTACGGCTGCCCGGTGAACGGATGCCCCTCGACCTTCTCGGTGGGCTCCTCGGAAGGGCTGGTCGTCGCCGCCGCCTCCGGTGCCTTGCCGGAAGCGGGCTCGTCGGACGAGCAGGCCGCGACGGGCCCCAGCACGGCCGCCCCTGCCAGAGTCACCGAGATCATCCGGGATAGCCGCACGTGCAACAACTCCTCGCCTTTGCCCAGAAATCGGGAGAAGCTTACCGGCCTCTCCACATTTGGTCATTCGGGCGACATGGTTGCCGGCGGATTGTCATCGATCTCGAAGAATTCGGGGAACTCGGTGTGGCCGGCCAGCCGCAGCGTCCTGGCCAGCCAGCGGCGCTGCGCCGTACGGGTGACGCCGACCGCGTTGTTGTAGAAGCGGCGCGAGTAGACGACCTTGGCCACCGCCGCGTCGAGCTCCTCCAGCAGGTCGCCGCCGCCGGGCGCCTCGGCCAGCTTCTCCCTGAACCGCTCCTGGTCCACCGCGGCCCGCAGCGCCCGCGACAGGTCGCTCTCGGCGTGCTCGCGCTCCTCGGGCCCGGCGATCCTGGCCTCGTGGGCGGCGGCGGCCAGCACCAGCGAGGTCGCGGGGTCGAGCAGCCGCGAGCCGGCCAGTTCGAGCACCACGGCCCGGCGCCGCATGAGCGCCGCGTCCAGTGCCTCGCGGGCCAGTTCGAGCCGGATGTGCAGGCGGTCGAGCCGGCCCGCGCGCCAGGAGATGTAGACGGCCGTGAGCACGACGACGATGCCCACGATCAGGACGATCATGGTGGATGTCACAGTAGGTCCCTAGAAGAGCTCTCGGGGGGCGGTCACAGGTCCTCCTCCACCCGGCCCGCGCCGCTGGTGGTCACCGTCTCGTAGACGCGCACCACGTCGCGGGCCACCGTGGACCAGTCGTACTTCCTGACCGCCACCAGCGCCTCGGCGGCCAGCTTGGCGCGCCGCTCGGGGGCGTCGAGCAGCGCGGCGGCCTCGCGGGCCAGCGAGGAGGCGTCGCCGTTGGCGAACAGCGCCCCGGCCTGCCCCTCGCCCAGCACCTTGCGGAAGGCCGGGATGTCGCTGGCCAGCACCGTCGCCCCCGAGGCCATGGCCTCGGCCAGCACGATGCCGAAGCTCTCGCCCCTGGTGTTGGGCGCGCAGAACACGTCGACCGAGTGGTAGGCGCGGATCTTGTCGGCCTCGCTCACCATGCCGAGCACGGTCACCCGCTCGTGGAAGGGCTTGGGCACCTTGTCGTAGACGTCCTTGGCGTCGCCGGGGCCGGCGATGAGCAGCTTCAGGCCGGGACGCTCGGCGGCCAGGGCGTTGAAGGCGTCGAGCAGGATCGGCAGGCCCTTGCGCTCTTCGTCCATGCGGCCGAGGAAGCCGATCGTGGCGCCGTCGGGGCCCCACCCGGGCAGCGGCTCGGCCTCGGTGTAGCGGGCCACGGTCACCCCGTTGGGGATCAGCACGGTGTCGCCGCCGAACTGCTCGACCAGGCTCTTGCGGGCCGCGTCGGAGACCGCGATGCGGCCGCTCAGCTTCTCCAGCGCGCTGCGCAGCAGCGGCTCGGCCACCGCGATGGCCCGCGAGCGGCTGAAGGAGGCGTGGAAGGTGGCCACGATCGGCCCCCTGGCCGCCCAGCAGGCCAGCACGCCCAGGCTCGGGATCAGCGGCTCGTGGATGTGCAGCACGTCGAAGTCGCCCGTACGCACCCAGCGCCGCACCCGCGCGGCCGACAGGAACCCGAACGACATCCGCGCCACCGACCCGTTGTACGGCACCGGCACCGCCCGGCCGGCCCCCGTGACGTACGGGGGCAGCTCGTCGTCGTCGGCGGCGGGCGCGATCACCGATACCTCGTGCCCCTGCGCCATCAGCGCCTGGGCCAGGTCGTCGATGTGCTGCTTGACGCCGCCGGGCATGTCCCAGGAGTAGGGGCAGACGATGCCGACCTTCATCTCGGCAGGTCCTCCAGCCAGAGCCGCTGCAACATGTGCCAGTCCTCCGGGTGCTCGGCGATGCCCTTCTCGAAGACGTCCGTCATGGCCTGGGCGACGGCGGCCACCTTCTGCTGCCGGGTGCCCTCGGCGGGCACCGGGATCTCCTCGTGGATGTGGATGCCCCAGTCGTCGCCCACGAAGTAGACGGTGGCCGGCAGGAGCGCGGCGCCGGTCTGCACGGCCAGCAGCGGCGGCCCGGCGGGCACCTTGGTGGTGGCGCCGAAGAAGCGCACCTCGATGCCGCTCTTGGTCAGGTCGCGCTCGGCGGGCAGGCAGACCACGCCGCCCTTGCGCACGCGGCCGGCGAGGGTGCCGAAGTTGTGGCCGTCGCCGCCGGTGAGCGGCAGCACCTCCATGCCGAGCCCCTCGCGGAAGGCGACGTAGCGGCGGAACAGCGACTCGGGCCGCAGCCGCTCGGCGACCGTGGTGAACGGGTGGCCGACGCCGACCAGCCAGGCGCCCGCCGCGTCCCAGTTGCCCATGTGCGGCAGGGCCAGCACCACGCCCCGGCCCGCGGCCAGGGTGTCGTGGATGTGCTCGGCCCCGATGACGTGCGTGCGCCGGACGACCTCGGCCCGCGGGATCGCGGGCAGGCGGAAGACCTCGTGGAAGTAGCGGAAGTAGGAACGCATGCCGGCCCTGCTCAGCTCGCGCAGCTCGGCGCTGCCGGCGTCGATGCCGGTGACCCTGGCCAGGTTGGACTCCAGGCGGCGCACGGACTTGCCGCGTCTGCGCCACACCCGGTCGGCCAGGAGGCGGAAGACCGCCGCCGTGGGACGCTGGGGCAGCAGCGGGACCAGCTTCCAGCCCGCCGCGAAGCCCGCTGCCACGATGCGGTCGCCGATGGACGCCTTCTCGCTCATCGCTCCCTCGTCTGCCGGTGGACGTGCACGACCCGCTGCACGACGGTGATGGTGGAGGCCGCCGCCAGCAGCCACATGCCGAGCGGCAGCACGTACGGCACCCCGACGCCCGAGAAGAAGGTCGCGACCAGGGCCACGACCAGCCGTTCCGGGCGCTCGGCCAGCCCCACGTCCGCCGTGAGCCCGAGGCCCTCGGCCCTGGCCTTGGCGTAGGAGACCAGGGAGCCGGCGACGAGGCAGGCCAGCGTCACGCCGGCCATCAGCGTGTCGCCCCCGGCGACGAAATACAGGATCAGGCCGGCGAAGATGGCGGCGTCGGCCACCCGGTCGAGCGTGGAGTCGAGGAAGGCGCCCCAGACGGTGCCGCCCTTGCCGCCGAGCCGGGCCACGACGCCGTCGAGCAGGTCGAACAGCACGAAGACGGTGATGAGCAGCGCCCCCCAGGCCAGGTGGCCCGTCGGGAACAGGAGCAGGGCGGAGATCACCGTGCCGAGGGTGCCGATCGCCGTGACGGCGTTCGGGCCGATCCCGCGGCCGACGAGAGCCCTGCCCAGCGGGGTGAGTATCCGGGTCATGGCCGGTCGCAGGAGTTTGAGCATCGCGGTCCGATCGTAGGCCATCACGTGAGCGGCCACTTTCTTTGCCCCACACCCCTTGTGATATTCGCCACAGGGGTATTTGGTGAACACACCGCGTCCATGCGGTTTCTGACACCCTCCGCGCGGGCGCGGCGTTGGATGCACACCGACGACGCGGGAGGCGAAGTGGCGGATAGGAACTCTGGCGGGGCCATGGGAGCCGCGGGCAGGGCACCCACGGCCGACAGGGCGGATGCCATACGCAATGTCGTGCTGGTCGGCCACTCGGGAGCGGGCAAGACCACCCTGGTCGAGCAGCTGCTCGCGGCGACGGGCACCGTCCAGCGGCCGGGCCGGGTGGAGGACGGCAACACGGTCAGCGACTTCGACGAGGTCGAGGTGCGCCAGCAGCGGTCGGTCAACCTGGCGCTGGCGCCGCTCGTGCACAACGGCATCAAGATCAACCTGCTGGACACCCCGGGTTACGCCGACTTCGTGGGCGACCTGCGCGCCGGGCTGCGCGCCGCCGACGCCGCCCTGTTCGTCGTGTCGGCCTCCGAGGGGATCGACGGGCTCACCCGGATGCTCTGGGAGGAGTGCGCCCAGGTCGGCATGCCCAGGGCGGTGGTGATCACCAAGATCGACCACCAGCGCGCCGACTTCGACGACGTGCTGACCACCTGCCAGGACGTCTTCGGCGACGGCGTCGCCCCGCTGTACCTGCCGGTGATCACCAACGGGCACGTCAACGGCCTGATCGGGCTGCTGTCGCAGAAGTTCTACAACTACGCGACCGGCACCCGCACCGAGAAGGAGCCCGGCGCCGAGTACGAGGCCCAGATCGAGGAACGGCGCGGCGACCTGATCGAGGGCATCATCCAGGAGAGCGAGGACGAGTCGCTCATGGACCGCTACCTGGCGGGCGAGCCCATCGACACCAAGGTCCTGGTCGACGACCTGGAGAAGGCGGTCGCGCGCGGCAGCTTCTTCCCGGTGTTGTGCAGCGGCCTCGGCGACGGCCACGCGGTGGGCATGACGGAGCTGCTGGAGCTGGTGACCCAGGGCTTCCCCTCGCCGCTGGAACACCCGATGCCCGAGATCACCGACCTGTCCGGCAAGCCGGTCGGCGGCATCGCGTGCGACCCCGACGGCCCGCTCGTGGCCGAGGTCGTCAAGACCACCAGCGACCCGTACGTGGGCCGCATCAGCCTCGTCCGCGTCTTCTCCGGCACGCTCCGCCCCGACATGACCGTGCACGTCTCCGGCCACGGCCTGGCCGACCGCGGGCACGAGGACCACGACGTGGACGAGCGCATCGGCACGCTGACCAGCCCGCTCGGCAAGGCCCAACGCCCGGCGGCCAAGGGCTCGGCCGGCGACATCGTGGCCGTGGCCAAGCTGTCGCGCGCCGAGACCGGCGACACCCTGTCGGAGGTGGACCGGCCGCTGCTGATGACGTCGTGGCAGATGCCCGACCCGCTGCTGCCGGTGGCCATCAGGGCCAGGTCGAAGGCCGACGAGGACAAGCTCGCCCAGGCGCTCGGCCGGCTCGTGGCCGAGGACCCGACGCTGCGGCTGGAGAACAACGCCGAGACCAGGCAGCTCGTGCTGTGGTGCATGGGCGAGGCGCACACCGACGTGCTGCTCGACCGCCTGGCCAACCGTCACGGCGTCGAGGTCGAGCGGATCGAGCTGCGGGTGCCGCTGCGCGAGACGTTCGGCGGCAGGTGCCAGGCGATGGGCCGCAACGTCAAGCAGACCGGCGGCCACGGCCAGTACGCGATCTGCCACCTGGAGGTCGAGCCCCTGCCCTCGGGCGGCGGGTTCGAGTTCGTGGACAAGATCGTGGGCGGGGTGGTTCCCCGGCAGTTCATCCCGTCGGTGGAGAAGGGCGTGCGGGCCCAGATGGAGCGCGGCGTGGTCGCCGGCTACCCGATGGTGGACGTGCGCGTCACGCTCTACGACGGCAAGGCGCACTCCGTCGACTCCTCCGACATGGCCTTCCAGATCGCCGGGCAGCTGGCGCTGAAGGAGGCGGCCTCGAAGGTCTCAACCCTGCTCCTGGAGCCGGTGGACGAGCTGTCGGTGCTGGTGGCCGACGACTACGTGGGCTCGGTGATGTCCGACCTGTCCTCCCGGCGCGGACGCGTGCTCGGCACCGAGCCGGTGGGCACCGGGCGCACGCTGGTCAAGGCCGAGGTGCCCGAGCTGGAGATCACCCGGTACGCCATCGACCTGCGCTCGATGTCGCACGGCACCGGGACGTTCACACGCACGTTCCTGCGCTACGAGCCGCTGCCGCCGAACCTGGCGAGCAAGGTGGCGGCGGCCACAGAGTGAGCGACGGGTGAGCGACGGGTGAGCGACGGTTCGGACGGTGGAGAGCCGGGAGGGAGCCTGTCCCTCCCGGCCCGCACGTTTCATCACCCCCCTACCGTTTCGTAACAGAAGCATCACGACTGCATTTCTTTTTTCAGGTCCGAACAGGCAGGAGCAGGTGCCACACTGGGTTGCACTATGCGAACTGGACGCCCACTCCTAGCCGCTGCAGCCCTCGCGGTCGTGACCACCGGCGCCGCCTACGTGTTCGGCCCCGGCGCCACCCCGAGCCCCGCAGCGACCAAGAAGACGACGACCACCACCGCTCCCGCCGAGGTGACGGCGGCCTGCAAGCCCGACGCCCGGTATCCCAAGCGCCAGTTGCGCGGGGTGTGGATCGCGACCGTCAAGAACATCGACTGGCCCTCGCGCGCCGGCCTCGGCCAGGCCCGCCAGAAGGCCGAGTACGTCAAGATCCTCGACAGCGCGGTCAAGCGCAATCTCAACGCCGTCTTCGTCCAGGTCCGGCCCGCGTCCGACGCGCTCTACCGCTCCTCGCTGGAGCCCTGGTCCCAGTACCTGACGGGCACCGCGGGCAAGGACCCGGGCTGGGACCCGCTGCCGTTCCTCATCGACGAGGCCCACAAGCGCAACCTTGAGTTCCACGCCTGGTTCAACCCCTACCGCGCGGCCGAGAACGCCGACCTGTCCAAGCTGCCGGCGAACCACCCGGCCAAGCAGCACCGCGACTGGACGGTCAAGTACGGCGGCGGCCTCTACTACAACCCGGGCCTGCCGCAGGTGCGCGAGCACGTCACCAAGGTCATCACCGACGTGGTCAGCCGCTACGACATCGACGGCGTGCACTTCGACGACTACTTCTACCCCTACCCGGGCGGCGGGGGCACGTTCGACGACAAGGCGGCCTTCGCCAAGTACGGCAAGGGCCAGAAGCTGGCCGACTGGCGCCGGGAGAACGTGAACAAGCTCGTGGCCAAGGTCGACGAGGCCGTCCACGAGACGAAGAACCACGTCAAGTTCGGCATCAGCCCGTTCGGGATCTGGCGCAACAAGTCCAACGACCCCGACGGGTCCGCGACGGCCGGCATGTCCGCCTACGACTCGATCTACGCCGATGCCCGCGCCTGGATCAAGGCCGGCACGGTCGACTACGTGGCCCCGCAGCTCTACTGGCCGCGCGGCTTCAAGGCGGCCGACTACAAGGCGCTGACGTCGTGGTGGGCGGGCGCGGTCGAGGACACCGACGTCCAGCTCTACATCGGCCAGGCGCTCTACCAGGTCGGCACCAGGACCAACGCGGCCTGGGCCAACCCGGGCGAGCTGTCGGCGCACCTGACGGTGAACCGGCGCTACGAAGAGGTCGACGGCGACATCTACTTCAGCGCCAAGCAGCTCCTGACCAACCCGCTCGGCGCGATCGACCGCGTGGCCAAGGAGCACTACAGCCGTCCGGCGCTGCTGCCGATCATGGAGGACCGCGGCGGCGAGGCCCCCGACAGGCCGGCCGACGCCAAGGCGAGCGGCTCCACCGTGTCCTGGACGCCGTCCAAGGGGGCTCGGGCGTATGCGGTGTACCGGGTGCCGGAGTCGGGCAAGGACTGCCACACCACCGACGCCCGCAACCTGGCGGCCGTGGTGACGGGAACGTCGTACACGGCCAAGCCGGGCACGTACCTGATCACCTCGCTCGACCGGCAGACCCACGAGAGCAAGCCGGTGAAGGTCAAGGTGGACAAGGGCTGAGGCCCGTCCCGCCACGCGCGCTCCACGACGCCACGCCCGGCCCGCGGGCGTGGCGTCGTCGTGTTCCGGCGACCGGCGGCTCGACAGCCGGTCTGCGTGGCGTCGGCGTGTTCCCGGTGGCTCAGTGCCCCGTCTGTTCCCACGCGCGGGCCAGGGCGGCCACCGCCTGGTCGAGGAGGGCGGGCGGCAGAGCGAAGCTGAGGCGCAGGCGGTCGCGGTGGCGGCCGTCCGGGGAGAACAGGGAGCCGGGGGCCACCGCGACGCCGTGCTCGCGGGCGGCGGCGGCGAACCTGTCGGTGTCGGCGCCGGGCAGACGCGCCCACACCGACAGACCCCCCTCGGGGCGTGACCAGGTCCACGACGGCAGGCGCGCGGACAGCGCGGCGGTGAAGTGGTCGCGACGGCGGGCCAGCTCGGCCAGCCAGGGCCTGACGGGGTCGCCGTCGAGCAGGTCGGCGGCCAGCCGCTGGGAGACGGCGCTGGTGGCCAGGTCGGCGTCCAGCTTGGCCTCCAGCAGCCGGGCCAGCAGCGGCTCGGACGCGGTCAGCCAGCCGACCCGCAGTCCGCCCCACAACACCTTCGACAACGAGCCGACCGTCACCGTGCCGTGCGGATGGGCCAGGGCCAGCGGCTCGGGCGACCGTGCGCCGTCGAACACCACGGGCGCGAGCGTACGGTCCTCGACCAGCGGGACGTCCGCCGCGGCGGCCAGTTCGGCCACGTGCCGCAGGTCGGCCACGCGGCCGGTGGGGTTGTCCACGGGCAGCGCGTACACGGCGGCCGGGCGGTGACGGGCGAGCGCGTCGCGCACGGCGTCCGGGACGGCGAGGTCCACGGGCACGGCGTGGGCCCCCGCGCGCCGGAACACGCTGAGCGCTCCGCCGTAGGCCGGGTCGCCGACCAGCACGCGGTCGCCGGGCCGCAGCAGCACCCGGGCCGCCAGGTCGATGCCCTGCTGGGCGCCCGAGGTCACCAGGATCTCGTGGTGCGGCCCGCCGTCCAGGGCGGCCAGCACGGCGCGCAGCCGGGAGTCGCCCATGGCGTCGTAGCCGTGCCCGCTCGGCGCGCGCATCAGGGCGGCGGCGTCCAGCGGGGGCACGGCCAGGTGCGAGGGATCGGGGACGACCGAGGTGGACAGGTCGGCCAGCACCGCGCCGCCCTGGAGCAGGCCGCCGAACGTCGGGACGCCCAGCACGTACGTGCCGCTGCCGTGCCGGCGTTCGCACAGGCCCTCCTCGCACAGGGCGTTGAAGGCGGCGGCGACCGTCCCGCGGCTGAGCCCGACCGCCTGGGCCAGGTCGCGCTCGGACGGCAGGCGGGTGCCCGCGGTGATGGCGCCGGTCTGGGCCAGGTCGGTCAGCGCGCCCGCCAGCCGGCGGCTGGCCGTGCCCTCGTGCAGCCGGAGCCGGTCGCGGAGCAGGGTGACGAGATCCTCTTCTCTTCCCACGCCACTATTATCCCGTTACTGTGCCACTTATCAATGAATTGGCCTACATATCGGGATTGTTTGGGGCCATTTACGGAGAGGAGCGGCACGATGCGGGAAGCCGAGCACATCTGGATGGACGGCGAGCTGGTGCCCTGGGGTGAGGCCCGCGTGCACGTCCTGACGCACGCCCTCCACTACGGCACCGCCGTGCTGGAGGGCACCAGGGCCTTCGACACGCCCGACGGCCCGGCGGTGTTCCGGCTCGACGAGCATCTGCGGCGGCTGGCGTGCAGCGCGCGGATCATCGGGATGCCGCTGCCGTACACGCTGGACGAACTGCGCGCGGCCACGCTGGCCACGGTCGCGGCCAACGGCCAGTCCTCGTGCTACATCCGCCACCTGGCGCACCGCGGTTACGGCGAGATGGGCGTGGCGGCGCGCGGTTGCCCGACGGTCGTGTCGATCGCGTCCTGGGAGTGGGGCGCGCTGCTCGACGCGGGCGTGCGGTTGATGACCAGTTCGTGGCAGCGCAACGACCACCGGGTGACGCCGACCGCGGCCAAGGCCACCGGCCCCTACCTGAACTCGGTGATGGCCAAGGCCGAGGCCCTGCAGGCGGGCTTCGACGAGGCGGTGCTGCTGAACGCGGCCGGCAACGTCAGCGAGTGCACGGGCGCCAACGTCTTCGTCGTGCGCGACGGCGCCCTGACCACGCCTCCGCCGCACGCCGGCGCGCTGGAGGGCATCACGCAGGACACCGTCGCCCGGCTGGCCGCCGACCTGGGGCTCACGGTCACCAGGCAGGACCTGCTGCGCACCGACCTGTACACGGCCGACGAGATCTTCGTCTGCGGCACGGCGGCCGGGGTCGTGCACGTCAGCGCGGTCGACCACTGCGAGTTCGGCGGCCCCGGGCCGGTCACCGGCAAGCTGGCCGACGCCTACGAGGCCGCCGTGCACGGCCGCGACGACCGCTACCGCCACTGGCTCACCCCCGTGCGCGGCTGAGGCACCGGGTGCTTCCCCGCCCGTGAGAAGGTAGGGGAACCGGTGGCGCCGGACCACGACGTGCTCTAGCGTGCCACGGACGTCATCGATCGCTGGAGGTCGTCGGGGTGAGGCGTTCGCTCGTGGCGCTGGCCGTTCTGGCCGGTTCCGTACTGCTCGGCCTGCAGGGCACGGCCACGGCCGCCGAGGCTGCCCGTGACGCGGGCAGTGAGGCGGGCAGGGAGGCGGGCAGGGAGGCGGGCAGGGAGGCGGGCAGGGAGGCGGGCAGGGAGGCGGGCAGTGAGGCGGGCAGTGAGGCGGGCAGGGTGGCGCTCATCGGCGTCCCCGGCCTCCACTGGGACGACGTCACCCAGGCCGACGCCCCCAACCTGTGGGAGCTGACGCGCGGCAGCGCGATCGGCTCGCTGTCGGTGCGCACGGTCAGCAACATCACCTGCCCCTACGACGGCTGGCTCACGGTGTCGGCCGGCACCAGGTCGGCCGCCGGCTACTCCTGCGGCGCGCCGCCGGCCCCCGAGACCCGGGGCGCGGGCGCGGTCATCCCCGACTACCGCTACCTCATCGACGTGGCCGGGCAGCGCAACGCCGGCACCCTGGGCGAGGCGCTGAAGGCGGCGGGCCGGTGCTCGATCGCGATCGGCCCCGGCGCCGCGCTCGCGCTGGCCGACCGGCAGGGCGAGGTGCAGCGCTACCGCACCTCCCCGCTCCAGGTCAGCACGGCCGACCTGGAGCAGTGCCCGATGACCGCCATGGACGTCGACGACCTCGTCCACCCCTACCTGACCAGCGGCAAGCTGCCCAAGGTGCCCGAGCAGCTCGGCCCCAAGGAGCGCCGCGACGCGCTCCGACTGGCCGACGCCAAGGCCGGCGCGCTGCTGTCGATCCTGCCTGCCGGCACCACGGTGCTGCTCGCGGGCCTGTCCGACCACGGTTCCGTGCCCCACCTGCGGGTGGCCGCGCTGCGCGAGCCGGGAGCGCAGGGGCACCTGCTGGGCGCGGCCTCGACCCGCCGCGCCGACATCTCGATCCTGCCCGACCTGACCGCGACCGTGCTGGCCCGGCTCGGCGTCCCGGCGCCGGCCACGGTCGTCGGCGTGCCGCTGCAGGTGGGCGAGGCCGGCGCGACGGTCGACCGGCTGAGCCGGGCCGACTCGACCGCGCAGGCCATCCGGTCGATCAAGGGCGTGTACTTCACCGTCGTGGCGGTGCTGCAGGTGCTGTTCTACGTGATCGCGTTCCTGCTGCTGCGCCGGCGCAAGGGGCTGTCGCCGGTGCGCCTGGCCGCGGTGGCGCTGGCCGCGCTGCCCGTCTCCAGCTATCTGGTCAACCTGCTGCCCTGGTCGAGCCTGCCGCAGCTGATCGCCGGGGTGCTCGGCTGGGTCGTCGTGGTCACGGCGCTGGCCTTCGGCGGGCCCTGGCGGCGCCGTCCGCTCGGGCCGCTCGCCGTGGTGGCCGGCCTCACCGCGCTCACGCTCGCCGGTGACCTGCTGACCGGCACGACGTTGCAGCTCAACAGCGTCATGGGCTACAGCGCCGAGGTGGGGGCCCGCTACTACGGCCTGGGCAACATCCCGTTCGCGCTGCTGGCCACCGGCACGCTGCTGGCCACCACCGTGATCGCCCACCGGTGGCCGGGGCGGCCAGGGGTGGCCGCGATCGTGGTGCTCGGGGCGTTCGCGATGGTGCTGGGCGGCTCCGGCATGGGCAGCGACTTCGGCGGGGTGATCGCGTTCGTGCCGGGCATCGCGGTGACCGCGCTGCTGGTGGCCGGCAAGCGGGTGTCGATCGTGAAGCTGGGGGCGTTCTGCGTGGCCGGGGCGGTGATCGTGATGACGTTCGCCGTGCTCAACTACCTGCGTCCGCCCGACGAGCAGACGCACCTGGGCCGGTTCGTGGGTCAGGTGATCAGCGGCGAGGCGTTCGAGGTGATCTTCCGCAAGCTCCAGGCCATGCTGGCCACGCTGCTCAGCCCCAACCTCATGCCCATCGTGATCGCGGCCGTGGCCTTCCTCGTCTACGCGATCATGCGGCCCGAGCAGGCCAGCGCGGGCGTGGTGCCGGCGGCGTTCCGCCACTCCCCCGCCCTGCGCGCCGGTCTGATCGGCACGCTGGTCAGCGGGGTGATCGGGATGCTGGTCAACGACTCGGGGGCCGCGGTGT
Organism: Nonomuraea sp. NPDC051191; assembly: GCF_044455665.1. Lineage (NCBI taxonomy): Bacteria > Bacillati > Actinomycetota > Actinomycetes > Streptosporangiales > Streptosporangiaceae > Nonomuraea > Nonomuraea sp. NPDC051191. The sequence continues at coordinate 703,639 of NZ_JBITEZ010000002.1, read as the reverse complement.
TGTCGATGGCGCTGGCGCTGGCCGTGCCGCTGCTGCTCGCGGCGGGCATCGGCGCGCTCGGCCGCGAACAGCCGGCGGAGGCGCCCGCCGCCGCCCATCTGGCCCGTGCGGCCGACTAGGTCAGTACGACCAGGCCGGGCGCCGGGTCAGCGTCCGGCCTGCGGGTGACGCCGCAGCACCACGAGGACGACCAGTGCCGCGGGGACGGCCAGCGCGAAACCGGTGACCATGCCGACGCCGAGCCCGGCGGCCTCCTGGAGCCAGCCCAGAGCCGCGTACAGCGCTCCCGCCGCCGCGGCGGACACCCCGAGAACCATCCCCGCGGCGCTCGCCGGCTCCCCGGGCGCCAGGTCCTGCGCGAGGACGACGGTGACGGGGCTGCCGACGTACAGGAGGGCTCCGGCGAGCGCGGCGGCGAGGAAGTAGGGGACGCCGCCCGGTTCGAGCGTGACGATCGCGATCAACGGCACCGGCGCGGCGGCGAGCGACCCGATCAGCACGCGGCGGCGGCCGACCCGCGGCGCGAGCACACCACCGAGCAGCGCGCCGAGCCCCGCGGCCAGCGAGAACACGGCGAGCGTCCAGCCGAGCAGCCCGGCGTCGGCCGCCACGCCGTGCTCGCGGACCAGCCAGAGGGGCATCGAGCTGGTGAAGGTCACGAAGGCCAGGCTCGCCAGGGTCGCGGCCAGGGTGAGCCCGCCGATGGGACCGCGCAGCAGCCGGAACCGGAAGAGCGTCCGCAGGGGACGGCGACCGTGCGGCTCCCAGTCGGGCAGCAGCAGGAAGACCAGGACGGCGAACAGCACGCCGGGAACCATCAGCCACGGCGTGACCTCGACCCCGAACGCCGAGACCGCGGAGAGGATCAGCACCGGCCCGAGGGCGAACCCGGCCATCCCGCCGGCGGTGAACAACCCCACGCCCAGCGTGCGATTCGGCACGGTGGGGCCACCGGCCACCGCCGTGCCCACGGGGTGCAGCGCCGCCGCCCCCATGCCGCCGATGATCAGCAGGGCGAAGACCGCCGCCAGCGCGGGCGCGACGCCGATCAGGCTGAGGAACAGCGAGGCCATGAGCACGCCCGTCGCCCCGACCACGCGCAGGCTGCGGTCCTCGGCCATCGCACCGAAGAACGGCTGGGTGACCGACGACGAGATCGAGTAGACGGCGACGAGCACGGCCAGCAGGGCCGGTCCCAGCCCGAACCGCGCCTGCAACGTCGGCAGCAGGGCCCCGAGCATCGCGGTGATGGCGTCGTTGACGAAATGCACGCCGGCGAGGAAGACGGCGAGCGAGGTCCCGCCGAGGACGCCGGGCTTGCGGATCACGTGTGGCATGTCGGACTCCTTCGGTCGTGCCGGTAATACCATAGGGAGGTATGGTGTTATTCCGCACATCGGACCGTCCGGAGAAAAGGCCGATCGCCAGCGGTGGCGACACGGGGGTGGGGTATGGTGACGCTCAAGCCGGGCACGCTTCGAGCTGGGCACGCTTCGAGCTGGGCGGGCTTCGAGCTGGGCGCGCTCAAGCCGGACGCCCTCAAGCCGAGCACGCCCGAAACCGGACACGCTTAGGGCCCCGTCGAGGTCGGCGCTCGTCGGGGCGGTGTCAGGTGGTGGCGGTGCCTAGTCCGTCCAGGCGTCGGCCAGCAGTTGCCGGGTGTCGTGCAGGAGCTGGGGCAGCACCTTCGTCTGGGCCACCACGGGCATGAAGTTCGTGTCGCCGCCCCACCTCGGCACGACGTGCTGGTGCAGGTGGGCGGCGATACCGGCGCCCGCGACGTGGCCCAGGTTCATGCCCACGTTGAAGCCCTGCGCGCCGCTGGCCCTGCGCAGCGCGCGCAGCGACCGCTGGGTGAACTCGCCCAGCTCCACCACCTCGGCCGGGGTCAGCTCGTCGTAGTCGGACACGTGCCGGAAGGGCACGACCATCAGGTGGCCGGAGTTGTACGGGTAGAGGTTGAGCACGGCGTAGACGACCTCTCCCCTGGCCACGATCAGGCCGTCCTCGTCGCTCATCCGAGGGATCTCGTCGAACGGGCAGCCGTCGCCGGGCCCGGTGCCCGTCGGCTTGTTCTCGCCCTTGATGTAGGCCATGCGATGCGGGGTCCACAGCCGCTGGAAGTTGTCGGGCGCCCCGGCTCCTGCCTGATCGTGCATACCAAGCAGCATAGGACCCCGGGCAACGGGCCGCTCTCCCGGCGCGACCCCGGCCTCGCACGGCGTCCCCTGCTTGTACAGCCGCTTCGGCCCCGAACGGCACGGCGATCCCGGGTTTCCACGGCGGCCCTAGGGTGGGGACATGGCACAGCGACTCGAACCCATGCCCACCGACTGGCGGCGCGCCCTGGCCGTCGTGGCCCACCCCGACGACCTGGAGTACGGCTGCGCCTCCGCCGTCGCCACCTGGACCGACGCCGGACGCGAGGTCTCCTACCTGATGGCCACCCGCGGCGAGGCGGGCATCGACACCCTCGACCCCGCCGCGTGCGGGCCGGTGCGCGAGCGGGAGGAGCGGGCCAGCGCCGCCGTGGTCGGGGTGTCCAGTGTGGAGTTCCTCGACCACGCCGACGGGGTCGTCGAGTACGGCACGGCGCTCAGGCGGGACATCGCCGCCGCGATCCGCAGGCATCGCCCCGAGCTGGTGATCACCCTCAATCCCGACGACACGTGGGGCGGCACGTACTGGAACACGCCGGACCATCGGGCGGTGGGCCGGGCCGTGCTGGACGCCGCCGGAGACGCCGGAAATCGCTGGATATTTCCTGACACCGACGCCGCCCCCTGGAACGGCGTCCGCTGGGTCGCCGTCGCCGGCTCCAACTCCCCCACCCACGCCGTGGACGTCACCGACGGGCTGGCGCGGGGCGTGCGGTCGCTGCTGGAGCACCGCGCCTACATCGAGGCCCTGACCGACCAGGACCCGGAGGTCTACGCCCGCGAGCTGATCGAGGGCTCCGCGCGGGAGGCCGCCGAACTCTTCGACGGCCGCCCGGCGGTCACGTTCCGCCTGTTCCCCCGCTAGCGGCCAGGGGCACCCCGGCGACGCATCGGAAGGCGACCCGGTGCCCGCCCGGGGCGACCCGGCGGGAGCCTGAGCCGCCCGGAGAACGGCTCAGGCCCGGCGGATCAGACCTGGACGCGCTGCTCCACGGCGTTGACGATCTCGGCGATGGCCTCCTCGACGGGCACGCCGTTCTTCTGCTCGCCGTTGCGGTAACGGAAGGACACCGCGCCGTTGGCGATGTCGTCGTCACCGGCCAGCAGCATGTACGGGACCTTCGCCTTCTGCGCGTTGCGGATCTTCTTCTGCATGCGGTCGTCGGCCGCGTCGACCTCGACCCTGATGCCCCGCGCGCGCAGCTGCTTGGCGACGTCCTGGAGGTAGGGCACGTGGGCGTCGGCGATCGGGATGCCGACCACCTGCACCGGCGCCAGCCACGCGGGGAACGCCCCGGCGTAGTGCTCGACCAGGACGCCGAAGAACCGCTCGACCGAGCCGAACAGCGCCCGGTGGATCATGACCGGCTGCTGCCGGGAGCCGTCGGCCGCCTGGTACTGCAGGTCGAACAGCTCGGGCAGGTTGAAGTCGAGCTGAATGGTGGACATCTGCCAGGTGCGGCCGATGGCGTCGCGCACCTGGACGGAGATCTTCGGCCCGTAGAAGGCCGCGCCGCCCGGGTCCATCACCAGGTGGAGGTTCTCCGCCTCGGCCACCTCGCGCAGCGTCGCGGTGGCCTCCTCCCACGCCTCGTCGGAGCCGACGTACTTCTCCGGGTCCTTGGTGGACAGCTCCAGGTAGAAGTCCTCCAGGCCGTAGTCGCGCAGCAGTTCGAGCACGAAGCGCAGCAGCGAGGTCAGCTCGTCGCGCATCTGCTCGCGGCTGCAGTAGATGTGCGCGTCGTCCTGGGTCAGGCCGCGCACCCGGGTCAGGCCGTGGACCACGCCGGACTTCTCGTAGCGGTAGACCGTGCCGAACTCGAACAGCCGCAGCGGCAGCTCGCGGTAGGACCGCCCGCGCGCCCTGAAGATCAGGTTGTGCATCGGACAGTTCATCGGCTTGAGGTAGTAGCGGGCGCCCTCCAGCTCCATGGGCGGGAACATCCCGTCCTTGTACCAGTCGAGGTGGCCCGAGACCTGGTAGAGGTTCTCCTTGGTGATGTGCGGGGTGTTGACGAACTCGTAGCCGGCCTCCTCGTGCCTGCGCCGCGAGTAGTCCTCCATCACCTTGCGGATCACGCCGCCCTTGGGGTGGAAGACCGCCAGGCCCGAGCCCAGCTCGTCGGGGAAGGAGAACAGGTCGAGCTCGGCGCCCAGCCTGCGGTGGTCGCGCCGCTCGGCCTCCTCCAGCATGCGCAGGTATTCGTCCTGCTTGTCGCGGGACTCCCAGGCGGTGCCGTAGATGCGCTGGAGCTGCGGGTTCTTCTCGCTGCCGCGCCAGTAGGCGCCGCCGGAGCGCATGAGCTTGAACGCCGGGATCGACCGGGTGGAGGGCACGTGCGGCCCGCGGCACAGGTCCTTCCAGCACAGCTCGCCGCTCTTGGGGTCGAGGTTGTCGTAGATCGTGAGCTGCCCGGCCCCGACCTCGACGCTCTCCTCGTCGGCCGCGCCGCCCTTGAGCCCGATCAGCTCCAGCTTGTACGGCTCGGCGGCCAGCTCCTCGCGCGCCTCGTCGTCGCTGACGGCCCGGCGGGAGAACAGCTGCCCCTGCTTGACGATCTCCCGCATGCGCTTCTCGACGCGCTTGAGGTCGTCGGGGTTGAACGCCTGCTTGACGTCGAAGTCGTAGTAGAAGCCGTTCTCCACGGGCGGGCCGATGCCCAGCTTGGCCTCGGGGAACAGCTCCTGCACCGCCTGGGCCATGACGTGGGCGGTGGAGTGTCGGACGATGGCCCTGCCGTCCTCGCTGGAGACCTCGATCGGCTCGACGACGTCGTCCTGGGCCAGCGGGTGGGCCAGGTCGCGCGGCTCGCCGTTGACCCGGGCCGCGATGACCGTTCGGCCGTCGGCCTCCAGCGCCTCACCGGCCGTCGTGCCGGCCGCGACCACACGCTCGGCTCCGGCGAGGGTGATGCGTAGCTCGGCTGACACGGTGTCTCCCTTGGATCGCGCTCGATGCCCGGCACCGAGGCTGGTTCGATGGTGAACACCGATGCTATCGCGGGTGAAACCCCAGCCTTGTCAGGTCCTGGCGGCTGCCGTGGAAGACGTTCCGGTCGAGCGGGCTGCCGACATATTGGTGAATCGTCCAGTCGCGCCACGGCGGCGGCACGAGGGGCTCGCCGCGCGGTCGCTCCGGGGAGGCGATCCACAGCGGGTAGTCGGCCAGGCCGGCGCAGTTCCCCGCGCGGGCGAACCAGTGGAAGGTGTAGATGAAGGGCCGCAGGCCGGCGTGCCGCTCGACGTGGTGGCACCAGCGGCGCGCGTACCTGGCGACCTGCTCGGGCCGCTGCCCGTCGCCGGTCTCCAGGTCGAGCGCCACCAGGTCGCCCCTGCGCAGGCCGCCGGCCGACCTGAGCACCGCCAGGAAGTGCCGGGCGTGCTCGATCGGGTCGCCCTTGGGCCGGGCGAAGTGGTAGGCGCCGCACACCAGCCAGCTCTCGCGCATGCCGGACCAGTTGCGGGCGAACCACCTGTCGGTCCAGTCGCCGCCCTCGGTGGCCTTGGCGAAGGCGAAGGAGACCCCGGCCTCGGCGTGGCCGGCCCAGTCGACGGAGCCCTGCCAGTTCGACACGTCTATGCCATGCAGCAAGCGCTTCATCTTGCCGGAGTTTATTGAGATGTCCCCCTATGAACCCTTCGACGCGCCGATGAGCAGCTCACGGGTGCGTTCCCGCTCGGCGAAGGTCGCGCCGACGAAGTCGGTCACCCCGGCCTCCCTCAGCCGCTGGAGCTGGGCGAGCACGGACTCCTCGTCGCCGACGACCGCGACGTCGCCCGGCCCGGCGGCCCCCTCGCGGTCGAGCATGGCGCGGTAGGAGGGGAGCGTGCCGTAGACGGCGAAGATCTCGTTGGCGCGCTCGACCGCGCCGGCGGGGTCGTCGGTGACGCAGACGGGCAGCGCGCAGACGATCCGCGGCGCCGGGCGGCCGGCCTCCGCGGCGGCGGCGGTGATGGTCGGGGCGACGTGCTCGGCCACCGTCCTCGGGCCGGTCATCCACAAGACCGTGCCGTCGGCCACCGTGCCGGCGAGCTTCAGCATGCGCGGGCCGAGAGCGGCGATGAGCACGGGGAAGCCCGCGCCCGGCGTGGTGAGCCGCACGTCGGCCCTGATCGTCTCGCCCGCCGATTTGACCTGCTCGCCCCGGCTCGCCGGGAGCAGCACGTCGAGGTACTCCTTCATGTGGCGGTAGGGCCGCTCGAAGCTGAGGCCGAACATGTGCTCGATGACGACCTGGTGGGACAGGCCGATGCCGAGCGCCAGCCGGCCGCCGAGCGCGGCGTTGGCCGTCATCGCCTGCTGGGCCAGGGCGGCCGGGTGCCGCGGGAAGGTGGGCACGACGGAGGTGCCGAGCTCGATGCCGGGCACCTGACTGCCGGCCACGGCCAGGGCGGTGAGGGCGTCGAGGCCGAAGATGTGGGACAGCCAGGCGGAGGCGAAGCCGTCCTCGGCCGCCTGGGCGATGTCGTCGCGGAGCGCGCCGAGCGGGTCGGGCCCTTGCCGTTCGTTCAGGAAATATCCGAAACGCATGGAAACAGAACTCCATTCTGGAGGCGGACGCGCCTGTATCTTCCCACGCCGCCCGGTGCGCTCACCCGTACGAAGGGGACGGATTTGTAAAGTGGCCTCATGACGCACGATCGCGCAGGACAGCCCGCCCAGCCCGCCGACCTGGTCGACGTCGCCCGGCTGGTGACCTCCTACTACGCCCTGCATCCCGACCCCGCCGAGGTGGCGCAGCGGGTGGCGTTCGGCACGTCGGGCCATCGCGGGTCATCGCTGCGGACGGCCTTCAACGAGGACCACATCCTGGCCACCAGCCAGGCCATCTGCGAATACCGCGCGTCCCAGGGCACCGACGGGCCGCTGTTCCTGGGCATCGACACGCACGCGCTGTCCGAGCCCGCCCGCGTGTCGGCGCTGGAGGTGTTCGCCGCCAACGACGTCGAGGTGCTGATCGACGCGCGCGACGGCTACACGCCGACGCCCGCCGTCTCGCACGCCGTCCTGCGGCACAACCGGGGCCGCACGTCGGGGCTCGCCGACGGCGTGGTGGTGACGCCGTCGCACAACCCGCCCTCCGACGGCGGCTTCAAGTACAACCCGCCGCACGGCGGGCCCGCCGACACCGACGCCACCTCCTGGATCCAGGACCGCGCCAACCAGCTGCTGGCCGACGGCATGAAGGGCGTGTCCCGGATCTCCTACGCCAAGGCCCTCGACGCGGCCGGCCGCTACGACTTCCTCGGCACGTACGTCGACGACCTGCCGTCGGTGGTGGACCTCGACGCGATCAGGTCGGCCGGGGTGCGCATCGGGGCCGACCCGCTGGGCGGGGCGAGCGTGGCCTACTGGGGCGAGATCGCCGAGCGGCACCGCCTCGACCTGACCGTGGTCAACCCGCTGGTCGACCCCACCTGGCGGTTCATGACGCTCGACTGGGACGGCAAGATCCGCATGGACTGCTCCTCGCCGTACGCGATGGCGTCCCTGATCGCCCAGCGGGACAGGTACGACATCGCCACCGGCAACGACGCCGACGCCGACCGCCACGGCGTCGTCACCCCCGACGGCCTGATGAACCCCAACCACTACCTGGCCGTCGCCATCTCCTACCTGTACGCCCACCGCGACGGCTGGCCCGCCGACGCCGGGGTCGGCAAGACGATGGTGAGCAGCGGCGTCATCGACCGGGTCGCCGCCTCGCTCGGGCGGCGCCTGTACGAGGTGCCGGTCGGTTTCAAGTGGTTCGTCCCCGGGCTGCTCGACGGCTCGCTGGGGTTCGGCGGCGAGGAGAGCGCGGGGGCCTCGTTCCTGCGGCGCGACGGCTCGCCCTGGTCCACTGACAAGGACGGCCTCATCCTGGCCCTGCTGGCCTCGGAGATCCTGGCCGTGACCGGCGAGTCGCCGAGCGCGCACTACCGCCGCCTGACCGGGCGGTTCGGCGAGCCCGCCTACGCCCGGGTCGACGCGCCCGCCACCCGCGAGGAGAAGGCGGTGCTGGCCAAGCTGTCGGCCGACCAGGTGACGGCGTCGTCGCTGGCCGGCGAGCCGATCACGGCGGTGCAGACCGCGGCCCCCGGCAACGGCGCGGCGCTGGGCGGCGTGAAGGTCTCGACCGAGAACGCCTGGTTCGCCGCCCGCCCGTCGGGCACCGAGGACGTCTACAAGATCTACGCCGAGTCCTTCAAGGGGCCCGACCACCTGGCCAAGGTGCAGGAGGAGGCCCGCTCGCTGGTCTCGGCGGCCCTGGGCTGACCCGGCCGCCTCAGCGGGGCAGCTCGCGGGCGGTGGCGGTGGGCATGCCGGTGCGCCCGAGGTCGGCGTGCCGGCCCGCCAGCACGCCCGCGCGGTAGCCCGTGCCGCTGGTCGTCGGGACCGACATGCGGATGCGCGGATAGTGGGCGGCCACCGCCACGTCCACCTCGGCCCGGCGGTCGGCCAGCACCAGCGCGGTGCCGGCCCCGGCCGCCTCGGCCTCGGTCTCGGCGCGCGACTCGGCCTCGCGCAGCAGCCGGTACACCTCGTCGGTGAACCCCAGCAGCCACGAGCGCCGGTAGGCCCGCGCGGTGGCGAGCTCGCCCGGCGGCGTTACGCGGGCCAGGCCGGAGGCCATCTGCAGCAGCAGCGACGTGGCCAGCACGTCGGCGCGTTCGAGGTCGGCGGCGAAGCCGAACACGTGCACCCGCTGGCCGCCGTCGCCGCGCCCGATCAGCAGCGGGCGGCAGCGTACGGCCTGGGCGACCAGGCTGACCAGGCGGGCCTTCTCCCTGGCCCAGGGGGCGGGCAGGGTGACGATCCGGTCGCCGGGGGTCTGGCGGGTGCCGGGCGGCGGGAGGGTCTCGATACCGTACTTGGCCATCAGGGCGGAGGCCGCCGCCAGGAAGGTGGCCCGCTCGTGCTCGTTGTCCGTGCGTTCGGCCTTGGCCAGGAGTTTCCTGACGCGTTCGAGCGTGCGCTCCCGCAACCGAGCTCCCCCTACTTGGCCAGCACCCGCCCGTCGTCGGCGATGGCCGGGAAGGCGCCGGTGTCGACGATGCCGTGCTGCTGGTACAGAGCCTCGATCAGGGCGTGTGCCTGCGGCTCCAGCTTCCACAGGGCACGATACTCGCGCGCGGTGGCCAGCGGGACGCCGATCTCCTGGGCGATGTCCAGCGAGCGCGGCACGATGCGCTTGGCGATCTGCCGGTCCCAGAACTCGCGGGCGGCCCTGATCTGGGCGGCGCGCTGGGCGGTGTCGACGACCTGGGGGGTGGCGTCGAACACCTCGACGTCCTCGTCGTCGTCCTCGACGAGTTCCACCAGCGCGGGCGGCAGCGCCGGGCGGGCGGGCACGGGACGGTGGTCGGCCTCGGGCTCCCACGGCACGCGCGGGTCGGCGTCGATGAGCGCGGTGGTGTTGTACAGGGCGGCGATCTGGGCCAGCAGCGCTTCCTGGCGCTGCTGGTCGACGGCCAGGCCGGTGTGCTCGACGGCCTGGTCCATGGCCTTGTCGAGCCTGGCCAGCGCGGCGCGCATCTTGCGTTCGGAGCCGCCGCCGTCGCGCAGGGCCTTGGCCCGCTTGGCGGCCAGGGCGACGCGGGTGAGCCGGCGGTGGGCGTCGACCTCGGAGGCCGTACGGTCGCTGACCTCGGCCAGGCCCATGCGGACGAGCAGGCGTTCGGGGGTCAGGCGCCAGTTGATGCGGCCGGTGCCGCGGATGCGGTGGCGTTCGATGGCCATGCCGCGTTCCCAGAGCCAGGCGGCGACCAGGGGGGCGGCCAGGCGGAAGAGGGCTTCGGGGAGGCTGCGGGCGTCCATGCTGGACAGGACGGCGGTCAGGCAGGTCAGCGCCCAGACCGCGATGCCGTCGATGCCGGCGGAGAAGTTCTCCCGCATGTTGCGGCGGGCGCGGACGGCCGAGGTGATGATGGCGACCTCTATGAAGGCGAACAGCAGCAGCCGGAGCGGTCCGTCGAGGCCCAGCACGTCGCCGGAGAAGCGCCACATGCCCTGGGCGGACACGCCGGTGGCGATGGAGGCGGCGACGACGGTGAGCACGTCCTCGACGGGACGGGGGGCGACGTATCGGGCGAATAACCAGCTGCCTGCCCGCCAGGCCATCCTGAGCACCAAGAACGCCAGCACGAGCCCGGCCAGCCCCAGCAGGGCGATGACGGCGGTGGCGAACGGCTTTTCGGCGACGAAGGCTGCTATTTCCTCAAATGTCGGCATCAGTCACTATCCGCGAGGCTCAAGTCCAGCTTGTCTTGCGACGAGATCATCGCAGACTGTCGCCCCCTTGTACGCCAAACGCCACCGATTTCCCCTGTCTCCCACCGGTTGCTGTGACACACGCCGTACCGGAAGGGGGTTGTGGCTAGTCGGCGGCCTGCGCCGCGCCGCACAATGAGGTGAAAGGAGGGGATTGTGAGCGTGCGATCTCGCCGCCCCCGCGCTCTCGCCGGCGGGACACCGGGCCACGGCCCGGCCGCCCCCTCCCCCGGGGCCCCTCGAAGAACGCGCCACACCCCGGCCGCGCCGAGCGGCCGACGAGAGAGGCAGCCGATCAGGAGGCCGGACGGGCGGCCAGATGGACGACCGGGCGAGCGACCAGGTAGGACGTGAGGGTGAGCGGCAATTTCGTCCTTTCGGAGGGCAACAGTCGCCTGTCCGGATGGGACCATCTACCGAGGGATTTATCCCAACATAGTGTGATGTATCCCAGCAGGACGGATATCCATGTCTGACTCAGAGTTCCCCTTCGTCCAGTTCATGCGCGAGGACTTCGACCCGGTCGCCGAGCTCGGCCGCATCCGGGCCGAGCACGCCGTCTTCCCCATGAAGATCCCCGGCGACCAGACCGTGCACCTGGTCACCCGCTGGGAGGACGTGCGCGGTGTCCTCGGCGACCACGAGCACTTCAGCAACGACTTCGCCGGCATCTCCGGCCTCGGCTCCAACCAGGAGGACCCCGGCGGCCTCGGCTTCCGCGACCCGCCCGAGCACACGCGGCTGCGCAAGTACCTGACGCCCGAGTTCACCATGCGCCGCCTGCGCCGGCTGGAGCCGCGCATCGAGGCGATGGTCGAGGAGCACCTGGACCGCATCGAGGCCAAGGGCCCGCCCGCGGACCTGGTCGAGGACTTCGCGCTGCCGATCCCGTCGCTGGTGGTGTGCGAGCTGCTCGGCGTCCCGTACGAGGAGCGCGCCGACTTCGTCAAGATCAGCAAGGACCGGTTCGACCTGTCGGCCGGACCCGAGGCGTCCCTGCAGGCGATCAACGACGCGATGGCGTACCTGGTGGACCTGGTCGCCCGCGAGCGGCGCGATCCCGGCGAGGGCCTGCTCGGCCAGCTCCTGCGCGACCACGGCGACGACCTCGACGACCGCACGCTGGCCAGTATGTCCGACGGCCTGCTCACCGGCGGCCACGACACCAGCACCAGCATGCTCGCGCTCGGCTCCCTGTGGCTCATGCGCAACCCGGAGCAGGCCGCCAAGGTGCGCGAGGTGGACGGCTACGTCAACGACGTGGTCGAGGAGCTGCTGCGCTACATGACGGTCGTGCAGGTGGCCTTCCCGCGTTTCGCCCGCGAGGACCTGGAGCTGCACGGTGTGCCGATCAAGAAGGGCGAGATGGTGCTGTGCTCGCTGACCGGCGCCAACCGCGACCCCTCACTGGGCCCGGACATGGACGAGGTGCGTCCCGGCCGCGAGACCGCCGGCTCGCACCTGGCCTTCGGCCACGGCATCCACCGCTGCATCGGCGCGCCGCTCGCCCAGATGGAGATGCGCATCGCCTTCCCCGCCCTGCTGCGCCGCTTCCCGGACCTGCACGTCTCGGGCGAGGTGCCGTTCCGGGAGCTGGCCATCGTCTACGGCGTCAAGGAGCTACCCGTCGCCTGGTAGAGCGGCTACGTTCACAGTGTGAACGAGCCCGTCATCGACCTGGCCTCGATCGGCGCCGTCGTGTTCGACACCGACGGCGTGGTCACCGACACCGCTCGCGGGCACGCGGCCGCCTGGAAACACGTCTTCGACGCCTTCCTGCGCGGCCGCTCCCAGCCGTTCGACATCCGTGACGACTACCTCCGGCACGTCGACGGCCGGCCGCGGCTCGACGGCGTCCGCACCTTCCTCGCCTCCCGCGGCCTCGACGTGCCCGAAGGCGATCCCGGCGACGAGCCCGGCGCGCCCACCGTGCACGGGCTCGGCCTGGCCAAGGACCAGATCTTCATCGCGCAGGTGGACAAGTACGGCGTGGCCGCCTTCCCCGCCACCGTGGCGCTGCTGCACGAGCTGCGCCGCAGGGGCGCCCGCACGGCCGCCGTCTCGGCCAGCCTGCACGGCCGCAGGCTGGTGACCGCCGCAGGCGTGGCGCACCTGTTCGACCTGGTCGTGGACGGCGGCGACGCGGCCCTGATGAACCTGCCGGGCAAGCCGCACCCCGCCCTGTTCCTGGAGGCCGTGCGCCGCCTGGCGCTGCCCGCCGCCAGGGCCGCCGTGGTGGACGCGGCGCTGCCGGGCGTCGAGGCGGGCGCCAAGGGCGGCTTCGGGCTGGTGGTCGCGGTCACCCGGGACGGTCCCGGCGACGCCGCCGCGCTCACCGGGCACGGCGCCCACGTCGTGGTGCCCGAGCTGGGCGAGCTGGGCGTGCGCGGCAGGGTCCTACCCTTGAGGGCGTGACGGTTCTGATCGATCCCCCCAACTGGCCGGGGCCGCGCGGCCTGATGTGGTCACACCTGGTCAGCGACAGCTCGCTGGAGGAGCTGCACGCGTTCGCGGCTCGGCTCGGGGTGCCCGGCCGGGCCTTCGACCGGGACCACTACGACGTGCCGGAGACCGTGCACGCGCGGGCGGTGTCGCTGGGCGCCGAGCCGGTCGGCTCGCAGGAGCTGCTGCGCCGCCTGATCGCCGCCGGGCTGCGCCGCCGCAAACGCCGCACGCCCTAACCCGCCGCGTCGAGGCGGGCCAGCTCGGCGTCCATGTTGGCGCGGGCGCGTTCCTCCCACAGGTCGCGCGCCCGGTCCGTACGGTAGAGCCGCGGCGCGGCCAGCAGCCTGCGCAGCACCTGCGAGCGGCCCAGCCGGAACAGGTCGTCGGGCACGTGCGCGTACTCGCGGCGGATGTCGGCGGCGTAGGCGTCGTAGCCGGGGCGGCCCAGCACGGCCAGGTCGGCGTCGCACAGCACGGCCCCGTCGCGGTCGCCGGCGGCCACCGTGTCGTGCGCGGCGGTCAGGCGGACCAGCCGGGCGGTCGCGGCGACCCGGGCGGGCGGCACCCCGCAGCGCGGCAGGCGGGCCTGGGCGAGCTGGGCGCTGCGCTCCTCGTCCCAGCCGGGCCTGCCGTCGTAGACGGCGTCGTGGAACCAGGCGGCCAGGCGCACCGCGGCGGGGTCGGCGGCCTCCCCTGCCAGGTCGTCGACGGCGGCCAGCACGGCGGCCAGGTGGGCGAGGGTGTGGTAGCGGCGGTGGGGTTCGGCCCAGCGGGCGATCAGCTCGGCGCCGGCGGCCCGCGCGGCCGGCGAGCCGCCCGCCAGCGCGAGCCAGTCGGCGGCGAGCCTGGCCGACGTGCCGGAGGGCCCGGCCGAGCGGTCGTCGATCATGTCCCCACCGTACTGGCCGGGGCGGGGACGCCGGGTTTCCGGCCGGCCGTACGACGTCCGGCGGTCCCGTTTGTGTCCTTGAATACACCCGGTATTTACCCGCCTGTCCCACCGCTCTGCCTCTCCGTACGGGGACCTGATTCCCCCCGGAAAGGAGACAGCGACATGGCGACCGGTGAGTTCCAGGTGATGAAGGTCCCGGCCGAGCAGTTGAACGGCGTCCTGCACGGCCAGGTTGTCGACCCGGGCGCCCAGCCCACGAACGTCGTGAGATGCGGCGAGGGCTGGACCGTGGACGTGAGCTGGGAGGTCGGCGGCGAGTTGGTCGACTGGCTGGCGGGACGGTGGCACTTGGAGATCATCGCCGACCTGCTGGGAGGTGGTGAGACCCGCCACCCCACGCCTCCTGTGGAGATGACGTTCACCCCTGGATCGGGACGGTACACCGCGTCCGTCCCGATGCGCGGCCAGCTCGGCCCCGGCACCTATGACCTGGTGGTCAACCTCACGACGACGACGGCCGCCGGCTCCGCGGGGGCGCTCGGTGGCTTCGTCGTGATCAGCAAGATATCGGTGAAGGAATGACGGCCGCCGCCCCGGGCGCCTCCCGGGGCGGCCCGGCGCCCTGCAAGCACACCGCAAGTCGCCCGCCCTACGCTCCGGGCTGGCGGTCGAACGGGGCAATGCGCGACCGCCGCCCTGTATCTCACGTCACCGGGTGCGCTCTGACCCGGTGAGGATCGACGGTCCCAGGGGGGACCACTGACGGGAGACCCCATGTCCGAAGTGGAACAAGCGCTTGCGCCAGGCGCTCCGATGACGGCTGACGACGTGCTCCGCATCGCCGCCTGCAAGGACAGGAACCCTGCTCTGGAGGCCATGGTCATCGCCCATGGCTACCACCGCGTCGCCGGGGACCTCGCCCAGCACCTGGGCCAGGACGCGACCAACTGGTACTGCTACGCCAAATGGACGTCCAAGGCGATCGCCGAGAGCCTCGACCTGACCCCCGGCTCACCCTTCCTGACCGGTTTCGGCGACCGGCTGCACGTTCCCGCGCGCCTGCGCCGCCTGTTCCGCGCCACGTTGCTGACCCTGCTGGGCCCCAGCTACCAGCTCGGGCTGGCGCTGGCCAACCGGGCGATCTTCCTGGAGACCGCGAGCCTGGCGGCCAACCTGTGGAACGGCACGCCCGACTGCTACGTCAAGGTGAGCCCGGAGTCGGAGAACACGCCGATGCCGCCGGAGTTCCTGTCCGGGCTGCTGGAGGAGGCCGACGAGCGCTACCTGCGGGACGCGGCCCTGCTGCTGACCGAGGCGCACGCGTCCACCGACCCGGACGAGCGGGCCGAGCTGATGTTCGGGGCGAGCGTGGCGTTGTCGGCGTACGAGCAGAAGCGCGCGCAGAAGGCTCTGGAGCTGGTGCTGTACCGGCCGGTGCGGTGGCTGACGCGGGTGTCGTGGCGGTCGTTGCGCTCGCTGGTGACCCGGCGGCCCTTCCCCCGCTTCCCGCTGTTCAGCGCCCGGCACGAGGACCAGCCGTGGCTGACGCGGGTGCTGGAGGCCAAGTGGTCCTCGCTGTACACCCGCCACCTGTTCGCCGTGCGCACGCCGCTCAGCGACATCAAGGTCGGTCGGCCGCTCACCCCGCCCCCGGGCGTGGACATGGCGCTCGCCTGGCGGCCGATCCGCAACGAGAAGGTGCGCAAGCTCACCGAGGAGTTCATCCCCGACGACGTCGAGCAGGCCACGGCCGGGGTGGCCGACTGGGTGTCCTACCCCGACCGCATGCGCTTCATCGTCGGCTACTTCCGCACCTACCAGCGGGTGGGCGCGCTGTACGACCCGCCGTTCGGCCCGGAGCTGACCGCGGCCCTGGAGGCGGAGACGGCCCGCGGCACGCTGCCGGAGCCGGTGCCCGACGACGCCGGGACGCTCGCGGCCGGCCGGCTGCTCCCCGGGATGCGGCGCAAGGTCTACGCCTTCCCCGAGGAGACCGATCCCGACGCCTACGAGATGGCGCGCTTCGACTTCGAGCCCTTCCTGGAGGCGATCCCTCTTGACCGGTCAGGAAAGTAGGAGTCAGTCCAGGAAGTCCCTGGTGATCTCGCGGTCCTGCAGGAGGCCGCGCAGCTTGGCGAAGCAGCGGGCCCGGGTGGGGCCGATGCTGCCGACCGGGCGGCCCAGCCTGCGGGCGACGTCCACGTAGTGCGGCTCGGAGGTTTCCGTGAGTGCTCGAAACAGCACGCGCTGGGCCGTGGGCAGCTCCTCGACCAGCTCCTCCAGCGTGCCGGCCAGCCAGATCCTGGCCAGTTCCCTGTCGACGTCGTCCGTGCTGCCGAGGGTGTCGAGATCGGGCGTGCAGATCTCCCGGGTGCGCCTGGTCAGCTTCAGGCACTCGCGGAAGGCGATCGTGGCCAGCCAGCCGGGCATGCGCTGGGGGTCCTCGACGCGCTTGAGGTTCTGCCAGGCCAGCAGCCAGGTGGTCTGGAGCACGTCCTGGGCGTCCTCGTGGCCGAGCCTGAAGCGCCGGATCCTGGACCGCAGCATCGGCGTGAACTCCTCGACCAGCCGCTCCCACGCCTGGGCGTCGCCCTCCTGGGCGTCCGACACGAGGCTGGCGGTGTCGCGGCGCTCCAACGTATCCAACTGCATCATCGTCTCCCCGCCGGCCGGGGTCCTTGGGGGTCAACCTTGTTCGGCCGGCCCCCCAACGGTGCTCCCGGCGGTCTTCGCGCACTGTCGCGGACGACACAGTGCGGGTGTGGCGCTCGTCACATTCGGGAGATCGCTTACCACTTACTGCCCGATCGGCGTTCGCGTCCTAAAGTTCTTCCATGAGCGCCAGCAGCGGGGCGGTTCCGCACGACGTCCAGGCGGTGGCCGCCGTGCTGGCGGAGGTTCCGCTGTTCCGCGTGCTCGGAGAGGCCGGGATCACCGGCACCGTGCGCGCCGGGGTGGCGCGCCGATACCGCAACGGGCAGATCATCCTGCATCAGGGCGACCCGGGCGAGTCCCTGTACGTGCTGCTGGACGGCCTGGTGAAGGTCGTCTTCACCACCGAGCACGGCGACGAGATCGTGCTCAACATGCTGGGCCGCGCGGAGACGTTCGGCGAGATGGCGCTGCTGGACGACTCGCCGCGCTCGGCGTCGATCATCGCCGTGCGGCCCTGCTGGATCTTCGCGCTGCCCAGGGCGCGGCTGCTGGAGCTGATGCGGGAGCATCCCGGGCTCGCCGACGAGTTCCTGCGCATGCTCGGGCAGATGGTGCGCCGGCTCACCGGGCAGGCCGCCGACCTGGCCTTCCTCGACCTGGGCGGGCGCCTGGCCAAGCTGCTGCTGCAACTGTCGGTCAGGCGCGGCCAGGCCCAGGGCCCGGTCGTGGACATGCCGGGGCTGACCCAGTCCGACCTCGCCGCGCTCATCGGCGCGTCGCGGCCGGCGGTCAACCGGGCCCTGCAGTCGCTCGCCGCCCGCGGCCTCATCGCCGTCAAGGGGCGGACCATCACGCTGCTGGACGTCGAGGCACTGCGCAAACGCGGGGGCCTCTGACCAGATCTGGAGTACGGGGAACATGAACGAGCACGAGAAGGCCGCCGCCGAGCGCTGGCCCGCGGAACGTTTCCGGCAATTACGACAGCAGGCCGACCCGGACATCGACAAGATCGTGGCCGGTTACCTGGAGACCAGACCCGACGGTGACAACGCCCTGTCCATGCTGCGCGCGGTCGTGGTGGAGCTGGGCCTCGCCAAGCGGGAGGCGCGGGCGCCCTCGGGCGAGACCGGCCCCTCGGCCATCTTCGACGCCATCGACTTCAACAAGGACCTGCCCGAGTGGGGTGAGGACGCCGAGCTGCTGGCCCGCGGCCAGGCCGTCTTCTCCGACTACGGGCTGTACCAGGCGGTCGCGCTGTTCTGCAAGTGCCTGCCCATGGCCTACGTCGAGGTCTCCAGCGCCAAGGTGCTGGCCGGGGTGTCCGACCTGGCCACCCACAGCCTCACCCGTCGGGTCGCCGAGACCGGCCAGATGCTGGTGGACGTCATGGGCCTCAAGGCCACCGACAGCCTGACCCCGGGCCGTCCCGGGCACACGACGGCGATCGGGCTGCGCATCCTGCACTCCTTCGTGCGCGCCCTGGCCGCCGAGCACTTCGGCGACGACTGGGACACCGCCAGGTTCGGCCCGCCGGTCAACCAGGAACTGCTGCTGGCCACCATCTTCGACTTCTCGGTCGTCACGTGGGAGGCTCTGGAGAGCATGGGGGTGCGCCTCAGCGACGACGACAGGGCCGCCCATCTGTACACGTGGAGCGTCTTCGGCCACCTCATGGGCGTCGAGGCGTGCCGCGACCGTCCGCTCACCCTGCACGACGTGCCGCCGGTCAGCGAACGGCTCGGCCGCCTGTACGAGTCGAGCGAAGAGGGCCGCAGGCTGATGGCCGTGCTGCTGGCGGAGATGGAGGAGTTCATGCACCTGGGCTGGCGCAAACTGCCGCGCAGCCTGGTGCACTGGGTCTTCCGCGACGCCCGCTACAACGCCGCCCAGGTCCCGGCGCTGCTCGACGTGCCGCCGCCGGCGTGGTGGTTCAACGCGCTGTTCGCGGCGGCCAGGGCCGGCAACCGGTACGGCCGCCTGATGGGCCCGGTCGACGCGGTGGTGCGCTGGCTGGTGCGCCGGGCGGGCAAGCACATCGTCATCGCCATGATCGACCGCCACTCGGGCGGCCACGCCGCCTTCCAGATCCCGCAGGAGCTGGCCTCCCAGTGGCGGGTCAGGCAGTCGAAGGCGGCGCGCCGGACGCGCAAGCTGCGCCACAGCGTCCGCAAGGGCGTGCGCAGAAGCGTCGGCCAGGCCGCCAGGGCTCCGGTGCGGAGGGAGGGACAACCCGCGTGAGCACCCCGCACGAGCCGGGCACCCTGACCACGGCGACCATCCTGTTCACCGACGTGGTCAGCTCCACCGCCATGCGGATCAGGCTCGGCGAGGAACGCGCCAACGTCGTCTTCCGCCGCCTCTACCAGCTCCTGCACTCGGTGGTCACGGCCAGCGGCTCGACGTTCACCAAGAGCCTGGGCGACGGGCTGATGGCGGTGTTCGGCTCGGCCACGGCGGGGCTCGACGCGATCATCGCCGTCGAGCAGGCCGTCGCGGCCGAGAACGAGCGGGCGCTGGAGAAGATCTCGATCAGGGCCGCGCTGGCCTCGGGCGACGTGTGCTGGGGGGACGACGACGTCAGCGGGCTGCCCACGGTGGAGGCGGCCCGCCTGGTCGCGGTGGCCGAGGGCGGCCAGGTGCTCTGCACCGACCTGGTGCGCCGGCTGGCCCAGGGCCGCAGCCGCCACGAGTTCAAGGACCTCGGCCGGCTGCCGGGCAAGGGCCTGCGCGAGCCGATGCACACCTACGAGCTCCACTGGCAGAACGCCGACAACCAGCACGCCGGCGGCCTGGCGCCCTGGCTGGACAGCGGGCACGTGCTGCCGTTCGTGGGCCGGGACGAGGAGCTGCGGGCGCTGGAGGAGGAGCTGCGGGCGGCCGAGTTCGGCAGCGGGCTGGTGATCCTCCAGGGCGATCCGGGGGTCGGCAAGACGCGGCTGGCCTCGGTCGTGGCGCAGCGGGCGCTCAAGCGGCAGTTCACGGTGCTGGCGGGGCGGTGCACCGATCCGGCGCGGCAGGCGTACGAGCCGATCGCGGGGGCGGTGGAGCGGCTGGCCCGCACGTCGCCGGCGTTGCTGCTGCGGGCCGGGGTCGACCAGCAGTGCGGGCAGCTCGTCCGGCTCGCGCCCTCGCTGGCGGCTCCCCCGCTGTCGCTGGCCGTGCCGCCCGCCACCGAGCCGGTCTCCGAGCGCTACCACCTGATGGCCGCGGCCCGTACGCTCATCGAGCGCCTGGCCACCGTGCGGCCGGTGCTGCTGGTGATCGACGACCTCCAGTGGGCGACGCTGGAGTCGTTGCAGATGCTGCACTCCCTGATGTGGGACGCCGACTCGCTGCCGCTGCTGATCCTGGCCACCTCGCGCCCGGTGCCGGTCGAGTCGGCGATGCCCGAGCTGCACAAGCTGACCGCCGACGGCCGCGTCGTCCAGGTCTCCTCCTTCGGCATGGACGAGGTCAGCCGGGCCCTGTCGGAGGTGCGCAGCGACGGCGACCCCGAGCAGCTCTACCGGATCACCGGCGGGAACGCGTTCCTGGTCACCGAGGTGGCCAGGGAGCTGTCGGCGGGCGCCGACCTCGACGCGCTGACCGTCCCCGACTCGGTCACCCGCATGGTCCGGGCGCGTCTGGCCCAGCTCCACCCCGACGCCCGCGACCTGGTCAGCCTGCTGGCCGTGGCCGAACGCATGGAGTCGGCCGCGCTGCGCCTGGGCCTCGGCCTGGACGAGGCGCGTTTCGTGGCCGCCGTCGAGGAGGCCATGGGCGCCGGCCTGGTGACCATGGCCGACGGCGGCCAGTGCCAGTTCTCCCACGAGCTGACCCGCACCGCCCTGTACGCCACGCTGTCGGCCCCGCGCGCCGGGCTGCTGCACGGCCGGGTCGCCGACGCCCTGTGCCGGGCCGACCCGCAGGCCATGGAGTCGCGCCCGTACGTCGTGGCCACCCATCTGCTGGCCGCCGCCGAGCACGGCCGCGACCCCCGCCGTACGGCCGAGGCCGCCGAGGCGGGCGTGCAGGCGGCCCGCCACGCGCTGGCCGGGCTGGCCCACCGCGAGGCGGTCACCTGGTACCAGCGGGTGCTCGGCCTGCTGGAGGACTTCCCCGGCGCCTCCCCCGAGCGGCGCGCCGAGCTGCTGATGGACTGCGGCCGGGCGATGTGGCTGGCCGGGCACCCGGAGGCCAGGCAGACCCTGCACCAGGCCGCCGAGCTGGCCAGGGAGTGCGGGCGCGACGACCTGATCGTGGTGGCCGCGCTCGGCGGCGACCGCGGCTTCTCCAGCATCTCCGCCGCCCCCGACCAGCGCCGCATCGCGCTGCTGACCGAGGCGCGCAAGCTGGTGGACTCCACCGACCTGAGCACGCGGGCGCTGCTGGCCGCCCAGCTCGCCTCCGAGCTCATCTGGGCGCCCGACGGCGAGCGGCGCTTCGCGCTGAGCGACGAGGCGGTCGCGCTGGCCCGCAAGTCGGGCGACCCGCGCACGCTGGCCAGCGTGCTCGGCATGCGCAGCCTGACGATCATCCCCGCCGACCCGCTGCACCAGCGCCACCGCGACGGCGACGAGATGCTGGAGGCGGCCCGCCGGACGGGCGACGACCTGGCGCTGTTCCACGCCTACGTGCAGCGCACCCCGCCCGTGCTGGACAGCGGCGACACCGTGCGCGCCGCGACGTTGCTCGACCAGGCCGACGAGCTGGCCCGCCGGCTGGCCCAGCCGCAGCTCAACTGGCTGATCGGCTACTCCAGGGCGGGCCTGACGCTCATGCAGGGCGACCTGGCCCAGGCCGAATCCGAGGCGCTGTCGGCCATGCGGCTCGGCACCGAGATCGGCCGCCGCCTGGAGGCCGTGGCCATCTACTCCGAGCAGATCTCCGAGATCCGCCGCCTCCAGGGGCGGCTGTGGGAGCTGGGCGACCGGCTGCGCCGCGCCGCCCAGGCGCCCCGGGTGGACCCGGTGCACGCCGTGCTGCGCTACCTGTGCGAGATGGGCGACGAGGAGGCCGGGCCGTTGCTCGACCGCATCCTGGCCGACCGCGGCGGCGTGCCGCCGCGCAACATGGCCCACCGGCCCGCCCTGGACAACCTGGCCGTGGCCGCCGCGCACCTGCGCCGTCCGGAGCTGGCCGAGCGGTTGTACGCCTCGCTGGCCGCCGACGGCGAGACGTTCGGCCACGGCACGGTCGCCCACCACTGCGGCCACCACTACCTGGCCCACCTGTGCGTGACGATGGGCGACCCGCGGCGGGCGAGCGAGCACTTCGAGGCCGCCGCCGAGGTGCACGAACGCAGCGGGGTGCCGCTCATGCTGGCCGAGTCGCTGCTCGACTGGGCCGACCTGCTCGACACCTCCGACGCGGGCGGCCCCGCCCCGGCCGCGCTGCGCGAGTGGTGCGCCTCGCTGCTGCCCGGCCGCGGCGCGCTCCTGCTCGACCGCCGGCTGCCCGCGCACCCCGTTTAACCTGCGACGACATCGGGCAGCCCGGCACGGGGGAAGCGCGATGAAGGGGTACGGGGTTCACGGATGGCCGGGAGATTTCCGCCGATCGGGGCGTACGCATTCCTGTCGGACTGCCACACGGCGGCGCTCGTCGCGCCCGGCGGGGCGGTGGAGTGGATGTGCGCGCCGCGCTTCGACGGCCCGAGCGTGTTCGCGCGGGTCCTCGACCGGGGGCTCGGCGGGGCGTGGGAGTTCGACGTGGCGGGCGCCCGGGTCGACGGGTGCGCCTACGTCGAGGAGACGCTGGTGCTGCGCACCCGCTGGGTCGGCCGCGAGTGCGAGGTCGTCGTGCACGACTTCTTCGCCACCGCGCGGCCCGAGGCGGGCGGCGACGGCGTGGTGCCCGTCCGGCTGCTGGTGCGGTGGGCCAGGTGCGAGCGCGGGCGGGCGGTCGTGCGCTCGCGGGTGCTGGCCAGGCCCGACTACGCCACCCGCGAGGGCCGCTGGACGCCGCGCGACGGCGTGCTGGCCGAGGAGTCCGGCATGCTGCTGACCGGCACGCCGGAGCCGGTGGCCGAGACCACGCTCGGCGAGGGCGAGTCGTGGGCGGTCGCGCTCGACTACGCGGGGCAGGGCCACGCGCCCGTCCGGGATCCGGAGCGGCTGCTGGAGGCCACGGTGCGGTCGTGGCGTTCGTGGTCGTCGCGCTCGGCGTACGGCGGGGCGGGGGCGCGGCAGGTACGGCACAGCGCGGTCGTGCTGCGCGGGCTGCTGTTCGACGAGAGCGGCGGGCTGCTCGCGGCGCCCACGACGTCGCTGCCGGAGTGGCTGGGCGGGCCGCGCAACTGGGACTACCGGTACGTGTGGCACCGCGACGCCGCGCTGATGGTGCTCGCGCTGCTGCGGCTCGGCCATCGCGAGGAGGCGGGCCGCTACCTGACGTTCCTGCTCGGGCAGTGCGCGATCCACGAGGGGGACCTGCCGCCGGTGTTCGGCGTCGACGGCGGGCCGGTCGCCGGCGAGACGGTCCTCGGCCACCTGGAGGGGTACGCGGGCTCGCGTCCGGTGCGGATCGGCAACGACGCCGCCGGGCAGCACCAGCTCGACGGCTACGGCCACATCCTCGACGCGGCCCTGGCCTACCACGGCGTGACCGGCGAGCTGAGCGGCGGCCCGGTGCTGTGGCGGCTGGTGGAGCGGGCCCGCGGACGCTGGCGCGAGCCGGACGCCGGCATCTGGGAGGTGCGCGGCGGCGAACGCCACTGGACCTACTCCAAGCTGTACGCCTGGGTCTGCTTCGACCGCGCGGTCCGGCTGGCGGAGGCGTCCGGCGAGCGCGGCCTGCCGCTGGCGGAGTGGCGGGCCGAGCGCGAGGCCGTCCGGGCCGAGCTGCTCGAACGCGGCTTCAACACCCGCGTCGGCGCCTTCACCCAGTCCTACGGCTCCGACCAGGCCGACGGCTCGCTGCTGCGGCTGCCGCTGCTCGGCTTCCTGGACGGCGACGACCCCCGCGTGCTCGGCACCCTCGACCACATCCAGTCGCGCCTGGGCGAGGGCGGGGCCCTGGTGCACCGCTATGACCCCGAGACCACCCGCGACGGGGTGGACGGGCCGGAGGGCGCGTTCCTGATGTGCTCGTTCGAGATGGTGTCGGCGCTGGTGCTGGCCGGGCGCACGGCCGAGGCCCGCGACCGGTTCGAGACGTTGTGCGCGCGGGCCGAGCCGCTCGGCCTGTTCGCCGAGGAGATGACCGGCGACGGGCACATGGCGGGGAACTATCCGCAGGCGTTCACGCATCTGGCGCTGATCGAGGCGGCGCTCAACCTCGACGCCTCCGGCACCGTCGAGGCCCTGCACGACTGGGCCGAACACGGAGGCTGATGATGGCCGCCTCGCGGCGGAGGCGGCCGGGAGCGTGCTCGGCGAGCTGGCGGGCTCGGGGCACGTCGTCGTCCAGGCCGACCTGGCCGATCCCGAGGGCGTGCGGCGCATGGCCGACGAGGCGGCCGGGGCGCTGGGCGGGATCGACGTCCTGGTCAACAACGCGGGCCTCTACCATCTCCACCCGATCACCACCACGTCGTACGAGGAGTGGCAGGCCGCCTGGCGCCAGGCGTTCGAGGTGAACCTGCTGGGCGCGGCCAACCTCGCCTGGTGCGCCCTGCGGCACATGCGCGCCGGCGGCCGCATCGTGAACGTCACCTCGCGCGGCGCCTTCCGCGGCGAGCCCGACGCCCCCGGCTACGGCGCCAGCAAGGCGGGCCTGAACGCGATGAGCCAGTCACTGGCGGTGGCGCTGGCCCCGCACGGCATCGCGGTCGCCGCCGTGGCCCCCGGCTTCGTGGCGACGGACATGACCACCGAACACCTCAAGCCGCCCGCGGGGGACGGGATCCGCGCCCAGAGCCCGTTCGGCGGGGTCGGCGAGCCGGACGAGATCGCCGCCGCGGTGCTCTACCTGGCCTCCCCGGCCGCCGAATGGGCCAGCGGCACCGTCCTCGACCTCAACGGCGCCTCCTACCTCCGCCAGGGGCCGTGCCCCTGATCGACGAATTGCCGGAAAACGCCTCTTGTTTCGGTGTCGGTGGGTAGCTTGCCGCACGAAGGTTCCCGGGACGAGAGAGGAAGACCGGACTCGATGAAAACGCGCAAGCACATCGCACGGCTCATCGTCGGCGCGGGCACGATGGCGGCCGTGCTGGCCGTGAGCGGCGGGGTGGCCCACGCCGCCGGACCGTACCCGTACGCGGGCGCCGACGACGTCGGCCGCCGTCTGACGGTGTGCGCGGACGACCTGATGGTCCGCGACTTCGTCGGCAACCTCCGCCGCGGCCAGAGCTTCACCGTCAAGGGCTTCGACGGCGCGTACAAGGAATGGGTGTACGGCTTCGCCTACGGCAACGTCAACGCCGACGGCTGGGTCGAGAACGGCTGGTTCTGCGACGCCTGACGCCGCACCGTCCGGCGGGGCCCGTGACCAGGTTCGCCCTGGTCACGGGCCTTTCTCGTGCTCGGCGTGGTAGCGCGACACTACTTCCGGCGTCGTAGTCGCGGCCGCCAATTGATCCCGCTGGGGTAGCGGCAGATGAGTCCGCAGGTGGGACGCCAGGAGGCTCCGGCCGGACGACGATTACCAGTCATGAGAACCCGAGTCAGGTACCTCCACGGCGCCGCGTTGGTGGCGACCGGGCTGCTGGCGGGCGCGTTCGGATACGGTGCGGCCAACGTGGTGCCCACGTTCGGAGCCGTGCCGCTGGACGTGCGGCTGACCTTCCACACCACGATGATGAAGGTCAACGAGCCGGTCATGCAGAGCGCGATGGCGCTGGCCATCCTGACCACCTTCGGCCTGGCGGTCGCCGCGCGCGACCTGCCGCGCAGGCTGGCCTCGGGCGCCGGTGCGCTGGCGCTGGCCTCGTTGCTGATCACGGTGTTCGGCAACATCCCGCTGCACGCGCGGTTCCGGGAGTGGGCCGCCGGTCAGGCGCCGGTCGGCCACGCCGAGATCTTCCAGCGCTGGGAGCTGTTCCACACGCTGCGCACCCTGACCGCGCTGGCCGCCTTCGTGCTGATCGTCGTCGCCGCGGTCGCCGCACGCCCCTCGACCCGTGCCGCGGTCGCCGCGCACCCCTCGACCTCTTAGGAGAACCGTCATGTTCCTGCGTATCGCGCTCGTCGCGCAGACCGTCGCCCTGCTGCTCCAGGCCGTCACCGCCGGGCTGCTGCTGAGCTCGCCGGACGGCCGGGCGGCCCACAGCGCCACGGCCCTGGCCGTCGCGGCCACCGTGCTGCTGTACCTGGTCGCCGCGGTGATGACCCGGCAGCGGGCCGCCATCCTGCCCGCCGTGGGCATGCTGGTGATGACGCTGGCCCAGATGGCGCTGGGCATGGCGCACGTCAAGAGCGTGCACGTGCCGCTCGGCGTGCTCATGTTCGGCGGGAGCCTGGTGCAGACCACGCGGATCTGGGCCGCCGGCCGCCTCCGGACGGCGTCGGCGGCATGACCGGCGTGACCGGCATGACGAGACGTCAGGCGCTGCGGCTGCTCGGCGTGGGCGCGGCGCTGGGCGTCTCGGGGTGCTCGCTGCTGACCCGCACCCCGCTGCCGCAGCTCCTGACGAGCACCGCGCCGCTGCCCGCGCCGTACGCCGTGCCGCTGCCGCTGCCCGCGGTGGCGAAGCCGTCCAGGACCGACGCGGGCGCCGACTACTACGAGCTCGTCCAGCGTCCGGCCGAGGTGGAGATCCTGCCGGGGCTGCGCACCCCGATCTGGGGGTACGACGGGCAGTTCCCCGGGCCCACCATCCGCGCGCGCTCGGGCCGCAGGACCGTCGTGCGCGTCGCCAACAGCCTGCCCGCGCCGACGGTCACCCACCTGCACGGCGGGCACACCCCGCCGGAGTCCGACGGCTTCCCCACCGACCTGGTCCAGCCGGGCGCCCGGCGCGACTACGTCTTCCCGCTGGAGCAGCGCGCGGCCACGCTCTGGTACCACGACCACCGCATGGACCACACCGGGCCGCAGGTCTGGCGCGGCCTGGCCGGCTTCTTCCTCGTGGACGACGACGATCAGGACAAGCTGCCGCTCCCGTCGGGCGAACGGGACGTGCCGCTGCTGATCTGCGACCGGTCCTTCCAGGCCGACGGGACGATGCCCTACCCGGCCAGGCCCGACGGCCCCGGCTCCCGCGAGCCGTTCATGGGCGGCGTGCTGGGCGACGTCATCCTGGTCAACGGCGCGCCCTGGCCGCGGCTCGGCGTGGACCGGGCCCGCTACCGCCTGCGGCTGCTCAACGCCTCCAACGCCCGCACGTACGAGCTGGCCCTGTCGCCCGGCGGCACCCTGACCCGGATCGGCAGCGACGGCGGCCTGCTGGCGGCGCCGCGTCCCGCCCGGCAGGTACGGCTGGCGCCCGGCGAACGCGCCGACGTGATCGTGGACTTCGCCGCCTACCGGGTCGGCGACCACGTCGAGCTGCGCAACCTCCTGGGCGAGGGCCCGCAGGCCCAGGTGATGCGCTTCACCGTCGAGCGCGACGCCCGCGACGACTCGGCGATCCCCGCGACGCTGTCCACCGTCGAGCGTCTCGACCCGGCGGCGGCCACGGCGACCCGCGACTTCGAGTTCAGCAGCGGCGACCTGGGCGGCCACACCGGCTGGCTGATCAACGGCAAGCCCTTCGACGTCCGCCGCGTCGATGCCCGGCCCAAGCTCGGCCAGGTCGAGGTCTGGCGGCTGACCAGCGACGTCGCCCATCCCGTCCACCTGCATCTGGCGCCCTTCCAGGTGCTCTCGGTCGGCGGCGAACGGCCGGAGGGCCCACCGGAGTGGAAGGACACCGTCGAACTGCGGGAGGCGCAGACCGTCGAGATCATCACCCGTTTCACCGGCTACCGCGGCCGGTACGTCATGCACTGCCACAATCTCGAACACGAGGACATGGCCATGATGAGCACCTTCGAGGTGGTCTGATGCCCGACTTCCACGCTTTTCTGACGCGGCTGCCGCACGAGCTGGCCTTCAGCGAGGAGGACCCGGCCGCGATCGTGGACCGCTACTACACCCCAGACCTCGAATACCGCAACGACGGCGTCGTCCTGGACCGCCGGCGGCTGATCGACCACGCCGGTCCGGCCCGCAGGAACGCGCGCGAGCTGGACGTCCAGGTCCACGAGACCCTGCTCGACGGCGACCGGGCCGCCGCCCGCTTCACCATGACCGTCCTGACCAGGAAGGACAGGACGCTGCGGATCGAGGCCCACGTGTTCGCCCGGCTCGCCCCCGACGGGCGGGTCCGCCGCGTCGACTCGATCACCCGGACGGTCTCCTGACGCCGCGCCCGGTCGTTCTAACGGGGGTTGCTGGCGCGCCAGGCGACGTAGTCGGCGACCGCTTTGACCAGGTCGAAGGCCGGTTCGAAGCCGGTGTCGCGGGTGAGCCGGGCGATGTCGAGGAACGGATTGTCGCCGGGGCCGCCGGATCTTCCCGGCAGGAGGTCGAGCGGCGGGCCGGGGACGATCGCCCGTACGGCTTCGGCGAGGTCGCGGTTGGTGAAGGGCCTGCCGCTGGAGACGTTGTAGGTGGTGTGCGGCAGCGCCCGCGCGGTCGTCAGCAGGGCGATCGCGCGCCCGGCGTCGGGCGCGTAACAGCTGTCGCCGCCGTCGCCGGCGTGCGGCGGCGGCGGTGACTCGCCGCGGAGCACGGCGCTGATGTACGGCGGGATGTGGTTGAACGGCGACTCCGGGTCCATCAGCGGCCCCCAGATGCTGCCGATCCTGAGCACGACCGGCTGCACCCCGCTCCCCCGCAGGCCCTGCGTGGTCAGGGGCTCGACCGCCTTCTTGAAGGCGACGATCGGGTGCGGCAGGTCCGCGGCGGGCAGCGCGAGCTCCTCGTGCCACCGGCTTTCCGGGCGTCCGGCGTAGACGCCGAGGCTGCCCGCGACGGCGAACCGGCGCACCCTCCGGACGCGGGCCACCTCCAGCGCGTTGAGCAGGCCGGTCGTGTCGGTGCGGAAGAAGTCCAGCGGGTCCTCGCCGGGGATGCCGCCGGCCAGGTGGACGATGTCGCCGACGTCGTGGCGGGCGGCCAGGGCCAGGAAGGCGTCGCGGTCGGTGACGTCGAGCGGTTCCACGGTGACCCGGCCGGCGAGGAAGGAGGGGACCTCGGTCCGGCGGTGCGTGGTGACGACGACCCGGTGTCCGAGGTCGGCGAGCGCGCGGGCGGTGTGCGCGCCGATCATGCCCAGCCCTCCGGTGACGAGGATCATCGGGTCACCTCGTAGCGCAGGTGGGTCACGCCCGGCGCGGGGACGACCTCGGCCAGGCGCAGGCGTACGTGCCCGGGAAGCTCCTGGAAGAACGGCCGGCCGCCGCCGAGCAGGACGGGCACCTGGTGCAGGACCACCTCGTCGACGAGGCCCGCCTTCAGCGCCTCGGTGACCATCCCCCCTCCCATGAGGCCGACGTCCTTGCCGCCGGCGGCCTCGCGGGCGGCGGCGATCGCGTCCTGGATGCCGGTGCTGACCAGGGTCTGGCGGTCGGTGATCTCCGGCGCCGGGCGGTGGCTGAGGACGACCAGCCGCACGCCCGGATGGGGGCCGCCGCCGCCGAAGTGGTCGGAGTCGTCGTAGGTGTGGCGACCGGCGACGACCGCGCCGACGCGGGCGGCCAGGGTGTCGAAGAACCGGGCGCTGGGCCCGCTCAGTTTGAACCCGTCGAAGACCTGGCTGGGGGTGTCGCCGTCGAAGTACCAGTCGAACAGCGTGCTCCCGTCGCCGAGGCCGCGCCCGGCGCCGGGGTCGCGCCCGGTGATGTAGCCGTCGACCGACACGGCGTGGGCGCTGATGACCTTGCTCATCTCTGTGATCCTTTCCGGGGTTTCCTGAGGAGACTTCACGACCGTACCATTCGGAGTTCCCTCAGGGAACTGTGAACGTGCCGGGAAGCCGTCGTCGCCGGAAAGTCTCGTCGCGCCGCCGCGCGACCGGCAGATGCAGAAGTGGACGATCGGCGATGACGAACGTCATCGCCGATCGCCCCCCTGGCCGTCGGCTGGAGAACGGCCCGCGCCCCCTAGACCGTCGTCGCGATCCAGCCGACGGTCTCGACGGCGTGGTAGCCGTCGCTCTTGACAGTGCCGGTCACCAGGACCTCGTTGAAGCGAATCTTGAAGCCCTGGTGGGTGACGTCGGCGATCCTGAGGCCCGGCGTGTACGGGCCGTTGAACGTCTGGACGGCGGGGATGACGACGACCTGGGCCCCCTGCGGGAAGGGGGTGGGGAAGGTGACCCGGGTGAAGGTGGAGGTGTTGCCGCCGGTCTCCTCAACCGGGTGCTGGGAGTCGAGCTGGAGGATGCCCGTCTGGATCATGCTCATGCGAGGTCTCCCTGGTTGCGGAACGGATTCTCACCGAGAGTATTCGGAGCGTCACGTTGAGCGCCACGGAGGATTCCGTTTCCCACGGGCACCGGAAGCAGACCTCAACAACACTGGACAGATCGTGTCGGCAACGGCGGCCTTGGTGAGCGGGGTGGGCGTGACTGCCGTCACGATGACGGCCCCTGCGGTCGACGGTCACTCCCCCGCCAGTACGTCCGCCCCGAATTTCGTGAAATAGGCGGCGGTCTCGGCGTCGGCCGGGTAGTACGACTCGATCGAGATCTCGTCCAGGGTGATGTCCATCGGGGTGCCGAACGTGGTGGTGGTCGAGAAGAGCCGCAGTTCGACGTCGCCGAACCGGAAGATCATCGCAACGGTGACCTCGGACCCGATCGACCGGCCCGGCTCCTCGAAGCCCCGCGCGGGCTGTTCCTCGGGACCCGGCGCGAGCAGTTCCTCGTAGATCGCGTGGAGTTCGGCGTCGGGCGCGACGACGAGCTGGCGCGAGATCCGGGCCCGGAGCACCGCGCGCACCTCGGGCAGGTTGACGATCCGGGGAGCGAGCCCGCGGCCCTCCAGGCCGAGCCGCAGGATGTTGATCGGCGGACGCAGCAGGTCGGGCGCGACGTCCACGAGGAACGCGTCGATGGCGCGGTTGGCCATCACGATGTTCCACCGGCGGTCGAGGACCACCGCCGGGTACGGCTCGTGGGCGCGCAGCACCCGAGCGATCGCGTCCCCGGCCGTCGCCAGCGCGTCCCCGGTGAGCGGACGTTCGGCGTACCGGGGGGCGAAACCGGCGGCCAGCAGCAGCCGGTTGCGTTCGCGCAGCGGAATGTCGAGCTGGTCGGCGAGCCGCAGGATCATGTCGGCGCTCGGGTTGGACTTGCCGGTCTCCACCAGGCTCACGTGACGGGCCGAGACGTCGGCGGCGATCGCGAGATCGAGCTGGCTGAGCCTCCGGCGGTGCCGCCAGTGCCGCAACATTTCCCCGACAGTGCGCATGGCCGTCGAGATTACTCGCCGCCCGCCATGAAATCCCCTTTCATCGACATCCTCCGCAGGGCTGGAAACACTGTTTCCATGACGACCGACAACAAGGCCATCGTTCAGCGCGCGCTCACGGAACTGATCGGAACGGGCGACGTCGACGCGCTCGCGCCGCTGCTCCACGACGACTTCCTCCATCACCGGCCCGATGCGGAGAACTCGACCAAGGCGGAATGGCTGGACGCCGTGCGTTCCGCGCTCACCCCGCTGGCCGGCATGCGCGTGGAGATCGACCACGTGCTGGCCGACGGCGACCACGTCGTGATGCACTCACGCCGGTGGGCGCCCGACGGCGGGCCGGAGATCGTGGTCGTCGACATCTGGCGCCTGGACGGCGGCCTCATCGCCGAGGCGTGGGAGATCATCGAACCGGTCTCCCAGGCCGCCGCCAACCTGACATGGTGGGCCCCGACCACCCCCTGAGCGCGCACGCCGCGTCCTCTCACTGGGGCACGGCGGCGTCAACTGCTGGGCGGGAGCATGTCCTGGCGCCCTTGTGCGGCAGGGGAGCGAATCGTCATGCCGCCGTCGACGACGAGGAGCTGGCCCGTCATGTACCGCGATTCGTCGGAGGCGAGGAAGACCATGGTGTGGCCGATGTCCTCCGGGTCGCCCAGATAGGGCAGGGCGTTCACTCGTTCGAGGCTCTCGACGACCTCCTCAGGGAGATTGCCCAGCAGAGCAGGGGTGACCACCGCGCCCGGCGCCACGGCGTTGCAGCGGACGCGCTGCGGGCCGTACTGCACGGCGATCGACTTCGTGATGTTGATGACGGCGGCCTTCACCGCGCCGTAGGCGATCTGGAGGACGTCTCCCACCAGACCGGCCACCGAGGCGGTGTTGACGACCGAGCCGCCGCCACCTTTGATCAGGTGCGGAAGTGCGTGCCGGGTGCCCAGGAGCGTGCTTCGTAGGGCCGGTTGGGGGCCTTCGCGTCCGGTGAGGACGTGGCGCGTGGTGAGGGCGTCCCCGACGAAGACGGCGTCGGCGAGCGGGGCGTGCACCGCCACGCTGCCCGCAGCAGCCACCCGGCCCTGTCGATTACATGCCATGTTTGCTGCTGTCGTTCATGCGGGCCACCGTCGGGGAGCACCCAGGACACCGGCAGTCCGGCGATCCGGCCACGGCGCCCCCTGGCGCACCTCGCCGGACCGGGTGCGCCAGGCGGTTCAGCCGGACCCCTTTACAACGTAGATCACTTAGCGGAAGCGGCGCGCGAGCGCCAGAGCAGCCACACGAAGTACGGCGTGCCGAGCAGCGCGGTGACCAGCCCGGCCGGCACCTGGGCGGGTGCGATGACGGTACGGCCCAGCGTGTCGGCCAGGCTCACCAGCACCGCCCCGAGCACCGCCGCGGCGGGCAGGAGCCGGACGTGCCTGCCGCCGACGAGCGCGCGGGCGGCGTGCGGGGCGACGAGCCCGACGAACCCCACCACGCCGACGGCCGAGACCGCGGTGGAGGTGAGGAGCACGGCGCCGCCCAGCGCCAGCAGCCGCACGGGTTCGAGCGGCACGCCGAGCACCCGGGGCGTGTCCTCGTCCAGCGCGAGCAGGTCGAGGTCGCGCCGCAGCCACAGAGCCAGTGGCAGGAAGAGCGCTAGCGCCACGGCGACCGGCAGGAGCTGGGCGGGGACCCGTCCGTAGGTGGAACCGGAGAGCCACGTGAGCGCCTTGGCGGTGTTCCACGGGTCGGACCTGACGATGATCAGCACGGTGACCGCGTTGAACAGCGCGTGCGCGCCGATGCCCATGAGCACGAGCCGGTCGGAGCTGAGCCCGCCGCGCCAGGCCAGCAGGTAGACCAGGGCGAAGGCGGCGAGCGCGCCGAGCCCGGCGGCGCCGGACACCGCGGCGATCCCGGCCATGGGCACGAGGGTGAGCGTCGCGACCGCCGCCGCGCCGGCGCCCGCGGTGATGCCGAGCACGCCCGGTTCTGCCAGCGGGTTGCGGGAGACGGCCTGGAAGGCCGCGCCGGAGACGGCGAGCGCCGCACCGGCCAGGACCGCCGCGGCGACGCGGGGCCAGCGCTGATCGAGCACGTACGTCAGCGCCTTGCCGGTCCTGCCCTGCAGCCAGTTGGCGACGTCGCCGAGCAGCAGCCAGGTGTCGCCGCCGAGCAGGCCCAGCACGACGGCGCCGGCCAGCAGCGCCGTACCGGACAGGAGGATCACCGCGAAGGCGGCGCGGCCGGGGTCGGCGGTGCGGACGGTCGGCGGCTGCCTGGTCGGGCCGGCGTCGCGGTGCCGGCGGGCCAGCCACAGGAGCACGCCCGCGCCCAGCATCGCGGTCACCACGCCCGGCGGCACGTCCACCCCGGCCCGGGCGCCGAGCACGAAGCGCAGCGCGAGGTCGGAGGCGAGCAGGATGACCACGCCGGCCAGCGCCGAGAGCGGCACCAGGGCGCGGTGCCGGCTCAGCTCGGGCAGCCGCCGGGCCAGGAGGCGGACGATGACCGGCGCGCACAGGCCGACGAAGCCGACGGGCCCGGCGACGGTGACCGCGGCGGCCGAGAGCAGGACGGCGAGCACGATGACGGTCAGCCGCAGCCGCCGGACGTTGACGCCCAGCACCGTCGCGGTGTCGTCGCCCAGGCCGAGGATGTCGAGGCGGGAGCCGAGGGCGACGGCCGCCCCGATCGCCGGCACGACGACCAGGGCCATCTGGGTGACGCCGCCGAGGTCGCTCTGGACGAGCGAGCCGCTGCCCCAGGCGAACAGGCCGGTGTTCTCCTCCTGGAAGAGGATCATGAGCAGGGTGGTCACCGACTGCAGGGCCAGCGCGGTCGCGGAGCCGGCGAGGATCAGCCGGGTGGTGCCGGTTCTGCCGCCCGCCGACAGGGCGAGCACCAGGGCGGCGGCGGCCAGGCCGCCGAGGAAGGACAGGCCGCCGGACAGGAAGGCCGGCAGGCTCAGGCCGAAGGTGGCGGCCAGCACGACCGCCAGGTAGGCGCCGTTGCTGACGGCGAGGGTGTCGGGCGAGGCCAGCGGGTTGCGGGCGACCGACTGCAGCAGCGCGCCCGCCGCGCCGAGCGCGACGCCGACGCTGACCGCCGCCAGCAGACGCGGCAGCCGGGAGGCGACCAGCACGTTCATCGCCTGGTCGTCGAGGGCGAACAGGTCGGTGTCGGAGGTGCCCTGCGTCAGGTGCAGCGCGGCGAGGGCGGCGATGACGGCCAGGGTCACGAGGAAGGCCCCCGCGACGCCGAGCCTGCGCAGCGGCGTCGTGGGGGCCTCGACTGCGGTGATCACCCGGTGTAGGCCTTCACCAGGGCGTCGGCGTACTGCCGGCACGACAGGGGGCCGCCGAAGGTCCAGATGCCGTCGGGGAGTTTGGTGACGCGGTTCTGCTTGACGAAGCTCAGCGACTTCCACAGGGCGTTGCCGGCCAGGTCGGCGAAGACGTCGGCGCCGTCGGAGGCGTTGTAGAAGAAGCGCAGGTTCTCGTCCTTGACGGCGGTCATGCCCTCGATGTCGGTGCTGCCGAGGCCCCACTGCTCGTCGACCTCGCCGGTCCAGGCGTTGGCGAGGCCGAGCCGCTCGGCCACGTCGGAGACCAGCGAGCCCTTGCCGAACGGGCGGATGGAGATCTTGCTGCCGTCCTTCCAGCCGTCGGCCATCATGAACTTCTGCCCGGCCGAGCCGGAGGCGGCGATCTTGGCCTTGCCCTCGGCCATCGCGGCGTCGAAGTCGGCCATCACCTTGGTCGCCTGCTCCGTCCGGCCGACGGCGGTGGCGAGCAGGGTGAGGTCGTCGCGCATGCGGGTGAGGTTCGCGGCGGCGTCGCTGCCCTTGGCGACGATGACCGGGGCGATCTTCTCCAACTGGCCGATGAGCCCGGAGTCGTCGGACTCCATGACGACGAGGTCCGGCCGGAGGGCGGCGATGGAGTCGACGCTGGGCTCCTGGCGGGTGCCGACGTCCTTGACGGAGGCGTCGAGCGGGGCCGCGGTGACCCAGGTGCCGTACCCCTTGACGTCGGCCGCGCCGACCGGCTGGACCCCGAGCGCGACCAGCATCTCGACCTCGCCCCATTCCAGGCCGACGACGCGGGTCGCGGGCCGGTCGAGGGTGACCTGCTTGCCGCGGGCGTCGGTCACGGTGACCGGAGCGGCGGCACCGGCCGACGGCTCCTGAGCCGCGGGGGTCGCGGGAGCCACGGGAGCCTCGGTGGTGCCGCAGGCGGTCAGCAGCAGCATGGCGGCCATGACCGCCGGGAGGGAACGCATGGGATCTTTCAGCCTTTCATCGCCAGATGGCGGCCCAGCGGCCTGGTGCGGACCAGTCCGGTGAGGGAGTCGATCGTGGCCTCGACGCGGATGCCGTAGGCCTCGGTGAGCAGGTCCTCGGTGAGCACCTCGTGCGGCGCGCCGTCGGCGCGGACCCGGCCGCCCTGGAGGAGCACGACCCGGTCCGCGATCTCGGCGGCCTGGTTGAGGTCGTGCAGGACGACGCCGACGGCCACGCCGTGCCGGTCGGCGAGGTCGCGCACGAGTTCGAGCAGTTCGACCTGGTAGCGCAGGTCGAGGAAGGTGGTGGGCTCGTCGAGCAGGAGCACGCCGGCGTCCTGGGCGAGGCAGGTGGCCAGCCACACGCGCTGCATCTCGCCGCCGGACAGTTCGTCGACGGGGCGTCCCGCCATGGCGCTGACGCCGGTCAGCTCCATGGCGTGCTCGATCGCCGCCGGTCCGCCGGGGTCGCCCGCGCGCCAGCGGCCGCGGTGGGGGTGGCGGCCGTAGCCGACGACGTCCTTGACGCGTACGCCGGTCGGGGTGGGACGGCTCTGCGCCAGCAGCGTCACCCGGCGGGCGAAGTCGCGGGCGGACAGGGCCAGGGCGTCGGCGCCGCCGGCCAGCCGTACCTCGCCGGAGTCGGGGCGGTGCAGCCGGGCCAGGGCGCGCAGCAGGGTGGACTTGCCGCTGCCGTTCGGGCCGACCAGGGCGGTGACGGCGCCGGTGGCCAGGCTGATGCAGGCGTCGTCGACGACGGGGCGGCCCGCGTAGCCGAGGCACAGGCCGGTGCCGGTGAGCGCGTGGTCGGAGCGGCCCGGGAGCAAGAGGTCGGTCACGGCGGGCTCACGCGTCCTCGGAGCGGCCCTGGCGCCAGTAGCCCATGAAGGCCACGGCCTTGCGGTCCATGCCGCGTTCGGAGACGAGGTGGCGGCGCAGGCGCTTGATCACGGCCGCCTCGCCGGCCAGCCAGGCGTAGCAGGGGCCGTCGCCGTCCTCAGGGATCTCCCAGAGGATCTCGGTGTCGACGTCGACCTCCTCGGGCTCGACGCCTGCCGCGCCCGCGGGCAGGAGCCTGGCGGCGGCCTCCACGACGGCGGGTTCCAGGCGGGCGCCCCAGGGGGCGTCGCCGCGGGCGAGCCAGGTGACCTTCACGCCCGACCCGGTGACGACCGGCAGGACGTCCTCCTCGTGCGGCACCTCCAGCAGGGCCTCGCCGGTGACGTGGGCGGGCAGGCGTTCCAGGATGCCGACGATCGCCGGGACGGCGGTCTCGTCCCCGGCGAGCAGCACGTTGCCGAAACCGGCGGGCGGCCGGAACTCCAGGCCGCCGTGGAAGCCGTCGTGGAGGCCGTTCGGGCCGAAAAGAGCCGCCTGGGAGCCGGGTTCGGCGGCGGCGATCCAGCGGGCGGCCGGTCCGGCGGGTCCGGCGCAGTCGTCGTGCAGGACGACGTCGATGTCGACCTCGGCGGCCTCGGGGCGGACCGCGCGGACGGTGTAGGTGCGCAGCGGGTTGCGCTCGTCGCCCTGGGCGTACCACTGCCTGAACCAGTCGGCGCCGCGTGGGAAGCGTGTCACGCCCGCGCCGGGGATCGGCAGGACCAGCTTGATGCGCTGGTCGTACCCGTTGTCGGCGAACTCGTGCAGATCATCCCCTGTGAAGGTCACGCGGAGAAACGACGGGCTCAGCCGCCGCAGGCCTCGAACCTGGACATCGAAGGCACGAAAAGGGTCAACCACCACAGGCTCCTTACTTAGGTTAGGCTAACCTACATTGAACTCCCCGATCGGGGAACCAGGAGCTCCGGCGGCGGCGTGATCCGGCGGGCCGTCAGGACAGATCGGTCCAAGGAGCGGGTGGAGCCGAGGCGAAGAAGCGGAGCAGGCCGAGGAGCCGGCTGGCCGGAGGGGCGGTCCAGTGGCGTTCGCCCGGACGCGGGACGGGATCCTTCAGGCGTCCCAGCGCCCAGGTGAGGTGGCACCACAACACGCGGGCTTCCCAGGTCGTCGAGCTTTCCTGGCCGGTTTCCCGTCGATAGCCGTCGAGCATGGCCGGGACGTCGGTGAGGGGCATCTTGGCGAAGTCGGCAGCGGGGTCGGCCCATTCGGCGTCGCCCCAATCCACGATCCCGTTGAGCTGGGCCGTCTCCGGGGCGACGAGCAGGTTCTGGGGCGCGATATCGCCGTGGATCAGGACCGTCGGCGCGCTCGTGGGGAGATGTGTTGAAAGCCGGTCGAGCCATCCGCTGAGCCAGCGGGCGGTCTCGGCGTCGATCCAGCCGTCCTTGGCGAGGCCGTCGGTGAGCGCCCAGGGGTCCGCGGCGCCGTCGTCCGCGGGGACGCCGGCAAGGGCCGGTGCGGTGTCCGGCGTGAGCCGATGCAGTCTGCCCAGCTCGCGCCCGACCTGCCGGTGGAGACGTTCGGTGTCCGCGTCGGACAGTTCAAGGCGCGCGAGATCCATTCCCCGCGTCCGGGTGAGCACCATGTACGGGACGTCCACCACCGAGCAGGTGTCGTCGAAGGCGACGATCTCCGGAGTCCGCACACCGGCGCGCAGGGCGTACGGGATGACCGCGGCCTCCTTGACCAGGTCCGGAAGGAACTGCTCGGCCCGTGGGACGCGCAGGACCAGGTCGTCCCCGAGAAGGAAGACCTGGTTGGCCACCCCCTGCGGGAGGGGCCGTACGTGCTCGGCGGTGGTCCCGAGCAGGCCGGCGATGGCGGCCAGGGTCGCGTCACTGGTCTCGTATCCCATGATCGATCATGCTGACACGGACGGTCAGGAGCTGTGAGTCCTGCCCGCCCCAGGGAGAGGTGGATCATCGTGCACGGGATGGCCGAAACGACCACGGCGGAGCGGTACCGGACGTTCGGGGAGATGGAGGCACGGGGTCACTCCCCCAGCTACGAGCGGCTGTGCGCCGGCGTCGCCGCCGACCCCGAACTCCTGGCCCTGGCCGATACGCTGCCCGCGGCCAAGCGGCAACCCAACCTCCTGTTCGGCGCGGTCCGCTTCCTCGGCGGCCCGGTGCATGATTTCGGGGCGTTCCGCGCCTGGGTGCTCGACCATTGGACGGAGGTCAGCACCGAGATGCCGGCCCGCAGCACCCAGACCAACGAGCCGGGCCGGTGTGCGACGCTGCTGCCGCTGCTGGCACGCCTGCCGCAGCCGCTGGCGTTGATCGAGGTCGGCGCCTCGGCCGGGCTGTGCCTGTACCCGGACCGGTACGCCTACCGCTTCGACGACCGGCCCGTCCTGGGTCCGGCCGGCCCGGTCGTCCTGACCTGCCGGACCAGCGGAGCGGTGCCGGTCCCGCAGCAGGTGCCGTCGGTGGTGTGGCGGGCCGGGATCGACCTGAACCCCCCTCGACGTCGCCGATGCCGACCAGTTGCGCTGGCTGGAGGCGCTGGTCTGGCCGGAGCAGCAAGATCGGCTGGTACGGCTGCGCGCCGCGGCGCGGATCGCGCGCGCCGAACCGCCCCACCTCGTCCGGGGTGATCTGAACGCCGGCATCGCCGACCTGGCCGGGCAGGCCCCGCCGGACGCCACGCTGGTCGTGTTCCACAGCGCGGTGCTGGCCTACCTGCCGCAGGACGAACGCGATCGGTTCGTCCGGACGATGCGCGGCCTGCCCGCCCGGTGGATCTCCAACGAGGCGCCCGGCGTACTGCCCGGCGTGGCCGCTCGGCTCCCCCGGAGCCCGTCGTCCGACCGTGGCGCGTTCGTCCTGGCCCTGGACGAGGAGCCGGTCGCCTTCACCGGACCGCACGGCCAGTTCCTGGACTGGTTGCCGGAATGACACCCTTGCGGCGGCGGAGGCGTCACGCCTCGGCCTTCTCCGGGGCGGAGGGAGCCGGCCGAGGCGCCGCGGACGCGCGGCGGCGGGCGGTCGTCAGATGGTGGAGCAGCGCCAGGGTCGTGACACCGGCGGCCGGCAGCCCCAGCGCGGCGGGCACGACGGCGAACCACTCCTGGACCAGCCCACCCAGTCCGCCACCGAGAGCGATCCCGAGGTAGATGGCCGAGGAGTTGAGGCCGAGCAGAACCGGCGCCGCGGCCGGGCTGAGCGCGATGAGCCGGTGCTGTTGCGGAACGACGACAACGCCCAGGGCCGCGCCCCAGACCGCGGCCCACACCAGGGTGGACGCCAGCGTGGCGGTCGCCACCGAAGTGAGCGCGAGGGCGACGGCGGCGACGACGAGGGGACCGGTCAGCACGTGCGCGGGGTCGTGCCGGTCGACCAGCCGTCCGGCGACGATGTTCCCGGCCAGGACGCCGACCCCCCAGGCCAGCAGCACGACGGCGAGCAGCGGTCCGGAGCCGCCGGTCGCCTCCTGAAGCGCCGGGCCGATGTAGGTGTAGAGGGTGTAGGCGCCGAGGAAGACCAGCGTGGTGACGGCCAGCAGCGCGAGGACCCGGCCCTGCCCGAGCGGGCGCAGCCGGTCGCCCAGCGAGGCCGCGGGGAGCGTCACCTTGGGCAGGCCGGCGGCGATCCCGAGGGCCGCGACGAGGCCGATCCCGGCGACCGCCCACAGGGTGAGGTGCCAGTCGGTACGGCCGATCAGCGTGCCGAGCGGAAGACCCAGCGCCGTCGCCGACGTGAGGCCGCCCAGCACGAAGGCCAGGGCCCTGCCTCGGCGTTCCGGGGCCGCGATGGCCCCGGCGGTGCTGGAGGCGGCGGAGTTGATCATGCCGGCCCCGACCGCGGTGACGACACGGGCGATCATCACCACGTCGTAACCGGTGCCCAGGGCGGTGGCGGCGTTGCCGGCCACGAAGACGCCCAACGCGATCAGCAGCGCGGTCCGCCTGTCCAGCCCACTGGTGAGCGCGCCCATGACGGGCGCGGACAGGGCCATCACCAGGGCGAACACCGTCACCAACTGCCCCGCGGCGGGGGTCGAGACCCGCAGGTCGGCGGCTATGGCCGGAAGCAGGCCCGCGATGACGTAGCTGTCGGTGCCGACGGCGAAGGTCGCCAGGGCCAGGGGAAGCAGTCGTTTCAACACCGGGTGGTGCCGCCTTTCCAGAGGAACCTCGGAAGCAACGAGGGGAACCTTAGGCAATATATGGATGCTTGTCCATGTATCCATATGTTGGTAGCGTGGCGGCCATGCGTGAGGTGTCACAACCGGCGACCGAGGCCATCCGACTGGTGGAGGTGCTGCGCGCCCTGGCCGATCCGGTACGGCTCGACCTCGTCATGCGGCTCGACCGGATGGGCGAGGACTTCTGCAACGCGATCGGCGCCGAGATCGACGTGCACCAGACGACGCTGTCGCACCACTACCGGGTGCTGCGCGAGGCCGGCGTCACCTGGACGAAGGTGCAGGGCCGGTCCCGGCTGGTCCGGCTGCGCCGGGAGGACCTCGACGCGCTGTTCCCCGGCCTGCTCGACTCCGTACTGGGCGCACAGCGCCGAACCCGCGACACCACGTCCTGAACCGCTTGAGGTGAGCAAGGAACCCCTTGCGCCTTTGTGCGATCACGGATAGTTATTTGCCAACTACTCAAAGTAACGATGGCAAGTGACCCCCACATCGCGTCCCCGACGCCGCCTCGCCTCCCGCGTCAAGATCATGGCGACGGCGACCATCACCGGAGCCCTCCTGCTCCCCCTGTTCGCCGCGACCTCCCCGGCGCAGGCCGCCGCCGCGCCGCGCCGAGTCGTCCACCAGGCCGCCGGTCCCTGCGTCCGGCACGGCCAGGCCAACTACCCCGTCGAGTACTACTGGAAGAACGCGCTCGGCTGGCGGCTCGGCAGCGGGACCATCTCGGTCACCACCTCGCCCAGTCTGTGGGGCGGCCAGATCGCACCGGGCAGCACCTTCACCCTCACCCTGCGGCACCAGACCGCGCAGTGGCCGGCCCTGGTCCGCACCTACACCACCATG
Source organism: Nonomuraea sp. NPDC051191 (assembly GCF_044455665.1). NCBI lineage: Bacteria > Bacillati > Actinomycetota > Actinomycetes > Streptosporangiales > Streptosporangiaceae > Nonomuraea > Nonomuraea sp. NPDC051191. Next base: position 662,752 of record NZ_JBITEZ010000002.1, on the reverse strand, counting down.
TGGGACGTGTCGTCCCTGCTGGCCAGCGCCACCGTCGTGGGATCGGTCAGCAACGGCACCCTCAGCGGCAACACCCTGAGCGTCCAATCGCCGGGCACCAAGACCGACCCGGGTCCGACCGTGATCACCTTCCGCGTCAACCCCGGCACCGTCGGACGCAGCATGACCATCCGGCCGAGCGGCATCAGCAGCGTCATCGCCTTCCCCGGCCAGCTCGGCAACAACACCGCGGCCCCGCCCATCCAGATCGTCAGCGGGAACTCCATCTCGCCCACCAACGCCGCCGACGACACCGCCTCCACCACCGACAACACGCCCGTCACCGTGCCCGTCCTGGCCAACGACACCGGGACGGCCCCGGCGATCAGCGCCGTCACCCAGCCCGCCTACGGCAAGGTGACCATCTCGGGGGACAAGGTGATCTACACCCCGGACAAGGACCGCGCCGGCACCGACACCTTCACGTACACCATCGAGACCGCCTGCGGCACCAGCACCGCCACGGTCACCGTCACCGTCGACTGCACCCGCGAGCCCATCAACCTGGTCAACGGCAGCTTCGAGACGCCCGCCGTCGCCCGCTACGACTGGGACATCCCCGACGCCTCCACCAACCCCGCCGTCGGCTGGCACACCACCGCCTCCGACCGGAAGCTGGAGTTCTGGAACAGCGCCAGCGGCGTCCCGGCCGCCGACGGCCGGCAGTTCGCCGAACTGAACGCCAACGAGGCCTCCACCCTCTACCAGGACGTCCCCACCGTCCCCGGCACCGTGATGACCTGGTCGCTCTACCACCGCGGCCGCCTGGGCACCGACGTCATGCAGGTGCTCATCGGCGCCCCGACCGCCACCACCCCCCAGAACCCGGACGGGGCCGCCTCCCCCGACATCTCCGACGACAACAACGCCTGGGGCCACCACACCGGCACCTACGTCGTCCCCGCCGGGCAGACCGTCACCCGATTCGCCTTCGAGTCGGTCTCGGCGGCAGGCGGAAGGCCGACATTCGGCAACTTCCTGGACGGCGTCGTCTTCCAGACCCCGTCCTGCCTCCCCATGAACGGCGACGCCGCCTCAAGGAACGCCACCAAGGCACACCGGCGGTAGGGCTCAGGCCCACCCCTCTGTCCCGAGCCGCGACAGAGGGGTGGGCCCGCGTGGGCGCCACCCCCTGCCGGTGGTGGCCGGATGAGGCCACGTGAGGGCGATGTTTACGGCGTAGGGGGCGTCGGTAACGGAAATGCGGTGTCCGGGGCGTTCGCTTTCGGTCCAACCTGACCGTTTGTGATCGTTGCCAGCTGCTCCGTGTTCTCCCAGCGTCCCCGAGGTGGGCCCGCCGGGCCCGGTGCAGTTCGTACGGAAGAAGCCGACAGGATTCACGGCGATCATTCCGGGGCGCGGCTGCTGGACGCCTACCCGAACAGGCTGGCCGGGATACCTGAGCCGTTCGTCACCCAGACCGACGCGGCGTTCGAGGTCCGGGGCGCGGCGGGCGTCCAGCGCACGATCTTCGTCGACGAGGACCAGTGCCTGGACTGGGAGTGGGGCGTCGGGGCCAGGTACAAGGGGCCGATCATCGATGTGCCGGACTTCGGCCGGCACATCCCGGAAGGGTTCCGCAGCGACCTCGATGCCGTCATGGGCCTGCCGGACGGCGGCACCATGCTGTTCAAGGGAAGCCAGTGCGCGATCGTCCAGTGGGGGGCCCAGGGCGGCTGCACCTACAAGGGCACCCTGGCCGACATGCCCAGGTGGAGCTGGGGGAACGCGCCCTCGGACATGCGCGGCGACTTCGACCACGCCGTGCTGATCAACTCACCGGACCAGCTGCAGGACGAGACCTTGTTCATCAAGGGCGACAAGGCGATGATCTTCCACTGGTCCCTCGGTCCCAGGATCGTCGGCACCTGGGCCCAGGTGCCGTCCGGGCTCGACTCCCTGCCTGACGTGTACAAGAAGCCCGTGCGGCCCGGGGAACTGACCGTCCAGCCCACGAAGCCACCGCAGAAGACACCGCCGCCCCCCGCCAAGAGCTCCCTCGCCACCGCCACGCCCACCGTGGCCAAGGGGGCGCCCCTGACGGTGCGCTACTCCACCCCGGCGAACACTGTCAGCGGCAAGAACCGGGTCGGCGTCTACCCCGACAACAACGGCGCGACCATCGCGAAGGAGGAGTCCTTCGTCTGGACGTACACGCCCGACGCCAGCGACAGCGCCGCCCTGGACACCGGCAAGGTGCCCGGACCGGGCTCCTACGCGGCCTGGTACTTCCACGACGACGGCTACACCATCCCGCGTCCGCGAGGCCGACGGCGCCACATCGAGACGGGGCACGCCGGTGCCGACGATCTCGGGGCGACCCGCACGGTAGAGGGGAACATCCCGCGCGGGGATGTCCCTTGGCTCGACCTCGAAGGCATGGACTGGGAAAGGTCAGCCCCGCGGACGCGGGGATGTTCCCTACGCCTACGCCGTGACGGACGTGACCGCAGCGTCGGCCCCGCGGACGCGGGGATATTCCGCGCCTGCCCAAGGCGAAGATCGGCGGCGACTCGTTGGCCCCGCGAATGAGCCTCAAGCAGTGGCGGCCAGTCACCGAGGCAGGGTTCAAGCGCAAGAAGTTCGCCATCTACGTCTGGCGGACCGTCCGGGAAGGAGGAGACACCAAGACCCGCAAGTCACGCCGCACGCTGGAGCTGCCGAAGCTGGCGGCCCAAGCGCTCAGACAGCACCACACCCGCCAAGCCGCCCAGAAGCTCAAGGCCGGCGAGGCATGGGAGGACCACGATCTGGTGTTCTGCACGAACGTCGGCACCCCGCTCGACGTGTCGAACGTGCGGCGCACCTTCCGCAGGATCACCAGGCAGGCCGGGCTCGGAACGACATGGAGCCCACGAGAGTTGCGTCACTCGTTCGTCTCGATCATGAGCGTTCAGGGCGTACCGATCGAGACGATCGCGGATCTCGTCGGACACGCGGGCACCAGCGTCACCGAGGCGGTCCACCGCCACCAGCTCCGACCGCTGATCACCATCTTCGGTGAGAAGCCGACGGGTTGAGCATCCGAGTGGGATGGCTCCCCGATTGGCTCCCGTCGCCCCCCAGACATGAGAGAAGGGGCTTCGGATGATCTCCGAAACCCCTCCACCTGCACCTTACGAGTGGGCGATACTGGGATCGAACCAGTGACCTCTTCGGTGTGAACGAAGCGCTCTCCCGCTGAGCTAATCGCCCGCCCTGTCGGCGCCTTGCGGTGCTGACGGGGAAAACCATACCGCACTCTGGGGGTGCTGGCGAAACGGAGCGTCCGAGGGCGATCTTCGGGAGCTCCGGGTAGGAGGGATTCGAGCGAAAGGCGGCGGTTGCCCACCGGCATGGTGGGTCGGTGTCATACCATCGACGTGTGCCGTAAGGCACCGATCGCGATCTTTTCGGTAGAAACGTTCTTGGTCGGGCCCGTCGGGGCAGGCTCTACAACAGCAAAACCCTCGCAAATACGACCCGATTGATGCCGTTTAGCCAGGTAGATGCCTAAATGTCCAGCTGTGATGTGCGTTACAGAAGGCCCTTGAGGCGGAATCTTTCCTACAGGTTTCTTCGTTCCGCGTCATAGCTCAGGACGAAGTCCGTCAGAGCAGTGAAAGCCCCGAAGAGGGGACCTACGACGAAAAGGTTTGGCTGACGATGAACAGCACCACCGTCTCCGCCGAGCTTGGCCTTCGGCTAGTGGTCCCCGACCGTACTACCGTCCCCCTGCTCGCCGGACTGAGCTACACAGCCGACGATCCGTATGCCATCCGCATGGCCTTCCACGTAGGGAACGACGAACCGGTCGAGTGGATCTTTGCTCGTGAACTGCTGACCGTAGGCATCGTGCGGCGGGTCGGCGACGGCGACGTGCAGGTTTGGCCCGCACGCGCCGATGGCGAGCGCACCCTGCACATCAGCCTCACCTCGCCGTTCGGGCAGGCGCTCTTCGAAGTGCCGCTGGCCCCCCTCACGGAGTTCCTCCACCGGACGTACGAGAAGGTGCCCGCGGGGCGCGAGACCGACTTCATGGACCTGGACGCCGAGCTCACCAACATGCTCTGGCCGTCCTGAACCGTTGCACCCGAGGCCCCGGCGTCCACCCCGACGCCGGGGCCTCGGCATGCGCGGCGTCAGGACGGGAGCGTGGTCCGGGCCTGGCGCATGCGTTCGATCTCTATGCTCTGGCCGGAGTAGACGTCCCTGGCGAGCAGGCGCATGCGGTGGTCGCGTCCGCCGGCCAGCTCCTCCCCCGCCATCTTCACCGCGCCCTGGTGGTGCCTGGTCATCAGGCGCAGGAACAGCTGGTCGAACGCGGCTCCCCTGGCGGCTCTGAGGGCGTTCAGCTCCTGCTCGGTGGCCATCCCGTAGCCGGTCGCCGCGCCGTGGGCGTGGTCGGCGGGGGCCGGGCGGCCGAGTTCGGCGAGCCAGACGGTCATGGCCCTGATCTCGGGGGTCTGGGCGGCGGTGATCGAGCGCGCGAAGGCGCGGATGACCGGGGTGGTCGTACGGGCCTCGACCAGGGCGGTCATCTCCAGCGCCTGCCGGTGGTGCGGGATCATCGCCTCGGCGAAGCGCACGTCGGCGGCCAGGGTCGGGGCGGGGCTGGGGCCGATCCGTTCGCCGGGCTTCGCCGTACGGGCCGGGGCTCCGGGGCTGCCGGGCACCAGGACGGGGGCGTCCGTCCCGACGACCTGGACGTCCGGGGCGGGTGGCTCGGAGCAGGCCGAAAGCGCAAATGTCATCACAACTGTGATGAAGACCGTACGCGGCCACCAACGTGCTGGCATAACTTCCATAGTGAGCCACGAGAGACAAAGGGGACGCGTGTTGATCTTCGCCAAGCTGCGCGGAGCGGTGTTGTGCGCGGTGTTGTTGCTGGCTTCGGCGTGCGCGGGTGAACCGCCGTCGGCCGGTGAGCCAGGGGCCGCCTCCTCACGCGAGAGCGGCACGGCGTCCGGTACGGCATCGGGCTCGGGCGACGTGCTGACCAGCCCCAACGTCAAGCACGTGGCGAACGTCCCGCGCACCGGCCCGTTCGCCGGGGATGACAATTTCAACACCGATCTGGCCTTTCAGGGCGACTACGCATTCGTCGGGAACTTCGCCGGATTCGTGATCTACGACATCAGCGACCCGGCCAAGCCGAAGACGGTGAGCCAGGTGTCCTGCCCGGCGCAGCAGAACGACGTCAGCGTGCACGGCGATCTGCTGATCCTCTCGGTCGACGAGCCGCGCGGCAGCGCAGACTGCGACTCCAACGAGGAGACCCGCGACTGGGAGGGTCTGCGCCTGTTCGACATCAGCGACAAGAAGAGCCCGCGCTACGTCGGCGCGGTGCTGACGGACTGCGGCTCCCACACGCACACCATGGTGCCCGCCGACGACAAGCTCTACGTCTACGTCTCCTCCCCCGGCCCTGAGCCGGACTCGCGGACCTGCTCGCCGCCGCACCAGAACATCCAGATCGTGGAGATCCCGCTCGACGACCCCAAGTCCGCCAAGGTCGTGGCGCAGCCGGACATCTTCCCCCAGCAGCAAGACACCGAGATGTTCGCGGGCTGCCACGACATCACCGCCTACCCGGAGAAGAAGCTCGCCGCGGCGGCCTGCTTCGGCGACGGCGTGCTGCTCGACATCTCCGACCCGGTCAAACCCCGGGTGATCCAGCAGATCCGCGACACCGAGAACTTCCAGATCTGGCACTCGGCGACGTTCAACAACGACGCGACGAAGGTCGTCTTCGGGGACGAGCTGGGCGGCGGCAGCCAGGCCACCTGCGACTCCGGCACCCCGCGCACCAAGGGCGCCGACGCCGTGTACGACCTGGTGAACGGCAAGCTGGAGCGCCGCGGCTACTTCAAGATCCCGCGCGAGCAGGAGCAGGACGAGAACTGCGTGGCCCACAACGGCTCGCTGATCCCGGTGAAGGGCAAGGACGTCATGGTCCAGTCCTGGTACCAGGGCGGGGTGTCGATCTGGGACTTCACCGACTCGGCCGACCCGAAGGAGATCGGCTTCTTCGAGCGGCGTCCGTACCCGGGGGGCGGCATCGCCGGCTCGTGGTCGGCCTACTACTACAACGGCTACATCTACTCCAGCGACATGCGCGAGGGCCTGGACGTGCTGCGCATCGACGACCCGATCACGGACCCGGCCAAGCAGGTGAAGATGGACGAGTTCAACGTCCAGACGCAGAAGTCGTACTGACGAGACCAAGGGACAGGGCCCCGGAGGCGGGGCCCTGTCGCCGGCGGGTCAGGGGTTGAGGTCGGCGGCGGCGCGCTCGGCGAAGATCCGCATGGCCTTGGCGGTGATCGGGCCGGGCGCGGTGGGCAGCTCGGTCCGGTCGACGAGCCTGATCGGCTGGATGTCGCGGGTGGTGGAGGTGAGGAACGCCTCCTCGGCCTCGTACAGGGCCTGCAGCGGGACGTCGGTCTCCTCGCCGCCGCACCATTCGAGGACCAGCGCGCGGGTGACGCCGGCCAGGCAGCCGGAGTCGAGCGTGGGGGTGATCAGGCGGCCGTCGCGCACGATGAAGATGTTGGAGCCGGTGCCCTCGCACAGGTTTCCCGCGAGGTTGCCGAAGATCGCCTCGCCGGCGCCCTGGTTCTTGGCGTGCAGCAGGGCCTTGGCGTTGTCGCCGTAGGAGGTGCTCTTGACGCCGGACAGCGCGCCGCGCTCGTTGCGCGGCCAGGGGACGACGGCCACGTTGGCGGTCTCCGGGAACGGCTTCTGCTCGTCGACGATGACGATCGAGGTGGTGCCCTGGTTGCCGCGGTCGGAGCCGAGCGGGCCCGGGCCGCTGGTGTAGGTGATGCGGATGCGGCCGAGCGACCAGGCGGGGGCGACCGCCAGGAGCTTGCCGACGCCTTCGGCGATGGCCTCGACGTCGGGGTCGGGCAGGTCCATGCGCTGGGCCGAGAGCGTGAGCCGGTCGAGGTGGCGGGTGAGCGCGAACGACTCGCCGTCGACGATCTTGATCGTCTCGAAGACGCCGTCGCCGACCATGAGCCCGTGGTCGAACACGGAGACGGTGGCCTGCGTGGGGTCGATCAGCTCCCCGTTGACCCAGACAGGGATGTTCATCGGTTTCCTCCTGAGGATGCTAGTGCGATGAGCCTGGCTGCCTTCAGCTCCGTCTCGGACCATTCACGCGCGGGGTCGCTGCCCCACGTGATGCCCGCACCGGTGCCGAAGCGGATCTCGCCTGCTGAGATCCAGAATGTTCTGATGCCCACGGCCAATGCCGCCCTGCCCCGGTCGGCGTCGACCCAGCCCACGGCACCACAGTAGGGCCCCCGGGGGACCGGTTCGAGCTCATTGATGATGCGCAGAGCGGACGACTTGGGCGCGCCCGTGACAGATCCGGGCGGGAATGTGGCGGCGAACAGCTCCGGCCAGCCCGCTCCGGGCGCGAGCCTGGCCCGCACGGTGGAGACGAGGTGGACGAGACCGGGATGCTCCTCGACCGCGCACAGAGAGGGCACCTCGACCGAGCCGACCGTCGCGACCCTGCCCAGGTCGTTGCGGACCAGGTCGACGATCATGACGTTCTCGGCGTAGTCCTTCTCCAGCAGGTCGGCGGCGGTGACGCCGGTGCCCTTGATGGGGCCGGACTCCACGACGTCGCCCTCGCGCGACAGGTACAGCTCGGGCGAGGCCGACACCACGCTCAGCCCCGGGACGTCGATGACGGCGGCGTACGGGGCCGGGTTGCCCTCGGCCAGCCGGGCGGCCAGCGCCAGCGGGTCGGCGCCGGGCGGGACGGGGGCCGACAGGACGCGGCAGAGGTTGGCCTGGTAGACCTCACCCCGCTCGATGTGGTCGCGGATCGCGCGTACGCCGCGTTCGTAGGCGGCGCGGTCGAGCGAGGTACGCCACTGACCGACATGTGGACCGTGCCAAGCGGCCTTGGGTTCGGGCAGCGCGGACGGGCGCACGCGGTCGAAGCGGGCGCACGTCACCGTCCCCTCGTAGTCGGCGACGACGGCCCACCAGCCCTCGCTGTCGAGCGCGGCCAGGTCGGTCGTCACGTCGCGGAGTCCGGTGGCGAGATGACCGTTTAAGTGGGCGAAACCGTCGTACACATCTCCCATTGTCCCAGCATTTCGACCAGTTCCAGCGCGGCGGGGAGGGGAATCTCGGGAAGGGCCGCGTACACCGTACGGATGGGGGTGGCGCCGCGCAGCGGTTTGAGCACGAGGTTCGGCGGCACCGCCCGCGCGGCCAGTTCGGGCACCAGCGTCACCCCGAACCCGGCGGCGACGAACCCGAACTTCCCCGACCATTCGGCCACCCGCAGCCCGCCGCGCGGTGTGAACCCGGCGGCGGCGCACGCGGCCACCAGCGGCGTCGGCTGCCCGCGCGGCGCCGCCTCGATCCAGCTCTCCTCGGCCAGGTCGCGCAGGTCCACGTCGGTGTCGGGAGCCAGCCGGTGGCCGGCGGGCAGCGCGACGAACAGCCGGTCCTCGCGCAGCCGCACGAGCCGGGCGCCCTCGGCGGGCAGCCCGGCCGGGTAGTCGCTGATCACGGCCACGTCGAGCGCCCCGGCGTGCAGGCGTTCCACGAGCCGCGCGGTCAGCCCCTCGGTCATCCGCAGCTCGACGCCGGGATGGGCGGCCATGAAACGTCGCAGCGTGTCCGGCATGAGGTCGACGTTGGCGGTGGCGAACGCGCCCACGCGCAGTGTGCCGCCGCGTCCGCCGTGGATCGCGGCCAGTTCCTCGCCCGCGCGGGCCAGCCGGTCGAGCACGGCGACGGCGTGCCGGTGCAGGGCCGTGCCGGCGGGGGTCAGGCGCACGCCGCGCGGCAGGCGTTCGAACAGCGGGCCGCCGCCGGCCCGTTCCAGCGCGGCGATGCGCCGGGAGACCGCCGACTGGGTGTAGCCGAGCAGCTCGGCGGCGGCGGTGAAGGATCCGCTCCTGGCCACCTCGTCGAAGAGGCGGAGGGCTTGGAGGTCGAAGGCATTCGTGTCATGCATGGCTGCCATGCAATCTAGTCGGTGGTGGAATACCTCGCATCCCTGTTGACTGTTCCCGTGATTGCATTTCTCGGACAGGGACGCATGGGCGTCCCCATGGCTCGGCGACTCGTGGGGGCCGGGCACAAGGTGACGACGTGGCGGCGTGGGACCGGCGTGCCGGCCGCCGAGGCGGTGGACGGCGCCGAGCTGGTGATCACCATGCTCAGCGATCCGGCGGCGGTGCGCGAGGTGCTGACGGCCGCGCTGCCCGGCCTGCGGCCCGGCGCGACGGTGGTGGAGATGTCCACGATCGGCCCGGAGGCGGTGCGCGAGCTGCGCGCGCTGCTGCCGGCGTCGGTCGGCCTGGTGGACGCGCCGGTGCTGGGCAGTGTGGGCCCGGCGGCGGACGGCTCGCTGGTGGTGCTGGCCGGTGGCGACGTCTCGGGCTGCCGCGAGGTGCTGTCGGTCTTCGGCAAGGTGCGCGAGACCGGGCCGCTGGGGTCCGGCGCGGCGATGAAGCTCGCCGTCATGAGCGCGATCGTGCCCGCGCAGGTGCTGGTCGCCGAGACGCTGGCGTATGGGGCGGCGCACGGCGTGGACCGGGACGCGCTGCTCGACGTGCTGGCGGGCACCCCACTCGGCCAGGTCGCCGAACGGCTGCGCACACCCGCGACCGAGACCCGGTACGCGCTCGGCCTGGCCGCCAAGGACCTGGAGCTGGCGGCGTGGGAAGGCGCGTCGCTGGCGACGGCCGCCCGGCAGCGCCTTCAGGAGGCGCGAGCGGCCGGGCTGGGCGACCGCGACCTGACGGCGGTCGCCGAGCGCGTCGGCGGCGCCCCGGCCACGCGGGCGGTGCCGCTGAACCTGTCCACGATCCCGGCCACGAACGGCGCGTACTCGCACGCGGTGCGGGTCGGCGACATGCTCTACGTCTCCGGCCAGGCCGCCTTCGACGAGCAGGGGACGGTGGTCGCCCCCGGCTCGCTGAAGGACCAGGCCGAGCACATCTTCGCGGTCACCACGCGCATCCTGGCCGACCAGGGCGCGTCCTGGCAGGACGTCGCCTTCATCCGCACGTACCTGACGGACATGGACGACATCCTCCAGCTCAGGGACGTGCGCAACCGGTACGTCACCGGCACTCCCCCGGCCAGCACGACCGTCGAGGTCTCGAAGCTGTTCCGGCCGGGGCTCGTGATGGAGATGGACCTGATCGTCGCCCTCCCCCGCTGAGCGGGACGGGCTATTCGAGCGGCCCGGTGACCGACTCCGCCGCGGCCACGACGCCGCCCTCGGCCACCAGCCGCACGGCGGACTCGATCTCCGGCGCGAGGAAGCGGTCGGGGCCCGGTGCGGGCACGTTCTCGCGCAGCGCCCTGACCACGGCCGCGGTCGCCGGCGCGGGCTCCAGGGGGGCGCGCAGGTCGAGCGCGCGGGCCGCGGTGAGCACCTCGACGGCCAGCACCCTCGTCAGCCCGTCGACCGACCTGCGCAGCTTGCGCGCCGCCGACCAGCCCATGGAGACGTGGTCCTCCTGCATGGCCGAGCTGGGGATCGAGTCGACGCTGGCGGGCACGGCCAGCCGCTTCAGCTCCGAGACGATCGCGGCCTGGGTGTACTGGGCGATCATGTGGCCGGAGTCCACGCCGGGGTCGTCGGCCAGGAACGCGGGCAGGCCGTGGTTGCGCGCCACGTCGAGGAAGCGGTCGGTGCGGCGTTCGGACATCGAGGCCAGGTCGGCGGCCACGACGGCGAGGAAGTCGAGCACGTAGCCCACGGGCGCGCCGTGGAAGTTGCCGTTGGACTCCACCCGCCCGTCGTCGAGCACGGCCGGGTTGTCCACGGCGCTGGCCAGCTCCCAGCCGGCCACGGTGGCGGCGTGCGCGATCGTGTCCCGGGCGGCGCCGGCGACCTGCGGCGCGCAGCGCAGCGAGTACGCGTCCTGGACGCGGGTGCACGCCTGCGGGTCGCGGTGGCTGGCCATGACGCCGGAGCCGGCCAGGACCTTGGTCATGTTGGCGGCCGACCTGGCCAGGCCCGGATGCGGGCGCAGCGCCTGGAGCTCCGGCATGAAGACGCGGTCGGTGCCGAGCAGCGCCTCCACGCTCATCGCCGCGCTGATGTCGGCGGTCCTGACCAGTTTGGTGAGGTCGGAGATGGCCAGGATGAGCATGCCGAGCATGCCGTCGGTGCCGTTGATGAGGGCCAGGCCCTCCTTGGCGGCCAGCTCGACCGGCTCGATGCCGGCCTGCTTGAGCGCGTCCCCGGCCGGCCGCAGCTCACCGGCGGCGTCGCGGACGACGCCCTCGCCCATCAGCGTCAGCGCCACGTGGGCCAGTGGCGCGAGGTCGCCGGAGCAGCCGAGGCTGCCGTACTCGTGCACGACCGGCGTGATGCCGGTGGTCAGCAGCGCGGCCAGGGTCTTGGCGGTGCCCGGCCGGATGCCGGTGTGGCCGGTGGCCAGGGTGTGCAGGCGCAGCAGCATGAGCGCGCGCACCACCTCGGTCTCCACCTCCGGGCCGCTGCCCGCCGCGTGCGAGCGCACCAGCGAGCGCTGGAGCTGGGCGCGCAGCGCGGGGTCGATGTGCCGGGTGGCCAGCGCGCCGAACCCGGTGGAGACGCCGTAGGCGGGCACCGGGCTTTCGGCGAGTTCGTCCACCCGCTGGCGGGCGGCCGCCATGGCGGCCACCGCGTCGTCGGTGAGCTGCACGGGGGCGCCGTGGCGGGCCACCCTGATGACGTCGTCGAAGCTCAAGGGCTCGGGGCCGACGTTCACGACTCCGTTGTCGCGCATGATCGTCTCTCTCACTTAGGTAACCGGCGTACCCGATGTTAGCTCCTTACTCGGGAAGATCGCCGCCAGCCCTTCCCTCCCCTCGTCGGTGAGGACCACTGCGCGGGGCACCGATCCACGCCGGTACCAGCCGCGTTCCAGCAGGACGTCGGTGATCGCGGCTCCCAGGGCGCCGCCGAGATGCGACCGGCGTTCGGTCCAGTCGAGGCATTCCGGGGCGAAGCGCCGCCTGGCCCTGCGGGCGCCCTCGACGTCCACGCCCAGGCCCATGAGCAGCCGCTCGCCGTCCGGGGTGAGGTCCTGGCGGTCGTAGTGGCCGCCGTCCTTGAGGTGGTCGAGCAGGGCGACGCCGGCGCGTCCGGCCAGGTGGTCGTAGCAGGTGCGGGCCTCCTCCAGCAGCCGCGCCTGCCGGGACTGCCGCAGGGAGCGCACCGGCGGGCGGGCGCTCACCCTGGCCAGCGTCTCCAGCACCTCGGCGATCTCGTGCCCGGCCAGCCGGTAGTAACGGTGGCGGCCCTGCCGGACGACGTCGACCAGGCCGCCGTCGAGCAGCCTGGCCAGATGGGCGCTGGCGGTGGCGGCGCTCACCCCGGCGACCCTGGCCAGCTCGCCGGCGGCCAGCGCCCGGCCGCCGAGCAGCGCCGTCAGGATGGCGGCCCGGGTGGGGTCGGCGATCAGCGCGGCCACGGGCGCGATGTCGGCGTCGCGAGCGATGTACTCCATGCTCACGACGCTAATACACCGACATTTCGCTCAGGAACGAAGTGTCAGCCGCGGTTCCCCAGGGCCTTCCTGATGATGTCGCGAGCCCGGTCCATCAGCGCGAGGGGCGTGCCCACCAGCACGTTCCTGGTCGCCGACTCCACGCCGGGACGCGGGCGCAGCGGCCCGACCGCCTCGGCCGCCCGCACCGCCGCGGCCATGGCCCGGCGTTCCACGACGGAGGTGTGGTGGCGGAGCTGGGCGAACTCGTAGCGCTCCTCGCTGCGGGCGTGCGCGGTGACCGCCGTACGCAGCTCGGCCAGTTTCTCCCAGAACGCCGGATCGTCCACGCCCGCCCGGTCGATCTCGACGAGCAGGTGTTTGGCGCGGTTCTCCTCGGCCAGCCGGTCGGCCACCACGCCGGGACCGCCGTCCACCTTCCTGCGCGCGTACGGGTGGACGATCTCCTCCTCGGCGGTCTCGTGCACGGCCAGCAGGCGGATCAGCCGCTCGAACGCCTCCTCCACCCGTTCCGGCGGCGCCTGCTCCACCTCGTCGAACAGGTCCCTGATCTGGCCGTGCTGGGCCATCAGCACGTCGATGACATCGTGTTCAGCCACGTCCAGCGGCCTACCCGGGCGCTGGTCCGGCACGCTCCTCCTTACCGAACGCGGGTCGTTCGGCGACGCAACGCGGAGGTTGCCCCACTATGGCGCGGGTAGGCGCAGCGACATGGCCTTCGACCCACTCCAGGAGCGGGGCATCCCGCTGGACGAGCAGTTGCGCAACTGGCGGGAGCTCGACGTCCCGCCCATCGATCCCGACCACGTCGATCCCTACACCCGCTGCCGGATCATCACGATGAACGGCATCGAGACCGAGGCGATCCTGTTCAGCCACCAGCTCGCCCGCCACTGCACCGACCTGGAGCTCACGCGGCAGCTCGCCCGGGTGCGTTACATCGAGGCGCAGCAGCAGAAGGTGGTCAACTGGCTGCTGCCCGGCGTCTCGTCGGTGCTGGAGACCACGATCGCGTACGAGCAGGTCGCCGTGGACCTGACGGCGTGGGTGGCCCGGATGGAGCCGGACCCGTACCTGACGCAGGCGTACCAGTTCGGGGTGCTGGAGGACTTCGACCACCTCTACCGGTACGCCAACCTCTACGAGATGATCGAGCACCGCAAGGCCGAGAAGATCGTGGACGGGGTCACCGAGGTCATGCCGGGGCGGCCGACGTACCTGCACCACCGCGACCCGGTCGACAACGTGCGCGAGCCCTACGACCGGCACCGCACCGAGCCGCTGTCCAAGCTGCACGCCCTGACCGTGATGGCCGCCGAGCAGCAGACCATGAACTACTACATGAACGTCGGGCCGCTGGCCATGGAGCCGATCGCGCGCCGCCTCTACCAGGAGATCGGCATGGTGGAGGAGGAGCACGTCACCCACTACGAGTCGCTGGTCGACCCGGGCGAGAGCTGGTGGGAGATGCTGCTCAACCACGAGTACAACGAGTGCTACCTGTACCACTCGTTCATGGAGACCGAGTCCGACCCGAAGGTGAAGGCCGTCTGGGAGCTGCACCTGAACATGGAGATCGAGCACCTGCGGCTGGCCTGCGAGCTGTTCAAGCGGTTCGACGGGCGCGATCCCGACCAGGTGCTCGCTCCTGAGCTGCCGCCGCCGGTGACGTTCGAGCCGAACAAGGCGTACCTGCGGGAGCTGCTGGCCACCCAGATCGACTGCACCACCCTGGGCACCGGCTACGTGCAGGAGGCCCACGAGCGCTTCTCGCGGATGCAGGAGGCGGTCATGGGCGGGGAGAAGCCGGCGTCGGAGCAGGTCATCGATGACAACCGGGCGGTGTCGGGGCGGGAGTACCGGCTGGAGACGGAGGGGCCGCATCCGGCGGGCATGCAACTGGGCCGCTGACCTGAGCGGCACGCGGCACGCCGCGGCACCACCTCACGCGGTCCCATGCCTTCACCTCCACGCTGGACCCGATGCCCTGTGGCCGTGCGCGCCCCCTCGGAACGGCCCGCTTCGGGGCGCGCGGGCGGCGTTGGGCGGGGGTTAGAGTGCGCGGCATGAGTGTCGTCCTCGTCACCGGAGCCTCGCGCGGCCTGGGAGCCGTGATCGCGCGCAGGCTGGCCGCCGACGGTCTGGCCGTCGCCGTCAACTACCGTTCCGACCGCGCGGGCGCGGAGAAGGTGGTGGCCGAGATCCGGGCCGAGGGCGGCGCGGCGGAGGCGTTCGCCGGGGACGTCACCGACGAGGGCCAGACCGCCGACCTGGTCGCCCGCGTCGCGACCCGCCTCGGGCCGGTGGAGGTGCTGGTGGTGAACGCGACCGGGCCGCAGCCGTCGGTGGCGGTCGAGGAGCTGACCTGGCAGGACCACCTCGACCAGCTCCTGTTCTTCGTCAAGAGCCCCACGCTGCTGGTGCAGGCCGTACTGCCAGGCATGCGCGAACGGGGACGCGGCCGGGTGATCCAGATCGGCTCCGACATCGTCGACCGCAAGCTACCCGGCATGTCCGCCTACATCGCCGCGAAGGCCGCCCAGCACGCCATGACCCAGGCCTGGGCGCGCGAGCTGGGTCCGTACGGGATCACGGTGAACGTCGTCGCCCCCGGCTGGATCCCGGTGGAGCGGCACGCGGGCGACGACGAGGCCGACTACCTGGCCGAGGTGCCGCTCGGCCGCATGGGCACGCCGGCCGACGTGGCCGCCACGGTGTCCTTCCTCGCCTCGGACGGCGGCGCGTTCGTCACCGGCCAGCGCGTGACCGTCAACGGCGGCCACACCTAGGACGACCTGCGCGGAAGCGCTCCGGTTTGGGGACTCGGCGAGGATTCGCTAGAGTTCTCTCGTCGCCCGGCACGAGCAGGGCGCACGCGGAAGTGGCTCAGTGGTAGAGCATCACCTTGCCAAGGTGAGGGTCGCGGGTTCGAATCCCGTCTTCCGCTCGGAGCTTCCGGCTCGGTGGCGTGGCCGAGAGGCGAGGCAGCGGCCTGCAAAGCCGTCCACACGGGTTCAAATCCCGTCGCCACCTCTGCAAGGACGATTAGCTCAGCGGGAGAGCGCTTCCCTGACACGGAAGAGGTCACTGGTTCAATCCCAGTATCGTCCACCATCTCTCATCAGCCAGGCCGGCGGATCGCCGGCCTGGCTGATGCGTTTCCGGCTGTTCCCGGACTGCGGGCCTGGTGTTGGTAGCAAGCGTTTGGTTCGATCAGGGGCATGGACGCTCAGGAAATCGCCGACCGCCTGGAGATCGCCGACCTGCTGGCCCGTTACTCGCGGGCCGTCGACTCCGGTGAGTGGGACCTGCTCGACGAGGTGTTCAGCCCCGACGCGCTCATCGACTACCGGTCCGCGGGCGGGATCAGGGGCGGTCTGGCGGAGGTCAAGAGCTGGCTCGCCGAGGTGTTGCCGCACTGGCCGGGACGCCTGCACCTGATCGGGGCCGCGCGGATCGTCCTCACCGGTGACCAGGCGCAGGTGAGCGCGCCGTTCACCGACACCCTCGCCCCGACCCGGGAGATGGCCGCGTCCGATGCCAAGGGGTTCGTGCACGGCGGTGGGTGGTACCACCACCGGATGCGGCGCACGGCCGGTGGGTGGCGGAGTGAGGAACTGGTGGAGGAGCAGAGCTGGCGGACGGCCCAGTGAGCTTGCCGGGGCCCGTACGGAGCCGCCCGGCCCTCGGTCTGTGCCTTGGCCGGTGGCGGAGCGGCTTCGTGGCCGGCTGTGGGTCGGCGTCTTATCGGTGCATGCAGCCGCTTTGCGGCGGGGGCGTTCGGTGTGCCCGCTTCGGTGTGTTCAGTGGGGCTGGTTGGCGTGGGTTGTGGTGAAGGCCAGGAGTGGGACGGCGGTCCGTTCGGGGTCCTCAAGGATGGGGGTGTGGCCGAGGCCGGGCAGCAGTTCGACCTCCGCGCCAGGCACGGTGCGGTAGTCGGCGGCGGACGAGGAACGCCATCGGCGGTCGTCCTCGCCGAAGATCACCAGCAGCGGTTCGCCGAGGGGCGCCAGCCGGTCCGGGAGCGGCCGTTGTTGCAGGTAGTCGCGGGTGCCCTGCATGGTCGCGGCGAGCGTGTGGAGGGTCATGCAGCGCACCTCGTCCAGGAGCTCGTCGGGCAGTTGGTAGCCCGGACGGCTGAAGCCGGTGCTCGCGAACCCGCGGAGCTGTTCGTCGGTCGGCGGCCACTGTGAGGGGGTGAACGCGGCCGAGGCCGGGGCGATGAAGGCGTCCAGGCTGGGGCCGGTGTTGATGAGGACGAGCGCGGACACCAGGTCGGGACGTTCCTCGGCGAGGGCGGTGGCGACCGCGCCGCCGCTGGAGTGGCCTGCGATTACGGCCCGCCGTACGCCGAGCCGGTCCAGTGCCTCGCCGACCCGGCGGGCCTGATCCGGGGTGGTGTAGTCACGGTCGTCCGGTTTGGCGGAGCGGCCGTGGCCGAGCAGGTCGATGCGGATGACGTGGTGGGAGCCCGTGAGCAGGGGGACCAACTGGTCCCAGGAGCGGGCCGAGGACGCGGAACCGTGGATGAGGAGGAGGGCGGGGGCGTCGCGGGGGCCGTCCTGGTAGACGTGGAGGTCGCCGTCGTCCAGGGAGAGGGTCGTGCTCTTGGTGCTGTCGCTGGTGAAACTAGTCATGGGGCCACTGTCTCGGCCGGGGTGCGGCGAAGGATTGGACGAATGTTCCCTCGTACTGGTCGGTGGCGCGGGGTGGCTGTGGGTAACAGGGCCACACACTCTGGAACGCGGAGAGGGGGGCGCGTGGCTGACGTGGAGAAGGGCAAGGGCTATGGGGTCGGGAGGGGGCATTGGGTGGTGTCTGTGGCGTAGGAGAGGAGGAGGTCGCGGGCGGTTTCCGTGTCGAACGGCCGCACCGCGTCCAGCAGGTGCAACCCCAGCCCGTCCTCCAGCGCCACCAGGTTCCGGGCGATCGTCCTGGCGTCCCGCGTCAACGTGAAGACGCCCGTCGCCGAGCCCGCCTCCAGGATCGCGGCGTACAGGCCCACCTGCCGTTCGTACAGCCTGATGTGCTGGGCCGCGTACGCCGGGTCCCGCCGGGCGTGCGCACCCAGCTCGTACAGCAGCACGCACAGTTCGTCGCCCGGACCGGCGGGCAGGCCGCTGCCGATGGTGATGACCAGGCGCCGCCGGGGGTCGGGTTCGCGCGCGGCGGCGGCCTCGCGGGCGGCGCAGAACCGGTCGACCGCCTCGCGCTGCACCTCCTGCAGCAGGTCGGCCATGCTCGGGAAGTAGTACAGCACCGAGCCGGCCGACATGCCGGCGACCTCGGCGACGTCGCGCAGCCGCAGGTCGAGGATGCCGCGTTCGAGCACCGCCCGGCGGGCGGCGGTGACGAGTTCGGCCCGCTTCTCCCGGGCCCGGCTGGGTCGCGCCATGGCCGCGATTCTTCATAGGCCCTTCAAAAAACGCAAGCCCTCCTTGACGCAGGCCCCGGTTAGTTCTTTGATACTCGCTCAAGGAACCCCCCAAGGAGGCGTCGTGGCAACAACGGCCGCCCATCCACACCTGCACCGGGGACTCAAGCTCCTCGGCACCCTCCTCCTCACCCTGTCCGCCATCACCCCCGCGTCCTCGGTCTTCATCATCGCCCCCGGCGTGATCTCCCAGGCCGGCAGCGGCGCGATCCTCAGCTACCTGGCCGGCGCCGTCGTGGGCGTGTTCATGGCCTTCGTCTACGCCGAGCTGGGCTCGGCGTTCCCGCTCACCGGCGGCGAGTACGCCATCACCGCCCGGACGCTCGGCCGGCTGCCCGGGTTCGTGGTGCTCGGGCTGATCCTCATCACGCAGTTGCTCATCATCGCCGTCATCGCGCTGGGCGTGGGCGCGTACCTGTCGGTCGTCCTCCCCGGCCTGGACGGGCCGCTGGTGGCGGCCGTGACGTGCCTGCTCACCACCGTCGTGGCGGTCTTCGACATCAAGCTGAACGCCTGGGTGACCGGCATCTTCCTGGCCATCGAGATGATCGCGCTGGTGGTGGTGTCCGCACTCGGCCTGTTCCGGCCGCAGCGGTCGCCGATCGAGCTGATCGCCCACCCCGTGGTCGCCGGGGACGGCGGCGCGCTGGTGCCCGCCTCGCTCGGGCTGATCGGCGCCGCGACCGCCGTGGCGATCTTCTCCTACAACGGGTACGGCTCGGCGGTCTACTTCGGCGAGGAGGTCCACGACGCGCCGAAGAGCATCGCCAGGACCGTGCTGTGGGCGCTGGGCGTCACCGTGGCGGCCGAGCTGGTGCCGGTGACGGCAGTGCTGGTGGGCGCGCCGACGCTGGAGGGCCTGTTCGGCGCGGAGAACATGATGCAGTACTTCGTCACCGCCCGCGCTGGTTCGGTGGCCAACACGGTGATCTCCCTGGCCGTCGCGCTGGCCATACTCAACGCCGTGCTGGCCATCATCCTCATCACCTCGCGCATGCTGTTCAGCACCGGACGGGACCGCGCCTGGCCCGCGCCGGTCAGCCGCATGCTGTCGTCCATCCACGCCCGGTACGGCTCGCCGTGGGTGGCCACCGCGCTGACCGGCGTGGTCAGCGCGGCCTGCTGCTTCATAGACGAGCGTTTCCTGCTGGTGGTGACCGGCACCTCGATCGTGGCCGTGTACGCCGCGTTGTGCCTGGGCGCGCTCGCGGGGCGGCGCAACGGCACGACCGGCCACGCGGCGTACCGGATGCCGTGGTTCCCGCTCGCGCCGGTGGCGGCGCTGGCCGCGCTGGCGTACGTGATCTACCTCAACGCGCTGGACCCGGTGATCGGCCGGCCCAGCCTGTACGTCACGGCCGGGATCGCGGTGCTGTCGGCGGCGTACTATCTGGGGGTGCTGCGGCGGCGCGGCGGGTGGGATCTGGCTGAACCATGAGAGTGATCATCTTCGGGGCGACCGGCATGGTCGGGCGCGGCGTGCTCAGGGAGTGCCTGCTCGACGAGCGCGTGACGGCCGTGCTGACGGTCGGCCGGTCGCCCACGGGGACGGTCCACGGCAAGCTGCGCGAGATCGTCCACGCCGACCTGTCGGACCTGTCCCCCATCGAGGACGAGCTGTCCGGCTACGACGCGTGCTTCTTCTGCCTGGGTGTGTCCTCGGCGGGCATGAGCGAGCGGGACTACCGGCGCGTCACCTACGACTACACGCTGGCGGCCGGCACCACGCTGGCCCGGTTGAGCCCGTCCTCGACCTTCGTCTACGTCTCGGGCGCCGGCACCGACGCGCACGGCCGCGCGATGTGGGCCAGGGTGAAGGGCGCGACCGAGAACGCGCTGCTCGCGCTGCCGTTCCACGCCTACATGTTCCGTCCGGGATACATCCAGCCGATGCACGGCATCACCTCGCGCACCCGCTGGTACCGGCTGGCCTACGTCGTGGTCGCGCCGCTCTACCCGCTGCTGCGCCGGCTGTTCCCGGCGGAGGTGACGACGACCGAGCGCATCGGCCAGGCGATGATCACCGTGGCCGAGCGCGGCGCTCCCGAGCACATCCTCGGCCCGGCGGCCATCAACGCCCTGTGAAGGCGATCCCCGGCCGTCGACGCCTTGTGACGGCGGTCCCGGGCACCAGCGGCACGGCCAGCAGCGGGGCGAGCGCGGCCAGCCCCCACACCGCCTCCCACGAGGCGAGCGCGAGCACCACGGGGACGAGCAGCGGGGTCAGGAAGCCCGAGGCGAAACAGGCGGTGCCCTCCAGGCCGAGCGCGGTGCCCGCCCTGGCCGCTCCCGCCATGGCGGCGATCTCGGTGTAGGCGATGCCGTGCCAGGAGTTGGCCAGCAGGCCGCCGAGCGCCAGGGCGGCGACGGTGACCGGCGTGGGCGCGGAGGTGAGCACCGCGGCGGCGGCCATCACGACCCCGGAGAGCGTCCCGATGGCGCGGATCCAGGTGCGCCGCCCGCCGCGGCGGTCGGTGCGCCTGCCGGTCCAGATGCGCGCGGCGCCGCCGCCGAGCTGGGCGATCAGCACGGTGAGACTGGCCAGGGCGGCGCCGGCCCCCTTGACGTCGTGCAGGAAGACCGCGGTGAAGGACAGCACGGCGAACTGCGGCACGGTGAGCAGCCCGCTGGCCAGCGCCAGGCGCCACACGTCCCAGCGGCGCAGCGGTGAGGGGCCGGGCTCGGGGGCGGCCGCGGCGGTCGCGTGGACCGGCTCGTGCAGCCAGCGCCAGGTGGCCGCCGCCGCCAGCAGGCAGAACACGGCCGGTACGGCGTAGACGGCGCGGAACCCGTACCGCTCGGCGAGCCAGGGCAGCAGGGCGACCCCGAGCGCGCCGCCGACGGGGATGGCCGTCTGGCGGACGCTCATCGCCAGCCCGCGCTCGCCGTCGGCGAACCAGGTCATGACGGCCCGTCCGGAAGCGCCGTTCACGCTGCCGCCGAGCGCACCGGTGGCCAGCAGGCACGCGGCCAGCAGGGCCACCCCCACGTTCTCGGACGGCGTGACGGCGGCGGCCATCACCACCAGCAGCGCGCCCGTGGCGGTCAGCCCGGCGAGCAGCACGCGGCGGTCGCCCCACCGGTCGGTCAGCATGCCCCACGCGATGTCGGAGGCGGCCACGCCGAGCCCCAGGCAGGACAGCACCAGGCCGAGCGAGCCCAGCGACAGGTGGTAGCCGGAGCGCATGAAGACCGCGGTCACCGGGATGCCGGAGAACATGGCCGAGAAGCCGGCCTGGGCGCCGACGCCCACGGACAGCACGACCCATCGGTGCCGCGCGCCGAAGCGGCGCGTCCCGCCGCGAGTGGTGATGAGTGTCGTCACGCACGCCCCCAAATAACCGCATTCAGTGGTTAGCAACCTTCGCAGCGCCGAAAGTAACTTGTCAATGCGGTTACCATCGGAGTCGTGGACTTCACCTTCGTCAGCGGCAACCTCGGCCTCGACCTCGCCGGCACCATCGGCCACCGCCGGGGCGCGCGCATCGACCTGATGGCCGCCCCCGCCGACCTCGCCCGCTGGACGGTCGCCGCCGGGCTCCTCGACGAGCCGCCCGCGACCGGCGACGACGACCTGGCACGGGCTGCGGCCCTGCGCGAGGCGGTCTACCGGCTGGCCACGGCCGCCCGCGAGGGCCGCCCGTACGACCGGGCCGACCGCGACCTGCTCAACGAGACCGCCCGGCCCGCGCCCGCGGACGTCGTGCTCGGCGAGCGCGGCCTGCGGCGCGGCGGCGGGCTGACCGGCGCGCTGTCCGCGACGGCGCGGGCGGCGATCGAGCTGCTCGGCGGCCCGCAGGCGGCACTGATCCGCGAGTGCGAGGCCGACCCCTGCACGCGCCTGTACGTCGACGCCTCCCACCGCCGCACCCGCCGCTGGTGCGACATGCGCGGCTGCGGCAACCGGGCCAAGGCGGCGGCCTTCCGTGCCCGCGCGGGCGCCTGACGGGGACGCCTCACGAGATGATGGAATAACCGCACGCGGCCGGACGCTACGGTACCTGTCAAAGATTCAACAGTCATGGATGGTGACTAAAGTGCAGTTCGGAATCTTCAGTGTGGGCGACGTGACCATGGACCCCACCACCGGCAGGACCCCGACCGAGCACGAGCGGATCAAGGCGATGGTGGCGATCGCGCTCAAGGCCGAGGAGGTGGGCCTCGACGTGTTCGCGACCGGCGAGCACCACAACCCGCCGTTCGTGCCGTCCTCGCCGACCACCATGCTCGGCTACATCGCGGCCAGGACCGAGCGGCTGATCCTGTCCACCGCCACGACGTTGATCACCACCAACGACCCGGTCAAGATCGCCGAGGACTTCGCCATGCTCCAGCACCTGGCCGACGGCCGGGTGGACGTCATGCTGGGCCGCGGCAACACCGGGCCGGTCTACCCGTGGTTCGGGCAGGACATCCGCCAGGGCATCCCGCTGGCCGTCGAGAACTACGCGCTGCTGCACCAGCTGTGGCGCGAGGACGTCGTGGACTGGGAGGGCCGCTTCCGCACGCCGCTGCAGGGGTTCACCAGCACGCCGCGCCCGCTCGACGGGGTGCCGCCGTTCGTGTGGCACGGCTCGATCCGCAGCCCGGAGATCGCCGAGCAGGCCGCGTACTACGGTGACGGCTTCTTCGCCAACAACATCTTCTGGCCCAAGGAGCACTTCATCCGCCTGATCAACCTCTACCGCCAGCGGTACGCCCACTACGGGCACGGCACGCCCGAGCAGGCGATCGTCGGTCTGGGCGGCCAGGTGTTCATGCGCAAGAACTCCCAGGACGCCGTCCGCGAGTTCCGCCCGTACTTCGACAACGCCCCCGTGTACGGCCACGGGCCGTCGCTGGAGGAGTTCACCGCCGAGACCCCGCTCACCGTGGGCAGCCCGCAGCAGGTCATCGACCGGACGCTGGAGTTCCGCGAGTTCTTCGGCGACTACCAGCGCCAGCTGTTCCTCATGGACCACGCCGGCCTGCCGCTGAAGACCGTGCTGGAGCAGCTCGACCTCCTGGGCGAGGAGGTCGTGCCGGTGCTGCGCAAGGAGCTGGCCAAGGACCGCCCGGCCGGCGTCCCGGACGCGCCGACGCACGGCTCGCTGCTCCAGGCCCGTACGTCCCAGGCCGTCGAGGTCTGACCTCCAGAAAGGGAGATCCCCCCATGAAGCTCGTCGTCGTCACGGCCGGTCTGACCCAGCCGTCCTCCACCCGCCTGCTCGCCGACCGCCTGGCCGAGGCCACCCGGCGGCGGCTGGCCGGCGCGGCCGAGGTGCGCGTGGTCGAGCTGCGCGACCTGGCCGTGGACATCGCCAACAACCTGGTGACCGGCTTCCCCGGCGCCCGGCTGCGCGAGGTGATCGAGGCCGTGACGGAGGCCGACGGGCTCATCGCGGTCACGCCGACGTTCAGCGGCTCCTACAGCGGCCTGTTCAAGTCGTTCTTCGACGTGATCGACAACACGGCCCTGACGGGCACGCCCGTGCTGGTCGCGGCCACGGGCGGCACGCCGCGCCACTCGCTGGTGCTGGAGCACGCGCTGCGCCCGCTGTTCGCGTACCTGCGGGCCATCGTCGTGCCGACCGCCGTCTACGCCGCCTCGGAGGACTGGGGCGGCGGCGGTGACGCCTTCACCGACGGGCTCGGCGAGCGCATCGACCGGGCCGCCGGGGAGCTGGCCGGCCTGCTGACGGGCCGGGCTCCGCGGAAGTCGAGCACCGATGGGGAGGTCGTCCCGTTTGCGGAGCAGCTCGCGGCTTTGCGCCCGCTGCGCTAGTTTGCAGCGGTGCTGACCGCTACGTTCCTCTCGCTGTCCCTCGTCCTGACCGGCGCGTCTACCCCAGACCTTAACGATCCGCACAAGAAGGACATCGCCATGCGGCTGGTGTCCAGTGCGGAGAACTCCTCGCTGGACTGGAAGGCCCAGTACGGCTACATCGAGGACATCAAGGACGAACGGGGCTACACCGCGGGCATCATCGGCTTCTGCTCCGGCACCGGCGACATGCTGAAGCTGGTCGAGCTCTACACCCGGCGCAGGCCCGGGAACGTGCTGGCCAAATACCTGCCGGCGCTGCGCAAGGTCAACGGCACCGACTCCCACAAGGGCCTCGGGAAGCCGTTCGTCAGGGACTGGAAGAAGGCCGCCGCCGACCCCGCCTTCCGGCGGGCCCAGAACCACGAGCGCGACCGGGTCTACTTCGACCCGGCCGTCCGCCGGGCCAAGAAGGACGGCCTGCGGGCGCTGGGCCAGTTCGCCTACTACGACGCCATGGTCATGCACGGCCCCGGCTCCGACAAGCTGAGCTTCGGCGGCATCAGGAAGGCCGCGCTGGCCAAGGCCGTCTCCCCCGCCCGCGGCGGCGACGAGGTCGCCTACCTGAACGCGTTCCTCGACGCCAGGAAGGCGGCGATGAAGGCCGAGGACGCCCACGACGACACCACCCGGGTCGACACCATGCAGCGCGTCTTCCTCAGGAAGGGCAACCTCGACCTGAGGCCGCCGCTGACCTGGAAGGTGTACGGGGACAAGTACACCATCAAGCGCTGATCGGGCGATCACGGTAGGTTGGTGAGCCAGCCGAACAAACGGGGTTAATCATGTCCAACGGTGCCCGTCATGGTCTGGGAGTGGTCGCGGGGCTGCTCCTTCCTCCACTGATCGCCGCCTGCCTCATGTACGGCATCGGCGAGATCGGCCTCACCATGGCCACCAGGTACACCATCTCGTGGCTGGGGCTCGGCGTGGTCGCGGCGGCCGGGGCCGGTCTGGCGTTCCTGGCCGGCTCGCGCCTGTCGCCCATCGCCTCGCTCCTCGGCGGCCTCGCCCTCACCGCACTCGGCCTGGTGCCCGCGGTGGAGCTGAGCGCCGGCGTCCGGGTGATCCCCGACGGGCTGGTCACCGGGACGCTGGCGGCGGGCATGCAGACCGCCCTGTACACCGGGGTCATGCTGTTCCTCGGCGTGGCCCTGCTGGTCGTGTCGCTGTTCCCGTCGCGGTGGCGGTCCCTGGGGCGGCCGTCGGTCCACACCTCCGACTACGGCTCCGACTACGGCTCCGGTTACGGGGCGGCCGGGTCGCCGTACCTGCCGCCGGGCACCGCGGCCCATGACGTCACCAGGCCGATGCACCGCGAGTAGCGGCGTACCGGGCCTGGCAGAATGCGGCCATGCGCGACTCGAAGATCGTCGACTTCCTGGCCGAGCTGGCCGACAAGGTGCCCGCCCCCGGCGGCGGGGCCACCGCCGCGTTGCACGCGGCGCAGTCCGCCGCGCTGCTCGGCATGGTGGCCCGCTACACCACCGGCGAGCGGTACGCCGAGCACGCCGAGACCGTCGCCGCGGTGATCGGCGAGACCGACGCCCTGCGGGCCGGGGCACTGCGGCTGGCCGAGGAGGACGCGGCCGCCTTCACCATGGTCTCCGACGCCTACCGGCTGCCCAAGGGCGAGGAGCGCAGCGTCTCCATCGCCCGCGCCCTGGCCGGCGCGGCCGAGCCCCCAGCCCGGGTGGTGGAGACCGCCACGCGGCTGGTCGAGCTCTGCGAGCTGCTGCTGCCGATCGGCAACCGCAACGTCGTCACCGACGTCGCCGCAGCCGCCGACGCCGCCCGCGCCGCGCTCACCACCGCCCGGATCAACGTCGAGGTCAACCTGCGCGGCATCAAGGACGAGCCGGTCCGCGAGGAGCTGACCGCCCGCCTGGCGGGGGTCGAGGCGGCCGTCGCCGGGGCCGACCGGATCACCGCCGAGGTACGCGAGGAGATCACCCGATGAGGACGCTGACCGGCCGCGACCTGGCCACCGCGATCAAGGCCCAGACGCAGGCCGAGGCGTCCGCCGGACCGCAGCCCAGGCTGGCCGTCGTGGTCGCCACGGCCGACGAGGCCAGCCTGTGGTACGTGCGCTCGATCGCCAAGGCGGCCGCGGGCGTCGGCGTCGCCTGCGACATCGTCGACCTCGGCGCCGACGCGGACCCCGACAGGATTCACGAGACGCTGGCCGGGCTCAGCGCCGACGGCGCCGTCCACGGGGTCATGCTCCAGACGCCGCTGCCCGCAGGGGCCTCGGCGCAGGCGCTGGCCGCCGCCATCGACCCGCGCAAGGACGTCGACGGCGCGAACCCGCTCTCGCTCGGCCGCCTGGCCGCCGGGCTGCCCGCGTTCCCGCCCGCCACCGCGGCGGCCGTCATGGCCCTGCTCGACCACTACGAGGTGCCGCTCGAAGGGCGGCGGGCGGTGGTCGTCGGTCGCTCGACGGTGGTCGGCAAGCCGCTGGCCCACCTGCTGCTCGACCGGCACGCCACGGTCACCGTCTGCCATTCGCGCACCCGTGACCTGGCCTCGGTCACCGCCGGGGCCGAGGTGCTCGTGGCCGCCGTCGGCCGCGCCGGGCTCATCGGCGCCGCGCACGTCGCGCCGGGCGCGGTGGTGATCGACGTGGGCACCAACCCCACCGACGACGGCGGGCTCACCGGCGACGTCGACTTCGCGGCGGTCTCGGAGGTGGCGGGCGCGCTGACCCCGGTGCCCGGCGGCGTCGGCCCGGTGACCACCGCGTTGCTGCTACGGCACACCGCCCGTGCGGCGAACCTGCCCTGAACCCCGGACATCGGAGAGTGGAGACCCGCGATGGGTGACGTCCTGATCGTGCAGAACAGCAGGAGCGGCGGTCCGAGCCGGCTCGGCGGCTGGCTGGAGGAGGCCGGGCTGCGGCTCGACGTGGTGCTCGCGCACGAGGGCGCGCCGCTGCCCGACCGGCTGGACCGGCACGACGCCATGATCATGCTCGGCGGCGGCTACCTGCCCTCCGAGGACGACCGGGCCCCGTGGCTGGCCGGCGCCCGCCGGCTGGTGGGCCAGGCGCTGGAGGAGGGCGTGCCACTGTTCGGCATCTGCCTGGGCGGCCAGATGCTCGCCGAGGTGGCCGGCGGCGAGGTGACCGGCGACACCGGCGCGCCGGAGAACGGCAGCCTGCCGGTCACGCTCCGGCCCGAGGCGGCCGACGACCCGCTGTTCCAGGGGCTGCCGCCGGTGGTGCCCGCGATCGAGCACCACAAGGACGCCGTCACCCGGCTGCCCGCCGGGGCGGTGTGGCTGGCGGAGACGCGTGCCTGCCCGTACCAGGCGTTCCGGGTCGGCGAGCGGGCGTGGGGGGTGCAGTTCCATCCCGAGGTGCTGCCCGCGCGGGTACGCGAGTGGACGCCCGACGGCTTCGACCCCGCGGAGGTCTACGCCGGGGCGGTGGCCGACGAGCCGGTCTCCACGCCGGTCTGGCGCGAGGTGGCGCTGCGCTTCGCCAAGATCGTCAGCGGCCGGACGCCCGCCGACCGGGCCTGAGCGCCACGGCAGGACTGCGGGCCGGTGGCGCCGGCCTGGCGGGGGTCAGTTTCCCGTCTTCTTCAACGTCCCCGTGGTGGTGACCGCGCCTCGTGTGTGGAAGTAGTTGTAGGTCAGGGTGCCGTTCGCGTGGCGTTCGAGGGCGATGTTGCCTTCCGGCGTGCACCCTGTGCCGCTGGTGAGCGTCTCGGCCAGTTCCAGGCCTTCGGGAGAGGCGGTCCGGAGTGTGAGCTCGCCGGCGCAGTGCAAGGGCTCGTACGCGACGGTTCCCACCGGCTCGCCCGCCTCTCCGTTCCGCAGTCGAAGCCGCACTTCGTACGAGCTGCCGCCTTGGGTGAGGGTCCCCGACCACACGCCGAGGAAGGAGCGCGGCAGGGTCTCGTGGACGGGCGGCGTCGGTGCCGGGGTGGGCGCCTGCGACGCGGGGCCGGACGCGGGGCTGACGGTCGGGGCAGGCTCTGGATGCTGAACCGCCGGCGACGTCCTGGCTCGGTCCCGCCGGGCCTCCGCCCGCTCCGCCTCGTCGCCCAGAAAGGACAGAATGCCCACCGCTGCGCTTATCGTCGCCAGGACCAGCCCCAAGCCGGTGACGACAGCCTTCCACGGGCCAGGAGAGCGCCCTGTTCGTGCCTCCTCGTTCATGGCGCGCCTCCTTCTCCTCACCGTGCGAACGGGGAGTCCCCCGAAGGAGTTCCCCGCTGCGCCCGCTCTCATGGGCCGCCGGCGACGCGGGCGCCTACGGAGCCCGGCCGCTGATCATATGACGAGATCCGGACGATCATCCCTGGTCCAGAGAGGCGTCAAGGCCGCTGCCGTGAGTTAGCGTCTGGCCATGAAGATCAAGTTTGCCGCCGCCCTGGTCGCCGCGGCCGCCGCCGTCTCGCTCACCCCCTCCGCCGCCAGTGCCGAGCCCCTCCCGTCCAACTGCCGCGCCGGGATCGGTTACAACGCCGCCTACTCCTGGGCGAACTGCACCGGCGGTGCGGGTTACGTGCGGGCCATCGCGACCTGCTCCAACGGTTCCTACACCGTCAAGTCCTACGGCTCGTGGCAGTGGGTCGGCACGCAGTCGGAAGCGCACTGCGCCTGGGGGTATGCCACGGCCGTGGCGGCTTCCTACGACATCAAGGCCTACTGACCCACCGCCACCGCCCGGCCCCTGCCACGGCGGCCCGGGCCGGGCGGTGGCGGCTCGGCGGTCCCGGCACGGGGACGGCCCGGTCCGGCGCCTTGCGGTCGAGGCCGGGCGCGAAAGGCCCTAACTTGGGCGGGGTGCGGGTAAACAGACTTCATCCCTGGCCGGACGACGTCGCCGAGGCCGAGGCCGTCCAGGACCGGCTGCGCGGACGCGTCGAGCTCTCCGGGCCCACGGAGTTCACCCTGGTGGCCGGCCTCGACGTGCACTACCACGGCGACGACGACGTGACGGCGGCGGCGGTCGTCCTGGACGCGGCGACCCTGGAACCGGTCGAGCGGGCGGTGGCCCACGGCAAGGCGGCCTTCCCGTACGTGCCCGGCCTGTTCGCCTTCCGCGAGCTGCCCACCCTGGTCGAGGCGCTCGAACGCCTGGCCGTCACCCCCGACCTGCTGGTCTGCGACGGCCACGGCCTGGCGCACCCGCGCGGCTTCGGCCTGGCCTGCCACCTGGGCGTGCTGACCGGCCTGCCCGCGATCGGGGTGGCCAAGACGCCGTTCGTGGGCGAGCACGAGCCTCCGGGCCGGGAGCGCGGCGACTGGACGCCGATCGTCCACGAGGGCGTCACGGTGGGCCGGGCGCTGCGCACGCGGCGGGACACGAAACCGGTCTACGTCTCCCAGGGACACCGCATCGGCCTGGACACCGCCACGTCCCAGACCCTGCTGCTCACCCCCCGCTACCGCCTCCCCGAGCCCGTGCGCCAGGCCGACCACCTGGCCCGCCACCCCGGCGGGACCTGACCGCCCCCTCGGCCGGTCCCGCCGGGACGGTCACCGCCGCCAGGCCCAGACGACGAGCCACACGCTGAGCCCGAAGATCGTCATGCCCAGCGGCACGTGCGCGGCCACCGCCCCCGACCCGCCGAGCATCGACTGCAGGAAGCCGAGGAGCAGCACCCCCAGGCTGACCAGCGCGGGCCACCCGGCGCCGCGCCCCGGCCGCCACATCAGCACGGCCGCGACGAGCTGGAGCAGCCCGAGCAGGTGGACCGCGCCCGCCCCCGCCCCGTGCAGGCCCGTGCCGGCCCCGCTCATGAGCTGCCCCGCCGTGACGGCCTGCAGCAGCACCGCCAGCATGCTGAGCGTGGCGAGGGCCTTGAACGCGGTCAGGTACCCGCTCCCCTTGACGACCTGGGTGACCACTGGACTCTCCTTCGACCTCGGGTGGACGCCCCCAGGATCGCGCCGCCGCCGTCGCCGGGCATCCGCCCTCCGTCGTCATCCCGGCTACGCCCTGCGGCGTACGCTCACGACGGGTCGTGCGCCCCCGAGGAGGCCAGCGGGGGCAGGATCGCCTGGGCGTCCGCGCCGCCGAACCAGAGCCCGATCACGAACGCGGCCGTCGCCTCCAGTTGCGCCGCCCGGTCGAGGCCGCCGCCGTCCAGCGGGGTGCAGCCGAGGTCGCGGACCAGGCCCCGGACCAGGTCGAGCGCCCCGGGGTCGTCGCCGCACAGGGGCACCGCCAGCGGGCGTCCGCCGAACACGGGCGGTGTCATCCGCCACACGTCCACGTGGCACAGGTTGAACGCCTTCACCACGTGCCCGCCCGTGAGATCGGCGATCCGGCGGGCGAGCGGACGGGTGGCGTCGTACCTGTCGGGGGCGGCGGCGTTGGTCACGTCGATGAGCGGCTTGCCGCGCAAGGCCGGGCCGGCGGCGGCCAGCACGTCGGCCAGCCCCGCCTCCCGGACGCCCACCATGACCACGTCACCGGACGCGGCCGCCTCCGCCCAGCTCCCCGCCCGTGCCGCCGGGCGTCCGGCCTGGGCGTTCATGCTCTCCGCGCGGGCGCGGGCCCGTTCCGGGTCGCGTCCGCTGACGGTCACCTCGTGCCCGGCCCTGATCCACTGCGTGCCGAGCGCGTCGGCCATGCCGCCGGCGCCCAAGATCCCGATCTTCATGGTCGTCCTCCGTGAGCTGAAAGGGCTTTACTAGGACAAGGACTGTAGAAATGTCGTCACACACCAATCGGTGCCTATCGGAGGGCTCACGTGTTCCTCGCCGACTGCCAGGCCAGACTGGCCTTCGACCTGATCGCCAACACCTGGAACGCGGTCGTCGTCTGGTCGCTGCGCCACGGCCCGCGCCGCCCCGGGGAACTGCGCGCGGAGATCGGCGGGATCAGCCCCAAGGTGCTCACCGAGACGTTGCGCCGCCTGGAGTTCAACGGCCTGGTCGACCGGCGGTCCTACGCCGAGGCCCCGCCCCGCGTCGAGTACGCGCTGACCGACCTGGGCCGCACCCTGCTGGGCCCGATCGAGGCGTTCGGCGTCTGGGCGCACGACCACGCCGACGAGGTCATGGACGCCCAGGACCGGTCGACGGGCTGCCAATCCCCCGCTTCATGAGGAATCTTTAACTCAGCGTTACTGGATGATTACTCTGGGTAGCAAGTCGGTGGTTGATTCCACCGTCCCCAGGAGGTACTCATGCCTGTCGTCCCACGCCGCGCCGCCCTTGCCGCGGCCGTCCTGACCGCCGGTCTGTCCGCCGGTCTGTCCGCCGGTCTGTCCGTGGCGCCCGCTCACGCCGTCGTCGACCCCGCCCACGCGGTGACCTGCGCCGCCGAGTCCGCCACCGGCCTGACCACGCTGGTGGACCCGATGGCCCCCCAGGCCCCGACGGAGATCCCCGCGGCGGGCTGCCTGCATCCCTGACCGGCCATCACGGGCCACCGCGCAAGGCGGTGCGGCGCGCCATGCCGCACCGCCGATCCCGGCCCTTCCCCCGTCCGACAGCGCCATCCCCGTGCCCGACCAGCAGCAGTCGAGGAGTCCCCATTGAAGTTCCGAATCCTGACCAGCGCAGCGGTCCTCGCTCTGGCGGCGGCGGCCGCCGTTCCCCCAATCGTCCTCGGGTCAGGGGGCCGAAACGAACCGGGGAACATCAATGTCCAGGCCATCGTCGACCGGGTCAACATCTTCACGTCGTAGTGAGGCCGCCACAGTTGACCGTGGCCGAGTCCGAGTCCGCTCCCCGGCCGCGGAGCATGCTGCACCACGTGGGCTACGTCATGTTCCTCAGCCGGTGGATACAGGCGCCGCTCTACCTCGGGCTGATCGTCGCCCAGGTCGTGTACGTGTGGCGGTTCATGGTCGAACTCGCCCACCTGGTCGAACTCGGCTTCGGCGGCAATCCTCCGGAGACCACGATCATGCTGATCGTTCTCGGGCTCGTCGACGTCGTGATGGTCTCGAACCTGCTGATCATGGTCATCATCGGCGGCTACGAGACCTTCGTCTCGCGGCTGCGCATCGACGGACACCCCGATCAGCCCGAGTGGTTGTCCCACGTCAACGCAAACGTCCTCAAAGTCAAGCTGGCCATGGCGATCATCGGGATCTCGGGGGTGCACCTCCTGCAGATCTTCATCAACGCCGCCCGGCCGGCCATCACCGACAGGGAACTCGTATGGAAAACACTGATCCATCTCACCTTCGTGGTCTCGGCGCTCGCACTGGCCGTGATGGATCGAATCATGGCAGGCGGGCGGCACGTCCAGCAGGCGCACCGGGAACAGCAGCCCGGCGGTGTCGCGCAGGAGCGGGTCGCCGCAGCCTAGCGGTCGCGCTGCTGACCGGCGCGGGGCTGCTGGCGTCCGTGGCGCCCGCGTACGCCTCGGCCTCGCCGGGCGCGGCGCCCGCCCAGGGGCCGCGGCCGCTCATCGGCGACGTGATCGTCTTCAACGACGAGATCGTCGAGCCGGTGTCGCTTCCGGTGAGCACCTGCGGCGGGCTGCTGCCGGTGCTGAGCGGCGCGCCCACCGGGTGCAAGGACACGTCCCGGGTGTCGGACGACGACGCCTGAGACCTCCGGCGCCCGCCCGCGGGGGCGGGCGGGCGCCGAGCCCGGCCGGGTCAGCCGAAGAGGCGTTCGAGGACCTCGGCCACGCCGTCCTCGTCGTTGGAGGACGTACGGTGCCCGGCCGCGGCCAGCACCAGCGGGTGCGCGTTGGCCATCGCGTAACCGGCCCCGGCGAAGGCCAGCACGGCCAGGTCGTTGGGCATGTCGCCGAACGCCACCACCTGCGCGGGCTCGACCCCGCGCTCCTCGCACAGCTCCGCCAGCATGCCCGCCTTGGTCACGCCCAGGGCGCTGACCTCCAGGAGGCCCGGCACGCCGGAGTGGGTGACCTCGGCCAGCTCCCCGACCGCCGCCGCGGCGACGGCGGACATCTCGTCGGCGGTGTGCGCGGGCGAGAGCACCAGCAGCTTGACGATCGGCTCGCCGGCCTCGCACGCCGAGGCCACCTCCCGGTAGTGCTCGACGTCGTGCGCGACCCGCCTGGTGTAGCCGGACTCGGTGAGCACGCCCGTGCCGGTCTCGATCGCGAAGGCCGCCCCGGGCAGCGCCGCGGCCAGGCTGTCGGCGACCTTCCTGGCGGCCCGCGGCTCGATCGTGCGGCTGGCGACGATCTCGGCGGTGGCCAGGTCGTACAGGAGGGCGCCGTTGCTGCAGATCGCCAGGCCGGTCAGGCCCGCCTGCCCGGCGATGGCGTGGACGGAGCGCGGCGGCCGGGCGGTGACGAAGACGATCTCCGCTCCGGCGTCGCGGGCCAGGCCCAGGGCCTGTTCGGTGCGCGGGGAGATGATCCCGGCGGAGGTCAGCAGGGTGCCGTCCAGGTCGGTGGCCACGATGCGGGGCCGGGTGGCGGGGGTCACGTCACCTACGGTAGGGCCTGGGGTGCGGGGGCCCGCGGAGTAGGGTGCCCTCGTGTCTACTCCTTCGGGGCGTTTCGCCCGATCTGGGCCGCGGCCGGCCGACGGGCTCGCGCCCGTGTTCCGGTTCGCGTCCGAGCTGGTCGCCTGGGTGGCGACGCCGTGGGCGCTGGCCTCCTGGTCGGTGTGGGCGGCCGTGTTGTCGGTGGTGGTGCTGATCGGGCTGCCGACGGTGTTCGCCACGCCCGGCGACAAGCGCGGCGTGGTGGTCGCCGTGCCGGGGTTCGTGACGGTGGCGCTGGTGGCCCTCCAGCTCGTGGCGGCGGTGGCGGCGGCGTGGGTGGCCTGGCACGCGGCGGTGGCCGCGGTGGTCACGGTGCTGGCGGTGGTCACCGTGGTGCTGGAACTGCCCCGCTGGCGCTGGCTGCTGACCGGCTGAGCCCCTTCGGAGCGGCGTCGCGGCCTTCCGGAACGAAGGCCCTTCAGGCGTTGCAGGCACGCCCTTCAGAGGCGCATCTCGGAGGGGAGGCGGGTGGCGGCGTTGAGGAGCTCCAGGCCGAGCAGTTCGCCCGAGGCGCCGTAGTCGAGGACGACGTCCTCCGACACGGTCTGTCGTACCGCCTCACCTGGCACTATTTCATGCTTCATCGCGATATAGGCGATGTCTCGATCTTTGTCCCAGTTGACGTACACGGTCTGGGTGCGTTGCCGGTCCGGCGGGGTGTCGTCCGGGCGCAGCAGGCCCTCCTTGGCCTCGTGCGAGCCGGCCAGCGCCGCCCGTACCATGGCCAGCGCCACCTCGACCGCCTCCAGCGCGTCGCGGCCGGTCGCCCTTCGCTCGTGCTCCCATCCGGCCAGCCCGTCGATCCGGTACGGGCACGACCACTCCCCCGCCTCCTCGTACGGCACGCCGACGGTGACGACCACCTCGCGCGGCGGCACGGTCTCCAGCACCAGTACTCGTTGGGCGATCTCGTACATGTCGCATCATCTACCCCGGCGCCCGCTTCCGGAAGACCCGCGACCCGAGCCATATCATCCGGGGCCGATGCTTACCGGATTCGAGCCGCGGCGGGTTAGTGTGCGTTGGGGTCGCAAGGGGGCCTAGATGAACGAGTCGTTCGGCACACGCCTGCGTGCCAGGCTGGACAAATTCGGCCCGCTCTGTGTGGGCATCGATCCGAGCCCGGCGTTGCTCGACGCCTGGGGCCTCGACGACTCACCGGGCGGCCTTGAGCGCTTCAGCCGCACGGTGGCCGACACGATCAGCGACGTGGCCGCCGTGGTCAAGCCGCAGTCGGCCTTCTACGAGCGCTGGGGCAGCCGCGGCGTGGCCGTCCTGGAACGCACCATCGCCGACCTGCGCGAGGCCGGCACGCTGGTGCTGCTCGACGTCAAGCGCGGCGACGTCGACACCACGATGGCCGCCTACGCCGAGGCCTACCTCGACCGGGGCAGCCCGCTGGCCGCCGACGCGGTGACGCTCAGCCCCTACCTGGGGTTCGGCTCGCTGGAGGTGGCGATCACCTCGGCGGTGGCCAACGACGCCGGGGTCTTCGTGCTGGCCCGCACCTCCAACCCGGCGGCGGCCGGGTTGCAGCAGCGGGTGGCCGACCTGGTGATCGCCGGGGCCGCCGCCGCGAACGCGGGCCACGAGCCGTTCGGGCCGGTGGGAGTGGTGATGGGGGCCACGCTGCCCGCGCTCGACCACTCCCTGGCCGGCCTCGACGGGCCGATCCTGGCTCCGGGGCTCGGCGCGCAGGGCGCCTCCCCCGCCGACGTGGCCCGCCTGTTCGCCCCGGTACGCGGCTCCGTCGTCCCGTCGGTCTCCAGGGCCGTCCTGGCCGACCCGAAGCGGCTACGGTCGAGGACCCTGCACTACCGGGACGAATGCGTCAGATACCTGACGGACTGAGCCGGTCGACGGCGGCCAGCACCGCCCGTACCGAGGCGGTGAGCACCGAGGTGTCCTGACCGGCGCCCCAGCCGATCACGCCGCCGACCCGGGCCTCCACGTACGCGACCGCGCTGCTGCCCGTCCCCGGGTCCACGGCGTGCTCGGCGTAGTGCAGGACGTCGACCTCGACGCCGTCCCCGGCCAGCGCGGCGGTCAGCGCGGACAGCGGCCCGTTGCCGGTGCCGCGCAGCACCCGTCCGGATTCGAGCACGCCCTCGAACTCGTGCGTCCCCGGCGCGGTCTCGGCCGTGCGCCAGGAGGCGAACCCGCCGCGCTCGCCGGGGGCGATGTAGGTGGCGTGGAAGAGCGACCACAGCTCGTCGGCGGTGATCTCCTCGCCGCTGTCGTCCGTGGCCCGCTGCACCGCCGCCGAGAAGTCGATCTGGAGACGGCGCGGCAGGTCGAGCCCGTGGCGGGCGCCCAGCAGGTACGCGATGCCGCCTTTGCCCGACTGGCTGTTGACCCGGATGACGGCCTGGTAGTCGCGCCCCACGTCGGCCGGGTCGATGGGCAGGTACGGCACCTCCCACGGCGCCAGCTCCGGCGGCACGCCCAGCTCGGCGGCCCGCGCGGCGTGGTGGGCCAGGCCCTTGCCGATGGCGTCCTGGTGGGTGCCGGAGAAGGCGGTGTAGACCAGGTCGCCGGCGTAGGGGTGGCGGTCGTGGACGGGCAGGCGGTTGCAGTGCTCGACGACGCGCCGGACCTCGTCGACGGCCGAGAAGTCGATCATCGGGTCGACGCCCTGGGAGTGCAGGTTGAGCGCGAGGGTCACCAGGTCGACGTTGCCGGTGCGCTCCCCGTTGCCGAACAGGCAGCCCTCCACCCGCTGCGCCCCGGCGAGCACGGCCAGCTCGGCGCAGGCCACGCCGGTGCCGCGGTCGTTGTGCGGGTGCACCGACAGGATCACCGAGTCGCGGCGGTCGAGGTGGCGGTGCATGTACTCGATCTGGTCGGCGTACACGTTGGGGGTGGAGATCTCGACGGTCGCGGGCAGGTTGTGGATCACCGGGCGGTCCGGGGAGGCGTCCCAGAGGGCGGTCAGGTCGTTGCAGACCTCCAGCACGAAGTCGGGCTCGGTGAGGTTGAACACCTCGGGCGAGAACTCGAAGCGCACCGGCAGCCCCTCGGCCAGGCGGGCGACCTGCTCCGCCGCGTCCAGGACGAGCTTGCGCAGGTCGTCCCCGTCGCGGCCGAGCACCACGTCCCGCCAGACGGGCGCCGTCGCGGTGTAGAGGTGCACGACCACGTCGGGCAGGCCGCGGATCGACTCGAAGGTGCGCTCGATCAGGTCCTGACGGGCGGCGGTGAAGGCCACCACGGTCACGTCCTCGGGCACCGCGCCGGGCTCGGCCAGTTCCCTGAGGAAGTCGAAGTCGAGCCTGCTGGCCGACGGGTAGCCGACCTCGATCTCCTTGAAGCCCATCCGCGCCTGGAGGTCGAACAGGCGGCGCTTGCGTGCCGGGTCCATCGGCTCGGCCAGCGCCTGGTTGCCGTCACGCAGGTCGACGGGGACCCAGAGGGGGGCGCTGGTGATGCGGCGCGAGGGCCAGGCGCGCTCGCCGGCCACGGGCACCTCGACCCGCTCGTGGGCGGGCCGGTAGCGGTGGGAGGGCATCGCGCTGGGGCGCTGCCGGTTCCATTCGTACACGTCTTCGTTCCTTCTCGGCGATCGGACGACCGGCAGCACCTCGCACGCCGCGGCGGGGTGCCGGTCCGGTCAGGCCCCGCCGCGGCGGCCGAGAAGAAGGAGACCGTACGACGACATGGCGGCTACACTAACCACAACACAGGTCCTCAGACAACCTGAGAGGTACACATGCCGCTCGGCGCCCTCCGCCGCAGCCCCTTGGTCGACCAGGCCGTCGAGCATCTGCGCGAGCAGATCACCGGAGGCCACTGGCCGGTCGGCACCCGCCTGCCCGGCGAGAACGCGCTGGCCCAGACGCTCGGGGTGGGCCGGTCCACGGTCCGCGAGGCGCTGCGGGCGCTGGCCGGCGCCGGGCTGGTGCGGGCGCGTCAGGGCTCGGGCGTGTTCGTCATCGCCTCGGAGCCGGTCCAGGACTGGCCCGCCCGGCTGCGGCGGGCCGCGATCACCGACGTGTACGAGGTCCGCATGATGGTCGAGACGCAGGCGGCCAGGCTGGCGGCGGCGCGGCGTACCGACGAGGACGTGGCGGCGATGGAGGCGGCGCTCCAGGCCCGCGAGCAGGCGGCCGGCGGGGACGACGCGGCCTTCGTGGACGCCGACATCGCGCTGCACGCGGCGGTCGTGGCGGCGGCGGGCAACCCGGTGCTCACGGACCTGTTCGCCGAGTTCGCCCCGGCGTTGCGGGAGGGCCTGATCGACATGGTGGAGCTGCTGGGGCTGCGCGAGCACGACCGCAACCCGGGGCACGGCACGCACGCCGCGCTCGTGGCGGCGGTCCGCGACGGGGACGCGACGGCGGCGAGCGACCTGCTGGCGGCCGAGCTGGAACAGACCCTCGCCCGCCTGCACACGACCCCGGGCGGCCGGTGACCGCCGACCGGCGGGCCGGGCCCGTCGCGGCGACGGACCGGGGGGCAGACCGTGCGGCGGGTGCGGCGGGTGCGGTCAGGAGGTGGGGCCGGCGTCGGTGCGGATGACGTCCTCGCCTTCGTCGTCCTCCTCGGGCGGCTCTTCCGGGGTGGGCTCCTCCTGCTCGTCCGGCGGGTCGGCGGACACGGGGCGGCGGGTCCTGGGCGACCCCGAGAAGGATCGTTCGGCGACCACGTCGGTCTCCCCTTCCACGCCTCCCACCGCCTCGGGCAGGTCGTCGGGCTTCCGCCTCGCGTGGCCCACCGCCTCGGGCAGGTCGTCGGGCTGCTCGCTCATGGCCCCCACCTGCCCGTGACGGCGTCCCTTGACGCCCGGCCGGACGTCAAGGGACGGGCTAGGACAGCTTCCGCAGGGCGTCCTCGATCTCGGCCCTGACCGGCATCGACGTGCTGGCGCCCGCCCGCTGCACCGACAGCGCCGCCGCCACCGAGGCGAACCGCAGCGCCTCGGCCGGCGCCAGCCCCTCGGCCCGCGCCACCGACAGCGCGCCCACGAACGTGTCACCGGCGGCCGTCGTGTCGACAGCCTTCACCCTGATCGCGGGCACCCGCAGCCGCTCGCCCGAGCGGGAGCCGTAGAGCGCGCCCTGCGAGCCCAGCGTGATGACGGCCTCCTCGACGCGTTCGAGGAGCGCGTCGAGGGCGGCCTCGGGGTCGGCCTGCCCGGTGATGTCGGCGGCCTCGTGCTCGTTCGGGACGATCATGGTGACCGCGTCGAGCAGCTCGTCGGGCAGCGGCTGGGCGGGCGCCGGGGTCAGGACGGCGGGCACGCCGGACACGCGGGCCGCCTCCGCGGCGGCCACGACGGCCTCCATGGGCAGTTCGAGCTGGAGCAGCAGGGCCCGCGACCCGGCGATCGTGGCCAGGTCGCCGCCGGACGGCCCGGTCACGGTGCCGTTCGCGCCCGGCACGACGATGATCGAGTTGCCGCCGGCGTCGTCGACCACGATGTGCGCGATGCCGCTGGGGCCGTGCACCTCGCGCAGGCCGTGGACGTCCACGCCGGCCTCGGCCAGGGTGGAGCGCATCTCGGCGCCGAAGCCGTCGTCGCCGACCGCGCCGAGGAAGGACACCTGCGCACCGGCGCGGGCCGCGGCGATGGCCTGGTTGGCGCCCTTGCCGCCGGGCACGGTCCGGAACGAGTGACCGGTGACCGTCTCACCCCGCTTGGGGGCTTCAGATACGTACGCGACGAGGTCCATGTTCGCGCTGCCGAAAACCGAGATCATGACGCCATCATCTCCTGAGTACGTCGCGCCAGTTCGCCGAGCCCCACCCCGTCGAAGCCGGTCAGGCTGCTGGACAGGCTGTCGCGCATGAGCCAGCGGTCCGGCACGCCGCCGTTCAGCGCGCCCGCGACGGACCCCGCCGTGGCCCCGGCCGAGTCGGTGTCCCAGCCACCGGCGACCGCGCCCGCGATCGTGGCGGTGAAGTCGCCCCGCCCGTGGATCAGGGTGGCGGCGACCAGGGCGGCGTTGTTGATCGTGTGCACCCAGTGCAGCGTGCCATGCCGCTGGTGCAGCAGGTCGATGACACGCTCGAAGTCCGGCTCGCGGGCGGCGTCGGCGGCGGCCAGGCTGACCGCCTCGTGCAGGCGGGAGTTCCGCGGCACCACCGACAGGCCCGCCTCGACGACCTCCCGGGCCGAGCCGGCGACCAGCGAGGCGGCGCACATGGCCGCGACGAACATCGCGCCGTAGATCCCGTTGGCCGTGTGGGTGAGCCGGGCGTCGCGCCAGGCCAGCTCGGCGGCCGCGGCGGGGTCGCCGGGGTTGGCCCAGCCGTAGACGTCGGTCCTGATGAAGGCGCCGATCCACTCGCGGAACGGGTTGCGCCGGGTGGCCGTCTCCGGGGGCTCGAAGCCGTCGAGCAGGTTGCGGTAGGCGACCCGCTCGGCGGTGAACGTCCGGCCGGCCGGAAGCTCGTCCAGCCACAGCTTGGCGACGTCCTCGGTGGTGAAGCCGCGGCCGTGGCGCTCCAGGACGGACAGCGCCAGCAGCGGGTAGTTGAGGTCGTCGTCCTCGGGGATGCCGTCGATGTTCTCGGCCAGGGAGTTGACCGCGCTGCGCCGGTTCCACGGCCACCTGCGCGCGATCTCCTCCGGCAGGCCCTCGGCGGTGAACCAGCCGGTCACGGGCCAGTTGCCGGTGGCCTCGGCGATCTGCCTGATGCCCTCGCGCGGGATCTTCTCCACC
Organism: Nonomuraea sp. NPDC051191; assembly: GCF_044455665.1. Lineage (NCBI taxonomy): Bacteria > Bacillati > Actinomycetota > Actinomycetes > Streptosporangiales > Streptosporangiaceae > Nonomuraea > Nonomuraea sp. NPDC051191. Next base: position 622,900 of record NZ_JBITEZ010000002.1, on the reverse strand, counting down.
GGCTTGCCCAGCACGCATCCGGCCGCCCGTCCCTGCCAGGCGCCCAGCAGCCGCGCCGGGTCGGCCTTCGCGGCCGTCCCGGACGAGGGCCAGCCGGGGCAGGCGGCGACGATGGCGTCCAGCTCGGACGGCTCGGCCAGCGGCGACGGGATCGCGGCCAGCTCGTCCAGCAGGCTCTCGGCCAGGGGACGCAGCCGGGCGGCGGCGGCCTCGGAGGCGCCGGCGCGCGGCGGGGCGTCGTGGCCGCCCGCCGCGTGCCAGCGTCCGGCCAGCTCGCGCACCTGCGGCAGGTCGCCCCTGCCGTCCTCGGCGGCCTGGCGCAGCTCGTGGCCCACCAGGTCCTCCGGCTGCACCCAGGTGAGCCTGATCATCGCGCGTCCAGCTCGGCGAAGGCGGTCTCGTGGGCGCGCCGCCGCGCCAGGTCGTCGGCGTGCACCCGGCGCGCCACCTCGGCGATGGCCAGGCCGGGCGCCACCAGGTCGGTACGGCTGGCCGCCCCGATCTGCTCCACCCACTGCGCGGGCACCGCGGACAGCCCCCCGAGGGCGCCCGCGATCGCTCCGCCCATGGAGGCGATCGAGTCGGCGTCGCGGCCGTAGTTCACGCCGCCGAGCACGGTGTCGCGGAAGTCGCCCTTGGCCGCGACCAGGAAGCCCAGCGCCAGCGGCAGCTCCTCGATGCTGTGCACCCGGCTCGGCCGGCGCGCGCCGAGGCCCTGGTCGCGGTAGGTGTCGGCGACCGTGTCGAAGGGCCGTACGGCCGCGCGCAGCGTATCGAACGAGCCCTCCCAGTGGCCGACCCCGGCGGCGGCCTCGCAGACCGCCTCGATGGCGGCGCGGGTGCCGTCCTTGGCCAGGCGCAGGCAGGCGGCGACCACGGAGTCGACCGTGGCGCCCGGCCGCATGGCCTCGGCGACGGCGGCGGCCATCACGCCGGCGGCCTCGCGTCCGTAGCTGGACTGGTGGGCCCCGGCCAGGTCGACGGCCTCGGCGTAGGCGGCGTCGGGGTCGGCGGCGTTGACGATGCCGACGGGCGCGACGTACATGGCCGCGCCGCAGTTGACGATGTTGCCGACGCCGGCCTCGCGCGGGTCGACGTGCCCGTAGTGCAGGCGGGCCACGATCCACTTCTCGGCCAGGAAGATCCGGTGCAGCGGCAGCGCCTCGGCCTCCAGCTCGGGGATCCACCGCCGCTCGCCCATCAGCTCCGGCACGAGGTGGTCGGCCATGGCGTACGCCCCCAGGTGCCCGCCGACCTTCTCGTACACGCGGATCAGGGCGTGCGTCATCAGGGTGTCGTCGGTGATGTGCCCGTCGCCCTTGTGGTACGGCGCGATCGGCCGGGCGTTGCGCCAGTCCTCGTTGTACGGCGGCACGATGCCCTCGACCCGGCCGCCGTACCTGTTCACGATCTGTTCGGGAGTCCAGCCCTCGGTGGCGCCGCCCAGCGCGTCTCCGACCGCCGCCCCCGCCACGCAGCCAGTGGCCCTGTCCTCAAGCGGCGTCATGCGATTCCCTTCGTCAGTTCGATCAGATCCTTGCCCGCCAGCGACGGCAGGCAGCAGCCCGCCAGCGCGCGGGCCGGCGCGAGCCACCCCTCCGGGATCGCGCCGTACCCACTGGCGGCCCCCGCCAGTGCGCCGGTCAGCGCGGGCGCCGAGTCGGCGAGCGCGGACAGGCAGGCGGCGGCCGGGACGGCGCGGGCGAGGTCGCCCCCCGCCGCCTCGGCCAGCGCCAGGGCGACGGGCACCGTCTGGGCGGCGCCCACGCCGTAGCTGTAGACGTGGTCGAGCAGCGCGGCGTCCAGCGCGGGCACCGCGCCGAACGGGTCGCCGGCCTTCCTGGCCGCGGCCAGCGCCACCCGGGCGTTGTGCCCGATGGCGGTGTCCTCGGGCAGGACGGCGAGCGCCGCCTCCACGGCCTCCCCCACCGAGCCCGACGCGACCGCCGCGGCGACGGCGGCGGCCATGGCCTGGGCGCCGAGCAGCCCGTCGCCCGCGTTGGTCACCTGGGCGTCCTCGGTCGGGTCCTTGCCCAGGGCTCCGAACGCGACCGCCCGTACGGCGGCGGCGTCGTCGAAGTGGTGCGGGTTGTCGTGCCCGGAGGCCGGCGGCTCCAGGCCCCTGGCCAGGTTGTCCAGCGCGGTGGCCACCGAGATGCGCGCCCGGACGTCGGTCAGCTCCCGGAACGCCGCGGCCCGCGGCCGGTCGATCGTCAGCAGCGTCCAGGCCAGCCATTCGGCGTCGTCGGACGGGCCGACGGCCAGCGGCGCGATCGGCTGGTTGAGCGCGAACGGCACCGGCAGCGTGGTGACCCGGTGCTCCTCGGCGAAGGCGTCCAGCTCGCGGTGCAGGCGCCGGCTCCAGGGCGCGTGCAGGGCGGCGCGGTGCCTGGCCGCGGGCCAGCCGACGGCGTCGCCCACGGCGAGCCCGATGAAGGCCCCCCTGATTCTGTCCCCCGACATGATGATCTACAGTCCTTCCGCCAGCTCGTCGGCGACGTCCAGCACGTGTCTTCCGGCCACGACGGGCAGGCATTTCCCGCTCACCGGGCCGATCTGGGCGGCCCATCGGGCGGGCACGCCCTGCTCTCCCTGGATGGCGCCGGCGATCGCGCCGGCGATGGCGCCGATCGTGTCGGCGTCCCTGCCCAGGCTCACCCCGAACGTCACCGTCGCCTCCACCTCGCCGCCGCCCGCCAGGACGGCGCCCAGCGCCAGCGCGACGGCCTCGGGCGCGAGGTCGGTCCAGGGGTAGTGCCTGACCACGACGGCCTCGTGCAGGGCCTCGATCAGGGCGAGGTCGTCGCCCGCGCCGGACGCGAGCACGTCGCGCGCCCTGACGATCGCGCGGGCCGTCCAGGAGTCGGCGGGGATCACCGACAGCGCGGCCGCCACCGCCTCCGCGGGCGTGCCGCCCGCCATCGCGGCGGCCACGGCCCCGGCGACCGCGCGGCCGCCGAGTATGCCCTCGCCCGACCCGCTGACCAGCCCGTCCTGCTCGATCAGGCGGGCGGCCTCGGCCGGGTCGCCGGGGCAGAAGATCCCGTACGGGGCCGCCCGCATGGCCAGGCCGTCGGACCAGCCGTGCTGGTGGACGCGTCCGGTCAGCGGGGGTTCCAGCCCCCGGCGAAGCGCTTCGATGGTGCCCAGCTCGGAGAAGCCGGCGCCGCGCATCGGCCCGGTCACCGACGGGATGATCTCCCGCCGGTACGCCCGCGCGACGTCGGCCGCGGTCAGGGCGTGCCCGTGCCGGACGAGCAGCGAGGCGGCGAAGATGGCGTACTCGGTGTCGTCGGTGCCGCCCCCTTCGATCTCGGTGAGCCGGCCCCACCGCCGCCGGATCTCCGACGGCGACAGGTTCTCGGCGGGGGCCCCGAGGGCGTCGCCGGCCGCGAGGCCGAGCAGACACCCCCGGGCCCTCAGGCGATGAGTCACTGCTGGTACCGCTCCAAGACCTGGTTGCCGTCCTCGACGAGCCGCTTGGCCGCGTCGTCGATGGTGATCTTATTGGCGAAGTACTCCTGGAGGACCGGCGTGGCGACCTTGCTCTTCCACTCGTCGAAGCCGTTCACCTTCAGGAACGGGGCCACGACCAGGTTCTTGGCGGAGGCGGTGGCGACGTCCCAGCCGTTCTCCTGGGTGGTCATCGCCGGGTCGGCGGCGGCCGTCTGCGAGGTCGGCAGCAGCCAGTCGCCCTTGGCGAGCTTGGCCTGGTTGACGCCGTTGAGGAAGAACGAGATGAACTTCATGGCCTCGTCCGGGTGCTTGCTGTCCTGGGCGATCGACAGCGTCTGCGAGACCGCGCCCTGCTGGGCGCTGGTGCCCTTCGGCGCGGGCAGCGTCACCCAGTCGAAGTCGTCCGGGGCCTGCTCGGCGACCTGCTGGCGCAGGTAGACGCCGGCCGGCAGCAGCGCGAACTTGCCCTTGTAGAAGGCGGGCAGCGGGTCGGCGGTGCCCTGGCCGAGCGCGGCCGGGTCGGCCGACTTGTCCTTGTAGAGCTGGTCGTGGATGCGCTGCAGCACCTCGCGCTCCTCCGGCCCGACCTTGACGGTGGTCTTGCCGTCGGTGGTCTGGAAGAACGTGCCGCCGAAGTTGAGCGCCAGGTTGAGCGTCTTGTTGACCGGCGACTTCATCGGCCAGGCCACGCCGAACGTGCCGCCCTTGGTCATCTTCTTGGCGGCCTCGGAGAACTCGTCCCAGGTCCACGGGTTGTCCGCGGTCGGGACGCGCACCTTGGAGGCGTCCAGGAGCTTCTTGTTGGCGATGATGACCTGCGACTCCTGCAGGAACGGCACGCCGTAGACGCCCTGCTCGCCCTTGCCGCCGTTGAAGGTGACGGTGTCCCAGGCCGACTGCGGGATGTCGCCCTTGAGGTCGGCGGGCAGCTTGCTCGTCAGGTCGAGCAGGTAGCCGTCGGAGGCGAACCCGGCCAGCGCCGGCGAGTCGTTGTGGATCACGTCGGGCGCGGTGCCGCCGGCGAACTGGGTGACGAGCTGGTCGTTGACGTTGTCCCAGCTGCCCTGCACGTACGTGACCTGGGTCTTCGGGTTGGCCTTGTTCCACTCGTCGACGAGCTGCTTGTTGGCCGCGACGGACTCCTTCTGCCAGGCCAGGCTGAGGAAGTTGAGCTTCACCGGCTCGCCGGAGGAGGCGGCCTCTCCACCGCCTCCTCCTCCGCTGCTGCCACACGCGGCGGCGAGAGCGACGACGGCCGCCGCCGCCAATGCGGACTTGATTCGCATATGAGCCTCCTACTAGCCCTTCACGGCGCCGGCCATCAGGCCGGACTTCAGTCGCCGCTGAATGATTGCGAAGAAGATCAGGCTCGGGATCGTCGCCATGAGCGACGCCGCGGCCAGCGGGCCGAGCCTGGCCACCCCCTCGGGGCCGGTGAACCGCACCAGCGTGAGCGGGAGTGTCATCACGTCGGGGTCCTGGAGGATCACGAGCGCGAACAGGAACTCGTTCCACGACGAGATGAAAGAGAACAGCAGCGTGGCCACCACGCCGGGCGCGAGCAGCGGCGCCACCACGCTGGCGATCGAGCGCAGCCGGGTCGCGCCGTCGACGGCCGCGGCCTCCTCCAGCTCGCGCGGCACGGCCCGCACGTAGCCCTGGAGCATCCACAGCGCGAACGGCAGCGTGAACGTCACGTGCACGACGACGAGCCCCGGCAGGGTGTTCACCAGCTCCAGATCCCGAAGGATCATGAAGAGCGGGATGATGATCAGGATGAACGGGAAGACCTGGCTGACCAGCACCCACCCGATCGCGACCTTGTTGAGCAGGCTGCGGTAGCGGGCCATGGCGTACGAGGCCGGCAGCGAGATCAGCACCGTGATCACGCTGCTGAACAGCGCCACGACCAGGCTGCGGCCGGCCGCGCCGATCAGGTCCTGCTCGCCGAAGGCGTCGGAGAAGTTGGACAGGGTCGGCTCGCGCGGGATCCACGTCGGGTCGGCGAGGGCCATCTCCTGGGGCGTCTTCAGCGCCGTGGACAGCAGCCAGAACAGCGGGAAGGCCAGGAAGACGATGTACGCGACCAGCGCGACGTACTGCGGGGCGCGTCTCATCGGGTCTCCCTCATCTGGCGCCACAGGTACAGGCCGAGCACCGCGAGCACGACGATCGCCATGGCCAGGCCGAGCATCGAGGCGTAGCCGGCCATCCGGTAGCGGAAGGCCTCCTCGTAGGCGAACAGCATGGGCAGCCGGGTCTGGCCGCCGGGCCCGCCCTGGGTGAGCACGTAGACCAGGCCGAACTGGTTGATGTTCCACACGAAGTCGAGCGAGGTGATCGACACGATCACCGGCCGGAGCTGCGGGAGCGTGATGCTCCAGAACCGCCGCCAGCGGCCGGCGCCGTCGACCTCGCCGGCCTCGTAGAGCTCCTTGGGGATGCCCTGGAGGCCCGCGAGCAGCACGACGGTGGTCTGCGGCATGCCGGTCCAGACGCCGACCACGATGATCGCGGGCAGCGCGAGCGAGAAGTCGGCCAGCCAGTTGACGTGCGTGCCGAGCAGGCTGTTCAGGATGCCCGCGTCAGGGTGGTAGACGAGCTTCCACATCAGGCCGATGACCACCGGCGGCATCGCCCACGGCACCACCGCGAGCACCCGGGCCAGGGTCCTGAAGCGCAGGTTCTGGTTGAGCAGCACGGCCAGGCCGAGCGCGGCCAGGAACTGCAGCACGGTCACCGAGACCGACCAGATCGCGCCGATCCGGAACGAGGCCCAGAAGTCGTCGTCGGTGAGCAGCCGGCCGAAGTTCTCCAGGCCGACGAAGCTGGTCTCGTGGACGCGCGTGTTGCGGGCGTCGGTGAAGGCCAGGCCGATGCCGTACAGGAGCGGGCCGATGCTGAACAGCGCGACGGGAACCAGCGCGGGCAGCATGAGCAGCCACATCTCGCGGTTCCTGCGCGACTTGGGGCGCCGCCGGGAAGGCGGGCGCCGGGGCGGTGCCGCCGTGGTCACGGTCGCGGTCACGTCCTGCCTCCCTCATGTCCGTAGGTCTCGCCCGCCGTCGAGGCCCGCACCACCAGGCGCGGCGGCACGGTGATCACGCGCGGCGCGGCGTCGTCGCCGTTCAGCCGGTCGAGCAGCAGCTCGGCGGCGGCCTTGCCGCGCTCGGCCGAGCCGAGCGAGACGCTCGACAGCGACGGCCAGGACGCGGCGGCCAGGTCGGTGTCGTCCATGCCGACCACCGCCACGTCGTCGGGCACCCGGCGGCCGGCCGCGCGCAGCACGTCCAGGGCGCCGAGCGCGATCAGGTCGTTGGCGCACATCAGCGCGTCGACGTCGGGCGCCCGGTCCAGCAGCTCGGCCACCGCGCGGCCCCCTTGCGCGCGGTAGAAGTCGCCGATCTGGACGAGGTCGTCGTCGTAGGGCAGTCCGAGCTGCTCCAGCGCCTCGCGGTAGGCCGCGCCTCGCGAGGCGCCGGGCCAGGTGTCGGGCGGGCCGTTGACCAGCGCGATGCGCCGGCGGCCGAGCGCGTGCAGGTGGTCGACGGCGAGCCTGACGCCGGTACGCGAGTCGGCCCGCACGTTGTCCACCGGCGTGCCCTCCGGCACCGTGCCGATGATCACGACAGGCGCCCTGGCCGCGGCCAGCATCTGCAGGTGGGCGTCGGTGACCCGGAGCGGGCTCATGATCAGCCCGTCCACGTACCGCTCGCCCAGGCTGTGCAGCACGTCGATCTCGTCGGCCACGACCGCGTCGGTCGAGTGCAGCACGAGCCGGTAGCCGGCCGCCTTGAGCACCGGCTGGATCTGACGCAGCATCGCCAGGTAGGCGGGGTTGCCGACGTCGGCCATGGCGAAGGCCACCTGGTGGGTGCGCCGGGACTTGAGCGACCTGGCCACGGCGTTGCGCACGTAGCCCAGCTCGTCGGCGGCGGCCATCACCTTGCGCACGGTCTCCTGCCTGGTCGGCAGGCCGTTGAGGACCCGCGAGACGGAGGCGATCGAGACACCGGCGCGCTCGGCGATCGTGGTGATCGTGGGTCCGTCGGCCAAGGCTGTCCTTCCAAGAAGGTAAACGTTTACGGGAAAGTGTCTGTAAACGTTTACCGTGTTTCGCACATGAAACCGGCCCGTAACTTCGGGGTCAAGTCACGATCCCATAACGCCAGGTCAGCGGGCATATCGGCAAAAGAAGAGCGCCCACTCCCCCGGGCTCGGGGAAGCGGGCGCACAAGGACCCGTGACGGCGGGCGCACAAGGACCCTTGGCGGCGGGCGCACAAGGGCCCTTGGCGGCGGGCGCGCGACGGCCCGTGACGGCGGGCGCGCGAGGGTCGGCGGCAGTGGGCGCCCGCCGGGGTTACGCGGGACGTTCGGCGGGGACGGGCGCGGGGGCCGTCCGCCCGGTGAGCGAGCGGATCGCCGGGGCGCCGCTGAGCGCGACGACGGCGGCCAGGACGGCCGGGATGATCAGCGCCACGGGCAGCGACTTCGTCGCCTCGGCCACGTACCCGAGGACCGCCGGGCCGAGCAGCAGCCCGCTGTAGCCGAAGGCCGTCACCATGGCCAGCGCGCGGCCCACCGGACCGCCCGCCGCGCCGACCGCGCTGAACAGCACCGGCACGACCGTGGCCAGCCCCACGCCCGCCAGCGCCCAGCCGGTCCACGCGCACACCACGCGCAGCGCCCCGCCGAAGACCGGCGCGCCGAGCACCAGGACGTACCCCAGGGTGGCGAAGCCGCCGGCGAGCTGGATCGTGCGCACCGAGCCGAGCCGGGCCCTGATCGGGTCGCCGAGCAGGCGGATCGTCGTCATGGCGACCGAGAAGATCGTGTAGGCGAGCGGCGCGGCGGCCGGGTCGGTGTTCAGCACCCAGCGGGCGTGCAGCGCGGCCCAGTCGATGGCGGCGCCCTCGCTCAGGTGCCCGGCGAAGGCCGCGACCCCGAGCAGCGCGATGAGCGCCCACTTCAGCGTGCCGCCACTCTCACCGCCGTCCGCCTCCTCGCCGGCCTGCCGGGCGGCGTCGGGCAGGAGCAGGCGGCAGGCCAGCAGGTACAGGAACGGCACCACGATCGCCGCCGTCACCAGCAGCGCCTGCGGGTCGATCGCCATCCGCAGCACGAGGGACGTCAGCAGGCCCCCGGCCGCCCCGCCCAGGCTCCACGTGCCGTGGAAGGCCGAGATGATCGGCCGGCCGTAGACCCGCTCGACCTCGACGGAGTGGGCGTTGATGGCGACCTCGACCACCCCCAGCCCGATCCCGAACAGCAGCGCCAGCGCCATCAGCGCCCCGTACGAGGGCGCCAGCGCGGGCCCGAGGAGCAGCACGGCCGACAGCGGCCCGCCGACCCAGCACACCCGCCGGCTCGACCACCTGTCCACCAGCCGCCCGGCCACCAGCATCGACACCAGCGCGCCACCGGAGATCAACAGCAGGACGGTGCCCAGTCTGGCGGCGCCGAGGCCGAGGCGGTCGTTCAACGAGGGCAGCCCGGCCGCCCACAGACCCATCACGAATCCGCTGAGAGTGAAGAGACCGAAGACTCCGACACGAGCCCGTTTGGCATCAATGAGGCTTTTGTTCACGCCAAGAGCATAAGCTGTGAGGTGTGAGAAGTGCTACGACGAGCGGCGAACTTCGCGCGCACAACCGGGTCCGGCTGCTGCGCGCCGTGCACGACTGCGGGGCGACCCGTACCAGGTCGCAGCTCACCCGCGACCTGAACCTGGCCAGGGGCACGGCGTCGGTGCTCGTCGCCGGCCTGGCCGAGGACGCCCTGCTGCACGAGGAGCCCGCCGCCGGGCACACCAGGGGACGGCCCACGCAGGTGCCCGGCCCCCACCCGCGGGGCCCGCTGGCCCTGGCCGCCGACGTGCGCGAGGACGCCTGGGAGCTGGCGGCGTGCGAGCTGGGCGGACGGGTGAGCGTCCTGGAGGTCCAGCCGCACGACGGCACCCCGGAAGGCGCCCTGGCCTCGCTGGGCCAGGCGGTGTCCGACCACCTGTCGCGGCGGGTGGTGGGCCTCGGGGTGGCGCTCGCGGGCCCGGTCCGGCACGACGGGCTGGTCGACATCGCCCACCTGGGCTGGCGGTCGGTGGACGTGCCCCGGCTGCTGGCCCTCGGCCGGCGGGCGTCCGGCCCGGACCCGGTCGTGGTGGGCAACGACGCGGGCCTGGCCGCCCTGGCCGAGGCCCGCCGGGGACGGCTGCGCGGCGTACGGCTGGGCCTGCACCTGCACGTGGACTTCGACCTCGGCGGCGTCCTCGTCGTGGACGGCCGGCCGCTGGACGGCGCGAGCGGCCCCGGCGCCGAGTTCGGCCACATGCCGCTGGGCGGCGGCGACCGGCCGTGCGCGTGCGGCGCGACCGGCTGCTGGGGCCAGGAGGTGGGCGCGAACGCGCTGCTGCGCCACGTGGGCCTGGCCTACGGCGGCGGCCGGGGCCGCGCGCAGGCGGAGGAGGTGCTGGCCGGCAGCCGGGAGGCGGTCGAGGCGGGGGCCCGCGCGCTCGGCCTGGGCATCGCCGCCCTGGTCAACGCCCACGATCCCGAGGTCGTCACGCTCTCCGGGCACGGCCCCGCGCTGCTGGAGCGCGCGGGCGAGGCCCTGACCGGCTCCTGCGCTCCCGCGCTGATGGCCATCCGGCGGGAGCGCCCGCCCCGGATCGAGGCCGCCGCGCTCGGCTGGCGCGGCACGCTGCTGGGGGCCATGGAGTCGGTCTTCGACGCCTTCCTGACCCCCGAAGGGCTGGAGAGATGGCGTGAAACAGGCCCCGACCAGGGCGCCGACACGCCCGGATCACGAAATGTGACGCATTCCACCCCAAAGCAGAAAATCCTGCAATAGCGCTCGGCCGTACGAGCCCCGACCAGGCGATCTTGCGGGCCCCGGCCCCGCCGCTGTACGGATGGAAGAGCCCGGCGCGCTCACGACCATCGACGGGGGTGGGAACGCATGGATCTGGAACTCGCGCTCCGCATGACCGAGGCCGCTCTGAAGCAGGCCGTCCGGGAGGGCGCGCTGGTCTCCGTGGCGGTCGTGGACGGGGGCGGACATCTGGTGTCTTTCCAGCGTATGGCGGGTGCGGAGATCGCCGGGCCGGTGCTCGCGCCGGGCAAGGCGTACACGTCGGTGGCCCTTCGCACGGCCACCGCCGACCTGGCTCCGCTGGTGGCGCCGGGAGGGGAGCTCTTCGGCCTGACGGGTGACCGATTTGTCTGTTTTGGAGGTGGTGTCCCCCTCTGGGCGGACTACGGCGAAGGGGAACGCGTGGTCGGCGGCGTAGGGGTCAGCGGCGGCACGATCGCCCAGGACGTGGCGTGCGCCGAAGCGGCCGCCCTGGTGTGGCGGACTCGTTGAGCGGGCGCTTTCCGCAACACGAACCGCTGGTATCCGCCATGATTAGCCACTGCACCACGGGAAACACTTTCCCGAACCCAACTCCCCGAGGAGAGAAACGAGATGGCACTTCCCACTCTCACCCCCGAGCAGCGTCAGGCGGCTCTGGCGAAGGCGGCCGAGGCCCGCGCGGCCCGCACGGCCCTGCTCGCCAAGGTCAAGGCGGGCGAGCTGACCTTCGCCCAGCTCCTGGAGCGCGACGACGACATCGCGAAGAAGATCAAGGTGTCCCAGGCCCTGCGCGCGGTCAAGGGCGTCGGCCCGGCCAAGGCCACCGCGCTCATGGAGGAGGCCGGCGTCGACGAGAAGCGCCGTCTCGGCGGCCTGGGCGCCCAGCAGCGCAAGAAGCTGGTCGACGCGCTCGGCTAGAACCGGGCGGCCGGGTCCGCGCGCCACGGCGCGCGGGCCGGCCGGCGACCCCTCGTAGGGCCAGGAGGGGCCGGAGAGCGGCGAGCGCTCCACGGCGGGCCCGGCCGAGGGGTCAACCTCAGGCAGTCGATCTCAGGGGAGGTCAGGACCGCAGGTAGGCCAGCACGGCGAGCACGCGGCGATGCTGGTCGCTGTCGTCGGCGTAGAGGCCGAGCTTGTTGAAGATGCTCCTGATGTGCTTCTCCACGGCGCCGTCGCTGATGACGAGCTGCCGCCCGATGGCCGGGTTGGACTTGCCCTCGGCCATCAGCCCGAGCACCTCGCGCTCGCGCGGCGTGAGCTGCGCCAGCGGGTCGTCCTTGCGTCTGCGGACCATCAACTGGGACACCACCTGCGGATCGAACACGGTGCCCCCCGCCGCCACCCGCCGCAGCCCCTCCAGGAACTCGTCGACGTCGACGACCCGGTCCTTCAACAGGTAGCCCACCGCGCCACGGGCGTCGGCGAGCAGGTCGTCGGCGTAGGAGACCTCGACGTACTGCGACAGGATGAGCACCGGGGCGCCGGACACCCTGCGCCGGGCCTCGACCGCCGCCCGCAGCCCCTCGTCGGTGAACGACGGCGGCATGCGCACGTCGACCACCGACACGTCGGGTCTGTGCTCGACGATCGCCTCCACGAGGGCGTCGCCGTCCCCCACGGTGGCGACCACCTCGCAGCCGAACTCCTCCAGCAGCCTGACCAGGCCCTCCCTGATCAGAACCGCGTCATCGGCCACGACTACCCGCACGGCACCTCCGCCACGATCACCGTCGGCCCGCCGTCCGGCGACCGAACGGTGAGCTCCCCGTCAACGGCGCGGAGCCGGTCGGCCAGACCGGCCAGGCCGTGTCCCTTGGCGACGTGTGCGCCGCCCACCCCATCATCCCCGATCGTGAGCATGAGGACGTCACCGATGCGGGCGAGCTGGACCGTGCAGATGGTCGCGCGGCTGTGTTTGGCCACGTTGGTGAGGGTTTCCGCGCAGACGAAGTAGATCGCGTTCTCGGTCGCCGCCTGGAAGCGGCCCACGGTCTGCACGTCGAGGTCGACCGGCACCGTGCAGCGGCCGGCCAGGGCCGCCAGGGCGGGCGCGAGGCCGCGGTCGGACAGGATGGGCGGCGCGATGCCGCGCGAGAGGGCGCGCAGCTCGTCGAGCGTCTCGCGGGTGGCGCTGATCGCCTCGCCGATCGTGGCCGAGGCGGCCTGCGGGTCCTTGGCGAGCTGCCGCTGCGCCCTGGACAGCTCCATGGCCAGCGAGACCAGGCGCTGCTGCGGGCCGTCGTGGATGTCGCGCTCCAGCTTGCGCAGCGCGTTGGCCTCGGCGGAGACGGCCGCCGCCCGGCCCTCGGCCAGGTCGTCGATGCGCTCCTGCAGCTCGGCGACGCCGGTCAGCAGCGCCCGGCCGAGCCCGGCCCTGACCAGCGCGGCCCCGCGCACCATGAACGGCATGATGAAGGCGAACACCAGGCCGAGCGAGACGTAGAAGATCGTGTTCACGACGTAGCCGGTGCCGATCCCGAGCAGCTGGGGCAGCTCCATGTTGCCGGGGATGCGCGAGGTGATCAGGCCGTAGAGCGGGTAGGTCAGCCCGAGGATCGGGATCGCCCAGAACACCACGGTCAGCACGAACGCCAGGACGGCGAACGGGAAGTTCAGGACGCCGTGCAGCAGGTCCAGCCACGACTGGCCGTTGGTCAGCGGGTTGACGATCCGGCGGAAGCGCCCCGCCCCCTCCGGCGCCGGACGGTAGCGCGGCCGTACGGGCGGCCGCTTGAGCACGTCGGACAGCCAGCCGCGCTCGGCGTCGGCGAAGCCCCTCGCCACCAGGAGCGTGCCGGCCAGCAGCGGCACGCCGATCCACACGACCGCGGTGCCGACGCCCGCGGCGAAACCGGCAATCATGATCACGAAGCCGATGACGGCCGTCGGGAATCCGACCAGCGTGTAGCGGGTGTCGAGAAGGACACGCCTCATCAGGGAGCGCATGCAATGAAGGCTAAGTCCCCCGGCGGAGCGGTACGAGCCGGTACGCAGGCGTCCGGTGGTAGGGCCAGCCCTACCACCGGGGGTGGTGTGATCTTGACCTGAAGAGTGCGGCCTGCGGCAATGTGCGCGAGCCCCCGGGACGGAAGCCTTGAGTCATCCGCTCCCCCGCTCGAAACGAGGCTCCCCATGACCGTCCTGCTCGATCGTCCGGCGCCGGTACAGGCGCCGGTCCGGGCGCCGCGCGCGACGGCGCGGGACCCGTTCATCGACCTGCTGCGCGTGCTCGGCATGGCGCTCATCGTGCTCCAGCACTGGACGATCCCCGTCCTGTCCTACGAGGGCGGCCGGCTGACCACGGGCAACGCGCTGTCCACGCCGGGGGTGTGGGTGGTGACGTGGCTCAGCCAGGTCATGCCGCTGGTGTTCTTCGCCGGCGGGGCGGCCAACGCGATCAGCCGCGGCCGGTCGGCCAAGAGCGACCAGGAGTGGCTGGCCGGACGCCTGCGCAGGCTCGCCTGGCCGTTGCTGCCGCTGGCGGCGGTGTGGATCCCGCTGCCCCACGTGCTGCTCACGCTGGGGGTGCCGGAGCAGCCGCTGGAGGTGGGCGCCAAGCTGACCGGGCAGTTGCTGTGGTTCCTGGCCGTGTACCTGATCGCGGTCACGGTCACGCCGTACGCGCTGCGTCTGCACCGCAGGTTCGGCGTGCTCGTCCCCGTCGCGCTGGCGGCCGGGGCGGCGCTGACGGACGTGGTGCGCTTCTCCACCGGCCTGGAGGCGGCCGGTTACCTGAACATCGTCTTCGTGTGGCTGGCCGTGCACCAGATCGGCTTCTTCTACGCCGAGGGCCGGGTGCGGATGGCCGGGTTGCTGGCGGCCGGCGGGTTCGGCGTGGCGGCGCTGCTGGTCGGGTTCGGCCCCTACCCCGGCAGCATGATCGGCCTGCCCGGCGCCGAGGTGTCCAACATGGCCCCGCCCACGCTGGCCATCCTGGCCGTCGGCGTCGGCCAGATCGGCCTGGCCGTGCTGCTGCGCCCCTGGCTGGTCCGGCTGCCCCTGCGCCGCGTCCTGGACTGGGCCGGCCCGCGGATCATGACCGTCTACCTGTGGCACATGCCCGCGCTGTTCGCCGTGACCGGCGTGGTCGTGGTCCTGCTGGGCGTGGAGACGCCGGAGCCGGGCAGCCTGTCCTGGTTCACCGGCTGGCCGGTGTGGTTCGGGATGTTGTGCCTGGTCATGTGGGGGCTGGTACGGGCGTTCGCCAGGTTCGAGACCCCACCGTCGCTGCCGTACGGGAACGCCGGCCGGGGGGCCATGCTGGTGGCCGCCGGGCTGGTCGGAGCCGGGCTCCTGACGCTGACCGTGGGCGGCTTCGCGCCGGGCGGCGGCCCGTTCCTGGCGGTGCTGGCGGTGCTCGGCGGCCTGCTGATGACGGCGCCCAAGGCCCGCGCGTAACACCGACGAAATCCGTCCCCGGCCACAATCGGGGACCATGACGATGATTCGCGACCTGACCGAGGACGACGTGCCCGCGGTGGCCTCCATCTACGCCCATTACGTGACCGGCGGCGTGGCCACGTTCGACGAGGTCCCGCCGGAGGCCGGCGAGTGGCGGGCCAGGGCGGCGGCGCTCACGGCGGCGGGGCTGCCGTTCCTGGTGGCCGAGGACGACGGCGTGGTCACCGGTTACGCCTACCTCGGCCAGTACCGGCCCAAGCCCGCCTACCGCCACAGCCTGGAGGTCTCGATCTACCTCGCGCCCGGGTCCACCGGCCGCGGGCTCGGCCGCCTGCTGCTGGGCGAGCTGATCCGGCGGGCGCCGGCGACCGGCGCGCGCTGCCTGATCGCGGTGATCGCCGACGGCGGCGACCCGGCCTCGCTGCGGTTGCACGCCGCCTTCGGCTTCGAGGACGTGGGACGGCTGAGGAACGTGGGGTTCAAGCACGGCCGCTGGATCGACACCGTGCTGCTGCAACTCGACCTCCCTCAGGGGGCGGCGGGTTCGACCATGCGGCAATCTTCGGCAGGATAGATACCGTGAGCCTTCTCGTTGACCGCCTGCCGGAAGAGATCGACGCCGATCCCGACGCCATATTCGACGCGTTCGTCGCCTGGAACGCCGAACGGGGGCTCACGCTCTATCCCGCCCAGGAGGAGGCCCTCATCGAGGTCGTCTCCGGCAGCAACCTGATCCTCGCGACGCCGACCGGCTCGGGCAAGTCGCTGGTGGCCGCCGGAGCCCACTTCGCCGCGCTGACCCGTGACGTGCGCACGTTCTACACCGCGCCGATCAAGGCGCTGGTGTCGGAGAAGTTCTTCGACCTGTGCGCCGTCTTCGGCACCGACAACGTCGGCATGATGACCGGCGACGCCAGCGTCAACCCGGGCGCGCCCATCATCTGCTGCACGGCCGAGATCCTGGCCAACGTGGCCCTGCGCGACGGCGCGGCGGCCGACATCGGCCAGGTCGTCATGGACGAGTTCCACTTCTACGCCGAGCCCGACCGCGGGTGGGCCTGGCAGGTGCCGCTGCTGGAGCTGCCCGACGTGCAGTTCGTCCTGATGTCGGCCACGCTCGGCGACGTGTCGATGTTCGAGCGCGACCTGACCAGGCGCACCGGGCGGCCCACGTCGGTGGTCAAGCACGCCGAGCGGCCGGTGCCGCTGGTGTACTCGTACCGGATGACGCCGCTGCACGAGACGCTGGAGGAGATGCTCACCACCGGGCAGGCCCCCGTCTACGTCGTGCACTTCACGCAGGCCGCCGCCATGGAGCGGGCCCAGGCGCTCATGTCGATCAACATGGCGACCAAGGCCGAGAAGGAGGCCATCGCCGCGATGATCGGCGGCTTCCGGTTCACCACCCGGTTCGGCCGGGCGCTGTCGCGGCTGGTCAAGCACGGCATCGGCGTCCACCACGCCGGGATGTTGCCCAAATACCGGCGGCTGGTCGAGCGGCTGGCCCAGGCCGGGTTGCTGAAGGTCATCTGCGGCACCGACACGCTCGGCGTCGGCGTCAACGTGCCCATCCGCACGGTCCTGTTCACCGCCCTGTCCAAGTACGACGGCAACAAGGTGCGCCGGCTGCGCGCCCGCGAGTTCCACCAGATCGCCGGCCGGGCCGGCCGCGCCGGCTTCGACACCATCGGCTACGTCGCCTGCCAGGCCCCCGAGCACGACATCGAGAACGCCAAGGCGCTGGCCAAGATCGGCGACGACCCCAAGCGGCGGCGCGGCTACGCCCGCAAGAAGCCGCCGGAGGGTTTCGTCGGCTGGAGCGAGGAGACGTTCGAGAAGCTGCAGCAGGCCGAGCCCGAGCCGCTCAACTCCCGCTTCAAGGTGAGCAACGCGATGCTGCTGGCCGTGATCAACCGGCCGGGCGACTGCTTCCAGGCGATGAAACACCTGCTCACCGACAACCACGAAGACCGCAAGTGGCAGCGGCGGCACATCAGCCAGGCCATCGCCATCTACCGGTCGCTGCTGGCCGGCGGCATCGTCGAGCAGTTCGCCGAGCCCGACGAGCAGGGCCGCCGGGCCCGGCTGACGATCGAGCTGCAGGAGGACTTCGCGCTCAACCAGGCGCTGTCCACGTTCGCGCTGGCCGCCTTCGACCTGCTCGACCGCGAGTCGCCCTCGTACGCGCTCGACATCGTCTCGATCGTCGAGTCCATCCTCGACGACCCCCGCCAGATCCTGTCGGCCCAGCTGAAGAAGGCGCGCGGCGAGGCGGTCGCCCAGATGAAGGCCGACGGCATGGAGTACGAAGAGCGCATGGAGGCGCTCGCCGAGGTCATGTACCCGATGCCGCTCGACACCCTGCTGCTCGGGGCGTACGAGACCTACCGGCGCGGCCACCCGTGGGTCGGCGACTACACCGTCAGCCCGAAGTCGGTGGTGCGCGACATGTTCGAGCGGGCCATGACGTTCGGCGAGTACATCCAGTTCTACGAGCTGGCCCGCTCCGAGGGCACGGTGCTGCGCTACCTGGCCGACGCCTACCGCACGCTGTCGCGCACGGTCCCGGAGCACCTGAAGACCGAGGACCTGGTCGACCTGATCGAGTGGCTGGGCGAGCTGGTCCGGCAGGTCGACTCCTCGCTGATCGACGAGTGGGAGAAGCTCACCAACCCCGAGGAGGCGCTGGAGCGCCAGGCGCAGCTGGAGACCAAGGTGCGGCCGGTCACGGCCAACCCGCGGGCCTTCCGCGTGCTGGTGCGCAACGCCATGTTCCGGCTGGTCGAGCTGTGCGCCATCGAGAAGGAGGACGAGCTGGAGGAGCTGGCCCCCGACGTCGACTGGGGCGCGGCGCTCGACGCGTACTACGCCGAGCACGAGGAGATCTTCACCGACGCCGACGCGCGCGGGCCCGCGCTGCTGCGGATCGAGGAGGAGAGCGGCCTGTGGCGGGTGCGCCAGACGGTCAAGGACCCGGCCGGCGACGGCGACTGGGGCATCGACGCCCAGGTCGACCTGACCGCCTCCGACGAGGAGGGCCGGGCCGTGCTGCACGTGCTGGGGCTCAACCGGCTCTAGAGGCTCCGCGAAAGAGAACAAGCCGTGTGCCGGAACGGACTGGCAAGGGCGTTCCGGCACCGGCTTGTCGCTTCATTGTCAGGCGGCGAAGTTAGGCGTCCGGTCATGACGATGTCTCAAGATCGAGACATTCAGCACTCCGCCAGGTCGCAGACCTTGGCGAGCATCGTGCCCGCGTCCTTGCGCTGCTGCCTGAAGTCGGACTTGGCGGGCTTGCCCCACTCACCGCCGGCCGTGTAGAGGATCAGGGCGTTCGCGCGGCGGGTCACGACGGCCCGCTCGCCGCCGACGGCGGGCTTGCCGTGGGAGTAGGCCTGGCCGACGACCTGCAGGCCCTCGTCGCCGAGCGCCAGCTTGGCGACGCTGTACCGGTAGCCCGCGGTGCCGCAGGTCCGTACGGCCGTCCTGAGGTCGCCGACCGCCTTGCCGGCGGCCTCCGGCGAGGAGTAGAGGATCACCTGCTCGGACTTGGAGTAGTCGGGCACCGACGTGTACACGATCGTCCTGGCCGCCGTGCGACCGGCCAGGCCCAGCCCGGCCTTCTGGCACGGGTTCACGACGAGCTGCGCGTTCTTCTTGCCCGACACCGTCCAGCTGTGCTCGGGGTTGGGGTCCTTCTTGGCGGCGGCCTTCTCGTACAGCAGGAAGTTGCCCGGGATGGCCAGGCTGGCCGCGACGAACAGTGCTGTGATCATGGGACAAAATGGTAGGGGTGAGCGACGAAAACCTCAGACGCGTGCTCGGGCTGCTCTGTCAGGACGACACCCTGCGCGCACTCGCGTCCCTGGTGCTCGGTGACACCGGCGATCTGCCCCCGAAGGCCCTCGACCGCCTGGCCAGCGGCGGCCTGGCCGAGCGCGGCGACGACGGCAAGTGGCGGGCGCGGCCGGAGCGGTTCCGCGAGCTGCTGCGGGAGCAGGCCGAGCCCCCCGCCGAGCTGAGCGCCGAGGAGCGGGTGCTGCGCACGTTCCTGGTCGACGGCCGGCTGACCACCATGGGCATGCGCCGCGACAAGCGGCTGGTCGTGCTGCGCTACATCTCGCGGGTGTTCGAGCCCGGCGTGCGCTACCCGGAGAAGGACGTCAACGTGGCTCTGCGGGCCTTCCACGACGACTTCGCGGCGCTGCGCCGCTACCTGGTGGACGAGGGGATGCTGTCCAGGGAGGGCAACGTCTACTGGCGCAGCGGCGGGCCGGTCGAGGTGTGATGCCGGAATGAGCGCGGTCAGGGGCGGCGCAGGCGGGCGCGGTAGTCGCGGGGCGGGAGGCCGTACTCGCGCCTGAAGGCGCGGCTGAAGTGGAACGGGCTGACGAAGCCCGAGGCGGCCGCCACCTGGCCGACGTCCAGGTCGGTCACCTCCAGCAGGCTCGCGGCGTGCCGCACCCGCGCCTTCCGTACGGCGCCCATCGGGGTCTGGCCGGTCCGGGCCGCGAACACGTGCGCGAACCTCGACGGCGACAGCGCCACGGCCCGGGCCAGCGAGGCGACCGAGTGCCGGGCGCCGGGCTCGGCGGCGATGAGGTCGAGCGCGCGGCGCACCCGTTCGTCGCCGTCCTCGGACCCGGGCGCGGGCACGGCTCCGGCCGAGGCCGTGGCCAGCACCAGCACCTCCTCCACCGCGCCGAGCACCAGCTCACGCGCGGGGCCCGACCTGACGACCGCCGGCGGCGGCGCGGTCGCGGCGGGCGGACCGGTGGGCGGGCCTGTGGGTGGACCGGTGGGCGTGGCGTCGCCCGGGATCCAGCGGGCGTCCTGGAGTGCGCGGCCGAAGGCCCGGTCGACGCGCTCACGCACCCCCGCGGGCACGCCCTCGACCAGGTGACAGCCGGTGGCCACGGCGTACGGCGCGAGCCAGCCCGTCCAGGAGGGACGCGGCTGGAAGTGCACCCACCAGAACCGCCACCGTTCCGCCCCCGGCGCGACCCGGTAGCGCTGCGGCGAGTCCGGCCCGAGCACCGCCAGATCCCCCTCCCGCACGGTGAACGCCGCCCCCGCCTGCTCGACGCGCCCCTCCCCCGCCTGGGTCCACAGCAGGAGCCAGCTCGGCGAACCGTGGGGGCGGCGCGCGCCGTAGCCGGCCGGCTGGTCGAAGTGGCCCACGATCGTCAGCTCGGCAGCAGGAACAGACAGGTTCTCAGCGGTCACGGTCATACCGTCCCACGAGCCGGGTCCCTACCGTGAAGGGCATGAGGCTGAACGACTTCCACGACCGGGGGTACGTGCTCGTCCCCGCGCTGCTGGCTCCGGAGGAGGTGGCCGAGCTGCGCGAGGAGTTCATGGCCCTGCACGCCGGCGGCCCGATCCCCGGACATTTCACCCCTCGCCCCCAGGATCCGGGCGCCCCCTACGACGTCCTGCGCGACTACCCCCGGATCATGCACCCCCACCAGGTGAACGACGTCGCCCTGCGCTACCTGCTCGACGCCCGCTTCGCCGAGATCCTGCGCGAGCTGCTCGGCGAAGAGCCGATAGCAGCCCAGAGCATGTTCTACTTCAAGCCGCCGGGGGCCCGGGGGCAGGCGTTGCACCAGGACAACTTCTACCTGCGCGTCGAGCCGGGCACGTGCGTGGCCGTCTGGGTGGCGCTCGACCAGGTCGACCGCGCCAACGGCGGCCTGGAGGTGGTCCCCGGCACCCATCTGATGGACCTGTTCTGTCCCGAGGAGGCCGACCAGGATCTCTCCTTCACCCGCGAGTACGTCCCGCCGCCCCCGGGCCTGGAACGGGCGCCCGTGGACATGCGGCCCGGCGACGTGCTGTTCTTCAACGGCAGCCTGGTGCACGGGTCGGAGCCCAACACCACGGCCGACCGGTTCAGGCGCAGCTTCATCTGCCACTACACCGGCCGCTCGGCCGAGCGCATCTCGGCCTACTACGAGACGCTGACGATGGACGGGGAGCGCGTGCTCCTGGAGCCGTCCACCGGGGGCGGCCCCTGCGGCACCGAAGCCACCGGCCCCCACTGACCGCACTCACATCACCGGGCGGGACACCGGCCGGGGCGCCCGCCGGTGTGCCGCCGTCAGCCGCCGGATATGTCGGACTCCGCCTCGTCCGGGACCACGCAGTCCCACGGATCGTCGAGCCACCCGTCAGGCAGTTGCACCTTCTGACGCTCGCCCGACTTCCCCCGGGGCGTGTCGGTGTTCGGCGGCCACGGCTGGTCGTGGTCCAGCCCGGCCAGCCCCTCCCGGAGCCCGTCGAGCGACTCGGCCGTGGCCAGCTCCCGCCGCAGCGCGCTCCCGACCTCGAACCCCTTCAGATACCAGCCGACGTGCTTGCGGAAGTCGGCGATCGCGTACCGCTCGATGTCGAAGCACTCGGTGAGGCCGGCCGCGTGGCGCTCCATCATCCCGGCCACCTCGCCGAGCGTCGGCCTGACCCGCTCGGGGCTGCCGTTGAAGGCGTTCTCCAGATCCTTGAACAGCCACGGACGCCCGAGGCACCCACGCCCGACCACCACGCCGTCGCACCCGGTGCGCGCCACCATGCGCAACGCGTCGTCGGCGGACCAGATGTCGCCGTTGCCCAGCACCGGGATCTCGGGCACGGCCTCCTTCAGGCGCGCGATCGCCTCCCAGTCGGCCACGCCGCCGTAGTGCTGCCTGGCGGTCCGCGCGTGCAGCGCGATCGCCGCCACGCCCTCCTCGACCGCGATGCGGCCCGCGTCGAGGTAGGTCAGGTGGTCGTCGTCGATGCCCTTGCGCATCTTCATCGTCACCGGCAGCGGCCCCGCGTTCGCCACGGCGGCCCGCAGGATCCGCCGCAGCAGGTTCCTCTTGTACGGCAGCGCCGACCCGCCCCCGCGCCTGGTCACCTTGGGCACCGGGCAGCCGAAGTTGAGGTCGACGTGGTCGGCGAGGTCCTCCTCGGCGATCATCCTGACCGCCCGCCCGACCACGTCGGGATCGACCCCGTAGAGCTGGAGGCTCCTGGGCCGCTCGGACTCGGCGAACCTGATCATCCTGAACGTCTTGGGATTGCGCTCGACCAGCGCCCGCGTCGTGATCATCTCGCACACGAACAGCCCGGCGCCCTGCTCCCGGCACAACACCCGGAACGCCGCGTTCGTGATGCCCGCCATGGGTGCGAGCACCACGGGCGGCCATACCCCAATCGGCCCAATCTTCACTCCGTCAGTTGTAGCGCAGCTCAGGCCGGAAGCGGTATTCGCCGGATAGGCTGTGGACCGGTATCCCAGGGAGGGATCGATGCTTCTTCGCGTGCGCGTGGCGCTGCCCGACCGTCCAGGATCTCTGGCCCAGGTCACCAAGGCCCTGGGCACGGCGGGGGCCGACATCACCCAGGTCACCGTCCTCGACCGGGGCGCCGGCACGGCGGTCGACGACATCACCGTCTTCTGCCCCGAGAGCACCCCGCGGGAGGTGCTGGTCAAGAGCCTGGAGAGCGTCGAGGACGTCCATGTGGCGGGCATCTGGCCCACTCGTGAGACCGCCGGCACCTATCCCGAGCTGGAGATCCTCAAGTACATCACCCTGGCCGGCGACCGCGCGCTGACCACGCTCGTCGACTCGCTGCCCGTGCTGTTCAGCGCCGACTGGGCCGCCACGGCCGCCGACCACGGCGTGGTCTACGCGAGCTGGCGCGCCCCGCAGGGCCTGGCCGTCCCCAGCCCGGCCCCGCCACGCCCGGCGGCCCTCACGCTGGACGGCGGCGCGCACGCCATCCACGCCCCGCTGCCGCCGCTCGCCCTCACCCTCCTGCTGGCCCGCTCCGAGGGCCCGGCCTTCCACCGCATCGAGGTCCACCGGCTCACCCGGATCCTGGAGATCTTCCTGAGCCTGCCGGCCACCGAACGCAGCGTCGCCCGCCAGCTCCGCAAATAGCGGGAGGCATCTGGTCTGAAAAGGCGCTAGAGTTAGGCACGCAACAGCGCGGAAGTGGCTCAGTGGTAGAGCATCACCTTGCCAAGGTGAGGGTCGCGGGTTCGAATCCCGTCTTCCGCTCGGAGTGGTTCGACTCGGTGGAGTGGCCGAGAGGCGAGGCAGCGGCCTGCAAAGCCGTCCACACGGGTTCAAATCCCGTCTCCACCTCCAAGGACGATTAGCTCAGCGGGAGAGCGCTTCCCTGACACGGAAGAGGTCACTGGTTCAATCCCAGTATCGTCCACCACGCTCCAAGGCCAGACTCGGAAGATCGGGTTCTGGCCTTTTCGCTGTCCGCTCCCCGATTCGTGCTTCAGGTGGACACCTGACGCCCGCGGAGTGGCGGGCGGGCCTCCGGGGCGCCCGTACCAGCGGGGCCGCCCGTCGGGGCGTAAGGGGCGGGCCGGGGGAAGGAACGTCCCCATGGACATCGAACGTGCCCGCGCGGCCTTCGCCGCCGCCTACCGCGAGCTCACGGTCGCGGTGAACGAGTCGGACCTGCTCAGGCCCACCAGGTGCGCCGGATGGGCCGGGGTCGACCTGCTCTTCCATGTGCTGTGCGACGCCCAGCGGGCCCTCGTCGCGTTCGCCACCCCCGCGGACGGGCCGCCCGACGTGGACCACGTCACCTATTGGAGCTCCTTCCAGCCCGCCGCCGAGGGCGCGGACGCCCACGCCTGGTGGGTACGCAGATCCGCCTCCGCCTTCGCACGGCCCTCCGGGGTGCTGCGGGTGTGGGCGGACACCGCCCCCGCCGCGGTGCGGGCCGCGCTCGCGGCCGACCCCGCCGGGCACGTCGCCACGCAGGGGCACGTGATCGCCGTGCCCGACTTCCTGGCGACCCTGGCCACCGAGGCCGCCGTCCACCACCTGGACCTCCAGGCCGGACGGCCGCCGGCCCGGGAGGCGCTGGAGCTGGCGGGCGAGACCCTCGACGGGCTGCTGGGCGCGGATCGCCCGTCCCATCTGGACCTGCCCGCGTACGTGCTGGAGGCCACCGGACGGGTGCCGTCGGCCGACGAGCGGTTCCCGCTGCTGGGGTGAGCGACGTCCGGGGGGCGTGGTATCGGCCCTTGTGTGAGGCGGCCGTGCTCCGGCCGTGACCGGCGCGCGGCATGATCGCTGCTCGTGAAGAAGACGATGATCGCCGCCCTGGCGGCCTGCGCCTGTGTGCTGACGGCGACCGTGCCCGCCCAGGCCGCCCCCAAGGACCCCGTACGCGCTCTCAAGGCCAAGCTCGCCACCGGGCACGGCGTGCGGTTCACCGAGACGACCATGCTCTCGGGCGAGAAGAAGGCCAAGATCCAGAGCCGCAAGGGGACCTTCCAGTTCAACGCCAAGGGCGTGGCGGCCTCCGACATCTCCGCCGTCCCTGTGGGCCGTCCCCGCGAGCGGACGATCAGCATCGGCAAGGTCAGCTACACCTCGGGCGGCATGTACGCCGAGCGCCTGCCCGAGGGCAAGTCCTGGCTCAAGGGCAACGGCCTGCTCGGCGGCGGCAGCGGCTTCTTCGGGCAGGTGATCAACCCCGTCGAGCCCACGACGCTGGCGGCGCTGGTCAAGAAGGGCGCCCTGCGCGGGAGCACGCTCACCGGGAAGATCACCTTCAAGGAGCTGGCGAAGGTGTCGCGCTGGTTCGACGCCTCGATCCCGCTGCGCATGCACGACGACACGAAGGTCTCCTACACGCTCACGCTGACCTCCGCCGGGCTGGTGAGCAGGGTGAAGTCGTCGTACGCGGCCACGGGGATCTTCGACACCAACCAGTTCGAGGGCGGGACGATCACGATCGACAGCCGCTTCACCGGGTGGGGCGCCAAGGTGTCCATCAAGGCGCCGGACTCCGAGAAGGTGACCTCCGACAGCGGCGAGTGACCGCCCTCCAGGCGCTGTGGCGCACGGGTACGGAGGTCCGGCGTCCGTACCCGTGCGGGTCTTCGTGAGGGACGGCTCAGAGGTCGTCCGGGTGCATGCGGAAGTCGTAGCGCTCGGGCAGCGGGCCGGTGGTCAGGCGTGACCAGGTGTCGTGCAGGGCGGGCTCTCCTTCGCGCAGGTCGTCGACGTCGAAGCCGGCGTCGAACAGCGCGCGGGCGCCGTCCCGGTCCCCGGCCGCGAGCAGGGCCCGGGCGCGCAGCAGGACGATCCGGCCGGTCGGGGGCAGGGTGTCCAGGACGGCCAGGCACTCCGCGTGCCTGCCGGCGTCCAGCAGGGCGACGGCGGCCTCCACCGCCAGGGCCCGCCTCAGAACGGCGACCTCCGGCACGGGCGGCCGGGCGTCGGCGTCCACACTCTCCGGCGCGGGCGGCCGGGCTGCGGTGTCCGGAGCCTCCGGGGCGGGGTGTGCCTGGTGGAGGGCGGTGAGGTGGAGGGTGGCGCGGTCGTCCGGGTCCGGGGTGGCGTGGGCCAGGCAGCGGGTCGCCCAGGGGTTGGGGCGCAGCTCGGCGGAGCGCCGCCACGCTCGTACGGCCTCCTCGCGGTCCCGCGCGTGCCAGGCGGCCACGCCCAGGTGGTAGGCCGTCACCCAGGTCTCCGGCGCCTGCTCCAGCAGCCGCCGCCACGGCCCGGACACCAGGCTGTGCCCGGGGTCCGCCGCCACGTCGGTGCGAGGAGGTTCGGGAAAGGCGCCGGTGGTGAGGAGGGTCTGCCAGGGGGACTGCGCGGGGCCGAGGGCGGATTCGGGGAAGGGGATGCCGGGCGTGCGCACGCCGGTGCGCAGCGTTTCCAGGGCGCCCCAGCCGGAGCCCTCCGCCAGGATCCGGGTGGGCTCCTGGTCGGCGTGCGGCCGCCACTTGTGCCAGGCGGCGGTCACCTCGGCGGCCGGCAGCCGGGCCGCCAGCTCCGCCTCCGCCGCGCGCACCGCCGCCGCCCAGTCCGGGCCGTGCACGGCCTCGGGGTCGGCGCGCAGCGGCCCGTACGCCTCCAGCCACGAGAACTCGCCCCCGCCCGGCAGCGGCACGTGTTCGAGCTGGGTACGGGCCAGCCCCGCCTGGATCTCCAGGTAACCGCCCGTGCCGGGCTCGGTGAGCCATTCCTGCCAGCGACGCCCGCCCCGCCCGCGTCCCCACAGGAAGAGCTTGCGCCCGCGCAGCAGCCCGGTGGACGTCTGCACCAGGCCCGCGCCGGAGCCGTCGAGCGCGGCGATCCAGGGACGGCGGTCGCCGAGCTCGAAGAAGTAGTCGGCGGCGTGGCCGGCGCGGGCCGGGTAGCTGCGGTCCAGGCCGTCCCAGGCCGGGAAGGGCACCTGTTCGAGCCGCTCGGTGTAGCCGAAGTGCCAGGCCGTGGCGGCCGGGGCGAGCACGCGGGTCCGCCCGGTCTCGGGGACGGCGATGTTCGACCACCAGTACGCCGGCACCTCGTGCCCGTGCGGGTTGCGCATGCGGACGCCCACGTAGAGGAAGTCCGACCCGCGCGGCAGCCAGAAGTCGACCTGGTACGGCAGGTCCCGGGTGCGCTCCCACTCCCACACGCGCAGCATCGGCGTGCCGTCGGGCCCCTCGGCCTCCCCGGCGAAGACCGGACGGCAGGTCAGGGTGGTGTGGCCGGTCGAGCCGGAGTTCCACTCGACGCCGCCGGAGAACCAGGCGCCGGTCAGCCCGAAGTTGGCCGGTTGCAGCACCGGGTTCCGGTAGAGCAGCTCGCCGTGGTCGCGATGGACCAGCGAGTACAGCCGTCCGCCCCAGCCGGGCAGCACGGTCGCGGTCAGCCGGTCGTTGGCGAGCTGGATCGCCTCGACCCGGCGGGGCCGGCGCGCCCGGTCGTAGCCGTCCTGCGTACGGCAGGGCAGCACGGAGGCGAGCCTGCCGTAGGAGAGCTGGAAGGCCATGTCGGGCGGCGCGCCGGCGACCGTGACGGCGTGCCCGGCGGCGTCGCCGAGGGGCGGCAGCGGGTTGTCCGGGCCGGGCAGCGCGACCGGCAGGGTGATCGTGGTCCGGCGGACGGTTGTCGTCATTTCCCCATTCCCAAGGTCATGCCTTCGGTGACGCGGCGTCCGACCCAGGCGAAGAGCACCACCATGGGCAGCACGACCACGCAGACGCCGGCGAACATGCCGCCCCAGTTGGTGCCGGTGTACTGCTGCTGCTGGGCGAAGCCGATCAAGGCCACCGGCAGCGTCTCCTTCTCGTCATCCTGCATCAGCACCAGGGCGAGCATCGTCTCGTTCCAGGACACGATGAGCTGCAGCACGAAGACGGTGACCAGCCCCGGCCGGGCGACCGGGACCACGATGCGCAGGAAGGTCCGCCACACCCCGGCGCCGTCCAGCGCGGCGGCCTCCTCCAGCTCGCCGGGCAGCGACCGGAAGAAGCCGGTCAGCAGGAAGACGGTGAACGGCATGGCGGTGCCGACGTAGGCCAGGGTGAGGCCGGTCAGGGTGGAGGTGAGCTCCAGGCTGCTCAGCATGAGGAAGATCGGCAGCAGGATGACCTGCGTGGGCACGCCGGTCCCCAGCGCGAACAGCAGCGTGAGCGGCCGTCCGGCGCGGTTCGTCGTCCGGGTCAGCGCGTAGGCGGCCGGCGCCGCGACCGCCACGGCCAGCAGCGAGGACAGCACGCCCACGACCGCGCTGTTGACCGCGGCCCGGCCGAAGTTCCCGACCTCCAGCGCGGTCAGGTAGTTGTCCGGCGTCGGCGGCATCGGCAGCCGCCACGGATGGTCGAACACCTCGCGGGTGCTCTTCAGCGAGGTGATCAGCACCCAGGCCAGCAGCGCCACGTCGGCGGCGACGACCGCCCACACGGCCATTCGCACGGGCGCGAGCCCCGTCAGTCTCAGGGTCGGTCTCATGGTCTGCCCTCTCAGAACCGGACGGCTTCACGGTCGAGCGCCCGCCGCAGCAGCAGCACCACGGCCGCCGCGATCAGCAGGCTGACCAGCGCGCTGGCGGCGGTCATCCCCAGCTCGGGCGGCGAGCCCGAGCCACCGTACGTGGCCGCGTAGCTGTAGAGGGCGACGGTCCAGGTGCTGCTCGGCGGGGTGCCCGCGGTGCCGCCGCCGAACACCAGCACCAGCTCGAACACCTTGATCGAGCTGATGGTCCACAGCAGCGCGCAGACGCTGAAGACGTCCCAGCTCAGCGGGATCGTGACGTGCCGCAGCCGCTGCCAGGACGTGGCCCCGAGAAGCGCGCAGTCCTCGTAGAAGTAGGCGGGGATGCGGTCGACGGCGGCCATGATGATCGTGGTGTAGTACCCGACCGCGGCCCAGATCGCCACGATCAGGATGAGCGTGAACGTGTTGTCCACGGCCAGCCACTTGGGCGGGTCGCTCACCCCGAACACGCCCCTCAGGACGGTGTTGACCAGCCCGTCGGGGTTGAACAGGAAGCCCGCCACGATCGCCGGGACCAGCGCGCTGACGATGTTGGGGAAGAACAGGATGTTGCGCGCGACCAGCCGCCCGCGCATCTCCCTGAGCACCATCGTGAGCGCGAAGCCGGTCACGAACGTCACGCCGCCGCCGATGACCAGCAGCTTCAGGGTGTTGAGCAGCGCGGTGTGGAAGACCGGGTCGCCCAGCAGGCGGGCGTAGTTGCGCAGCCCGACGAAGCGTGACTCGCCGTACCCGGCGGTCTGCTGGAGGCTGATCCACACCGCGTAGCAGGCCGGTCCCAGGACGAAGACGGTCAGCAGCGCGAGTGCCGGGGCGACCATGGGGACGAAGGCCCGCTGCCGGGCCCGTCCGGCGGGGCCGGGCCGCGGCTCGGGTGCGAGCGCCATCAGTCGCCCTGGTTCTTCCAGAAGGCGGCCTGGACGGCGGTGATCTTGTCCACGAACCCCTGCGCGGTGAGCTTGCCGTTGAACAGCTCGCCCACCGTCGGGTAGTAGACCTTGTCGGTCCAGCCCGGCACGCTCAGCCCGGACGCGAACGGATACGTGGCGGGCACGCCGTCGAGCTGCTTCTTCACCCCGGCCAGGGCCTCGGGCACGTACGCGTCCTCGCGCGGCGAGAGCACCGAGGCGGTCCTGGCCAGCTCGTCGGCGAAGGTCTTGGTCGTCATGTAGGCGATGAACCGCTCGCCGGCCTCGACGTTCTTCGCCTTGACGGGCATCGCGAAGCCGAACTGCACGACCTCCTCGCCCTCGGCCGGGCCGCCGACCTCGGGGAAGGGCATGGAGGCGGGCCTGAACCCGGCCTTGGCGTACGAGCCGACCTCGCTGGGCAGCCAGGAACCCATGATCATGAAGGCGGCCCGGCCCTGGGCCCAGTTCTTCTGCTGCTCGGGGTACTTGCCGGCGTCGTACCCCTTGAGCAGGTAGCCCTCCTTGGCGAACTTCTCGATCTGCCGAGCGGCGGCCAGCACCTCGGGCTTCTTCCACGACTGCCCGGTCCGGTCCTCGGCGATGGCCTTGAGGCCGTCGGCGCCGATCGTCCGGTACAGGTAGTAGTTCATCCAGTAGGAGTCGGACCAGTACTGCTCGCCGTCGGCCGTGAGCGGGGCCGTCCCGGCGGCCTTGAGCCTGCCGAGCAGCGCCAGGAACGCGTTCCAGTCCTTCGGCGGCGGCTCGGTGAGGGTGGCGGCGTCGTAGAACAGGCCGATGCCGGCGACGCTGTAGGGCACCATGTACGGCTCCCCGCCCGGCAGCCGCAGCGCAGGGCTCTGGAGGTACTTGGCCGGGATGACGTCCTTGACCTTCTTGCCCGCCTCGCCGGGCACGTCGGCCTCGTACACCTGGGCCAGGCTCCGGGCCACGCCCGGAGTGACCATGAACGGCCGGATCGTGTCGTCGGACTGGTCGACCACGTCCGGCACCTTGGACGTGGTGAGCGCGGCGGGCAGCTTCTGCTTGACCACGTCGCGGCCGGCCCACTCCACGCTGACCTTGATGCCGGTGGCCCGCGTGAAGCGGGTGATCGCCGCCTGCAGGGCCACCTGCTGGGGCTCGCCCTGCTTCCACATCGACCAGTAGACGAGCTCCTTGCCCGGCTCGTCCGGGGAACCGCCGCCGCAGGCGGTGAGCAGGCCGAGGGCCAGCGCGCCGGCGGCGAGGCCGGCGAGCGTCCTGCGGGAGGGGAGATGTCGGGATGAGCTCATCGAGCCGCACCGCCTGTCCTGTGAGTTCCGGGGGGTGGTCGGTCCGGCGGGCCCCGGACGGAGGCCCGCCGGAGGAGGTCAGCCGACGGTCCAGCGCTGCAGCGCCGAGCCGGTGTCGGCCTGCTGGGTGACGGGGGAGCCGTCGGCGGTGGAGGCCGTGGTGAGCGACAGCCCGCTCTTCTGCGAGGCGATCCGGTAGCCGCCCGCGGAGGCGGGGGTGACCTGCCAGCGCTGGTTCGCGGCGCCGGTGCACGTCCACTGGATGACCTTGGCGCCGGCCTCGGTCGAGCCGCCGCCGACGTCCGCGCAGAGCTTCGACAGGTCGTTGGCGATCTGGTAGGAGCCGTCGGACTGGCGGGTGAGGATCCAGCGCTGGTTGGCGCCGGAGTTGGGGGCCCAGGTGATGAGCGGGGTGCCCGGGGTGGTGGAGTGGTCGGGGTCGTCCAGGGCCTTGCCGGCGGCGGTCAGGGTGTGGACGCCGCTCAGGTCGCCGCCCGCCGCGCCGGTGTCGGTCAGCGTCAGGGTCTGCTCGGCCGCGGTGCGCCGCCCGCCGACCGTCCCGCCCGAGGTGTCGCTCCAGTGGCGTACGGGCGTGGTCTCGGCCGGCCGGGCCGCCTCCGCCGACAGGCCGAGCGCGAGGCCGCTGTAGCGGTTGACCAGCCGGTGGCCGCTCCCGCTCGGCACGGCGAACCACTGCTGGCCCGCGGTGGGCCCGCCGGCGCCGGGCGCGGTGACGACCGGCTTCGCCCCCCACGCCCGGCCGGCGGCGGTGGCCGCGTCCACGCCGAGCAGGCCGCCGGTCGAGGCGTTGGCGATCCGGTAGGAGCCGTCGCCGTTGGAGGTGAACGTCCAGCTCTCCAGGGCCGAGCCGGTCGGGGCGGCGGTGGAGGTGGTCGCCGCGCCGCCGGAGACCTGGGCCAGCACGCGGCCGGCGCCGTTGCCGATCCGGTAGGTCCGGCCCGGGTTCGCCGGGGCGGGAGCGGGCGCGGTGGAGGAGATGGTGAGGGTCGCGTACTCGCCGCTGGAGGTCGCGCACTCGATCGAGCAGTACGAGCGGAACGTCCTGCCGACGACGGTCGAGCCGGTCTTGCTGACCTGGTCGAGGAACCAGCGGTACCAGGAGCCGGAGACGTAGCCGCCGGAGTCGCCGATCAGGCGCCATTTCTGCGTCGAGAGGTCGTCGGTGACGTAGAAGCGCTGGGGCTGACGTCCGGAGACGACCTCGGGCTCGCCGACGTACAGGCCGAGGTGGGCGTCGTAGGCGATGTTCATGATGAACAGGTCGGACTTCGGCGGCAGTTTCCCGGCGGCGATCTGCTGGTCGACCGTGCCGGTGTTGGCCGGGTCGTAGTCGCCGCCCACGGGTGTGTAGCCCTGGGGGTCGGCGGCGGTGACCGGCACCATGTTGCTCTCCTTGCCGCCCACGCCGGGCTGCGACCAGGAGCCGTCGTACCACTTGGTCCACGAGCCGGTCGCCATCTTGGCCGACATCGGCGCCCGCGCCACGTGGGCCAGGCCGCCGTTGCCGCCGCCCACGCCGCCCTTGGGGATGATCCGCGAGCCGTAGTAGACGTAGAAGTAGCCGGAGACCGGGTCGGCGAACAGGCGCGGGTCGCCGTCGCCGTAGTCGTAGGTCTGGTTGGGGAAGGCCGTGCCGTCGTTGCGCCTGGTGCTGTACGGCGAGGTGATCGCGTGGCCGAGGATCGTCCACACGCGGCCCTGGTTCCGGGAGACGGCGTAGTCGAGGGAGTCGTAGTGCAGCCCGTCGCCGAAGGGTTGCGGGGTGAACTCGTTGTGGACCAGGCCGTACCAGTCGCCGGTGTCGGGGTCCACCCAGACGCCGACCAGGTCGCAGTAGTTCTTGTGGGCGTACCCCGAGCCGGCCCCGGCGGAGGTCGCCTCGACGCCGGTCGGGCTGTTGTTGCAGCGCCAGGTCGTGTCGTTGTTGCGGTCGGCGGAGTTGGCCGGGTTGACCGCGTCGCTGATCGCGGCCGAGCGGGTGGCGGTCTCGAAGTTCGTGCCGGTGAAGAAGTCCCAGTAGCGGGGGTCGGAGCTGCCGTAGAGGGCGGCCGACTGCTGGAAGTAGAAGGTGCCGTCCTTGTCGATGTAGGTGGCCGCCGGGGTGTCGGTGGGGTGGGCGTAGCGGCCGGTGGAGTCGACGGTGATGGTGTAGGAGGCGTCGGGCGGTGCGGCCGACGCGGCCGGGGCGGGCAGGGCGCCGCCCAGCACGAGCGTCAGGGCCGCGGCGGTGGCGGTGAGCACGTTGCGATGGGGGGACACGGGTGCTCCTTTCTGTCGGGCACGCCACGCCGGCGTGCCCCCGGTGAACCACGAGCCAGAACCGCGTGGCCGGACCATACGCCAGATTTGACCGCTCAAACAAGGCCCGATTTCGCGTTCTTGCTCTCTTGCCCGGTCAAACAGCACGTAATGAGCACGCTGGTTGACTCCGTCGAAGCTCGGCGGCTACGTTTCGGGGCGACGTGTTGGACCGGTCAAACCCTCTGGAGGCAGCGGTGGTCACGATGCAGGACGTGGCCGAACGGGCCGGGGTCACCAAGCAGACCGTGTCCAACGTCGTCACCGGCCGCGTACGCGTCCGCCCCGAGACCGAGGCCAAGGTGCGCGCGGCCATCGCCGAGCTCGGCTACACCCCCAACCTGGTGGCCCGCTCCCTGGCCACCGGCACCACCATGACCGTCGGCCTGTTCGTGCCGACGGTGGCCAGCTCGTTCTACTCGGCCGTGGTCGAGGAGGCCGAGAACGTCCTGGAGGAGCACGGCTACCACCTGCTGCTGTGCACCACCCGCCTGGACGGCGAGCGGGCCCGCCGGCACATCACCGGCCTGACCAGCCGCTCGGTCGACGCCCTGCTGATCGCCGGCGACAACGGCCTCACCGAGCACCTGCCGCTGCTGGCCGGCGCGCGCTTCCCCGTGGCGCTGTGCGCGTGGGAGAGCGAGGTGCCCGACAGCCTGCCGGTGGTCACGATCGACTACGAGCAGGCCGGCTACCTGGCCGGGCGGCATCTGCGCGAGCTGGGCCACGAGCGCGTCGCGGTGCTGAGCAGCGCGCCGCACGCCCTGCGCGTGCAGGGGTTCCGGCGCGCGTTCGCCCGCGACGGCCTCGACGTCCCCGCCTCGGCCGTCTTCACCGCGCCGGAGCCTACGGCGATGGGCGGCTTCACCGCCGCCACCGCCGCCCTGACCGCCGTCCCGGAGGTGACCGCGGTCTTCTGCACCCACGACATCCTCGCGCTGGGCGCGCTGGAGGCGGCCCGCCTCGGCGGCCGCTCGGTCCCGGGCGACCTGTCGGTGGTCGGCCACGACGACATCGACGAGGTACGCGTGACGCACCCCGCCCTCACCACGGTCGCCATCCCGAGCCGGGAGATGACCAGGCAGGCCATCGAGCTGCTGCTGCGCGCGCTGGACGAGGGCCGCCCGCCGGTCAACTCCCTGCAACTGCTGCGCTCGACCCTGATCGTCAGGGCCAGCAGCGGCCCCGCCTGACCTGCTCCGGCACCTGCTCCGGCATCTGCTACGGCGCGGCCTGCCCGGCGAGCGCGCGGCGGACCCACCGGCCGGCCCCGCGCCCGCAGCCCCGGACGCTCCAGCCCGCCGCCGCCCCGACGGCGACCCCGGCGAGGACGTCGCCCGGGTAGTGGGCGCCCACGTACACGCGGGAGGCGGCCACCGCGGCGGCCAGCAGCATGACCGGGGCGGCGACCGGGAGCGGCGCGTCCCTGGCCACCGCCACCGCGAAGGCGACCGCGGACGCGCTGTGCCCCGAGGGCAGCGAGGACGACGACGGCACCCGGCGGCGGCGGATCACCGGGATGAGGTCCGTCAGCGGGCGCGGCCTGCGGATCGCCTGCTTGACGACCATGCTGGTCAGCGGGCTGGCCAGCGAGATCGCCAGCAGCCCCCGTACGCCGGCCCGCTGCAACCGTGGCCGGCCCGTCAGCATCAGCACGCCCGCGACCAGCCCCCACAGGACCGAGTTGTCGGCGGCCGACGACAGGTGCGGGAGCAGGGCGTCGAGCACGGGCAGGTCGGCGCGCGCGACCCGGTCGAAGGCCCGCTTGTCCCAGGCGTCGAGACGTTCGAGCAGCATCATCCAGCCGATCACCTCCGTGACGGCCCTACACCTGCCCGCCGATCACGCCGATCATGCCCGGGACGGCCTGGCTCCCGTGCTCTCCCTGACCACGAGCTCGGGCTCGACCAGCCGCCGGGCCTCGGGCTCGTGCCCGGCCATGAAGTCGAGCAGCAGGTGGAAGGCGTGCCTGCCGACCTCGCCGAAGTCCTGTCGCACGGTGGTCAGCGGGGGCCAGAAGTAGGCCGACTCGGGGATGTCGTCGAACCCGGCCACGCTCACGTCCTCGGGCACCCGCCGGCCGGCCTCGCGCAGCGCGCGCAGCACACCGAGCGCCATCTGGTCGTTGGCCACGAACACGGCGGTGACGTCGGGGTTCTCGGCGAGGCGGCGGCCGAGCTGGTAGCCCGATCGGGCGCTCCAGTCGCCGCGCAGCACGTCGGGCGCCTGGCGGCCGGCGGCCTCCAGCACGCCGCGCCAGCCCTCGATGCGGCCGTTGGCGTCGAGCCAGTCGGCCGGGCCCGCGACGTGCCAGACCGTCTCGTGGCCGAGGCTGAGCAGGTGCCGGGTGACCCGCCTGGCCCCCGCCTGCTGGTCGACCTTGGCCACCGGCACGGGGATGTCGTCGCCCGCGTCGACGGCCACCACCGGCATCTCCGGCGGCAGGTGACGCAGGCCGTCGGCGGCCGACTCGTGCGGGGCCACGATGATCACGCCGTCGACCGCCTGGGCGCGTAACCGCTGCACGCCCTCCTCCATCGACCTGCGGCTGAGCGAGGGCAGGCTGGCGATGCTGACGTTGTAGCCGGCCCGCCTGGCGGCCTGCTCGATGCAGTAGAGCGTGGAGGCCGGGCCGTAGAGGGTGGTGTCGATGCTGACCACGCCGAGCACGCCGGACCTGCCGGTGACGAGCTGGCGGGCGGCCTGGTTGGGCCGGTAGTCGAGCTCGCGCACCGCGGCCATCACGCGGGCCCTGGTCTCCGCGCGGACCCGGTCGGGCGCGTTGAGCACGCGCGAGACGGTCATGGCAGAGACCCCGGCGAGGACGGCCACGTCCATGAGCACCGCGGGCCTGTCGCCCTTCGCTTTCACCGCCGCTCCCTCCTGTCAGCGGTAACGCTAACAGGCCAGGGACGAGATCGTGCGCCCGCGCCGATGCCCTGAGCGGGCCCGGTATGTGGTCCGGTGAGCCCCGGCGTGCCTGGTCGGCGGCTTGACACTGCCAGCTAACTGCCAGGAACGGTATGTAGTCTGCCTCGCCATGAACTGGCAGCGGCACGTCAACAATGCGCTGGTCAGGTTCACCGGATTCCAGATCGAGCGAGTGGGGAACGCCCCTTCTCCCCCGCCCGCTCCCGAGATCAGACCGCCCGCGGATCCGCTAACCGACCGGCTGCTCGAATCCCCCGTCTTCGTCCTGTCCCCCGTACGTTCCGGCTCCACCCTCCTGCGCGCGATCCTCAACGCCCACCCCGACCTGCACGCCCCGCACGAGCTGCACGTACGCCGGCTGCGGGTGCAGTTCGACACCTCGCTGGCCGCCAAGGCGATGGGCGCGCTCGGGCACAACCAGGCCGACCTGGAACACCTGCTCTGGGACCGGGTGCTCCACCGCGAGCTGGTCCGCAGCGGCAAGCGGTACGTCGTGGACAAGACCCCCGCCAACGCCTTCGCCCACCATCGCATCGCCGCCTGCTGGCCGGACGCCCGGTTCGTCTTCCTGCTGCGCCACCCGGCCTCGATCGCCACGTCCTGGCACGAGGCCGGCCCGGACCGGCGCACCCCGGAGGAGGCCGCGCTCGACGCCCTGCGGTACATGAAGGCCGTGCAGAAGGCCAGGGCCGCACTGCCGGGGCTGACCGTCAGGTACGAGGAGCTGAGCGCCGAGCCCGAGCGCGTCACCCGCGAGATCTGCGCCTTCCTCGGCCTGGAGTGGGAGCCGCGGATGCTCTCCTACGGCGAGCAGCGGGTGCTGGAGAAGGGGCTCGGCGACTGGCGGGACAAGATCAGGACCGGGACCGTCCAGCCCGCCCGCGAGCTGCCCTCCCCCGACCTGATCCCCGAACCCCTCAAGCCCATCTCCCGGACCTGGGGGTACCTCACGTGAAGATCCGCTACCTGATGCTGCACGCCTACGGCATGGGCGGCACGATCCGCACCGTGGTCAACCAGGCGAACGCGATGGCCGCGGCCGGGCACGACGTCGAGCTGGTCAGCCTGGTACGGCGGCGCGACACCCCGCAGTTCGCGATCGACCCCCGGATCACCGTCACCACGCTGGTGGACCAGCGCGACGGCAGGCTGCCCGACTCCGTCGGCCGCAAGGCGTGGCGGCGGATCCGCGGCAAGATCGTGCCGCGCGGCGAGTTCGCGGCCGACTACTTCACCGAGCGGGTGGAGCGCGCCGCGATGGACTACGTCTCCGGCCTGTCGGGCGGCGTCCTGGTGACGACCAGGCCCGCGCTGAACCTGATCTCCGCCCGCCGCACCCCCGCCGACGTCGTCAGGATCGCGCAGGAGCACATGAACCTGTCCGCCTATCCCGACACGATCCGCAGGGAGATCGCCCGCCATTACGGCAGGTTCGCCGCGGTGACCGTGCTGACCATGACCAACAAGCTCGAATACCAGCGGCTGCTGCCGGACACGCCGGTGGTCGTGATCCCGAACGCCGTCCACCGCGTGGAGCAGGAGCGGTCCCGGCAGGTCAACCCGGTCGTGGTGGCCGCCGGGCGGCTGGTGCCGCAGAAGGGATTCGACCTGCTCATCGAGGCGTTCGCGCAGGTCGTACGGGTGCATCCGGAGTGGCGGCTGCGCGTGTTCGGCACCGGGCCGCGCCGCAGCCAGCTCAGCGGGCTGATCGCGCAGCACGGGCTGGCCGATCACGTGACGCTGCCCGGACGTACCGAGCGGCTGGAGAAGGAGCTGGCCGAGGCGTCGGTGTACGCGCTCAGCTCCCGCTTCGAGGGCCTGCCCATGGTCATGATCGAGGCGATGACGCACGCGCTGCCCGTGGTCGCCTTCGACTGTCCGACGGGGCCGCGGGACGTGCTGACCGACGGCGTGGACGGCGTCCTGGTGCCGCCCAGGGACGTGGACGGGCTGGCCGCGGCGCTGATCCAAGTGATCGGCGACCGGGAGCGGCGGGTGCGGATGGGCGAGGCGGCGGCGGCGACGTCGCGGGCGTACGCGCCCGGGGTGGTGATGCCGATGTGGGAGGAGTTGTTCTCGGGGCTGGTGCAGGGGAACCGGACGGCGGGCAACTTCTGGGCGGGCCGCTGATCTACCTGGATCCGCGAAGATCTACCCGACGGATCCTGCGGCCGGGGCGGCGTTTCTAACGATTAGGTCACAGATTTAGCTGCAAATCGTTAAGAGCATGCCAAACCGGGCGGCAGCCTGGGGTACATGCGTAACCGGAAAGCTCGACTCACCGCGTTCGCAGGCGCCTTCGCCCTGGTCACGGGGTTCGGCGTGCCTGCGTACGCCCAGACCGCCGCTCCCGTCACCGGTCCTGTCGCCGCGGCCTCCGTGGTCGACGGCGCCCAAGCGCCCGCCGTCTACGGCCGGGCCGCCTACCTGATGGACGCCAGGTCCGGCGCCGCCCTGTTCGGCAAGGCCGCCGACACCCGCATGCCGATCGCCAGCCTCACCAAGACGATGACGGCGTACGTGGTGCTGCAGGCCGCCAAGCCCACGGACATGGTGGAGATCACCGCCCAGGACGCGCAGTACGCCGAGGACGGCGGCGGCACCACCGCCGACCTGCGGCCGGGCGACCGGCTCCCGGTCGGCGAACTGCTGTACGCGCTCATGCTGCCCTCGGGCGCCGACGCCGCCCACGCGCTGGCCCGTACGTACGGGCCCGGCGTGCCGGGGTTCGTCGACAGGATGAACGACACCGCCCGCTCGCTCGGCATGAACGACACCCGGTACGTCAACGCCGACGGCCTGCCCACCCCGGCCGGCGACGGCTGGTCCACGGCCCGCGACCAGTCCGTACTGGCCGCCAAGGCGCTCTCGGTGCCGCTGATCGAGGGGGTCGCCGGGACCCGCTACCACGAGGTGGCCGCGACGGACGAGCACGGCGCGTACGGCTGGCGCAACACCAACCGCCTGCTCGCCGAGCCCGGCGCGATCGGGCTGAAGACCGGGTTCACCCGGGCGGCGGGGTACAGCCTGGCGTTCGCCGGTGAGCGGGACGGGCGACGACTGGTGGGCGTGATCCTGGGCGAGTCGGTCTCCAGCCGCCGCTTCGACACCGCCCAGGCCCTCCTCACCTGGGCCCCCACCCGCGCCGCCGCCTGAGGCATCGCCCCCCGGGGGCCCCTTCCGGCGCCAACCCGCGCCGCCGCCTGAGGCATCGCCGCCGGCTCCCGGCCGCGCGCTCGGTGTCCGCATGATGGACGCTCGTGATCTGTTGGGTTAGTTTGCCCGACATGAACGTTCGCATCGCGATGAGCGTGATGTCCGCGGCGCTCGTGCTCGCCGCCCCCCTCCCCGCCCACGCGGCCACCCCCGGACTCGGCTGGGAGCTGAAGGAGACCGGCGTGACCGCCCGCTTCCGCGGCCTGGCCCCCGTGAGCAGGGACGTGGTGTGGGCCGCCGGCACCGGCGGAACCGTCCTGCGCACCGTGGACGGCGGGCGTACCTGGCAGAACGTCTCCCCACCCGGCACCGAGGCCCTCCAGTTCCGCGACGTGGAGGCGTTCGACGCCCGCCGCGCCCTGGTCCTGTCGATCGGCACCGGCACGGACGGCCGCGTCTACCGCACCGAGGACGGCGGCCGCACCTGGACCGAGTCCTTCAGGAACGACGAACCGAACGCCTTCTACGACTGCATGGCCTTCTTCGACCGCCGCCACGGCCTGGCCATGAGCGACCCGGTGGACGGCAGGTTCCGCGTCCTGGCCACCGACGACGGCGGACGGAGCTGGCAGGTGCTGCCCTCGTCCGGCATGCCGGACGCGCTGCCCGGCGAGGCCGGGTTCGCGGCGAGCGGGCAGTGCCTGGTGACCGCGGGCGGGCGCGACGCGTGGATCGCCACCGGCGGCGGCGAGCGGTCGCGCGTGTTCCGTTCGGCCGACCGCGGACGTACGTGGACCGTCGCCGACACCCCCGTCCCGGCCGCCGACGCCGCCAAGGGCGTCTTCGCGCTGGCCTTCCGCGACCGGCACCGCGGGATCGCGGTCGGCGGCGACTACCAGCCCGGCCTCCCCTCCCCGAACGCCGCCGCGGTCACCAGGGACGGCGGCGCCACCTGGCAGACCGCCACGACCCCGCCGCCCGCGTACCGGTCGGGGGTGACGTGGCTGCCGCACCTGCCGTTCGCGGCCATCGCCGTCGGGCCGACGGGGAGCGACGTGACGTACTCGGGCGGGGCCCGCTGGGAGTCCTTCGACGGCGGCTCGTTCGACACGGTCTCGTGCACCCCGGACCTGTCCTGCTGGGCCTCCGGCGAACAGGGCCGCATAGCCCGCCTCCGGCTCCGCTAGAGCGCGTCCGGCCATGTACGGACACGAAGCTCAGGACGGGACGGGCGGGCACTCCAGGACCTCGATCGAGTTCCCCGGCATCAGAGCGATGTGGGGATGGTCGCTGAAGAGCCGCGCCGCGTCTTCATGCGTCTCGGCCTCCACGATCGCGTATCCGGTCTTCGAGTCGGTGAAGTCCTCGACGCCTCGGGCCGTCACCAGCTTCTTGCGGAAGAGCGGCGCCCCGGGATCGATCAGGGCGTGCTCGTTCTTCTGAGCCCACACCGCCCACGCGTTCATGAACTCACTCTGCTGCTGCTCGGTGAACTCCGCCTTGTCGGCGTCGTCGGCCGCGCCGTTCAGGACAGCGAGAAACCTACCCATGGCCGGAGGGTAGCCCACGAACCAAGCGGAGGGAGGCTGTACCGAGGGGCGGGGTCAGCGGACGCCGCGGGGCCTGAACTGGATGCTGATGCGCGGCCCCGCGGGCCGGGCCGTCTTGGGGATCGCGTGTTCCCACGTGCGCTGGCAGCTTCCGCCCATGACGATCAGGTCGCCGTGCCCGAGGTCGCGCCGGATCGAGGGGCCGCCGCCGCGCGGACGCAGCAGGAGCGGACGCGGGCTGCCCACCGAGACGATCGCGACCATGGTGTCCTCGCTGCCGCCCCGGCCGATGGTGTCGCCGTGCCAGGCCACGCTGTCGCGGCCGTCGCGGTAGAAGCACAGGCCCGCCGTGCGGAAGGGCTCGCCCAGTTCCTCGCCGTAGTGGTCGTCGAGCGCCGCCCTGGCCTCGTCGAGGACGGGGTCGGGCAGCGCCTCCCCCTCGTCGTAGAACTTCAGCAGGCGCGGGACGTCGAGGACCCGGTCGTACATGCGGCGGCGCTCCGCGCGCCAGGGCACCGTCTCGGCCAGCCGCCCGAACAGCGTGTCGGCCCCGGCCAGCCAGCCCGGCCGCAGGTCGATCCAGGCCCCGTGGTCGAGGTACGTCCTGCGGACCGTGGCGCCCAGCCGCCCGACGCCGAGCTCCTCGTCGAGACCCAGCAGAGATGCTTGGAACGCGGCTTTCATGAGGCCGAGTCTACGTCATCTCTCAAACACATTTTCGACTGGGAGCGTGAGGGTGCCCGGCCTGTGCGGTACGCAGTCCGTACAGGCCGGGCAGGTCGCCGCCGGCGGGCGCGAGACCCGCGCGGGACGGTCGCCCAAGGTCCTTCCCGCCCGAACCAGCACCTAACGCTCATCCTGTAACGTCTTGCCAGTGTTATCCCGTTACATAGCCGGCGTGGTGGCGGCACGGACCGGCGACGAGATGTCCGGGCCCGCCCTCCTGGTCGCCGGGCTCGCCGCCACCGGCTCGCCGCTGCTCGGAGCCTCGCTGCTGGCCGGGCTGACCGTCTCGGCGGCCGTCGGCGGGCCGCTGCTCGGCGTGCTGCTGGACCGGGCCCGCCGTCCGGGCCGGTTGCTCGCGTGGTGCCTGCTCGGGTACGCGACCGGCCTGCTGCTGGTGGCGGCCGGTGTCGGCAGGGTTCCCGGGACGGCCCTGGTCGCGCTGGCCATGGTGACCGGACTGGCGGGCCCCGCGCTGACAGGCGGCTGGACGGGACAGCTCCCCCTGGTCTCCGGCCCCGACCGGCAACGGCTGGCCCGGGCCACCGCGCTCGACGCCATGACGTACAACGTGGCCGGCCTGGCCGGTCCGGCGGCGGTGGGCGTGGTGGCGGCCATGGCCGGCGGGACGACGGCGGTGCTCGTCTCCGTCGCCCTCCTCCTGTCCGCCCTCCCCACGGCCTGGACCCTCCCCACCCGCGACGACCGCGCCCACGACCGCCCCGCCCACGACGGGCCCGTCTGTGAGGGTCCCACCCGCGAGCGGCGGCGCGCCGGGCTCCTCGCCTCCACGGCGCGGGCCGGCAGGGAGGTCGCGGGTGAGGTGGTGGCCGGGGTCAGGGTGGTTCTCGGGAACCGGGTGTTGTGGCGGGCCACCGCCGGGTCGATGATCTCCTGCGCCGGGACGGGCATGTTCGTGGTGTCGGCGCCGGTGCTGGGCCTGGAGCTCTCGGGTGACAGTGGCCGCGGGACGCTGCTGCTGGCCGTCACGGCGGCGGCCGGCCTGGCCGCGAACGGCCTCCTGGCCTGGCGAGGCGGCTCCCGGAGGCGGAAGGCGACCCCGCCGTGGGACGCGACGCTGGTGTGGGCCACTGCCCTGGTCGGCGCGGGCATGGCAGCCGCGGCCGTCGCGGGACTGGTGGGGATGTCCGTCGCGGAGCCCTCCGTGGAGGGGCCGTCGGGGATGGGGGCGGCCGTGGCGGG
Organism: Nonomuraea sp. NPDC051191; assembly: GCF_044455665.1. Lineage (NCBI taxonomy): Bacteria > Bacillati > Actinomycetota > Actinomycetes > Streptosporangiales > Streptosporangiaceae > Nonomuraea > Nonomuraea sp. NPDC051191. Next base: position 581,313 of record NZ_JBITEZ010000002.1, on the reverse strand, counting down.
GGCGTACTGGGTGGCGGTGGTCGGGGCGGGGTTGGTGGGGGTGGGCGAGGGGCCGCAGTTGACGGCGCTGTTCGCGGTGCGGCAGCGGGAGGCGCCCGCCGGGCTGCGAAGTCAGGTGTTCACGACCGGCGCCAGCCTCAAGATCACGTCGTTCGCCGTCGGCTCGGCGCTGGCCGGGCCGTTGAGCGCCCACTCGGCCGCCGCGGCCCTGCTGGCCGGCGCGGTGACGCAGCTCGTGGCCGTCTGCGTCCTCGCCCACCGCCGCGCACGGCGGGCGTCAGCGGAAAGCCGCTGACGGAGGCACGCGGGAACGCCATCAGGCGGCATCGGGAGCCAGGGACGTCAGGGGGTGGTGGGGAGGCGGGAGCGGTGGGCGGCGACGCGGGCGCGGGTGGCGCAGCGGGTGCCGCAGTAGCGACGTGGGCTGCCGCCGCCCAGGTCCAGGTACGGCCGCCCGCACCCCGCCGCCGCGCACAACCCGCCCGGGACGCGCTGATGATCGGCGAGCAGCACCGCCAGGGCCATCGCCGAGGAGGCCAGGAACCACTCGGCCCACGGCGCGTCGTCGCCGCTGTCGACATGGACATGCCAGGACGTCGTGCCCGCGTGGCTGGTCAGCCGGGGCGGCCGGGCCGACTCCGACAGCAGCCGGTTGAGCAGGTCCGCCGCCTCCCCGGCGTCGCGGGCCCCGAGCACGTCGCGCAGCCGGGCCGCCACCGCGCGCATCGCGGCCACGTCGGAGTCGCCGAGGCGCAGGTCGCCGTGCTCGCCGTGGCGGCGCAGGACGTGGGTCACCGAGGCGGCCGTCGGCTGTCCGTGCAGCAGCTCCGTGCACAGCTCGACGGCTCTGACGGCCATCGCCCTGGTCGAGTGAACCTCCACGCGGCAAGCGTATCCACGGCGGGGCTCCCCCTGCCCGCGCCGTGGACCGCGATCCCGGGTCAGCCGCCGCAGGCGGCGAAGACGAAGGTGTCCTTGAGCACGGTGTACCGGTCCCTGACCCGTACGGCGCCCGTCCCGGTGTCGATCTGCACGATCGTCATCCTGGACGACCCGGACACCAGGTGCAGCGTGACCTGCGTGTCGCCGGTCCAGTCGATCATGCTGAGGTCGCCGGCCGGCAGCTTGATCTTCTTGCGTCCGGTGACCTCGTCGGTGGCCAGGTCGTAGGTGAGCAGTTCGGTCTTCTTCCCGCGGATCACGACGGCCGCCGTGTGCCCGTCGCCGGCCAGCGCCTGCGGGCCGTTGGCGGCCACGACCTGCGGCGGCGTGGCACGGACGAGCTGCTCGCCCGTCTCGTCGCGGACGACCAGGTCGGTGACGGAGTCGTCGGAGTCGATCGTGGACAGCACCTCGTCGCCGTCGCCGCTGAAGCCCAGGACGGTCTCGTCCGCGGGCACGGTGCCGAGCAGGGCGCCGGTGGCCGTGTCGAAGATCCTGGCGTCGGCGGGCTTCTCGCTCCCGATCACGACGGCCAGCCGCGCGCCGTCGTCGGACAGCTGCAGCGTCACCTCGTTCTGGGCGACCCGCGGCAGCGCGTCCTTGGGCAGCAGGGTGACGCCGCCGCCGAGGACGCGTACGGCCAGGCGCCCGCCCTTGGTGAAGTACGCCACGCGCTGCCCGTCGCCGCTGACCGCGATCGGCGCCGGCGAGTCGACGACGGACCGTCGCCGGGCGTCGAGCGCGACGACCTGGGCGTCGGGCAGCGTCATGCGCCCGCCGTCGTGCATGACGAGCCGCCACTGCCCGCAGGGCCTGGAGGCGCCGTCCTTGCCGGGGCAGCCCTTGACGGAGGCGTACCGGATGCTGTCGTGACCGTGGTGCGGCGCCGCCTGGGCGGCGGCCGGCACGGCGGCGAGGGTGAGCAGGGCCGCGGCGAGCAATGGGACGATTCTCATGGTGATCATTCCCCCGGGAACACGATGGTGTGGGAGTCGGGGCCCACCTTGTAGGTGTCCGTACGGCGGGCCTGGCCGGAAGCGGGGTCGACGGTGAGCACCCGTACCACCGTCGACTTCGTGGTGCCGCTGTCGTAGGAGTAGGCGACGAGCGTGCCGTCAGGCGCCCAGCGGGCGTGGTCGGGCGGGGTGTCGCTGGTCAGGGGGAGGTTCACGCCGTCGGAGAGCCGCGCGGTCTCCAGGTCGTAGGTGCGCGTCCTGGGCGGGGTCCCGCGGCCGGGGTCGCCGGAGCTGAACGCGGCGACGGTGTGCCCGTCGGAGGACAGCGCGAGGGCGACGGCGTTGGCGACGAACTGCGGGGCCGGGCTCCTGAGCGTGCGGCCGTCGAGCCCGTGGGAGTAGAGCCATTTGGTGCCGTCGCTCAGGTCGCGGGTGGCCAGCACCTCGTCCCCGTCGCCGCTGAAGCCGGCCGGGTCGCCCTTGACGGTCAGGCGGGTGATCCGGCCGGTGGCCAGGGTGAGCACCTTGACGTGTCCCTTGCCGCCGGCGAGGACCCGGTCGCCCACCGGGGACAGGAACAGCGCGCCGTCCTCGCCGCCGGGCCGGAAGGAGCTGGGCAGCTCCCTGACCGGGCCGCCGGCCGCCGCCCGTACGACGAGGCGGTGGTCGCGGGCCCGCTGGTAGACGATCGTCCGGCCGTCGCCGCTGAGGGCGAACAGCGAGGTCGCGCGGCCCTTGGCGCGGGCGGCGGAGTCGCTCACGGTGACCTTGCGGCCGTCCCGTAAGAGCAGGTGCCAGGGGCCGCACGGGGACGTCCCCTCGACGGGGAGTTCGCAGGTGGTGACCCAGGCCGCGCGAGCCTGCGGCGGCCCGGTGTGCGCGGATGCGGCGGCCGGAAGCCCGAGCCCGCCGACGACCGCCGGCGCGAGGAGCGCGACGGCCGCTGAGGATTGCCTCATGAGTGGTGATCCTTTCGCTCACCTGGTTAGACCCATGGGCACGGTGGCGAGTTGGTCACATGTAGGCCACGCTTCAGGGCAGCGGACGGCGCCCCGCGAAGCCCAGATCCGTACGGTGGTACCAGGCGAGCTCGGGCTCCCCCTCGATCCAGCACAGCCGCACCGACGCCCCGCCGAGCACCGAGGGGAAGTCGATCAGCAGCGGCGCGATGCCCTTGACCTCGATCCCCTGTTCGCTCCAGCCGGTCAGCGTCTCCTGGATGCGCGCCTCGATGGCCTTGATCTCGGGCAGCCCGCCGAGCTGCGACCCGCCGGCGGCCTCCCGGTCGAAGGCGATCTCGGCCAGGTCGGCGCGGCCCGCGACGATCTCGCGCGCCTCGGCGATGATGCCGGGCAGCAGGGCACGCGCCTCGTCCAGGGTGAAGATCCGGTCCATGCGGAAAACGCTACCCGTTCGGCTGGTAGGCGTGGATGAGAAGCCGCTCGGCCTCGTCGAAGTAGTCGTCGAGGCAGGCCGCCGCCTCCTCGGTGCGGCCGGCCTCCAGCAGGGCGAGCAGCTCGCGGTTGCGGCCGATGAACGGCTCGTGGAAGGCGCGCGGGTTGTCCATCACGTGGAAGACCAGGCGCAGCTCGGCCAGGAGCTGCCGCATGGCCTCGTCGAGGCGCGGGCTGCCGTGCAGGCCGACGAGGGCCTGGTGGAAGCGGATGTTGGCGGTGCCGACGCCCTGCCAGTCGCCCTGGGCGGCGGCCCGTTCGGCGTCGCGCACGGCCTCCCCGATGAGCGTGAGCGCCTGCCGTGACGCCGCGCGCCGGACGGCGGCCCCTTCGAGCACCCGCCGCATCGTGTAGAGGTCGGAGACGTCCTCCACGGACGGGAGCCGGACGAAGACGCCCCTGTTGAGCCGGTGGTCGAGCAGGCGTTCGTGGCCGAGCAGGCGGAACGCCTCGCGCAGCGTGTTGCGGGAGACGCCGAGCCCTTCGGAGATGGCCTCCTCCGACAGCCGCTCACCCGGCGGGAAGGCGCCCTCGATGATGTTGTCGCGGAGGATGTCGGCCACGCGCTCGGCCGTGCTGCTGCGGCTCAGTCTCGACCGGTGCCGGGCGAGGTCCGCGACCACGTCTTCCACGTTCGCCAGGGAATCATGGAGCAAACCTCTTGTCGAATTGTTCAACAATCCTTACGTTGAAACTATCCCCTCGACCATCTGGGAGCCTTCGATGTCAAGCTCCGCGCACCAGACCCGCCGGGTGATCCTCGCCGCTCTCATCGGCACGTCCCTGGAGTGGTACGACTTCTTCCTCTACACCACCGCCGCGACGCTGGTCTTCGGCAAGCTGTTCTTCCCGACGCTCGACCCGCTCAACGCGACGCTGGCGGCCCTGACGACCAACGCCGTCGCGTTCGTCGCCCGGCCGCTCGGCGGCGTGGTGTTCGGCCACTTCGGCGACCGGGCGGGCCGCAAGACCGTGCTGGTCGTGACGCTGCTGCTGATGGGCCTCTCGACGTTCCTCATCGGCGTGCTTCCCGGCTATGCGAGCGTGGGGGTGGCCGCGCCGGTCCTGCTGGCCGTGCTCCGCTTCGTCCAGGGCTTCGGGCTCGGCGGCGAGTGGGGCGGCGCGGTGATCATGTCGCTGGAGCACGGCGACAGCAGGCGGCGCGGCTTCAACGCGAGCTGGCCGCAGGTCGGCGTCCCTGCCGGGTACGTGCTGGCCACCGGCCTGCTCGCGATCCTGTCCTTCAGCCTGTCGGACGCGGCCTTCCAGGCGTGGGGATGGCGGGTGCTGTTCCTGCTGTCGGGCGTGCTGGTGTTCGTCGGGCTGTGGGTGCGGACGCGGATCACCGAGTCGCCGCTGTTCTCCCGCGTCGAGAGGCACGGCGGCACGGCCAGGATGCCGCTGGTGGAGGTGGTGCGCACGCATCCGCGGGCCCTGCTGTCGGCCTTCACCGCGCGCATCGGCGTGGACGTGGCGTTCTACACCTTCACCGCGTACATCATCGTCTACCTCACCGGGCAGCTGAAGGTGGAGCGGTCGGTGGCGCTGTACGCGGTGCTGATCGGCTCGGCGCTGCAGCTCGGGCTGATCCCGCTGTTCGGCGCGCTGTCGGACCGGCTGGGCCGGCGGCCGGTCTACTTCGCGGGCGTGCTGGCGGCGGCCGTGTGGGTGTTCGCGTTCTTCCCGCTGCTGGACACGAAGTCGTTCCCGCTGATCGTGCTGGCGGCGGTGGTCGCGCTGGTCGCCCACGCCGCCATGTACGGCCCGCAGGCCGCCTTCATCGCCGAGCTGTTCAGCACCCGGCTGCGCTACAGCGGCGCCTCCATGGGCTACCAGGTGGCCGGGATCGTCGGCGGCGCGCTGGCCCCGCTCATCGCGCTCAAGCTCTTCGACCTGTACGGCACCACCCTCGCCGTGTCCCTGTACGTGGTTGTCGCGCTGGCCGTCACCGCCGTAGGTTTGGCCATCGCCCCGGAAACCCGCGACCTGGACCTCGCCGCCGGCGAGAGCGGCACCGCCAGGAGGCTGCCCGGCCAGGTGGGCCCCTTCGCCTGAGGCGGAGGGAGGCGGGAACGCCGCGAAGGCGTGGGCGGCGGCTGCCACCGCCGCCCACGCGGGCCGTTCAGACGAGCTGCTCAGACGGCGGTCTCGGGCTCGGTCACCCGGCGGCGCCTGCGCCAGTCGCCCTTGAACGCCGCCATCGAGGCCAGGAACACGACCTGCCCGGCCAGCGCCACGGTGAGCCAGGTGCCCCAGCCGCCCGCGGCCACCACCATGGGCGAGACGACCAGCAGCACCACGATCATGACGCGGACGACCATGCCCCAGATGCCCAGCGCCGAGCCCTGCAGGCGCGACTCGACGTCCTCGGCGTTCTCGGAGAAGTTGGCCATCCACGGGACGTACGCGACGCCCATGAACAGGAAGAGCAGCGCGTAGACGGCGGTGACGTGTCCCGGGGAGACGCCGGGGCCGACCAGGCCGATGAAGTAGGCCAGGGTGAGCACGGTCAGCGCGGTGCCGGCGGCCGTGAACGGCTTGCGCAGCCGCAGCCGGTCGGAGACCCGTCCGACGACCACGACGGCGACCGCGTTGAGCACGATGCCGAGCGCCACGACCCGGTTGGCCCCCGCCGGCTCCAGGCCGAACGCCTCCACCAGGATGGTCTGACCGAAGATCGCGAACGTCCAGTAGAGCACCTGCCAGCCGGTGTTGCCCAGGACGTGGGCCCACAGGTGGGGATGCCGGAACAGCTCGCGCACCCGTCCCGCGTCGACCTTCTCCTCGACGGCGACGGCCTCCTCGGCGTCGAGCACCTGGGCCCGCAGCGCCGCCGACGGCTCGGCGATCTTCCAGACGATGACCGCGCACATGGCCAGCGACACGACGCCCATGATGATCGCCTGCGACTGCCAGGCGTTGTCGAACAGCGGCAGCGTGAACCCGGCGATGAACGAGGCCAGGAAGGAGGCCCCCACCGGCCCCCACGTCCAGAACGCGAACGCCTGGGCCCGCCCGAGACGCGGGGAGAAGTCGCGGACGAGGGAGGCGGTGATGGTGATGCCCGCGCCCTCGATGAACAACATCAGGCAGCGCACCCAGAACAGGCCCGCCACGGTGTCCACGGTGGCCAGCAGGAAGTTGCAGGCGGCCGTGACGGTGAGGGTGGGCACCAGGAGCGTGACGCGTCCCCAACGGTCGGACAGGATGCCTCCGACGCCGGCCGACAGGCCGCCGATCAGGACCGATCCCGCGGCGAGCAGGCCATAGACCGTGAGCGACATGCCCAGGTCCTTCATCAGCAGCGGCAGGATCGTGGCGAGCGTGGTCTCGAAGTTGGCCACCAGGCTCGCCAGCACGGCTATCGCCAGCAGGAAGATCCGCCGGCGACCGACCGGGTACACGCTCAGCTCGCGGACATAGAACGGCTTCATTCCCATCCTCCGGGGACGGTGTGTGACGGTCGCTCTAGAACGCGTTTCTAGTTGCCTCAGGGTTTCCCTTTTCAAGGTGTCCGTCAACGGCGACGGCGGTCACGATGTGATCTCGATCACACCCCTTCCCCCTTGTGACGGATTCGCTCCCGATTCGCAGAACAACCTCCCCCGAATAGGCATAAAATGCGCGCCTGTGAGCCTGCCTGTACGTGAACGTTCCCCCCGGCCCGGCGGCGGCCGGCACCGTCGCCCCGTGCCCACGTCCCTGCCGCCGGACGCGCCCATGCTCGTGCTGGCCACCCCCGGCGGCACCGGCGGCGTGGCCGAAGAGATCGCGGCCGTGGTGCGGGTCGACAACCCGCAGATCGAGGTGCGGCTGACCGCCGTCGCCGACCTGGCAGACTCGCTGCCCTCGGGCCGCGACGCCGTCGTGGTGCCCCTGCTCACCTGGGACGACCCGGTCGTCATGGCCGAGATCGGCAAGGCCATCGCGGCCAGCGGCTCCGGCGCGGTCGCCACCGAGGCGCTCGGCCCCCACCCGCTGCTCGCCGAGGCCCTGCACATCAGGCTGGCCGAGCGCGGCCTGGCCAGGGCCGACCGCGTCCGCCTGCTCAACGTCTCCAGCCCCGTCGACGCCGTCATCCTCGGCACGGTGGGCGGCGAGCGCGCGGTGCACGCCGTCCAGGCCACGGCCGTGCTGCTGGCCTCCAGGCTCACGCTGCCGGTCGTCGCCGCCTCGCTCGACAGCGCGCCCGGCGTGGACGTCGCCGCCCAGCGCCTGCGCGCCGCCGGGGCCGAACGGCTGGCCATCGCGCCCTGCCTGATCGGCCACGAGGCCCCCGCGGAGATCGTGGAGCGCGCCGCCACCGCCGTCGAGGCCGGTCATGCCGAGCCGCTCGGCGCCCACAGCGCCGTCGCCGAACTTGTCGCGCGGGCTTACGGCAGTCAGCTCGCGACTTGACACCCTTGTAAAGATCACTACAGTCGCGTTACCTTCTGCGCATGCGGCGCGTGATGGTCATCGGCGAGCGAATCGGACTCCGTGACGTCACCGACGCCGACGTCGTCCCGCTGCACTCCGTGTACGGCGATCCGGCGGCCACGCAGTACATGCCGTTCGCGCCGCGCAGCGTGCAGGAGGTCGCCGCCCTGGTCGGCCAGGCCGTCGAGGCGGCCGCCGCCGACCCGCGCCACCTCTACGTGCTGGCCGTGGTCGACGCCGACCGCCGGCACGTGCTCGGCGTGGCCCGCCTGAAGATCGACCCCGACCTGCCCCACAGCGCCGAGATCGGCTTCGGCCTCCATCCCGACCAGTGGGGCCGCGGCATCGGCACCGACCTCGTACGGCTGTTGCTGTCGTTCGGCTTCAAGCAGCTCGGGCTGCACCGCGTCTGGGGCGCCAGGTCTCCCGCCAACCTGCCCGCCCAGCTCGCCATGCTGACCGCCGGCATGGTCGAGGAGGGGCTGATCCGGCACCACGTGCACACCCCGCACGGCTGGCGCGACTCCATCGTGCACGCGGCGCTCCAGGACGAGTGGACCGAGCGGTAGACGGCGAGTGGCGAAGAGCGGAATTGTCGGTGGCACGTCCTACGATGAGCCTCCTCACGGAGGGATAGCCGCATGCCTGACTCGCTGATCGTGCCCCTGTTCGTCACCACCGACCTCCCGCCGCACGCGGACCTGGCCGAGTTCGGTGAGCTGCTGGCCCGCACGGCGCGGGTGCTCGGCCCCGACGGCTACGAGGCGTCCCTGTCCGGCAACGTGTTCTGGCTCGACCGGCCCGTGCTGCCTGGGCAGCAGCCCGTCGCCGACGACGAGCTGCGCTTCGCCGGGATGCTCGGCCACCTCGCCGTGTCCGTCCCCGCCGCCGTGTCCGACCCCGCCGTGTCCGTCCCCGCCCGGCCCGGCCGCGACGTCCGGGAGGTCGTGCGTGACGTGCGGCGGGCGATCGGCGCGGCGGTGACCGAGCGCTACGGCGACGTGGGCGCGGCGCCCGCCGTGTTCGCGATCCGCGACCGTGACGTGCGCGAGCGCACCCCCGACTCGGCCCTGGCGGTCGCCATCCGGCCCGCCGCCGAGCTGGTCGGCGCGGCCCGGTGAGGAGACCCCGCCGCGGGGGTAGTGCAGAGGCATGCTCTTTGGCCAAGAACACGTGCAGCGCTATCAGGCGACCGACGGCGCGGAGGGGCACGACTGGAACAACACCACCGTCCTCCTCCTCACCACCAAGGGCCGCAACTCCGGCAGGTCGTACACCACGCCGCTGATCTACCAGCGGTTCGGGGACGACTTCCTCGTGGTCGCCTCCAAGGGCGGCGATCCCGACCATCCGCAGTGGTACAAGAACCTGCTGGCCCATCCCGACGTCGAGGTGCAGGTCAAGGGCGACCGGTTCAAGGCCCGCGCCCGCACCGCGTCCGAGGAGGAGAAGCCGGAGATGTGGCGGACGATGACCCGCACCTGGCCCCAGTACGACGAATACCAGGAGAAGACCGACCGCCAGATCCCGGTGGTCGTGCTCCAGCGCGCCACGTAGGCGTCAGGCGGTCACCAGGGCCTCGTCGGCCTCGGGAAGCCAGGAGTCCGGCGGGCGGCGCAGCCAGTGGTGGGCCCGTCCCAGCTCGGCCACAGCGGCCAGGAGCGCGGCGAGGCCCGGGTGACGCAGCTCCTGGGGATGCACCAGGTTCACCAGGCCGAACGGCACGGGCTCGGCCAGCGGCCTGGTCACCGCGCCCGGTATCCCGCCGATCCCCACGCTGGCCAGCACCGGCTCGCGATGCCGCCGCAGGTAGTGCCCCATCTCCGCGGCACCGACGGGCGCGGCGTGCGGCCGGGCCAGGCGCAGCCCGAACGCCTCGGCCAGCCGCTCCCCCAGGTCGCTCCACTCCCGCGTGCCGGCGTTCCCGGCCATGACGTGTTCGGGCTGCCGAGGCTGCCGGGTGCGTGCCGCTGCCTGCTCGACCTGCCGCACGACCCGTCCGCCCATCCCCGGGCGGGCATGGAACGCGGGGGCCCGTCCCGTTCGTTGGCCAGGCATGGCTGACATCCCCTACGACCGTAAAGAGCAGCTGAAGCAGATCGAGAGCGGCCTCCTCCCCGGCGAGCAGATCATCGCCGTCTACGACGCGATCGGCGCGGGCACCGGGTTCCTGGGGCTCACGGACCGGCGGGTGATCGTCCAGGACAAGTCGTTCGTGGGCAAGCGCATCGCGATCACCAGCATCCCGTACGGCAAGATCTCGGCGGTGAGCGTCGTGAGCAACAAGTCCCTGGCCGGCGGGTTCTTCTCCTCGGGCGCCATCGCCATCCACGTGGGCACGCACACCTACGAGGTGGACTTCCGGGGCGACAACAAGGCCCACCACGTGCACAACGTCATCCTCCACTACATTTCGCAGACCTGATCGGCGTCACGCGCGGTCTCCTGGGCAGGGTGAGCGTAATCTGCCGGTGATCGCGAAGGGGGCGAGGTGGGGCGTTCCGTACGTGCCCGTGCGGCCGGCGTCGGCATGCTGGTGGCGCTCTCGGCCTGCGCCGCGCCTGCTGGGCGAGATGTCGCGTCCGCTCCGCCGGCGAGCCCCACGGTACCGGCGCGCTGCTCCGAGCCCGGCGGCGACGACCTGCGGGCCGAGCCCGTACGGTCGCCGTGGCGGGCGATCCCGGCGGGCGAGGGGCACGGCACGCTCGACCGGCTCGCCGTCTCCGCCGACGGGGCGGTGTGGGCGGTGCGTTCCGTCCAGCGGGAGACGTCCGCCGGGATGGAGACGACGCCCGGCGGGCTCAGCCGATGGGACGGCGCCCTCTGGCGGACGTACGCGCTGCCGTCCGGGATGACGGTCGCCGCCGTCGGAGCGGTCTCCGGCGAGCGGGCGTGGGCCTTCGGGACCGGCGAGGACGAGCGTCCCGGCCTGGTCGCCGGCGTCGCGGACGGCGCCGTGAGCGCCCCCACGGCACCCGAGGAGGCCGCCTCCGCCATCGGTCTGCACGGCACCGCCGCGAGCGGCCCGTGGGCGGTGTCCGGGCACGACGCGCTGCGCTGGGACGGCTCGGCCTGGCGCGCGTACCGGCTGCCCGCCCCGGCGCGGGCCCTCGGCGGCGAGGGCGCGGACATGTGGACGGTGGGCGAGACCGCGCGCGACCCCGCCGCCCGCTGGAACGGCGCCGCGTGGCAGGCGGTGCCGCTGCCCGCGTTGACCGCGCCCCGGGGCGCGGCGTCCGCCCGGACGGGGCTCGGCGACGTCGCGGTGCTCGGCCCGGACGACGTGTGGGTGGTCGGCGGGATGTCCTGGTTCCCGCCCGGCGAGTACGACGCGCAGGGCGAACCCCTGGAACGCCGGCGCCCGCTGGCGCTGCACTGGGACGGCTCGGCCTGGCGGTGCCTCTGGGGCCCGGAGGGCGCGGCCTTCACCGAGGCAGAGCCCGACGGCCGGGCGGGCCTGTGGGCGCTCGACTCGACCCGCTCCCGGCTGCACCACTACACGACCGGCCGCTGGACGACGACGAGCGTGCCCGGCACGGTCACCGCCCTGGCCCGCCGCCCCGGCACGGCCGAGGTGTACGCGGCGGGCTGGACCGGCCCCGAGGGCGCCCTGACCAGCCCCGCCCTCTGGCTCACCCGCTGACCCGGCCCCGGGGCCCGCGCTCAGGGGCGCCGCAGCGAGGCGCAGAGGTCGAGGGTGCGGGCTCAGGGGCGTCGCAGCGAGGTGTAGAGGTCGAGGGTGCGACGGGCGATGCGCTCCCAGGAGAAGTGCTCGACGGCCCTGACCCGGCCCGCGCGGCCCATCGCGGCCGCCCGTGCCGGGTCGGCCAGCAGCTCGTTGACCCGCTTCGCCAGATCGGCGGCGAACGCCTCGGGGTCGTGCGGGGTGCCGTCGGGGCCCTGGTCGATCGGCACCAGCAGGCCCGTCTCGCCGTCGGCGACGACCTCGGGGATGCCGCCGGTCGCCGTGGCCACCACCGGCGTCTCGCAGGCCATCGCCTCCAGGTTGACGATGCCCATGGGCTCGTAGACCGAGGGGCAGACGAAGACCGAGGCGTGCGTGAGGAGCTGGATGACCTCGGGCTTGGGCAGCATCTCCGAGATCCAGAAGACGCCGTCGCGGTCGAGGCCGCGCACCAGCCCGGTCACCTCGGCGGCGATCTCCGGCGTGTCCGGCGCCCCCGCGCACAGGACGAGCTGGGCGGCCGGGTCGAAGGAGCGGGCGGCGTGCAGGAGGTGCACCAGGCCCTTCTGGCGGGTGATGCGGCCGACGAAGATCACGTAGGGCCGGCCGGGGTCGACGCCGTGCTTCTTCAGCACGTCGAGGCCGGGGTCGGGGGCGTACTCGGCGGTGTCGATGCCGTTGTGGATGACGGTGACCTTGCCGGGCGGGATCTCGGGGTAGGCGGCCAGCACGTCGCGCCGCATGCCCTCGGAGACCGCGATCACCGCGTCGGCCGCGGCCAGGGCGGTGCGCTCGGCCCAGGACGAGACCGTGTAGCCGCCGCCGAGCTGCTCGGCCTTCCACGGGCGCAGCGGCTCCAGGCTGTGGGTGGTGACGACGTGCGGCACGCCGTGGAGCATCTTGGCGACATGCCCGGCGAAGTTGGCGTACCAGGTATGGGAGTGGACGACGTCCGCGCCTTCGCAGGCGGCGGCCATCTCCAGGTCGACGCCGAGCACCTGGAGGGCGGCGTTGGCCCGCTCCAGGCCACCGGGCACCCGGTAGGCCGACACGCCGGGCTCCTCGCGATCGGCCCCGAAGCAGCGCACCCGGACGTCGGCCAGCTCGCGCAGCTCCCTGGCCAGGTACTCCATGTGCACCCCGGCGCCGCCGTAGACGTCCGGCGGGTACTCCCTGCTGAGCAGATCAACACGCATGCCCACGACCTTACGACGAGCCGGGCCCGGCGCCCCCTACCGAGCCGCGAGTTTCGCGGTGACCATCAACTCCGGCGCCGCACTTGTGAACCGGCGCAAGGCATAGGGAACACATCGATACAGCCCAATGTCGGTAAGTCCGGCCCGTGCTCTAGGCGGATAAGTCAGGACACGGGAGCACAGCACAGTGTGGGCTTTCGTCGATAGATCGGCCATTTACGGGTAGCGTCCTGGACATGAGGTCCCGAAGGGTGCTTGCGGTCGTGCTGGCAGGTGGAGAGGGCAAGAGGCTCATGCCGCTCACGGCGGATCGGGCCAAACCGGCGGTGCCGTTCGGGGGGATGTATCGGCTGATCGACTTCGTGCTGTCGAACCTCGCGAACGGCGGCTTCCTGAAGATCGTGGTGTTGACCCAGTACAAGAACCACAGCCTGGACAGGCACGTCTCCCGTACCTGGCGGCTGTCGGCGATGCTGGGCAACTACGTGACCCCCGTCCCCGCCCAGCAGCGGCTCGGGCCGCGCTGGTTCTCCGGCTCCGCGGACGCGCTGTTCCAGAACCTGAACCTGATCTACGACGAGATGCCGGAGCACGTGATCGTGTTCGGCGCCGACCACATCTACCGCATGGATCCGCGGCAGATGGTCGAGCAGCACGAGGACTCGGGCGCGGACGTGACGGTGGCGGCGATCCGCCAGCCGCTGTCGCTGGCCGACCAGTTCGGCGTGATCGAGACCGATCCCGAGGGCCGCCGCATCGTGGCCTTCCGGGAGAAGCCGAAGGACGCCGTGGGCCTGGCCGACTCCCCCGACGAGGTCTACGCCTCGATGGGCAACTACGTCTTCAAGACCCAGGCCATGATCGACGCGCTGCGCGAGGACGCGCTCGACCCGACCAGCAAGCACGACCTGGGCGGCAACATCATCCCGATGCTGGTCAAGTCGGGCGGCGCGGACGTCTACGACTTCAAGAACAACATCGTCCCCGGCTCCAGCGAGCGCGACCGCGGCTACTGGCGCGACGTCGGGACTCTCGACGCCTACTACGAGGCCCACATGGACCTCATCTCCGCCCACCCGATCTTCAACCTGTACAACGACAAGTGGCCGATCTTCACCGGGCACGACCCGCTGCCCCCGGCCAAGTTCGTGCACAACGACGGCGACCGGGTGGGCCGGGCGATCGACTCGCTGGTCTCCCCCGGCGTGATCGTCTCGGGCGGCATGGCGATGCGCTCGATCCTGTCGCCGAAGGTCGTGCTCCACTCGCACTCGCTGGTGGAGGACTCCGTGCTGATGGAGAACGTCAAGGTCGGCCGGGGCGCGATCGTGCGCAAGGCGATCATCGACAAGAACGTGGTGATCCCCGACGGCGCGCGCATCGGCTTCGACCTCGACTACGACCGCACCCGCTTCGCGCTGACCCGCGGCGGGGTCGTGGTCATCGGCAAGAACGAGATCGTCGACCGTTAGGGCCGGGGCGGCCGGTCCGCGAGCGCGCTCGGGGCCGGCCGGGCAGCACGTCGGCCGGAGAACGCCGCGCGGCGGCGAGCGGGCGCGATCCCCTCGTGGAACGTCCGGCGGGGGCGGGCGCGATCCCTTCATGAAAGGCGCGGCCACGACGGCGCCGCTGCCGGCGGGGTGCGAGGCGGCCGTCACCGGCCGCCGGCAACGCGTGATCCCGGGCCACGCGCGGCGCGGCCCGGGATCGGATGACGCGATCTCAGAGGCCGACGCCCATGCCGACGCCCATGCCGTAGGCCCACCCGCCGGGCCAGTAGCCACGGCCCGGCCAGAAGCCCCAGTTGTCGCCGTCGTGGGGACGCCCGTAGTCCCTGCGGTGCTCGCAGGCCTCAGCGTCACGGTGTCCGGCGAACACACCCCATGGCGTGATGCGCAGCGCGGTGGAGTCGTCGTCGGTGCTCAGGTCGCACCTCTCCGAGTGGCCGTAGCCGCTGGCGTCGGCCGTCCCCGCCATACCGAACAGCGCGGCGACAGCGAAGCCGCCCGCCACGATGAGCTTGGCTTTCATGAATCCCCCTGGATCACGAAGTGACATCGCTGATCACTGTACGTAATCGCCTTCGTACCGCCGTGTAACGCCACGCCAGGAAGCGACTCACCGCTTTCCGGTGCTTCCGGCCGATGTCCCGCCTTCTCCTGGCACTCCGGAAGCCCGCCGCGTCCCGGCACGCCGCAGGAGGCCGGGACGGGGGTTCGACTAGTCTGCTCCGGACGCCTGTTCCCGCCCTTCCCTTGCCCGGCGGGGTCGCCGTGACCTGCCAGGAAAGGACCCCATGCCGCCCACACCGCCCGGCCCGTTCACCGGCCGCTCCGTCACCGGCCTGGCCCGGGACCTGCGCGCCGGCCGCACCACCGCCGCCGAGCTGGCCCGGCTGGCGCTCGACGCGGCCGCCGCGCTGGGTCCGGCGCTCGGCGCCTTCGTCACCGTGGACCGGGAGGGCGCCCTGGCCGCCGCCCGGCGGGCGGACCAGGAGCTGGCCGCGGGGAGCGACCGCGGCCCGCTGCACGGCGTGCCGGTCGCCGTGAAGGACCTCATCGACGTCGCCGGCCTGCCCTGCACCATGGGGTCGCGGCACTTCGCCGGCCATGTCGCCGACGCCGACGCCGCCTGCGTGACGCTGCTGCGCCAGGCGGGGGCGGTGATCGTCGGCAAGACCACGACCCACGAGTTCGCGTACGGCCCCACCGGCGACCGCTCGGCCAACGGCCCCTCGCGCAACCCGCACGACCCCGGCCGCATGTCGGGCGGGTCGAGCGGCGGCAGCGCGGCGGCCGTGGCGGCGGGCATCGTGCCGCTCGCGCTCGGCACCGACACGGGCGGGTCGGTGCGCATCCCGGCTGCTCTGTGCGGGATCGCCGGGTTCAAGCCCGCCTACGACGCGATCCCCACCGCCGGGATGTTCCCCCTGTCGAGAAGCTTCGACCACGTCGGTGTGCTGGCCGCCGAGCCGCTGGACTGCCTGATCGCCTACCGGCAGCTGGCGGCCGGCGAGCCGCCCGCCGCCCGGGGCGGCTCCGGAGCGGCGGCGGCCGTCCGGGTCGGGTGGATCGATCCCACGGTCCTGTCGCCGTGCGACCCGCGCGTCGTGCAGGTCGCACGGGCGGCCGCCGGTGCCGGGGCGGGCGAGGCGCGGTTGTCCAGGGAGCTGGCCGAGGAGTTGCGGGAGACGTACGCGACGGTCCAGGGCGCGGAGGCCACCGCCGTGCACGCCGACCGGATGGCCGCGGCGCCCGGGCTGTTCGACCCCGAGGTGCTCGACCGGCTGGGCGCGGCCATGGACCTGCCCGCCTGGGCGTACGTCAAGGCCCTGGACGAGCGGCCCGCACTGGCCGCCGCGGCACAGGCGTTGTTCGACGACCACGACGTGCTGGCGCTGCCCACCGTGCCGCTCGTCGCGCCGCCGCTGGGCGAGCGCGGGACCGAGCTGGACGGCCGGGCCGTCGCCGTCCGGGCCGCGCTGCTGGCCCTGACCAGCCCGTGGAACGTGCTCGGCCTGCCCGCGCTGACCGTGCCGGTGGGCTCGGTGGACGGCCTGCCGGTCGGGCTGCAGCTCGTCGGCCGTCCCGGGCAGGAGGAGCTGCTGTTCCGTGTGGCCGCTCGCTGAGAGGTGAGGCTGAGGGGTGAGAAGGTGGGCCCCGGGTCGGCCCGGCGTAGGCCGCGCCCGGGGCGGGGGCCCGTGTCCGGCCGGGGGGCGCCATTCCCGTCGGCCAGGCCGAAGCCCACGGCCCTTTTCTTTCAGGGCCGTACGTCCGAGTGGCAGGATTCGAACCTGCGATGCTCCTGCACCCAAGGCAGGCGGGCTGACCAAACTGCCCCACACTCGGTCACGAAATCAAAGAAGCCGCCCCCGGCCGAGGCCCGGGACGGCTTTCCTGGTGGATTCTCCGTGGAATCACCGGGAAAGCCTTGGTCGCAGCTCAGGCCGGTCGGCAGCCGGCCTGGCGCATCGGGGTCCGCGCATGGCCACCGCCTTTCTCGTCGTTCCGGAAATGTCGTTCCCGGCGTGCTCCACGGTAGACCGGCGGCAGCCGGACATGCCAGGCATTTATCGCCGGTCGCGGTCGCGGTCGTTCGTCCAGGCCACGCCGGCGCGCGTTTCGGGCGCCTCGACGCGGAACCGGGGAAGGGCGTCCGGGTAATTGTCGCGGACGAAATTGACGAGGAATTCGCGGACGTCGCACTTGAGGTCCCAGGAGGAGGGCGAGTCGGCGGCGCTCATCAGGGCGCGCAGTTCGACCAGGCCGTTGGGCAGCACGTCGGTGACCTGGAGCGTCCAGTCCTTCTGGTCCCACAGCGGGTTGCCCTGGAGGAACTCGTACAGGGCGTCGCGCAGTTTGGGCACCGGCACCGCCCAGTCCACGCGCAGGAACACCACGGCGAGCACCCGGCTGCCGTGCCTGGTCCAGTTCTCGAACGGGTTCTGGGTGAAGTAGGAGACGGGCAGCACCAGCCGCCGCTCGTCCCACAGGCGCAGCACCACGTACGTGAGCGTGAGCTCCTCGATCCTGCCCCACTCCTTCTCCACGACGACCACGTCGTCCAGCCGCAGCGCGTCGCTGAAGGCGAGCTGCAGCCCGGCCAGCATGTTGCCGATGGTCGGCTGGGCCGCGATGCCGACGATGGCGCCGGCGATGCCGGCCGAGGCCAGCAGCCCGGCGCCGAGCGCCCGCACCTGCGGGAAGGAGAACAGCATGGCGCCGAGCGCGATGACGATGATGACGGCGGCGGCGATGCGGCGCACCAGCGCGATCTGCGTCCTGATCCGCCGCGCCCGCCGGTTGCGCTCGCCCTCGACCAGCACCAGCCGGTCGAGCACGACGTCCGTCAGCGCGTACGTCGCCTGGATGATCAGCCAGGTGACCGTGCCGATGGTGAGCAGGCCGATGATCCGGTCGATCGACTGGGCCGTGGGGGTGTCGCCGAAGCCGCCGGGGGCGAAGACCAGGTTGCAGGCCACCGTGGCGGCCACGAAGAACGCCGGCCAGGTGCAGTGTTCGACCAGGTGCCGGGCCAGGGCCCATTTTCGTCCGACCCTGATCAGCACCCGGCGGACCACCTCCACCAGGAGCACCGCTCCGACCACCGAGATGACGAGGATCGGCCAGGCTTCCGGCGACTGCACGTTTTGCGCCCCCTATGTTGTAGAACGTCGCTTCAAGGTCACATTGCCCTCAACCGCCACTTCATACGCGCGGACACGCCGCCGGAAGCCGAAGGAGGCGAACCGGCGGCGACGCCCGGAGCGGCCGTTCGGTGACCACTCAATGACCACTCAATGACCGCTCAGTGGCCGCTCAGTGGCCGCTCAGTGGCCGCTCAGTGGCCGTTCAGTGGCCGTTCCCGCAGCTGCCCCAGCAGGTCGTGGCCCGGGTGCTGGCCAGCAGCCCGAGGTCGCGCAGTACGGCCTGCGTGCGCTCGACCTCGGAGGTGAGCCAGAGCCGGAAGTCGTCCCCGCTGAGCGGGATCGAGATCCACCCCGCCTTGCGGCACGCCCGCCGCCACGAGGGCGAGGAGGTCACCACGTCGCACATCCGGACGGCCGACTCCCGGCCGTCCTCCGGCATGTCGTCGGGCCCGACGGCCGCGGCCCAGTCCGCGAAGTCCACCCGTACGCCGCACTCCAGCAGGGTCGGGACGTCGAGCCCCGGCACCCGGCGGGCGCACGAGACGGCCAGCGCCCTGACCCCGCCGCCGTCGATGACCGCCCGCCAGTCGCCGAGCAGGCCCGCCGCGGCCGCCGCCTTGCCGCCGAGCAGGGCGGAGACGGCCTCGTGGCTGCCCGGGTAACCGGTGTAGTCGATCTGCCTGGTGTCGGCGCCGAGCCCCTTGGCGATCAGGCCGAACAGCAGGTGGTCGGGCTCGCCCTGCGGCCCACCGGCCAGCATCGTCCCGCTCGGGTCGGTGCGCAGGTGGACGCCGAAGTCGTCGAAGTCCTTGAAACGGGAGTTGACGGGCACGACGACGACCTCGACGTCGCCGGTGAGCCTGGACAGCGGGGTCGAGGTGTCGAGCAGCGTCTGCCCGTTGTTCAGCTCGGAGGCGGCCAGCGCGGGCAGGCCGGTCACGGTGATCGGCGTGCCGGTGGACGACGTGCCGACACCGGAGGCGCGGGCGGCGGCGGCGAACGCCTCGCCGACGCGGGCCCAGCGGCGGCCCCCGGCCACGATGGAGAACCGGCCGCCCGCGTCGGCCGGGCCGCCGCCGACGTGTCCCGTCCCGCACCCGGCCGCGCACGCCGCCGCGCCCAGGGTCCATGCCAAGAATCGCCGACGACGCATCCGCCCTCCCCCGACCTTCGCGAGTCCGCCCTTACCTCAGGTTATTGACGCTTCACTCGCTGTTACACATCGGGATACGGTTAACCGATATTTCGGCGTATAGCGGGGTCACTCCGGCTTCGCGGCCACCCCGGCCATCAGGGACGACGGCAGCGACCAGTCGCCCACCAGCTTGGGCCGGTCCGGCCGCCAGTCCACGGCCTGCACCAGGCCCGGCGGGTCGAACGCGAAGCCGCCGAAGAAGGCGCGGATCTCGGCCGGACTGCGGTCGCCACCGCCCGAGCTCGACGAGCCGCGCCGGATGCCCCGCGCGTCCTCGTCGTCGGACAGGCGTCCCATCGAGGTGGCGTGGGAGATCACGAGGCGGCTGCCGGGCGCGACCGCCTCGCGCAGCGCCGCCACCGCGCCCTGCGGATCGGCCGCGTCGGGCAGGAAGTGCAGGATCGACACCAGCACGATCGCGACCGGCCGCGACAGGTCCAGGAACCGGCCCGCCCGGGCCAGCACCTCTTCGTGGTCGAGCAGGTCGGCTTCGAGGAAGGCGGCCCTGCCCGACCCGGCGAGCAGGGCCCTGGCGTGCGCGGCGACGACCGGGTCGTGGTCGACGTAGACGACCCTGGCCTCCGGCGCGACCTCGTGCACGCTGCCCTGCGTCGGCAGCCCGCTGCCCAGGTCGATGAACTGGGTGACCCCCGCGGCGCCGACGTAGCGCACGGCACGCTGCAGGAAGGCCCGGTTCGCCCGGGCCAGCGGGACCGCCTCCGGGACCAGCTCGGCGAGCTGCTCGATGGCCAGGCGGTCGACCGCGAAGTTGTCCTTCCCGCCGAGCATGTAGTCGTACATGCGTGCGAGGTTGGGCGTGTGTGGGTCGAACTGCCGCACAGTACTGAATTTAAGTGGTCCGCAGCCGGATAAACACTACCCCGCACGGATTGTGGCTGAATTTATTCGACAGTCACGCTCTTGGCGAGATTGCGAGGCTTGTCGACGTCCCTGCCGAGGGCGACCGCCGCGTGGTAGGCCAGCAGCTGGAGCGGGATCGTCAGCAGCATCGGGTCGAGCTCGATCTCGTTCTTCGGGATCACGATCACGTCGTCGGCCAGCTTGGTGCCGGGCTCGCGGTGGCCGACCATGAGCACCTGGCCGCCGCGGGCGCGGATCTCGCCGAGCGTGGTGAGGTTCTTGTCGAGCAGCTCGTCGTCGGGGACGACCGCCACCGTCGGCATGTCGGGACCGATCAGCGCGAGCGGCCCGTGCTTGAGCTCGCTGGCCGGGTACGCCTCGGCGTGCACGTACGAGATCTCCTTGAGCTTCTGCGCGCCCTCGCGGGCCACCGGGTAGCCCCGGACCCGGCCGACGAACATCATGCTCGGGTGCTTGGCGTACTTCTGCGCCAGCTCGGCGATCTTGTCGCCCTGGGCGAGGATCTCCTCGATCTGGCCAGGGAGCCGGCGCAGGCCCTCCACGATGCGCCGCCCGTCGGCGGGCGAAAGGTCGCGCACCCGGCCCAGGTGCAGCGCCAGCAGCGCGAAGGCGACCGAGGTCGAGGTGAACGCCTTGGTCGAGGCGACCGACACCTCGGGCCCGGCGTGCAGGTAGATGCCGCCGTCGACCTCGCGGGCGATCGCGCTGCCCACGGCGTTGACGATGCCGATCACCCGGCCGCCCTTGCGCTTGAGCTCCTGGACGGCGGCGAGGGTGTCGTAGGTCTCCCCCGACTGGCTGATCGCGACGTAGAGGGTGTCGGGGTCGACGACGGGGTTGCGGTAGCGGAACTCGCTGGCCGGCTCGGCGTCGGCGGGGATGCGCGCCAGCTCCTCGATGAGCTGCGCGCCGATCTGCCCGGAGTAGTACGCCGACCCGCAGCCGATGATCTTCACCCGGCGGAACGAGCGCGTCTCGCGGGCGTCCATGTTCAGGCCGCCGAGGTGGGCCACGTGGAAACGCTCGTCCAGGCGGCCGCTCATCGTGCGGGTGATCGTCTCGGGCTGCTCGGAGATCTCCTTGAGCAGGTAGTGCTCGTAGCCGCCGGTGTCGTAGTGGCCGGCGTCCCAGTCGACGGTCAGCGGCTCCTTGGCGGTCTCGCGGGCGTCGCCGGTGAAGGTGTGGAAGCCGTCGGCCTTGAGCACGGCCAGCTCGCCGTCCTCCAGGTGCACGACCTGGCGGGTGTAGCGGACCAGGGCGGCGACGTCGGAGGCGGCGAACATCTCCTTCTCGCCGATGCCGATCACGATCGGGCTGCCGTTGCGCGCCACGACCACCTCGCCGGGCCGCTCGGCGTCGATCACCGCGATGCCGTACGTGCCGACGATGGCCTTGAGCGTCTTCCTGACCGCCTCCTCCAGCGTGTCGTTCTCGTCGGCGGCGCGGGCGATCAGGTGGGCGAGGACCTCGGTGTCGGTGTCGGACAGGAACTCGACGCCGTCGGCCACCAGCTTGGCGCGCAGCTCGCCCGCGTTCTCGATGATGCCGTTGTGCACGACCGCGATGCGCTGGTCGGACGACAGGTGCGGGTGGGCGTTCTCGTCGCTGGGCACGCCGTGGGTGGCCCATCGGGTGTGGCCGATGCCGTGGTTGCCCTTGAACCGCACCGGCACGACCTTGGCCAGGTCGGCGACCCGGCCCTTGACCTTGCGTACCTTGAGGCCCTTGTTCGACACCACGACCCCGGCGGAGTCGTAGCCCCGGTACTCAAGCCGCTGCAGCCCTTCCAGCAGGATGGGCGCCGCGTCCTTGGGGCCGACGTAGGCCACGATTCCGCACATCGAGCTCTCCTCTTATCCGTAGACGATCCTGCGGAGCTGCCGCAGCGACAGCTCAGGTGCCGCTACCCGGCGTGCGGGTAACTCGGCGGCGATCCGGGGGAAGATCTCGTCGTTGGTCAGGCCGCGGGCCTTGAGCTCGCCGTGCCGGCGCCGTACGAACTCCTCGACCGTCTCGGAGAAGTACGACAGAACGTCGGCGACCACGCGGGCCGCCTCTCCAGGGTCGAGCGCGCTCGTCCTGGTGAGGTGGGCGATGAGGTCTTCATAGGGATGCCGCGCCGTGGACACAGACGAGGACATTACGCATCTGGAGCGGGACACGCCAACATCCTGCCCGGAATCGGGCAGGATTTAACTCCAAGACGCTTCCGCTTCTCCCCATCGCTCACTGATGAGCTGGTAGGCGGGTTGGCGGCGGATCCCGCGGTTCTCATCCGTATCATCCGACCCGTCTGACACATCCCTTTCTGGGAATGGTTACGCTCAGTGATCGAGTAGTGCCGTTCCGTGGGGAGATGTCATGCAGCTCCGGCTTGCCGTCCTGGTCGCCAGCGTGATCGCCGCCGTCGGCGGTCCGGCCGTCCCCGCCGTCCCCGCCGTCACGGGCGTCCGGGAGCAGGGGCGGCAGGCCGACTTCGCGGCCGCCGCCGCGGAGTTCGGGGTGCCGGTGAGCGTGCTGCTCGGCGTGTCGTACCTGGAGTCGAGGTGGGACGCCAACCGCGGCCGTCCCAGCACGGCCGGGGGCTACGGCCCGATGCACCTGGTGGACGCCGTCCCCGCCGGGCAGCCGCTCGCCGACGCCATGGGCGACGCCAGAGGCGACGACACCCGCCCGCTGCCCCGATCGGCGATGCGGTCGGCGGCCCGCCCGGCGGGCTCCTCCCGCACTGCGGCGATCCCGGACGCGACCCTCGCCCTGGCCGGCCGCCTGGCCGGGATCGCGCCGCGCGCCCTGCGCACGGACCCGCGCGCCAACATCAGGGGCGGGGCCGCCCTGCTCGCCTCCTACCAGCGGCGTCCCACCTCCGACCCGGCCGGCTGGTACGAGGCGGTCGCCCGCTACTCGGGCAGCAGCGACCCGCTCGCCGCACGGTCCTTCGCCGACGAGGTGTACGCGGTGATGGGCGAGGGCGTCGCGCGGCGCACCGACGACGGCTTCGACGTGCGCCTGGACGCCGTGCCCGGCCTGCGCCCGCCCACGACGCCGCCGAAGAGCGGGGCCGACGACGACTACGACGAGGACGACGACGACCCGTTCTTCTTCTCCGACATGGAACCCGAGGGCGACGACGACTCGGAGGCGGCCGACGAGTCCGACTGGGACGTGCCCGCGCAGGACGAGATGCCGCTGACCGCCGCCGACACGTCCGTGGAGTGCCCGAGCAGCCTCAGGTGCGAGTGGATGCCGGCCGCGTACAAGAGGTACGGCAAGAGGAAGGACCACGACTACGGCAACCACGACCGGGTCGAGGGCCGCAGGCAGGTCGACTACATCGTCATCCACGACACCGAGGGCGGCTACCAGGGCATCCCGTCGATGATCCGCAACCCGAAGTACGTGAGCTGGCACTACACGATCCGCTCCCGCGACGGACATGTCGCCCAGCACGTGCCGACGAAGGACATCGCCTGGCATGCCGGCAACTGGGACGTCAACGCCCGCTCGATCGGCATCGAGCACGAGGGCTACCTGGCCAAGGGCGCCTGGTACACCGAGGCCATGTACCGGTCGTCGGCCCGGCTGGTGCGCTACCTCGCCGGCCGGTACGGCATCCCGCTCGACCGCGCCCACATCCTCGGCCACGACAACGTGCCGGGCGCCACGGCCGACGCGGTCGCGGGCATGCACGAGGACCCCGGCCCCTACTGGGACTGGGCCCACTACTTCGAGCTGATGAACCATCCGATCAAGGGCGACGGGACGGGCTCGTCGGTGATCATCCGTCCCTCCTACGACGCCAACCGCCCGTACTTCACCGGCTGCGTGAGCACCAAGCCCGGCCGGCGGTGCCCGGAGCACGGATCGGCCAGCGTGTGGCTGCACACCGGGCCGAGCTCGACCGCCCCGCTGGTCACCGACCTCGGCAAGCACCCGGGGCCCAAGCCGAGCACGTACAGCGTCTACGACCACAGCGCCCGCGCCTCGACCGGGCAGCGGTACGCGGTGGCCGGGCGGGAGGGGGACTGGACGGCGATCTGGTACCTCGGGCAGCGGGCCTGGTTCCTCAACCCCGAGTCGGATCCGACTGCGGTGCCGGCGAAGGGCGCCCTGGTCACGCCGCTGGCCGCGGGCACCAAGGTGTACGGGCGCGCCTACCCGGAGCGGTCGGCGTACCGGGGCGGCGGTGCGCAGCCGTTGACGCCGTTGAAGTACCGGATCGGGCCGGGGCAGTCGTACTCGCTGGGCGGCACGGTCACCGGGTCCTTCTACTCGGCGAGCGCCTTCAACCCGGCCCGGCACGTACGGGTCACGGGGTCGGTCCGGTACCACCAGATCCAGCTCGGGCACCGTGTCGCGTTCGTCCAGGCCAAGGATGTGCGCGTCATCCGGTGAATTTCGCCCCACAGGGCTCGGGCTGCGCACGGGCACTCCGCGAAGACGATATGGTTTTCCCGTGGCCCCGCGAGTTCGCGGGGGATTCACGCGGAAGTGGCTCAGTGGTAGAGCATCACCTTGCCAAGGTGAGGGTCGCGGGTTCGAATCCCGTCTTCCGCTCGGAGTCAAACTCCTGGTGGAGTGGCCGAGAGGCGAGGCAGCGGCCTGCAAAGCCGTCTACACGGGTTCAAATCCCGTCTCCACCTCGGTGGTACAACGGACTCTTCTGGGTCCGGTAAAGTTAAGTGCGCATGCGGAAGTGGCTCAGTGGTAGAGCATCACCTTGCCAAGGTGAGGGTCGCGGGTTCGAATCCCGTCTTCCGCTCTGAGTGACAACTCAACAAGGACGATTAGCTCAGCGGGAGAGCGCTTCCCTGACACGGAAGAGGTCACTGGTTCAATCCCAGTATCGTCCACCTCTGCTCGTCGGCGGTCAGACCGGGTTTCGGCCCGGTCCGGACACCAGTCAAGCCCCAGCGACCGGCACATGCCGGACGACTGGGGCTTCTTCGTTTCGAGGGCCGGGCCCCGCCTCCCCTGGCAAGGTCCCCCCGTTCCTCCGGCCTGCCCCGCGGTCAGGCCGGAGGACAGCGGACGGCACCGACCATCAGCCGCCAGACGCACCCCGCTGGTCAACCCGCCCCGCGAGCGGCCCGGCTCGGCCGCCTTCAGCCGGAACCGGTGCCGGCGTCGTTCGTTCCCATGTCGCCGACCAGGTCGCGTTCGGCCTGTCCCCGGGCTGCGGCGTCGGCGTTCATCGCGGGCGGCAGGACCATCGCGCTGCCGGCCTGCGCCCGTTCCTTGATGCCGGGGATCTCGGTGTATCGCGGGCGTATCGAAATGCGCATACGCCACCGCAACAGTCCTCCGTCTTCAGTTGAGGCACCGGCCACGTGGCGGGTGATCGGTTGCCGACGGCGGTCGCCGTCAGACCTGCAACGGCCGGTTCGTCGTCAGGAAAGGACCGTGATCATGGACTCGGATTCTGCAGGTGGCATCGGCCGTCGGCGGCTGCTCGGGTGGAGCGGGGTGGCGGCTGCCGGCGTGGTGGCGGCCGGTGCGCCGCTGGTGGGCGGGCGGCCCGGCCCGCGACGGCACCCTCCGGCCACGACCGGCCCCGGCATCCCGCCGGCCACCCGTCCCGGCGGAGCCTACGACCGGTACGTGGCGAAGCTGGCCGCAGAGGGCAGGTTCTCCGGCGTGGTGCTGTTGTCGCACCGGGGCAGGACGGTGCTGTCCCGCAGCTACGGCATGGCGGACAAGGAGAAGGGGATCCGCAATCACGAAGGCATCGCGTTCAGCCTCAGTTCGGCGGGCAAGCCGTTCGGCGCGGTGGCCATCTTGCAGCTGGTGCAGCAGGGCAAGGTGAAGCTGTCGGACACGGTGGGCACCCACCTCAAGGGCTATGCCAGGGACATCGCCGAACGGGTGACCGTCCACCACCTGCTCTCCGGCACCTCCGGGCTGAACACCCCGGAGGAGGATCTGCGGCGCATCTTCCGGAGCCGGGAGGAGGTGCACGAGTTCTACGAGCAGTGGGCCCGGAAGGCGAAGCTGGTGGCCGCCCCCGGCACTCCCACCGAACACGCCGGTGCCGAGGTCGTCATCCCGGCGCTGATCGTGGAGGCGGTGACCGGCAGGACGTACTGGGACTACGTCGAGGAGAACATCTTCAAGCGCTGCGGCATGACCGGCTCGGCGTTCCGCACGAGGCCGCAGTGGCTCACCGATGCGCATATCGCGCACCCTTACATGAGGTTGGCTGACGGCAGCGTGGTGGACGCCGTCCGCCACCTGGACAAGAGCAGCTCCAACCAGTCCACGCCGGGCAAGAACCCGGGCCGCGGCTTCATCGACGTCCCAGGGGACGGTGGCTTCGCCACCGCACCGGACCTGGTCCGGTTCGCGCACGCCCTGAGCGAAGGCACGGTGCTGGAACGGCCCTACGCCGAGGTGCTCACCGCGCCCAGGTCCCCCCACGGGCCGCAGTCGTTCGGGGCTTACCAGATGCCGGTCCGCATCGTCAGCGGTCAGTGGGTGCACGGGCGCGCCGGTGCCAACCCTGGTGTCGGCGCCAGCTGGAACATCTACCCGTACACCGGCTGGGTCGGTGTCATCCTCAGCAACACCGACGGCGGGACGCTGCAGGAGCTGAACGAGCGGGAGGTACAGGCTGTCACCGGAGGCACGCCGGGCGGCGGCGGGGGTGGCTGAGGTGGTCCGGCGGTCGACACGAAGAGAACGGATCTCCTGACGTCTCCCGTGGCCACCGCAGCCCGATGTCAGCCGGTCGCAGTCCTTCCGCGTGCGTCCCGGCTTGGCGCAGCGGACGTCGCCGCCGGGTCATCGGCTCCGCGGCCACACCTTTGAGAGGCCCTTCGAGCGAGCGAGGAGTTGGTCATGGATCGCATGGTGGAGATCGCCATTCCGGTCTACAACGAGCAGCATGTGCTGGCGTGCAGCGTGCGCAGACTGCACGCCTATCTGGAAGAGACGTTCCCCTACCGGTTTCGGATCACGATCGCCGACAACGCCAGCGTCGACGGAACGTGGCAGATTGCGCGGGAGTTGGAGACCGAACTGCAAGGGGTCCGGGCAGTGCGGCTGGAGCAGAAGGGCCGGGGACGGGCGCTGCGGCATGTGTGGAGCCACAGCGACGCCGACGTGGTC
Organism: Nonomuraea sp. NPDC051191; assembly: GCF_044455665.1. Taxonomy (NCBI): domain Bacteria; kingdom Bacillati; phylum Actinomycetota; class Actinomycetes; order Streptosporangiales; family Streptosporangiaceae; genus Nonomuraea; species Nonomuraea sp. NPDC051191. The sequence continues at coordinate 554,328 of NZ_JBITEZ010000002.1, read as the reverse complement.
GCCTACATGGACGTGGATCTGTCCACCGACCTGGACGCGTTCTTTCCGCTGGTGGCGCCGCTGATCTCCGGGCACAGCGATCTGGCCATCGGGACTCGGCTGACTCGCGGGTCGGCGGTGGTGCGCGGCCCGAAAAGGGAGCTGATCTCCCGGGGTTACAACGTGTTGTTGCGCACGACGCTGTCGGCCCGTTTCACCGACGCCCAGTGTGGTTTCAAGGCCGCGCGGACCGTGATCGCGAGGGCGTTGCTGCCGTCGGTGCAGGACGACAAGTGGTTCTTCGACACCGAGTTGTTGCTGCTGGCCGAGTGCAACGGGCTGCGCATCCACGAGGTGCCGGTGGACTGGGTCGACGACCCCGACAGCCGCGTGGACGTGCTGCGAACCGCGCTGGACGATGTGAAGGGCATGGCCCGGGTGGCGCGGCGCATGCTGACGGGCGCGTTCGACGCCCCGGTGGAGAGCCGGCCGAGGCCGCGGCTGCCGGCGGGGATGGCCCGGCAACTGCCGACTTTCGCGATCATCGGGGTGTTCAGCACGATCGCTCAGCTGCTGCTGTTCGTGCTGCTGCGCATGGTGATGGGGCCACTGTGGGCGAACGCGGTCTCGCTGTTGATCACCACTGTCGGCAACACCGCCGCCAACCGCCGTTTCACCTTTGGGGTGACGGGCCGTGAACGGGCGTTCAGGCAGCAGTTGGAAGGCGGTCTGGCGTTCCTGCTCGGACTGGTCCTGAGCACCGGCTGCTTGGCCCTGCTCCACACACTGGCGCCCGAGCCGCCACGGGCCGTCGAGGTCGCCGCGTTGGTGACCGCCAACGGGGTCGCGACGCTGGTGCGGTTCCTTCTGATGCGCACCTGGATCTTCCATCCACGGCGCCTTGGGCACCGGTCGACCCCGGCCGATCCGACCATCGACACGGCCCGGAAGGACGAGGTCGCATGACCATCCGCGTACGTCGTTCACAGACGCCCTCCGATCCGCCGGGCCTGCCTGACAGGCCCGGCGGGAGTCGCCGCTCGGATGCCGGATCGGGGTGGCTGCGCCGACTGGCCTTGGGCGGCCCTGAAGATCCGCGCTGGTCGCGTCCCGGGCTCTGGGGCGTGCTGTCGGCGGCTCTCGTGCTGTACGCGTGGAACCTGTGGTCGGCCGGCTACGCCAACTCCTACTACTCGGCGGCGGTCAAGAGCGGCACCGAGAGCTGGAAGGCGTTCTTCTTCGGGGCCCTGGACTCCGAGTCGTTCATCACCGTGGACAAGCCTCCGATGGCACTGTGGGCGATGGGGCTGCTCGCCCGCGTCCTGGGGTTCGGGACGTGGAGCCTGATGTTGCCGCAGGTGCTGGCCGGGGTGGCCGCCGTCGCGGTGCTGCACGCCACGGTACGGCGCGCGGCCGGGTTTCCGGCGGCGCTGATCGCTGCCGGGGTGCTGACGCTGACCCCGATCACGGTGGCCATCAACCGCGACAACAATCCTGACACGCTGCTGGTGCTGTGGCTGGTGCTGGCTGCGTGGTCGTGTCAGCGCGCGATCGAGTCGGGACGCCTGCGCTGGCTGCTGGCCTCGGCCGCGTTCGTGGGGTGCGGGTTCGACACCAAGATGCTGCAGGCGTTCGTGGTCGTCCCGGCGCTGGCGCTGGCCTACCTGGTGGCGGCCAGGCCGGGCACGCTGCGCCGGGTGTGGCATCTGCTGGCGGCGGGTGCGGCGCTGGTGGTGTCGAGTTTCTGGTGGATGGTGGTGGTCGACCTGACCCCATCCGGGAATCGCCCGTTCATCGGAGGCAGCACCGACGGCACCGTGCGTGACCTCGTCATCGGCTTCAACGGCCTGGGCCGGATCTTCGGCCTGGAGACGCACGGCGGCGGCCGTGGCGGCGGGGGGTTCGGTGGCGCCGCGGGCGTGGGACGGATGTTCAACGACATGGTCGGCGGTCAGATCTCCTGGCTGCTGCCGTTCGCGGTGCTCGCGCTGATTGCGGGGATGGTGCTGCTGTGGAAGCGGCCGCGCACCGACCTGGCACGGGCTGGGCTGGTGCTGTGGGGCGGCTGGCTGGCGACGTACTACGTGGCGTTCAGCTTCGCCAAGGGCGTGTTCCACCCGTACTACACCACATCACTGGCCCCCGCGATCGCCGTACTGGTCGGAGTGGGCGGGGTACTGCTGTACGGCGCTCACCAGGAGTCGGTCCGGTGGTCGTGGGTGCTGCCCGTGGGCGTCGCGGTCACAGGTGCGTGGTCGTTCGCGCTGCTGAACCGGACGCCCGACTGGAATCCATGGCTGCGCTGGGTGATCGTGGCGGCGACCGTGCTGGCGGTGCTCGCGCTGGTGGCCGCGCGGCTGCGGTGGGCGCCGGGCCCCGGCATCGACGTCGCGTCGATGACGTTCACGCTGGTCGCAGCCCTGGCAGGGCCGGGCGCGTACGCGGCGGTGACCGCGTTCGGCGGCGGCGACACCAGCGGCAACGCGCTGGCGGGGCCGTACGCGGCGCAGGCCCAGAACGGTCAGGCCCAGAACGGTCAGGCGCCGCCCCAGGGGCGGGGCGGCATGCTGGTAGTCGGCGGACCGGCCGGTGAGTTGAGCGACGACATGGTCGACTACCTGCTCAGGAACCGGGGCGGTGCGCGCTGGCTGGTCGCCGTGGTCAGTGCCCAGCAGGCGTCGTCGATCATCCTGTCGACCGGCGAGCCGGTGATCGCGATGGGCGGCTTCACCGGGCAGGACCCGGCGATGACGGTGGCCGGGCTGCAGGAGTACGTCCGCAGGGGCGAGCTGCGTCACATCGTGATCGACGGGTCGGGTGAGAGCGGCCCGATGAGCGGCGACCCCGCCGTCGCCCAATGGGTGCGGAAGAACGGTACGAGGGTTCCCGCGAGCACGTACGGCGGCACGTCCGACACGGGCGGCGGTGAACTGTACCGGCTCGGCTGAGGGAGCACGATGACGGCGCCCGACGAGGCGATGTTGGAAGCAGTGGGGTCCTGAGCTGCACGCCCCCGCCGTTACAGGTATTCGTGGGGGCCTGTGGGGACGGGCTCGGTCCGGGGTGGGGTGGGGTGGTCGTCGTCGGACAGGCCGGTGAGGATGACGGCGAGTTCGGCGCGGGTGTGGATGCCGAGTTTGCGGTAGATGCGGGCCAGATGGGTGTCCACGGTGCGCTTGCTGATGGACAGCGTCGTGGCCACCTCCAGGTTGCTCATCCCGCGCAGCACCAGGTCGGTGACCCGGCGTTCGCCGACGGTCAGCACATGGTCGTCCTGGCCGGGAACGAGCGTGGCGGCGCGCGCCGGGGCGGTGGCGGCGCGGTGCTTGTCGGCCAGGGCGGCCAGGCGGGCCGCGCCGCAGTCGGCGGCCAGCCGCAGCGCCAGGGCCAGCGTCTCGTGGGCCTTGCCGTCGTCGCCCGCCTGCCGCTGGGCGATGCCCAGGCGCAGCAGGGCCCTGGCGTGTTCGAGCCGGGCACCCCGGTTGCCCAGCAGGGCGACGGCCTCGTGCAGCATGTCGAGCCGGACCTGACCCTCGTGGGCGATGCTGGCCGCGCTCAGCGCGCGGGCGACGACGGTGGGCGCGCCCCACGCGCGGGCCAGCTCCAGCTCCCGTTCGGCCACGATGCGGGCCGCCGAACGCTCACCGGACAGGACGTACGCCAGGATCGAGTTCGTCCCCCAGGGCACGCAGGCCGGGTTCGTGATGCCGGCGGCGGTCAGGCGGCGGCCGCATTCCAGCAGGGTGAGCAGGCCGTCGCGCGGACGGCCCTGCGCGAGCCGGAGGCGGCCCAGCGCGTCGAGGGCCTGCCCGGAGATCATCGGGTGCCAGTCGCCGTACGGGGCCACGGACTTCAGCGCCGCCTCCGCGGCCTCCAGGTCGCCGTACTCCACCAGCACCCGGGCGGCGCAGGCGGCGGCGGCCACGTGGAAGCCCTCGGCCTGGCACTCGCGCGAGCTGACGACGGCGGCCTCGGCGTCGGCCAGCCCCGCCTCCAGGCTGCCGAGCTGGTAGCGCACCTCGGCCCTGGTCAGCAGCGCCAGTGCCAGGCCGGTGCCGGAGCCGGCGTCCTGGGTCTCGGTGACCAGCCGCTCGGCCCAGTAGGAGGCTTCGTCGAGGCGGTCGCCCCACACCAGCGGCAGGACGGCGGCCACCGGCACCGGGCCCTGGCCGTCGAGGCAGCGCCGGGTCTGGGCGAGCATGCGCGGCAGGCTGCGGCCGCGCGCGCCGGTGGCCAGGGCGAGCACGCTGACGAACTCCCTGGCCGCCGGGCTGACCAGTGTGCCGAGGGAGCGTCCCAGGCGGCGCAGGCCGAGCCGGCCGGCCGAGCGGCCCCACAGCAGCGCCTGGGCGGCGAACACCAGCAGCAGGTCCGTTCCGCCGAACTGCGGCGTGGCGGCGGCGGCCTCGGCCGCGCCGGCGAAGACCTCGGGGGCCTCGGCGGAGTTCGCGGTGACCAGGATGTCGGCGAACGGCGCCAGCGACATCAGGGCGTGCGGGGCCGTCCTGACCCGGCCGTAGACGGTGCGCAGGTGGCGCAGGCAGGCGGGCAGGTCGCGGTGCTTCTCCACGGCGCCCAGCTCGGCGGTGACCTCCAGGACGGTGTCCCGGTCGTCGGTCTCGGCCAGCGCGCGGTGCAGGTAGCCGGTCGCGTCCGCCCACGAGTGCTTGGCGGCGGCCTCGCCCGCGGCCTCGCGCAGCACGGTGACCGTGAGCGGGTCGCCGGTCGGGCCGGCCGACATCAGGTGGCGGGCCGAGCGTCTCAGCGGCGCGCCGAGCCGGTACAGCAGCGACGCGGTACGGCGGTGCAGCCGGTCGCGCTCGCCCGGGTCCATGCCGGCCAGCACGGCCTGCTGGATGCGCGGATGGGCGAAGCGGTCGGGCGGCGTGCCGGTGACCAGCCCGGCGCGGCGCAGCGTCTCCCCCGCCGCCCTGGCGGTGTCCTGGCCGTGCCCGGCGATCATGGAGGCGACCTCCATGCCGTCCTCGGGTGCGACGATGGCCAGGCTGCGCAGCAGGTCGACGCCCGCGGCGTCCACGCCCGACCCGCTGCCGGACAGCCAGCCGAGCGCGGTCTCGGTCAGCGCCAGCGCGCCGATCTCCAGCACCCGGGACAGCTCGGCGCCCACCGGGCGCACGCCGGACCTGGCCAGCCGCCCGGCCAGCTCCCGCAGCAGCAGCGGGTTGCCCTGGGTGAGCCGGTGGCAGGCGGCGGCGACCTCCTCGCCGATCTCCTCCTCCACGCCGAGCACGGACTCCATGAGCCGTCCCGCGCATTGGGCGCACAGGGGGGCGGGCCGCAGCAGCCGCGTGTACGGCAGCGTGGCCAGGTCTCTGGCCAGGTCGTCGGGGCCGCCGGTGTCGGCGGTGGTGAGGATCATCGCGATGGGCAGGCCGTCGAGCCGCCGGGCGATGTAGGAGCACCACTGGGAGGACTGCGGATCGGTGTGGTGCACGTCGTCGACGGCGATGATCAGCGGCCGGTCGCCGGTGAAGGAGCGGGTGGCCCGGTAGAGGCCGTGCAGCAGGTCGGGCGTGACGGGATGGCTCCGGTCGAGCCCGCCGCCCAGGTCGGGACCGACGACGGCGCCCTCGCCGGGTGGCGGCGCGCGGCCGGCGGTCATGACCGGTTCGAAGAGCTGGCGGACCACGCCGAACGGGTGGTCGCGCTCGGTGGGGTGCCCCCGCGCCATCAGCAGCAGCGCCCCCGCCTCGCCCCTGGCCGCCAGCGCGGCGTTCAGCAAGGTGGTCTTGCCCATGCCCCGGGACCCCTGGATCAGGAGGACGGAGGGCCCGCCGGCACGGACCCTCGACAGCGCCTCCCGCATCGCCGCGGTCTCGATGTCACGGTGTAGCAGCGGCTGTCCCGAAGACATCGCCACTCCCCACAGTTCGGCCCCCCTGAAACTGTCCACCAGGATCATGCCGCCTCGGGCGGGCGGGCTGTCAATACCTAGGCACGCAAATCCGACTAATCCGGACTATTGGCACCTGGTTCAACAGCGCGCCCACACCGGGGCGCATGCGCATTCCCGCCGGACCAATACGTATTTTCGCCCACCGTACCGGTGAAATGCGTACGCCGGAATTACGTCTTTACACCGGATCCGGCCCGGTGCGACTCTGCGATCAACCAATATGGACCCGATACGGGGAGGGTCATGGACCGCCCACGTCTCAAGGCGCACTTCACACCGCAGGTGATCGACGGGTCGAAGGTGTTTCTCCTGGCCGAGGGTCAGCACTACCTCGTCCAGTCGGCGGGGGCCGGGAAACTCCTTCCCTACCTGGACGGACGGCGTACCGTAGCCGAGATCGCGAGCGCGCTGATCGACGAACTGCCGCTCCCGCAGATGCTCATCGCCATTCGTAAATTCGCCGCATTCGGCCATCTCGCCAATGGCCGCCCCGATTGGCCGGACAGCACGCTGGCATTCTGGGACGCGCAGGGAATTGACCCGGTGCACGCGCACGACGCGCTCTCCCGCGCCGAATTCACCGTCGTGGCCTGCGAGGGGGCCGACGCCGCCGCGGTGGTCCCGGTGCTGGCCGAGCACGGGTTGCGTATACGTACGAGGAGCGTGGCGGAGGAGGCCGCCGGGCCCGAGGGGACGATGGCGGTCGTGGTGGCCGGCGACTACCTCGATCCGGCGCTCGACCGGCTCAACGCCGCCTATCTGGCCGCCGGGCACCCGTGGGCGCTGGTGAAACCGGGCGGGATCACGCTCTGGGTCGGCCCGGTGCTCCAGCCTGGACGCACCGGCTGCTGGGCCTGCCTGGCACAGCGGCTGGCCGGGAACCGGCAGGTCGAGCGGTACCTGGCGGGCAAGCGCGGCGGCGGCGTGCCGTACCACCCGGCGCGGGAGTCGGCGCCCGCCGGTCCGGCCGTGGCGGGCGGGTTGCTGGCCGTGGAGCTGGCGCGGATCGCCGCGGGGGCGGCCTCCTCGCGGCTGGAGGGCCGGATGACCACCGTCGACCTGCGCACCCTCGGCGTCATGGAGCACACCCTGGTCCGGCTGCCGCAGTGCCCGGCCTGCGGCGATCCCACGCTGATCAGCGAACGCAGCCCCAAGGTCGCGCTGTCGGCGCGCAGCGCCCGGCACGTCACCGACGGCGGATACCGCATCGAGCCGCCCGCGCGTACGTATGCCAGGCTGGAGAAGCACATCAGCCCGCTGATCGGGGCGGTCACCCGGCTGCACACCTTCGCCGACGAGGACAACGGCGTCACCTACAGCTTCACCGCGGGCCACAACTTCGCCATGATCGGCGACAACATGGACCTGCTGCGGCGCAACCTGCGCGGGCAGAGCGGCGGCAAGGGCCGCACCGAGGTGCAGGCCAGGGTGAGCGCGCTGTGCGAGGCCATCGAACGCTACTCGGGCGTGTGGCGCGGCGACGAGCCGGTCACCGAGGCCGCCTACGCCGACCTCGACCCGGCGGTGGCCGTCCATCCTGAGTCGCTGCTGCACTTCTCCGACGCCCAGTACGCCGGCCGCGAGGAGTGGAACAAGGACCCCGCGCACCGGCTGCACCTGGTGCCCGAGCGGTTCCGTACGGACCTGCCGGTCGACTGGTCGCCCGCCTGGTCGCTGACCGAGGAGCGGGAACGGCTGGTGCCCTCGGGTTACGCCTGGTACGGCCATCCCGACCTGGAACGCCACTTCTACTGCGTGGGCGACTCCAACGGCAACGCCTCGGGCAACTCGATCGAGGAGGCCGTCCTGCAGGGCTTCTGCGAGCTGGTCGAACGGGACGCGGTGGCCCTGTGGTGGTACAACCGGGCCCGGCGGCCGGCCTTCGACCTGGACTCGCTGCGCGACCCGTACGTCGACACCGTGCGCGAGTTCTACCGCGGCATGGACCGCGACCTGTGGCTGCTCGACCTCACGACCGACCTCGGCATCCCGGCGTTCGTGGGGGTCTCGCACCGCACCGGGCACCCGGTGGAGGACGTCATCGTCGGGTTCGGCGCGCACCTCGACCCGCGGATCGCCGCCATCAGGACGCTCACCGAGGTCAACCAGTTCCTGCCCTCGGTGGAGCGGCGCGACGAGCACGGCGAGACGCTCTACCTGGACGACGACGTCGCCACGCTGGCCTGGTGGAAGGAGACCAGGCTGGCCGAGCAGCCGTGGCTGGTGCCCGACCCCGCCGTACGCGCCCGCACCTTGTCCGACTACGCCCGCTCGGACGGCGGCGACCTGGCCGGTGACGTGCAGACGTGCGTGGCCAGGGCCGCCGCGGCCGGGATCGAGGTCATCGCGCTCGACCAGAGCCGTCCCGACCTGGAGCTCAGCGTGGTCCGGGTGATCGCGCCCGGCATGCGGCACTTCTGGCGGCGGCTCGGCCCCGGCCGGCTGTACGACGTGCCGGTCTCGCTCGGCTGGGTCACCGAGCCCGTGGCCGAGGACGAGCTCAACCCGACCAGCGTCTTCTTCTGACCGGTTCGCGGGCCCCTGGGTGAGGGAGAGGAGCGGGCCATGGACGAGACCAAGCTGCGGCTGCGGCGGGACGCGGAGCTGACCGAGGCGGACGGCGAGGCGCGCATCTCCACGCCCGCCGGCTCGCTCGGCCTGCGCGGGCTCGACGCCGGGACCGCGGCCGCCCTGCGGATCCTGGCCGGCGGCGACGCGGGCGAGACCGCCCTGGCGGCGACCGTGGGCGAGACCGGACTGCTGCGCTGGAACCTGCTGGTCCGCCGCCTGGCCAGGGCCGGCCTGCTGGAGTTCGCCGCGGCCGGGGCCCGGCTGCGGCCGGTCGGCGCCGGCGGCGTGGAGCCCGCCCCCACGCCGCCGGCGGACACGCCGATCAGGCTGTCGCGCTTCGCCGTCGTGACCGCCGGGGACGGCGTGCTGACCGTGCGCTCGCCGCGCAGCCCGGCGGTGGTGGAGCTGTCGCCGGCCGCCTGCGGGCTGCTCGGCGCGCTGGCGTCCTGGACCACCCCGGCGGGCCTGGCGGACGGCGGCCGGGCGCAGGACCAGGAGTGGGGGCCGGCGCTGCGGTTCCTCGCGGCGGCGGGCGTGCTCGCCACCGGCCCCGAGGACGACGACCTGGCGACGGCCCAGTGGCACCCGCGCGACCTGTGGCTGCACGCCCACAGCCGCGGCCCCCGCTACACCGGCCGCTACGGCGGCACGTACGCCTTCACCTCCCGCTTCGACCCGGTGCCCGCCGATCCGCCGCCGTTCACCGGCGAGCGGATCGAGCTGCCCCGGCCCGACCTGGAGCTGCTGGCCAAGACCGACCCCAGCCTGACCGACACGCTGGAACGCCGCCGCTCCCTGCGCGAGCACGACCCGGACGCGCCCATCACGCTGGCCCAGCTCGGCGAGCTGCTCTACCGGTCGATGCGGCGGCGGGCCGCGTTCACCTCGCCCGACGGGCAGGAGCTGACCGACCGGCCCTACCCCTCCGGCGGCTCGGTCCACGAGCTGGAGATCTATCCGCTGATCGTGTCCTGCCAGGGGGCCGAACCGGGACTGTGGCACTACGACACCGCCGGCCACGCCCTGGAGCTGGTCTCGCCGCCCACGCCCGCCGTGCGGGCGCTGGTCGAGCGGGCCAAGTCGGCGGCCCAGCTCACCGCCGACCCCCAGGTGGTGCTGACCGTCACCGCGCGCTTCGGCCGGGTGATGTGGAAGTACGAGACGATCGGCTACTCGCTGGTCCTCAAGCACGTGGGCGTGCTGTACCAGACGCTCTACCTGGCCGGCACGGCCATGGACCTGGCCGTGTGCGCGCTGGGCGGCGGGGACGCCGCCGACTTCGCGCTCGCCAGCGGCCTCGACTACCTGACCGAGGGCAGCGTCGGCGAGCTGATCGTCGGCAGCCGGCGGTGATGGGCACATGACGGCACGACGGCGGGCCGAGGGCCGCGTTCGGGGGACGGCGCGATGAAGTTCCGGTTCAAGGCGTTGCAGCGGATGCGGGAGCCCGACGAGCTCGACTCGCCGACGCTGCTGGCCTCGCCGCGCGGGTGGATCGCCACGTTCGTGGTGCTGATCATCGTGGTGGCCGCGGGGGTGTGGTTCTTCGCCGGGCGGCTGCCGGTCACGGTGCCCGCCGTGGGGCTGCTGACCCATCCCGGCGGCACGGCTCGGCTGCAGAGCCCGTACGGGGGGACGGTGCGCTCGATGCTCGTCCAGCCGGCCGAGGCGGTGCGCGAGGGCCAGGCGGTGGCCGTCATCGCCGCCGACGGCGGGGCGGAGCAGGTGGTGCGCAGCCCGTTCAGCGGGCGGGTGGTCGCCGGTTCCGCCGTGCCCGGCCACGTGGTCAGGGAGGGCGAGGAGCTGCTGCTCATCGAGCGTACGGACGCGCCGCGCGACCGGCTGGTGGCGATGTTGTTCGTGCCGGTCGACCGGGCGATGGGCGTGGTGCCGGGCAAGCCGGTCGATCTGTCGGTCTCCTCGGCGCCGCCCGGCGCGTACGGGCTGCTGCGCGGCCGGGTCGAGTCGGTCAGCGACTACCCCGTGATGACCGAGCAGGCCGCCGACCTGGTGGGCGGCGAGGACCCGGCGCGCGGCTACCTGCGGAACACGCCGTCCAGGCTGGTGATCGTGGACCTGGTGCGCGATCCCGCCACGCCGTCCGGCTACGCCTGGTCGACCGTGAAGGGGCCGCCGGTGGGCCTGCAGTCGCAGGTCTCCGTCAGCGGCGCGATCGGGCTGGGCAGCCAGACGCTGTTCGACCTGCTGCTCGGGCGCTGAGGTGAGCCGCGTGACCGCCCCCGCTCCCCCGCCGAAGGAGGGATGCGTGACCACGACCAGCGCCCCCGGGAGGGACGTGTGACCACCACCGGCGTCCCCGACCAGGGGCATGTGGACCAGGCACCCGCGAAGGACACCGGGAAGGGCGCCGCGCCCGCTCCCCCGGCGGCCCCGGCGGCCCCGGCGGCCCCGGCGGCCCCGGCGCGGCGACGGCGGTGGAGATGGCGGCGGCGCACGCCGACGGTGATCCAGATGGAGGCCGTGGAGTGCGGGGCGGCCTCGCTGGCGATGATCCTGGGCTACCACGGCAAGTTCGTGCCGCTGGAGGAGCTGCGTTCGGCCTGCGGAGTCTCCCGCGACGGCGCGAAGGCCTCCAGCGTGGTGGCCGCGGCCCGCCGCTACGGGCTGATCGCCAGGGGCTTCCAGATGGAGGCCGACGACCTGCGCTCGCTGACCGAGCCGGCCATCGTGTTCTGGGCGTTCCAGCACTTCATGGTCCTGGAGGGGGTGCGCAGCCGGTTCGGCAGGAAGGCCGTCGCGGTCAACGACCCGGCGGGCGGCCCCCGGATGATCGACTGGGACGACTTCGACTCCGGCTTCACCGGCGTGGTGCTGACGTTCGAGCGGGGACCGGACTTCCGGCCCGGCGGGCGGCCCACCCGCGTCGGGCAGGCCCTGCTGGCGCGGCGGATGCCGTCGGGCCGCGCCCTGCCGCTGGTGCTGCTGGCCAGCCTGCTGCTGGTGGTGCCGGGCATCATCGGGCCCGCGTTCAGCCGGGTGTTCATCGACCGGATCCTGACCGGGCGCGACCCCGGCTACCTGGTGCCGCTGCTGTTCGCGATGGGGGTCACCGCGGTCGTGGTGTTCGTGCTGACCTCGGTGCAGCGGCACTACCTGCTGCGGCTGGAGATCCGGCTCAGCCTGGTCAGCTCGGCCCGCTTCTTCCGCCATCTGCTGCGGCTGCCGGTGGAGTTCTTCCTCCAGCGGCGTCCGGCCGAGGTGGCCAAGCGGGTGCAGGCCAACGACGGCGTGGCCGAGATCCTGTCCCGCGACCTGGCCGTCACGCTGGTGAACCTGGTCCTGGTGCTGTTCTACGCGGCCGTGCTCATCCGCTACGACCTGCTGCTCGGGCTCGTCGGGGTGTCGATGGCGCTGCTGAACATCCTGGTGCTGCGCCAGGTGTCGCGGGCGCGTACGGACGCGGTGGCGGCGCTGCGGGCCGACCTGGGCAACCTGACCTCCACCACGTTCAACACGCTGCAACTCGTGGAGACCGTCAAGGCGACGGGGGCCGAGCCGACGGCGTTCCAGCGCTGGGCCGGGTTCCTGGCCAAGGCGGTCACCGCCAAGCAGCGGCTGGGCGTGGCCACGGCGACGCTGACCGTCGTGCCGCCGCTGCTGGCCGCGGTCAACAGCGGCCTGATCCTGCTGATCGGTGGGCTGCGGGTGGTGGACGGGGCGATCAGCGTCGGCATGCTGGTGGCCTTCCAGACGTTGCTGAACGCGCTGTCCAGGCCGGTCACCCAGCTCACCAACCTGGGCGGCCAGTTGCAGGACATCTCGGCCGACATCTGCCGCCTGTACGACGTCGAGAAGTACCCGATGGCCCGGACGTTCGAGCGGTCCGCGCGGGCCGAGGAGGAGGCCGGACCGAGCGGGCGCCTGGACGGGCGGCTGGAGTTCGCCGACGTGACCTTCGGCTACAACGCGCTCGCCACGCCCGTCGTCAGGAACCTGTCGTTCACCGTGGTGCCGGGCCGCCGGGTGGCGATCGTCGGCAACTCCGGCAGCGGCAAGTCGACCGCGGGCAAGCTGGCCGCCGGCCTGTACGCGCCGACCTCCGGCCGGGTGCTGCTGGACGGCCGGCCGCGGGACGACCTGCCGCGGGCCGTCGTGGCCGCCTCGGTCGCGTACGTGGACCAGGACATCACCCTGTTCGAGGGCACCGTGCGCGACAACCTGACGTTGTGGAGCGACGACGTGCCCGACGAGGTGGCGGTCTCGGCGCTGCGGGACGCGGCGCTGTTCGACCTGATCGCGGCCCGGCCCGGCGGCCTCAACAGCCGGGTGCTGGAGGGCGGCAGGAACCTCAGCGGCGGCCAGCGGCAGCGCCTGGAGCTGGCACGGGCCCTGTCGATCCAGCCGACGCTGCTGATCCTGGACGAGGCGACCAGCGCCCTGGACCCGGAGACGGAACGGATCATCGCCGACAACCTGCGCAGGCGCGGCTGCGGCTGCCTGATCATCGCGCACCGGCTGTCCACGGTGCGCGACGCCGACGAGATCATCGTGCTCGACCGCGGCGAGGTGGTCGAGCGCGGCAGGCACGCCGAGCTGCTGGCGCTCGACGGTCACTACGCCGCGCTGCTCAGGAGCTCACGCAAGAACGGCGACGGAGGATGACGCAGTGCTGAAAGTGGCTGGTTTCTCCCCGTTCTTCACCGACGCCGCCACGCCGGTGGACTACTCGGCGGAGAACCTGTTCGTGCTGTCGGGCGTGCGCGAGGTGCTGCTGGTGGAGGAGGGCGCGGTCGACCTGTTCGCGGTGCGCCTGGAGGGCGGCCGTCCGGTCGGCCGGTGGCACTACCTGTGCCGGGTCCGGCAGGGCACGTTGCTGCCGGGCTCGCCCAAGGGGCCCAGGCACGGCATCGTGGGCCGTCCGGTGCTCGGCACGCGGGTCTCGCGCCTGCCGCTGGCCAGGCTGGGCGAGCTGTCGGGCACCAACCGGTCGGCCACGATGTCCACCGCCGAGTACGGGCTGGCCGTGCGGCAGTTCGTCCGCGGGCTGGAGGGCGGGATGATCGCGCTGGCCACCGCGCTGCGCGACGCGCTGCCGCCGCGCGAGTTCGTCCCGCTGCTGCCCGACGCGGTGACCGAGCTGCCGGCCGGCCGCGCCGCCCGGTCGGTGGACGGCGTGCGGTGGATGACCGTCGAGGAGGGCGCGGTCGAGATGCCCGACGGCGTGGCCGGCGTGCTGACCGCGGGCGCCGAGCTGGCCGTGACCGAGCGGGACTGGATGGTCGCCGACGCCCCCGCCCGGCTGCGCGCCCGGTCGACCTGGCAGTTGCTGGCCGACGAGACGATCTGGGCCCGCTGGGTCGAGCACGCCATCCGCTTCCTCTACACGGTGGACCGCCGGGTCGAGCGGCGGCGGGCGCAGGAGCTGGAGGCGCTGCGGCGGCGCAGGGAGCGCGAGGCCGGCACGACGCGGGCGGCCCGCCGCGGCTTCGACACGCTGGTCAGCGACACCGAGGCCAAGGTGCGCGTGGCCGACGTCACCGCCGACCCGCCGGCGCTGGCCGCGGCCAGGCTGGTGGCCTCGCACGGCGGGTTCATCGTGACCGCGCCGCCACCGGGCCAGGCCCGGGGGGCCGACCCGCTCCAGGCCGTCGCGCTGGCCTCCGGGGTGCGCACCCGGTCGGTCCGGCTGGACGACGGCTGGTGGAAACACGACATCGGGCCCATGGTGGGCTACCGGGCCGACGACGGGACGCCGGTGGCCCTGCTGCCGATCGGCTCGCGGTACGTGGTCGCCCAGCCCGGCCACAGCCGGGTCACGCCCGTCACCAAGGCGGTGGCCGCCACGCTGACCGGCAAGGCCGAGGTGCTGTACCAGCCGCTGCCGCGCGAGGTGCGGACCGTGGCCGGGCTGCTGCGCTTCGGCCTGGCCCGCAACGGCCGCGACCTCTGGGTGCTGGCCTCCCTGGGCACGCTGGTGGCGGTCATCGGCCTGCTGGTGCCCGCGATGACCGGGCTGGTGCTGGGGACGTTCGTGCAGCGGGCCGAGCGCGACCTCATCGTGCAGGGCGCGGCGCTGGTGATCGGCGGCGCGCTGGTGGCGGGGGCGCTGTCGATCGTGCAGAACGTCGCGGCCCTGCGCATCGAGGGCCGCTCGTCGGCCCGGGTGCAGGCGGGCGCGTGGACGCGGCTGCTGTCCCTGCCCGTCACGTTCTTCGGCCGTTACTCCACCGGCGAGCTGGGCACGACCGTGCTGGGCGTGAGCGCGGCGCAGGAGACGTTGTCGGGCGTGATGACCACCGCGACGCTCGGGCTGTTCGGCGGGCTGGCCAACCTGGCGCTGGTGTACGTCTACGACGTCGGCCTGGCGCTGCTGGCGACCCTGCTGGTCCTGGCCGGCGTGCTGGTGTGCGCGGTCGCCGGCTTCTTCGAGGTACGCCTGCAACGCCGCCTGTACGAGCAGGAGCAGCGGCTGTCGTCGCGGGTGTTCCAGCTCCTGTCGGCGGTGCCCAAGCTGCGCGTGGCGGCCGCGGAGGACCAGGCGTTCGGCGTGTGGACGCGCGACTTCATGGCGACCAGGACCACCTCGGCCGCCGCCCGGCGGCTGCAGAACGTGGTGACCACCTTCAACGCCGGGTTCCCGCTGGTCTGCTCGGTCGTGATCTTCGCCGTGGCGGCCGGGCCGCTGCGCGGGCAGTTGCCGATCAGCGCGTTCCTGGCCTTCTTCGCCGCGTTCAACCTGCTCATCGCCTCGGTGCTGCAGTTCACCGGCGCGGCCATCACCGCCATGGGCGTGGTGCCGATGCTGGAGAAGCTGGCCCCGGTGCTGGGGGCCGAGCCGGAGGACCACGCGGGCAAGGCCGACCCGGGCGACCTGTCGGGCCGCGTCAGCCTGTCCCGGGTCTCCTTCCGCTACGGCGGGGACGGCCCCGCGGTGCTCACCGACATCGACCTGTCGATCGAGCCCGGCGAGTTCGTCGCGATCGTGGGCCCGACCGGCAGCGGCAAGTCCACGATCCTGCGCCTGCTGCTCGGCTTCGAGCAGCCCGACGTCGGCTCGGTCCTGTACGACGGCCAGGACCTGGGCGAGCTGGACCTCGGCGCGGTGCGCCGGCAGTGCGGCGTGGTGCTGCAGAACGGCGCCCTGCTGGCCGGCGACATCCGGCAGAACATCGTCGGCAGCACGAACCACACCGTCGACGACGCCTGGGAGGCGGCGGCGATGGCCGGCATCTCCGACGACATCACGGCCATGCCGATGGGCATGAACACCGTCCTGTCGGAGGGCACGAACACGCTCTCCGGCGGCCAGCGGCAGCGCATCATGATCGCCAGGGCGCTGGTCTCGCGGCCCCGCATCGTCTTCTTCGACGAGGCGACCAGCGCCCTGGACAACCCCGCCCAGAACGTCATCGCCGAGAGCACCCGCCGGCTCAACGCCACCCGTGTGGTCATCGCCCACCGGTTGTCCACCGTCCGGGACGCCGACAAGATCCTGGTGCTCGACGGCGGCCGCATCGTCCAGCAGGGCACCTACGACGAGCTGCTCACCGAGGAGCAGGGGCTGTTCGCGCGGCTGGCGCGGCGGCAGATGTGAGCGCACGGAAGGAGCCGTCATGGAGTTCGCGCTGCTGATCCACGGGCCGGAACGGGCCTGGGCGGAGCTGTCGGAGCAGGACCGCTCCGCGCTGTTCTCCGCCTACCTCGCCTTCGGGCGGGAGCTGCGGGAGGCGGGCGTCACGGTGGTGTTCGGCGCCCGGCTGGCCCGCCCGGACGCGGCCGAGGGGGAGCCGCGCGAGGACGGCCGTCCGGAGCTGGGCGGCATGTGGATCCTCGACCTGCCGTCGGAGGAGGCGGCCCTGGAGTGGGCCGGGCGCCTGCCGTCCGGGCCGGGCGACCGGGTCGAGTTACGGCGCTGCGACCGTGGAAGGATGTCACGATAGTGCCAACCGGGGCTCTGCCCGCGCCCCACCACGCCTTTGGGGCAGAACCCACAGGGAGGTAGACGACTCATGGACTTCGTGCTGCTGATCCACGGCGACGAGATGCTCTGGGACGCCTTCAGCGAGAGCGAGCGGGAGCGGATGGCCGAGGCCCACCGCCAGTTCGGCCGGGCGATGGCGATGGCGGGGGTCAAGGTCAAGTACGGCGCGGGGCTGACCAGGTCCGGGGAGGGCAAGCTGGTCAGACCCGACGGGCCCGCCGTCGACGGCCCGTACGCGGTCGGGCGGGAGCAGATCGGCGGCATCTGGGTCATCGAGGTCCAGTCGGCCGAGGAGGCCGAGTCGTGGGCGCGCAAGATGCCCTACGCGCCCGGTGACATCGTCGAGGTGCGCCCCTGCGACCCGGCCTCCTGACGGCCGGGCCCCGGGAGCGCCCTCAGTAGCGGGCTCTGCGGCTGAGCAGCACGCCCACGGCCAGGAACAGCAGGCCGGCGGCGCCGTACACGATGGCCAGCGAGGTCGCGGGTGGCTTCTCGCTGGCGTTCACGACGGCCAGCCCGAGGCCGACGATCGCGCTGATGTAGCTGAAGATCGCGATGAAGATCTTCCAGAACGGACTCATGACGTGCTTCCTTCCGATGAGTGCTGAGCCGGTCCGTACGGTGCGGTCCCGGCGACGACGAAGCCGAGCAGCATGACCCAGGCGTCCGGGTCGGCCAGGAAACGCCGCCAGCGGTCGGCGGCCAGGGCGAGCCCCGCGATCGGCAGCGCGCCCGAGGCGACGAGCGGCGCCAGGCGTTCGGGCCCCAGGTGCGGGGCGAAGGCCGCGGTGGGGTGGGTGTCGTTGGTGGTGGCGAACGGGCGCAGCACCACGTCGGCGAACCCGCCGCCGCGCAGCAGCCGGGTGAGCTTCCTGCCGATCTGCCGGTCCCCTCCGGCGCCGCGCTGGGCCTGGGCCATCGTGGCGTGGACGGAGGCCAGCTCGGGGTACATCGGGTCGGCCAGCCCCCACAACATGCTGTCCACCTCGACGACCACGATCCGGCCGCCGGGACGCAGCACGCGCAGCGCCTCGGCCAGCATCGGCGCCGGATCGCCCACGTGCTGCAGTACGTACCGCAGCAGTACGCCGCCCACGCTGCCGGTACGCAACGGCAGCCGGGCGCCGTCGGCGGTGACCAGCGGGGCGCCGCAGCCGCCCGCGTTGCGCAGCAGGGAGGCGTCCACGTCGAGCGCGATGACGGGCAGCCCCGGCTCGGCGGCGCGCAGCCGGCGGGTGACCGCGCCCGAGCCGGCGCCCAGCTCCAGCAGCGGGCCCTCGCGGGTCAGCCCGAGGTCGCGCATGATGCGCAGCTCCTCCTCGAAGGAGAGCGCCGCCTGGGCCTCCAGCCGGGCCAGCTCGCCGGTCACGCCGCCCCACGTGGTGGTGGCGGCGTCGTAGGAGCCGGTGGCCGCCGGCGCCGCGCTCATCGGGGCCTCGGGGTCATCATCAGGCCGTGCCTGGGCCGCAGCGTGACCAGCGCCTCGGGCTCGACGGGGAAGCCCTCCACCAGTTCCATGCGCAGCCCGCGCAGGATCACCGCGAGCACGAGCGTGGCCTCCGCCAGCGCGAAGTGCCGTCCGACGCAGATGCGCGGGCCGCCGCCGAAGGGCAGGTACTGGTGGCTGAGCAGCCGGGCGGCCCGGTCGGGGTCGAACCTCTCCGGCCGGTACGCATCCGGCTCCTCCCAGTACCTCGGGTCGCGGTGCAGCACCCACGGGCTGACGCACACCAGCGACCCGGCCGGTACGTCGTAGCCGTCCAGCACGTCGTCGGCCGTGCCGCGGCGGGAGATCAGCCAGACCGGCGGGTAGAGCCTCATGGCCTCCTGGACGGCCTGCCGGCAGCGGCGCAGCCTGGGCAGGTCGGCGGCGGTGGGCGACCGGCCGGCCAGCACCTCGTCGATCTCGGCGCGCACGCCCTCGGCCGCCTCCGGGTGCCGGTCGAGCAGGTAGAGCGTCCAGGTCAGCGACTTGGCGGTGGTCTCGTGCCCGGCCATGACGATGGTCAGCACCTGGTCGCGCAGGTCGGCGTCGGACATCGCGTGCCCTTCGGCCAGCATCGCGCCGAGCAGGTCGTCGCCCGCGCCGCCGGCCCGGCGGGCGGCGATGATGAGCCTGGTGACCCGGTCGAGGAAGGCCCGCGCCCGCAGGAAGCCGGCGTGCCGCGCGGCGGTGTCGGCCGGGTCGGGGTCGTCGCTGGGTACGTAGTGGCCGATGAAGCGGTTGACCGCGTCCACGGCGCGGCCGAAGCCCTCGCCGGCGACGCCGATGTCGGTGCCCAGCATGGCCTTGACGATCACGCTGAGGGTGAGCGAGGTCAGGTCGTGGTCGACGCGTACGGGCCGGTCGCCGGCCCAGTGCGTCACCAGGTGCTCGGCGGCCTCGACGATGACCTGGTCGAACCGGCCCACCTCGGCGGGCCTGAACGCGGGCGCGCACATCCTGCGCTGGGCCGCCCACTCGGCGCCGTCGCTGGTCAGCAGGCCGTTGCCGAGCAGGGGGCGGAGCATGTCGTCGTCCGGCGTGCGTTCCTTGGTGTAGGCGGCGCCGTTCTCCTTCAGCACGTGCCTGGCCAGGTCGGGGCGGTTGAGCATGTAGACCGGCTCGCCGTCCGCGTCGTGGCGGGTGACGTCGCCGAGGGCCGCCATGGCGGTGACGAACTCCAGCGGCGCGTCGCGCATGGCCCTCAGGCTCTGGGTTCCGGCCGGTCCCGGCGGCACCCGGGGGGATACGTACGTCCCGGACATGGGTTCTCCCGATGGCTTACGCAAACGAATATTCCGATACGCATTTCCGGCCACCGAATACGTATATCGCTTCGTATTGTTCCGGTCGGCGTATTTGCAGAGTACCTTTTAAGCAGAGGGCTCTCAATACTTAATCCGGAGCCCCGGAAATTAAGTCTAGGCACCTCGAATTCGGCTGTGTAAGACTCCGTTCCGAGACGGCGCACCGCGCCGAAGGGGAAAAGCTCCAGGAGGACGCAATGGCCCTGAACCCCAGAGAGCGGACCGAATTCGTCAACGCCTACACCCGAGTCCTGATCACCGCGTGGTCGAGCGAGGAATTCTCGGCGAAGCTGGACAGCAACCCGCGCGAGGCGCTGGCCGAGGCCGGCCTCGAGGTTCCCGCGGGCGCCCAGATCACCCTCGTGCGCAACGTGCCCGACGGCCACCACGACACGAACCTCGACGTGCAGGTCTCGCTGTGGGAGCGCGGCCTGGAGACGGGGACGTTCGAGTTCCACATCCCCGAGACGCCGCAGATCGACATGGCCGAGCTGAGCGAGGGCGACCTCGACTCGATCGCGGCCGGCGTCGACGTCAACTGCTGCTGCTGCCCCTGCTGCTGCTGCACCTGACGCCGGGAGCCACGCACGCCAAGAGGAGGAAGAGGAGATCATGTCCGACGACCAGGCGAACCCCATCCACGTACGGGGGCTGCGCAAGCAGTACGGTCCCGCTCTCATCCTGCAGGGTGTGGACCTGGACGTTCGTCCCGGAGAGGTGTTCGCCTTACTCGGCCCCAACGGCGCGGGCAAGACGACCACGGTCGAGATCCTCGAAGGCGTGCGCCGGCGTTCGGGCGGCGACGTGAGTGTCCTCGGCCGCGACCCGGCCGAGGACGCCCCGCAGTGGCGGGCGCGGCTCGGCATCGTGCCGCAGACGACGGGCGCCTACGCGGACCTGACCGTCCGCGAGGTCGTCGAGCACTTCGCCGCCTTCTACCCCGCGCCGCTGCCCGCGGCGCAGGTCATCGACATGGTGGGCCTCGGCGCGAAGGAGCGCAAGCAGGCCCAGACGCTCTCGGGCGGCCAGCTGCGCCGCCTGGACGTGGCCGTCGGCGTCGTCGGCGACCCCGACCTGATCTTCCTGGACGAGCCGACCACCGGGCTGGACCCGGAGGCCCGGAT
This sequence comes from Nonomuraea sp. NPDC051191, assembly GCF_044455665.1. Lineage (NCBI taxonomy): Bacteria > Bacillati > Actinomycetota > Actinomycetes > Streptosporangiales > Streptosporangiaceae > Nonomuraea > Nonomuraea sp. NPDC051191. Next base: position 534,005 of record NZ_JBITEZ010000002.1, on the reverse strand, counting down.
GGAGGCGTGGGACCTGGTCCGCTTCTTCGCCGACCAGGGCAAGACGACCGTGCTGACCACCCACTACCTCGACGAGGTGGAGGCGCTGGCGCAGCGCGCGGCGGTGATCGTGGCCGGCCGGATCGTCGAGACCGGGCCGGTGAGCGAGCTGGGCGGCCGGCGTGACACGCCCGCCGCGGTGAGCTTCACCCTCACGCCCGAGCTGAGCGCGGCCGAACTGCCGGACCTGCCTCCGGGCACCGCGCTGGACCCGTCCTGCGCGCCCGGCGTGCCCGGCGGCACGCTCACGCTGCTCACCCACACGCCCACGCGGGCCCTGGCCGCGCTGCTGCCCTGGGCCGCGCGCGCGGGCGCCGACGAGCTGCCCGACCTGCGCGTCCACCGGCCGACGCTGGAGGACGTCTACCTCAAGCTGATCCGCGAGAACCAGGGGGCCCAGTCATGACCAGCTCGAACGCGATCGTGGCCGAGCAGGGCCGTCCCGTGCGCGCACGGGGCGGCGGGTCGGGGCTCTGGCGGGCGTCGGCGGCCCGTTCGTCGGTGGAGCTGAAGTCGTTCTTCCGCAACCGCCAGTCGCTGTTCTTCACGCTGCTGCTGCCGATCGTGCTGCTGCTGGTGCTCGGCTCGATCTTCTCCGGCACGGTCCCCGGCACGCACACCGACTTCAAGCAGATGTTCGTGGCCGGGATCATCGCCTGCGGCATCATGAGCGTCAGCTTCAACGGCCTGGCGATCAACATCGCGATCGAGCGGGACAACGGCATGATCCGCCGCCTGGCCTCCTCGCCGATGCCGAAGACGGCGTACTTCGTCGGCAAGATCGTCCGGGTGGTGGTGACCGGCTTGCTGGAGGCGGCGATCCTGCTGGCCGTCGGCGTCGCGCTGTTCCGCCTGCCGATGCCGCCGGACGCCGCCCACTGGCTCACGTTCGCCTGGGTGCTGCTGCTCGGGGCGACGTCCTGCTCGCTGCTGGCGGTGGCCTTCAGCGCGATGATCCCGAACGCCCGCTCGGCCGCGGCGATCGTCACGCTGCCGTTCCTGGTGCTGCAGTTCATCTCCGGGGTGTTCTTCCCCTACAGCGAGCTGCCCGCCTGGATGCAGAGCCTGGCGGCGTTCTTCCCGCTGAAGTGGATGACGCAGGGCCTGCGCTCGGTGTTCCTGCCGGCCGACTTCGCGGTGGTGGAGCCCGCCGGCACGTGGGAGCTGGGCAGGACGGCCGCGGTGCTGGGCGCCTGGTGCGTGGCGGCGCTGCTGCTGAGCCTGCTGACCTTCCGCTGGCGCGGCGCCAACGTCCGCTAGCCGGGGAGGGGCTCAGATGGCGAGGGTGAAGCCGGTCAGCCTCCTGGGCACCAGGCCCGGGGCCCACGCGGGCGGCTTCCCCGTCCGGCGCAGCCCGGGATACCGCTCCAGCAGCCCGCTCAGCAGCAGCCCGCCGGCCTGCCTGACCAGCGGCGCGCCCAGGCAGAGGTGGGTGCCCGCGCCGAAGGCCAGATGGGGGTTGGGCGAGCGGGTGACCAGCAGCTCGTCGGGCCGGTCGAACACGGCCGGATCGCGGTTGGCCGCCCCGACCAGGGCCAGCACCCTCGCCCCCGCCGGGATCACGCCGCCGTCCAGCGGGACCGCCTCGGTGGTCACCCTGGCGGTGAACGGGATCGGCGACTCCAGCCGCAGCAGCTCGTCCACGGCCGACTCGGCCACCTCCCGGCCGCCGTTCCTGATCCGGTCGGCGGCCTCGTGGCACGGCAGCAGCCAATGGAGCGCGTTGCCCACCATCTCGGCCAGCGGCTTCCATCCGCCGACGACCGTGAGCGCGGCGATGCCGAGCATCTCGGCCCTGGTCAGCCGGTCGTCGGCGGCCAGCCGGCCGAAGGGCGAGCCACCCGGCCCGTTCCCGGCGGCGGCGGCGGTGGCGGCGTCGGCGCGCTCGCCGAGGAAGCGGGTGAGCTCGCCCATCGCGGCCCGCCCGGCCGCGGCGGCCTGGGGCCCGGCCAGCGGGTCGAGGTTGACCGACACGCGGGCGGCCAGCCCGGCGAAGACCGGCACGTCGGCGGCCGGCAGCCCGAACAACCTGGCCAGCACGCCGGTGGCCAGCGGCTCGCCGATGTCGGCGGTGGCCTCGATCTCGTCGCGGCCGGCCAGCACGTCGAGCACCGCGCCGATCCCGGCCTCGATGTCGCCCGCGACGCCGCGGATGGCGGCCGGGCCCATCAGCAGCGCGCCGGGCGAGCGCAGGCGCTGGTGCTCGGGGGGATCGGTGGTCAGCATCGACGGCGGCAGCTCGTCGTCCCTGACCCGCTCCCGCTGCCCGAGCGCGGCCGAGAAGCGCGGGTCGCGCAGCGCGAGCGCGCAGTCGGCGTGCGTGGTCAGCAGCCACATGCGCGAGGTGACGTCGAAGTGCACGGGGTCGTTCTCGCGCAGCCAGCGGTACGCCGGATACGGGTCGAGCCGCCCGCGAGGAGAGAACGGGTGCGCTAAGTGGCCGGGCAGCGTGCGGGGTGCCGTCATCGCGTCTCCTCGTGATCAGGCCGAGGACAAACTACTACAGAGGATGTGCCGGTGGCAGAGCTTGACGTCGTCGTGATCGGCGCCGGGGTGAGCGGGCTGGCGGCGGCCGCGCGCCTGGCCGGCGCGGGCCTGGCGGTCGCGGTGCTGGAGGCCGGGGAGCGGGTGGGCGGCCGGATCCGCACCCACCGGCCGTCCCTGCTGGAGCTGGGCGCGCAGGTGATCCACGGTGACCGCAACCCGATCGCGGCGCTGCCCGGTCTGGAGGCGCCGGTGCCGGTGCCGCGGCGCGCGGCGCGGGTGCTGCTGCCCGGCGGGCCGCGTCCGCTGACCGCGCTGCGGCCCACGCCGCCGCTGCTGGAGGACCGGCTGACGTCGGGCGCGGCCCGGGAGCCGCTGCGCCGCCTGGCGGGGGCGAGCCCCTGGGACGTGCCGGTCGCGGCGTGGCTCAAGGAGGAGACCGCCGACAGCCCGCGGGCGCTGGAGCCGGCCGCGGAGTGGTTCAGGCAGAACTGGGCGGCCGAGCCCGAGGCGCTGAGCGCGCCCGCGCTGGCCGCGCTGCGGCGCGCCGACCCGGCGGGACGGGGCGAGTTCGCGCTGCCCGGCGGCTTCGACCGGCTGCCCGCGCGGCTGGCCGAGGGGCTGCGGGTGCGGCTCGGCGACGCGGTCGTCCGCCTGTCCTGGACGCGCGGCCGGGTGCGGGTGCTGACCGCCGCCGGGCACGTGGAGAGCGCCGCCGCCGCCGTGGTCACCGTGCCGCCGCCGGTGGTCGCCGAGGGGCGGCTCGTGGTGGACGCCCTGCCCGTGCGCAAGCAGGCGGCGGCGTACGAGCTGCGTCCCGGGGACGCCTGGTGCGGGCTGGTCGCCTATCCCGAACAGGCGCCCGAGTCCGTCGTGGTCTTCGACGCCGGGGGCCGTCTGGGGTTCGTCAGCACGACGGCCGGGCGGCCCGAGGTGCTGGTGATGGCCAAGGCCCGCGCCGCCGCGGCGGCCAGGAGCGCCTGGGCCGAGCCGGGCGGGCTGGTCGCGCTGCTGGCCGGGGCCCTGCCGTGGACGCGGGGGCTGAACCCGGCGGAGGTGGTGGTGTGCGACTGGGGCGCCGACCCGTGGACGGGCGGGGCCTACACGTACCCGGGCGTGGGGGCGCTGTGGGCGTCCCCGGCCTGGGCCGAGCCGCTGGGCGGGACGGTCTTCTTCGCCGGGGAGGCCACCGTCGGCCTGTCCGGTCCGCCCATGGCGCACATGGCGATGGCCAGCGGGGAGCGCGCGGCCACAGAGGTGATTGGGGCGCTGGAGAGATGACGGCTGGCAACGGGGAGCTCCACGGCGGGTGGTTCCTGCTCGCCCTCGACGACGAGATCGGCCCGGGGATCACGCCGCTGCGGCTGGGCGGTACGCGCCTGATGGCCGTGCGCGACGGCGAGCGGATCCGGGTGTTCGAGGCCACCTGCCCGCACCGGGGCGCCCACCTGGCCTACGGCGGCAAGCTGGACGGCGACTGCGTGATCTGCCCCTTCCACGGCAAACGCATCTCGCTGGGCGGGTCCGGCCGCCGCTGGGCGGTGGACGAGCTGCGCACGCTGCGCGCCGGGGCGGCGCTGTTCGCCCGGCTGTCCGGCGACCCCGGCGACGACCGGGGCTTCGAGCAGGCGATCAAGCAGGCGGCCGAGGACCTGGTGATCGTGGCGGCGGTGAACCAGCCGGTGACGGTCCCGGCCGAGTACGTCGTCGAGAACGCCTTCGACGCCCAGCACTTCAGCACCGTCCACCTGGTGCCCTCGGTGCGCGGCATGCGGGTCAGGATGGGCGAGCGCGACGAGCTGGTGATCGAGGGCGAGTTCCGTACCAAGGCGCCGCCGTGGGAGAAGGAGCGGCGGCTCGACTTCGCCTCCCGCTTCGTGGCCCGCGCCTACAGCCCGCATCTCGTGGTGACCGAGCTGGGCACGCCGGAGGCGCCGTACACGATCGTCACCGGCGCGGTGCCGGACGGGACGGGCTGCGTGGGACGGGTGGCCATCGGCGTGCGGCCGGACCGGACGGACTCGCTGCCCGCCCTCGTGCACGGCGCCCGCTACGCCTTCGACCAGGACCGCGTCGTCTGGGACCACCTCGACACGGACGCCCCGCAGCGGCTGGACGCCGGCGACACCCCGGTCATCGCCTTCCGCCGCTTCTGTCAGGGTTTCGCCGCCGTCCCCGGAGCGTCCTCATGAGCCTGTACGTGCGCTCGACCGGCCAGGGCCGGGCCGTGTTGTGGATCCACGGCTACACGATGGACGCCTCGGTGTGGGAGCCGCTGTGGAACCTGCTGCCCGGCTGGCGGCACGTCGGCGTGGACCTGCCGGGCCACGGGCGTTCCGGGCCGCTGCGGCCGGGCACGTCGCTGCCCGCGCTGGCGGCCGAGCTGGCCGGGCTGGCCAGGGCCGAGTCGGCCGCGCTGGTGGTGGCCGAGTCGATCGGCTCGATGATCGCCCTGCAACTGGCCATCGACCATCCGCGTGACGTGCGCGGGCTGATCGTCGGCTCCCCGACCATCGCGGGCGCGCCCCCCGAGCCGGGCACCGCCGGGCGGTACCGGGCGCTGGCCGGGCTGGCTCGGATGGGCGCGGGGGGCGAGCAGCTCGCCGACCTGTGGATGTCCTCGCCGCCGGACATCTTCCGCGGCACCGAGGACCACCCCGAGCTGCGCGCCAGGCTGCGCGCGATCGTGGCCGGGCATTCGTGGCGGGAGCTGCGCGACGGCGCGATGCACGGGCTGAGCAGGCACGTCCACACGGTCGAGGACCTGCGCGGCATCCGGGCGCGCACGCTGGTCGTCGTGGGCGACCGGGACATGCCGACGTTCCGGGCCGGCGCCGCGCTGCTGGGCGGGTCGGTCCCGCTGTGCCGTACGGTCACCGTCCCCGGCGCGGGGCACCTGTGCATGATCGAACGGCCCGAGGTCGTGGCGCCGCTCATCGCCGGGCACCTGCGGCTGTCGGCCCTCGAAGCGGACGAGGAGGCCGGGCGTGCCGATTCACGAGCACTATGAGCCGGGCGAGCCGTGCTGGGTGGACTACGGGGCGCTCGACCCGGCCGGCGCACGGGCCTTCTACGGAGAGCTGTTCGGCTGGACCTTCCGCGAGGAGGGCGGCTACTCCTTCGTCGAGCTCGGCGGCCAGGTCGTGGCCGGTTTCGGCCGGGTGCCGCCGGGCCTGCCGGCCTCCTGGAACACCTACCTGGCGGCTCCGGACGTGGACGCGGTGGCCGTAGGGGTGAAGGAGCTGGGCGGCGGCGTCGTCTTCGGCCCGATGGCGGCCGGCCAGGACGGCCGCGTGCTGTTCGCGACCGACCCGGCGGGGGCGGCGGTCGGCTTCTGGGAGGGACACCGTCCGGCCGGGATCGTGCTGGCCGGCGAGCCGGGGACGTGGTGCGGGCACGAGCTGTGGTCGGCCGGGACCGCGTTCTACCGGGACCTGCTCGGCGCCGCGCCCGCGACCCGCGAGGGGACGGGGGCACGCCCGCAGTGGATGACGTTCTTCGCCACCGCGGACCGCGCCGCGGCGGCGGCGACGGCGGCCCGGCTGGGCGCCACGACCGCCCCCGGGCATCCCCGGGCGACGATCGTGCGCGACCCGTGGGGGGCCCTATTCGCGCTGACGTGACCGGCCGGACAGGACGAAGAACAGGGCCACGAGGACGGCGCCGGCGATGACGACCACCGAGCCGACCGTCTTGCCGATCAGAAAGGCCACGACCACCGCGACGGCGTAGACCAGGGGAACGACCAGCCGGAGGTTCAATCCCATGCGCGCTCCTTGAAGAAAGACGGAACGGAACTCAGACGCATCATCGACCAGGCCGGGCCGGCGGTCCAGAATAACGCCGGAATATACGTATCGGCCTACGTATTGGGCCCCGCTTGCCGGGCCCGCGACTGCGTAATACGCATCGATTATCGGAAGGGCTCGCGATGACCAAGGTATTAGTGATCGGCGGCGGCCCGGCGGGCTCGATCGCCGCCACGCTGCTGGCCCGCAACGGAATGGACGTGAGGCTGCTGGAACGCGAACGTTTCCCGCGTTACCACATCGGCGAGTCGGTGTCCCCGTCGTGCCGGACGATCATCGACTACGCCGGGGCGCACGACAAGGTCGAGGAACGCGGCTACCCGGTCAAGGAGGGCCTGCTGCTGCGCTGGGGCGCCGAACGCGACTGGACGGTGAACTGGGCGGCCACGTTCGGCCCCGACGTGCGCTCCTGGCAGGTCGACCGGGACGACTTCGACCAGGTGCTGCTGGACCACGCCGCCTCCCAGGGCGTCGAGGTGATCCAGCAGGCCAGGGTCCGGCGCGTGCTGTTCGAGGACGGCCGCGCGTGCGCCGCCGAGTGGGACCGCGGCGTCGAGCGCTTCGATCACCTGGTCGACGCCTCCGGACGCGCCGGGGTACTGTCGGCGCGGCACTTCCGTGACCGACGACCGCACGACGTCTTCAGGAACGTCGCGATCTGGGGCTACTACCAGGGCGGCGACCTGCTTCCGGACACGCCGGGCGGCGGCATCAACGTCATCTCCTCGCCGGAAGGGTGGTACTGGGTGATCCCGTTGCGCGGCGAGGTGTTCAGCGTCGGCTTCGTCACCCACCAGACGCGCTTCCTGGAGCGGCGTCCCCACTACGGGTCGCCGGAGGAGATGTTCCACGCGGTGGTGGCCGACTCGCCGACCGTGGCGGGGCTGGTCGGCAGGTTCACCGGCCCGGTCCGGATCGAGCAGGACTTCTCGTACGTGGCCGACTCCTTCTGCGGCCCCGGTTACCACATCGCCGGGGACGCCGCCTGCTTCCTCGACCCGCTGCTGTCGACCGGCGTGCACCTGGCCATGTACAGCGCCCTGCTGGCCGCGGCCTCGATCACCGCCACCGACCGCGGCGAGGTGAGCGAGCAGGAGGCCCAAGGGTTCTACGAGTCGCTCTACCGCAACGCCTACCAGCGGCTGCTGACCATGGTCTCCTCGGTCTACCGGCAGTACCGCGGCCGGGCCAGCTACTTCTGGCTGGCCCAGCACCTGGTCAGGGGTGAGAGGTCCGACCACGCGTTCGCCGCGATCACGGCCGGGCTGTCGGACCTGACCGACGCCACCACCGCCGGCGGCACCGCGCCGATGAGCGAGCTGGTGACCGCCGCCCACGACGCGGGGCTGCGCGCCCTGCGCAACGTCACGCCCGCCGGCAGCACCATGGCCCCCATGCGCATGGACGCCAACGACCTGTACGACGCCGCCACCGGCCTCTACCTGACCGCTCACCCCCGGCTCGGCATCAGCCGCTCACTGACGAGGACGCCTTGATGAAGTCACTGGTCCGCCTGCTCCTGCCGCTCGCCCTGCTCGCGGCCCTGCTCTCCCCCGGCCCGGCGACGGCCGCCCGGACGCCCTCCCCGGCGCTCAGCGGGCAGGCGCTCAGCGGGCAGGCATCCGTCGAGCAGGCACTCAGTGGGCAGGCACTCGTCGGGCAGGCGGAGGCCATGCGGCGGCTCTCGTTCATGATCGGGACCTGGGCGGGGCCGGGCTGGACCGTCACCCCGTCCGGGACGCGGCAGGAGTTCCTGCAGACCGAGCGGGTGCGCCGGCAGGCGGGCGACCTGGTGATCTCGGTCGAAGGGCAGGGCCGCGACAAGGCCGACCCGCGCACGATCGCGGACAGCGCCCTGGCCGTGATCAACTACAACGAGGCGACCGGCCAGTACCGGTGGGAGGCGTTCTCCCGCGGCTACGTCACCACGGTCGTGCCGGAGGTCGGCGACAACACTTTCCGGTGGAGCCTCCAGACGCCCGCCTACACCAGCCGCTACACGCTGACGTTCACCGCCACGACCTGGCACGAGATCGGCGAGACCACCGTGGACGGCGGGCAGACCTGGCACCAGAACTTCCAGATGGACCTGCGCCGGCTACGCTGACGCCCGCGCACACTTGTACAAATGTAACAGTCTGCAAAAATTCGGTTGCTTTGGGTGCATAGTCCCAGTTCAGGCGGGTAGCGCGACTCCATTGGCTCCTCGTCCTGGAGGAAACCGTGGACATCAATATTGGCCAAGGCCTGACGGACGCCTGGCGACAGGTGGCGACGTTCGTGCCCAGGCTGGTCGCGTTCCTGGTGATCCTGATCATCGGGTGGATCGTGGCGAAGGCGCTGCAGAAGCTCGTGGACAAGCTCCTCGACCGCGTGGGGTTCGAGCGGGCCGTGCAGCGCAGCGGCGTACAGCGGTGGCTCGAAAGCAGCCGGTACGACGCCAGCGGCCTGCTCGCCAAGCTCGTCTACTACGCGATCCTGCTGATCACCCTGCAGATCGCCTTCAGCGTCTTCGGGCCCAACCCGATCTCGGCGCTGCTCAACGGGGTGGTCGGCTGGCTGCCCAAGGCCGTGGTCGCCATCGTGATCATCGTGATCGCGGGCGCGATCGCCAGGGCCGTCAAGGATCTCGTCGACGGCGCGCTCGGCGGCCTGTCCTACGGGCGCTGGCTCGGCATCGCGGCGGCCGTCTTCATCTGGGCGCTGGGCATCATCGCCGCGCTCAACCAGATCGGCGTCGCCACGACCGTCACGACGCCGGTGCTCATCACCGTGCTCGCCACCATCGGCGCGATCCTGGCCATCGGGCTGGGCGGCGGGCTCGTCCGTCCGATGCAGCAACGCTGGGAGCGCTGGATCGGCCGGATCGAGGCGGAGGCGCCGCAGGCCAGGGCGCACGCCGAGGCGTACCAGCGGGGACGTGAGGACGCCCGCACGATGGCCCGGCCCGCCGAGCCGGCCCAGACCACGCCCGGCGCACCCGGCACGACCGGCACGACCGGCACCACCGGCACGACCGGCGGGGCGACCCGCGCGGACATCCCGCCCGGAACCTGAGCTCCGTGTGGCCGGGACGAGCGCCCGGTCACGCGGACCCACCAGGGCCGGCCCGCACCACCCGACCCCGCGGACCGGCCCCGCCCCCGTCTTGGGGGCGGTCAGGCGGGTTCGGCGAGGAAGCCCTGTTCGCGGGCGAGCCAGCAGACGGCCGTCAGCCGCAGCGCGGGTGCGTCGTGGTCGCCGCTGAAGATCCAGCCCAGGTGGCGCAGCTCGTCGAGGAAGCCCAGCAGGTAGTCGCCGAGGGTCTCGCGGTCGAGCGGGATCGCGTCACGCAGCAGGGCCGCGTGCTGATCCACGGCCGCGACCAGCGCCGGCTCGCTCTCCATCCTGGCGAGCTGGGCGTGGCCCAGCGTGTCCATCAACCACCGCAGGGGCGAACGCGCCCAGCCCTCCTCGAAAACCACGCGCCAACCTTAAGGCATCACCCGAGGTCAGACCGCCCGGGGGGGTGGTCGCACGGGCCGGACGGGTCAGTCGAAGGGCAGCCCGACGTAGTTCTCCGCCAGCGTGGTCGCCGCCGCCTCCGAGGAGGTGACGTAGTCCAGGTAGGAGGTCTGGAGCCGCCGCCCGTACGCGTCGTCCTCGTCGAAGGTGTGCAGCAGCGTCGTCATCCACCACGAGAAGTGCTGCGCCCGCCACACCCGCTTCAGGCACGCCCGCGAGTAGCCGTCCAGCAGTTCCGGCGAGCCGTGCTCGAAGAAGGCCGTCAACGCCTCGGTCAGCACCCGGACGTCGGCCACGGCCAGGTTCAGGCCCTTGGCGCCGGTCGGCGGCACGATGTGCGCGGCGTCCCCGGCCAGGTAGAGCCGCCCGTACTGCATGGGCTCGGTGACGAAGGAGCGCATCGGCGTGACGCCCTTCTCGATGATCTCGCCCGTGGTCAGCTCGAAGCCCGGGACGGTCTCCAGCCGGGCCTTCAGCTCGGCCCAGACGCGCTCGTCCGGCCACTGCGCCACGTCGGCGTCGGCCGGGACCTGCAGGTAGAAGCGGCTGACGGTGGGCGAGCGCATGCTGTGCAGGGCGAAGCCGCGCTCGGTCCTGGCGTAGATCAGCTCCTCCGACGAGGGCGCCACCTCGGCCAGGACGCCGAGCCACGCGAAGGGGTACTCCCGCTCGAACACCTCCAGGACCCCGTCCGGGACGCTGGGGCGGGAGACGCCGTGGAACCCGTCGCACCCGGCGATCACGTCGCAGTCGAGGCGCTCGCCGCCGAAGGTGAGGTACGGCTGCGACTCCGGCGAGTGCACCGCGACGTCCTCGACCTCGAACCGGACGTCGCCGCCCGCCGCCAGCCGGGCCGCGATCAGGTCCTTGACGACCTCCTGCTGGCCGTAGACGGTGATGGCCCGGCCGGGGACGAGCTTGTCGAAGGCGATGCGGTGGCCGGCGCCGCCGTACCGCAGCTCGATGCCGTGGTGGGGCAGGCCCTCGCGCAGCAGGCGCCCGCCCACGCCCGTCTCGACGAGCGTGTCCACGGTGCCCTGCTCCAGGACGCCCGCGCGCACCCGCCGCTCGACGTAGGCGCGGCTGCGCTTCTCCAGCACCACCGAGGAGATGCCGCGCAGGTGGAGCAGATGAGACAGCAGCAGGCCCGCGGGGCCCGCGCCGATGATCCCGACCTGAGTTCGCATGAGGGAAGTCTGCTGCCTTCAGGCCCCGGGAGCCGAGTAGCCTCTTCCACTGAGTGGAAGAACTGTGCAGGAGTGTGGTCATGTCCGGAGGAGCCCGGCAGCCGGGGCAGACGGTGACGTCCAAGGTGCTGGCGATCCTGGGGGCGTTCGACGCGGCCCATCCGCAGCTCACGCTGACCGACCTGGCCAGGCGGAGCGGGGTGCCGCTGAGCACGGCCCACCGGCTGGTGGCCGAGCTGGAACGGTGGCAGGCGCTCAGCCGCTCCCCCGACGGGCGGCTGCGGGTGGGGCTGCGGCTGTGGGAGCTCGGCCAGCTCGCCCCCGGCAGCCTCCAGGGCCGCGCGCACCCCTGGCTCCAGGAGCTGTTCGCCACCACCGGCGAGAACGTGCACCTCGCCGTCCGCGACGGCCTGGAGGTCCTGTACGTCGACAAGGTGTACGGCAGGCGGGCCGTGCCCATCGTCTCGCGCACCGGCGGGCGGCTGCCGATGCACCCGACGGGCGTGGGCAAGGCGCTGCTGGCCTTCGAGCCGGAGTGGTTCGTGCAGGCGTACCTGGCCCGTGCCCTCGAACGGCCCACGCCGCACACCGTCACCGAGCCCGGCCGCCTGGCCAGGGAGCTGGCGGCGGTGCGGGCGCAGGGCTACGCGCTGACGCACGAGGAGATGACGCTCGGCTCGTGCTCGGCGGCGGCGCCGGTCGTGGTGGACGGGCGGGCGGTGGCCGCCGTGGGGATCGTGCTCGCCTCGCGGCGCTCCCGCGAGCTGCCCCGGCTGGTGGACCCCCTCCTGGAGACCGCCGCCCGGATCGCCCACGCCCACCAGACCCCCTGACCGGCCGGCCCGCCCGGGTCGCCCCACCCCTGACCGGCCGGATCCGCACGCGAGCGGCCTCTCAAGGCAGGGGTCCCAGGTGTCCCGAGGTGGGGCGGTGTCCGGAGGTGGGGGATCAGTCGGTGAATCTCTGGATGCGGTCCTTGAACAGGGTGGTCGCGATGGCCGCCTTGTGCGGCTGGCCCTTCAGGAACGCCTGGGCGAAGCTCTTGGCCTGGTCGTAGGAGACCTTGCCGGGCATGGGCGGCTCGTTCGGGTTGACGTCCACGTCCACCAGGGCCGGGCCGTCGTGGGCGAGCGCCTGCCTGATCGCCGCGGCCACGTCCCCGGACTTGGTGACCTTGGCGCCGAACCCGCCGCACGCCCTGGCCCACACCGAGTAGTCGGCCTCGGGCTGGGCGAAGCGCACGCCGTGCTCGGGGTAGCCGAGGACCATCTGCTCCCACAGGATCTGGCCGAGGGAGTTGTTGTTGTTGATGACGACCTTGACCGGCAGCCGGTGCTGGGCGGCGGTCAGGAACTCGGCCATCAGCATCGCGAACCCGCCGTCGCCGACGTAGGCGATGACCTGGCGGCCGGGGAAGGCGTGCTGCATGGCGATGGCGTACGGCAGGCCCGGGGCCATCGTGGCCAGCGTGCCCGACAGGTAGAACTCGCGCCCGCCGCGGATCGTCCAGTGGCGGGCGGCCCAGGTGGCGATCGTGCCGCTGTCGCAGGTGAGGATGGCGTCGTCGGAGGCCAGGTCGTCCAGGACGGCCATGGCGTACTGGGGGGCGATCGGGTCCCTGTCGGGGTTCTCCAGGGCGTCCATGTCGGAGCGCCACTTGGCCATGAGCTTCTGGTACTTCGCCAGGTGGCCGTTGCCGTTCCCACGGTTGAGCAGCGGCAGCAGCTCCCGCAGTCCCTCCTTGGCGTCGCACACCACGGGCACGTCGGTCGGCACCCGCGCCCCCGCCCTGGTCGGCTCGGCCTCGAACTGCACCACCCGCGCCTTGCCCGGCTCGGGGAGGAACTTCGAGTACGGGAAGTTCGTGCCGATCATGAACAGCACGTCGGCCTCGTCCATCAGCTCCTCGCTCGGCCTCGTGCCGAGCAGCCCGATCCCGCCCGTCGTGTACGGCGAGTCGTCCGGGACGACCGCCTTGCCGGGCAGCGTCTTGACCACCGGCGCGCCCAGCGCCTCGGCCACGGCCAGCACCTCGTCCCGGGCGTGCAGCGCGCCCTGCCCGGCCAGGATGGCGGGCCGTTCGGCGGCGTTGAGCACCTCGGCGGCCCGAGCCAGGTCCTCCTGGCGCGGCAGCCCCGGGGGCCGCAGGTAGATCGGCGCGGTCTCCGGCGCCCGCACCGGCGCGACCGTCCGGTACGGGTCCTCCCCCGCGTCGGCCACCTGGATGTCGTTGGGCAGCGTGAGATGGGCGACGCCGCGCCGCGCGTAGGCCGTCCGGACGGCCAGGTCCACCAGCGAGGGCAGCTGGGCCGGGTTGGTGATCATCATGTTGTACTCGGCCACGTCGGCGAACAGCTTGTCGAGGTGGACCTCCTGCTGGTAGCCGGTGCCGAGCACGGCGGTCTCCTGCATGCCGGTGATGGCCAGCACGGGGACGTGGTCGAGCTTGGCGTCGTAGAGACCGTTGAGCAGGTGGATGCCGCCGGGGCCGGAGGTGGCCAGGCACACGCCGATCCGTCCCGTGGCCTTGGCGTAGCCGGTGGCCATGAAGGCGGCGGCCTCCTCGTGGTGCACCAGCACGAACCGCACCCGGTCACGATGACGGCGCAGCCCCTCCATGATGCCGTTGATACCGTCGCCCGGCAGGCCGAAGACGGTGTCCACGCCCCACTCGGCGAGCCGTTCGATCAGGGATTCGGATGCGATACGAGCCATATTGGCGGCTCTACCCCGCACCGCCGTCCACAGACCTCGTCACGAAAATCATTGTCATCTCTGGGGATTCGCGGGTATGGACCCGGCATGCGCATTCTGGTCACAGGAGCCACCGGCACCCTCGGCAGGGCACTGGTGCCCGTCCTGCTCAAGGCGGGTCATCGCGTACGGGCGCTCAGCCGTACCCGGCACGAGAGCCGCGGGGGCGTGGAGTGGGCTTGGGGCGATCTGGCCTCGGGCAAGGGCGTCGCGGAGGCCGTACGGCAGATCGAGGCCGTCGCGCACCTGGCCACCGGCGGCCGGCAGGGAGGCGCCCAGGTGGACCTGGCCGGCACCCGCACGCTGACCGCGGCGGCCCGCTCGGCCGGAGCCTCGCACCTGCTGCTGCCCTCGGTCGCCGGCGCGGACCGCGCGCCCGGCCACCGGCACAAGCTGGAGGCCGAACGGCTGGTCAAGGAGAGCGGCATGGCCTGGACGGTCGTCCGCGCCACCCCGTTCCACCAGTCGGTCGACCGGCTGCTGCGCGACCTGGCCACGCTGCCCGTGCTGCCCATGGACCGCTCGCTGCTCTGGCAGCCGGTGCACGTGAACGACGTCGCCGGCCGCCTGGCCGCGCTGCTGGCCGGCGGCCCCGCCTGCGCGGTCCTGGAGTACGGCGGCCCGCAGGTCCTCGGCACCGAGGAGCTGGCCAGAACCTGGCTCGACGCCCGTCACCTGCGCCGCCTGTGCCTGCCGGTGCGCATCCCGGGCAAGCTGGCCGCCGCGCAGCGCGCGGGCGCGTTCACCACCGAGGCCGATCCCAAGGGCCGGATCACCTGGCACGACTACCTGTTCCCGCCGCCGCCCACGCCCTCGGACGACTTCGCCGAGGAGCACACCGCCTCGCCGACCAGCCCGGCCACCCAGCCCGAACACGACCCGTCCCGGCACGTCTACGGCGGCGACGAGGGCTACCAGCGGCCGACCCGCGGCTGAGACCGGTTACCGATTCGTTAGGCACCCCCCTCTTGCTGGGCTTTCTCCGCCGTCGGTACGGTCACTGAACAACTTGTTCAGCCTGACCGATCGAGGGGTTCGATGACGGACCTGGGCACCCGCATCCGGGCCTACCGCGGCATGCGCGGCATGACCGTGCGCGCGCTGGCCGGCGAGGCCAAGGCGAGCCCGAGCTTCATCAGCCAGCTCGAACGCGGCCAGACCAGCGCGAGCATCGGCATGCTGCGCAGGATCGCCTCGGCGCTCGGCATCACCGTGGCCGACCTGTTCAACGAGGACGACGAGCCCGCCCACCGCGTGGTGCGCCGCGCCGAGCGTCCCGAGCTGGCCACCGGGCCGGGCACCCGCAAGTTCCTGATCTCCCAGCGCCCGCTGCGCACCCTGGAGATGTACGCCGGGGAGTTCGAGCCGGGCGCCTCCACCGGCGACGAGCCGTACACGCACGGCGACTCGCAGGAGATCTTCCTCGTGCTGCGCGGCAACCTCACGCTCTGGCTGGGCCCCGCCGGGTCCGCCGCCGCGCACCCGATGGGGCCCGGCGACAGCGTGGAGTACCGCACGTCGGTCCCGCACCGGGTGGTCAACGACGGCGACGAGACCGCCGAGGTGCTCTGGGTGATCAGCCCGCCCACCCCGTCCGCCGGGGACAAAGCGGACGGGGAAACAGCGGAGGGGCAAGCAGCAGCCGTGGAGGCAGAACAGTCATGACAGGCATCCCGCTCACCGACGACTTCGCCAACGGGGGCGTCTCGTTCTGGTACCGGCAGATCGGCCTGCCCGCCAGGCGGCCGTCGCTGCCCGGCTCCCGCGAGTACGACGTGGCGATCGTCGGCGGCGGCTACACCGGTCTGTGGACGGCGTACTACCTGAAGAAGGCCCAGCCCGACCTGCGGATCGCGATCCTGGAGAAGGAGTTCGCCGGGTTCGGGGCGTCCGGGCGCAACGGCGGCTGGCTGTCGGCCGAGTTCGCCGGCTCACGCGAGCGGCACGCCGAGGCGCGCGGCCGGCAGGCCATGATCGACCTCCAGCACGCCATGTTCCGCGCGGTGGACGAGGTCATCGACGTCACCCGCGCCGAGGGCATCGACGCCGACGTGCACAAGGGCGGTCTCGTGCACGTGGCCACCAACCCGGCCCAGCGGCGACGGCTCCGCGAGGAGGTCGCCGACCTGCGCTCCTGGGGGTACGGCGAGGACGACATGCGCCTGATGGACCGCGACGAGCAGCGCGAACGCCTCCAGGTGGCGGGCACGCTGGAGGCCGCCTACTCGCCGCACTGCGCCCGCGTGCAGCCGGCCAAGCTCGCCGTCGGGCTGGCCACGGCCGTCGCGGCGCTGGGCGTGGACATCTTCGAGGGCACGACGGTGACCGAGATCCGGCCGCGCGTGGGCGGCGGCAAGGCGACCGCGCACACGCCGCTCGGCATCGTCTCGGCCGACTACGTCATCCGCGCCACCGAGGGCTTCACCGCGTCCCTGGCCGGGCAGCACCGGCAGTGGCTGCCGATGAACAGCTCCATGATCGTCACCGAGCCGCTGCCCGCCGAGGTGTGGAAGCACATCGGCTGGGCCGGGCACGAGCTGCTCGGCGACCAGGCCCACGCCTACG
This sequence comes from Nonomuraea sp. NPDC051191, assembly GCF_044455665.1. NCBI lineage: Bacteria > Bacillati > Actinomycetota > Actinomycetes > Streptosporangiales > Streptosporangiaceae > Nonomuraea > Nonomuraea sp. NPDC051191. The sequence goes on along the minus strand of NZ_JBITEZ010000002.1, from coordinate 517,663 downwards.
TCTACGCCCAGCGCACGGCCGACGACCGGATCGCGATCGGCGGGCGGGGGGTGCCGTACCGGTTCGGGTCGCATACCGACCGCCGGGGGGCCACCCAGGCGCGGACGGTGGCGCTGCTGTGGCGGATGCTGGTGAAGCTCTTCCCCGCGGCGGCCGACGCGCGGGTGCAGCACTCGTGGTGCGGGGTGCTCGGCGTGCCGCGCGACTGGTGCTCGACCGTGCACCTCGACCACGCGAGCGGGCTCGGCTGGGCCGGCGGGTACGTCGGCAGCGGCGTGACCACCACGAACCTGGCCGGGCGCACGCTGCGCGACCTGGTGCTGCGGCGGGACACCGAGCTGACGGCGCTGCCATGGGTGGGCCGGCAGGTGCGGCAGTGGGAGCCGGAGCCGCTGCGGTGGGCGGGCGTGCAGCTCATCTACACGCTGTTCCGGGCCGCCGACCGCCACGAGAACGACCGCGGCACCGGCACCTCGCTGTACGCCCGCCTCGGCAACCTCGTCTCCGGCCGCTGACCCGCCCTCCCCGTCTCCGGCCGCTGACCCGCCCCCTCGGCCTTCCGGGGCGCTACCTCCCTCAGCGCCCTGGTTCCCGGCCGCCGATCCGCCCCCCTGATCGGCGGCCCTGGCCGGCGGCCCCTGACCGGGCGCCCTGCCGCGCCCGGTCAGGGGCCGCCGGCGCCCTGCCAGGGGTCGTAGTCGACCTCCAGCGGCTCCTGCGCCGGCCGCTCCTCCTCCGGCACGTGCTGGAGGTTGACCCGGATCCGGTACCAGACGCTGCTGCGCCCGCGCATGCCGTCGACCAGCACGTCGGCGGCCTCCAGCAGGGCCGCGACCTCGGGGTGGCGGGCCTTCCAGCGGTCGAGCCCCGCCAGCGCCTCCTCCTTGTGCTGGGCCCTGGCGATCTCGATGACCGGCATGGTCTGCTGCCTGCGCCCGCTGCCCTTGGGCGGCTTGGGCGCGGGCCCGAGCTCCTCGGCCAGCTCCAGCAGCCCGTCGAGCGACCCGGCGTGCAGATCCATGTCCTCCCACGGGTCGCCGAGCTCGGCCAGCCGCTTGGGCACGCTGTCGACCGTGAACGTCTCGGGCCGGCAACCGGGCACCTCGTCCCAGGTCAGCGGCGTGGACACGCGGGCGTCGGGCACCGCGCGCACCGAGTACGCCGAGGCGACCGTGCGGTCGTAGGCGTTCTGGTTGAAGTCGACGAACACGCCGTGGCGCTCCTCCTTCCACCACCTGCTGGTCGCCAGGTCGGGGGCCCGCCGCTCGACCTCGCGGGCCACGGTCTCGGCCGCCTTGCGCACCTTCGCGAACGGCCACCGCCGCTCGATCCGGGCGTAGACGTGGAACCCGCGCGACCCGGACGTCTTGGGCCAGGCGACCAGCCCGTGGTCGGCCAGCACCTCCCGCGCCACCTGCGCGGTGGCCAGCACGTCGGCCCAGGCGACGCCGGGCACGGGATCGAGATCGATGCGCAGCTCGTCGGGCCTGGCCAGGTCGTCGGCGCGCACCGGGTGGGGGTTGAGGTCGACGCACCCCAGGTTGATCACCCAGAGCAACTGTGCCAGATCGGTGCAGACCACCTCTTCCGCGCTCAGCCCGGACCGGTAGCGCAGCTCGGCCACCTCGATCCAGTCGGGCCGCTTGGCGGGAGCCCGTTTCTGGAAGAACGCCTCCTGCTCGATGCCGTGGACGAACCGCTTGAGCACCATCGGCCGCCCGTGCACGCCGCGCAGCGCCGCCTCGCCCACCGCCTGGTAGAACCGGATCAGGTCGAGCTTGGTGTGGCCCGACTGCGGGAAGACCACCTTGTCGGGGCTGGTGATGCGGACGGAACGCCCCGCGACCTCGATGTCAGGCATGAGATCACAGTACGCGGCGGGTCCGACAGTCAGCCGGGACGCCACCCCCGGCTGCGCGCCTCCCAGTACGTCAGCCCGAGCCGCCGGTGCAGCGCGACCGCCGCCTCGTTGTGCTCGCGCGCCTCCCGGTCGCGGCCGAGCCGCCCGGCCAGCTCGGCCAGCACGTCGTGCACCGAGCCCCAGGCGGCGCTGCCCATCCCCATGACGATGAGCTGGCCGGAAATGGGCAGCAGCCGTTCGTACAGGTCGGCCGGGTCGGGCGTGCCGAGCCGGGCGGCCACCAGCCCCCAGACCGGGTGGAGGAAGTCCGCCGACCAGTCCTCGCGCAGCTCCACACCCCACCGGCCGATCAGCTCCCTGGCGAGCTCGGGCCGCCCTGCCTCCAGCGCCGCGAGGACGGCGAGCGGGCGCACCGGGCTCATCAGCGGCCGCTCCCCCGCCGCCACCAGCTCCTCCAGCAGCTCCGCGCCCCGGTCCTGGCCGCGCCGGCAGGTGTAGAGGGCGGCCAGGCGGCGCGCCTCGATCCCCCACAGGCTGCCGCCGTACGTGAGGCCGGGGAAGCGGCCGAGCAGGGCTTCGGCCTCGTCCCAGCGGGCGTGCAGGGTGTGCGCGGCGGTCTGCGAGACGCGGACCATCGCCTCCAGCTCGGGCCTGGCCACCTCGTGCAGGAGCTGCTCGCAGCGGTCCAGGTCCCTGGCCCACTCGGCCAGGTCGCCCGCGCGCAGCAGGCACGACATGCGCAGGACGCGTCCCACCAGCCGGGCCTCCCTGGGCAGGCCGGGAATGGCGAGCATCTCCTCGGCCGCCTTGAGCCGCACGTCGTTGCGGCCCGGGACGAACCCGGCGATCAGGTAGTTGTTCAGCGCCGTGGCCAGCAGCATCGGGTCGTCCAGGCCGCGGGCCAGCTCGACGGCCTCCAGCGCCAGCCGTTCGCCCTCGGCGCGGCGCGGGCCGTAGTGCAGCTCGATGCCGAGCGTGCCCAGCAGCGCCGCCCTGGACGCCGGGTCGAGGCCGCCGGCCAGCAGGTCCTCCAGCACCGTGACCATCGCCTCGTCCACGACGCCGTACGGCCGCCAGTTCCACACCGACAGGCCGCCGAACACCGAGACGGCGGCCACCAGCGCGTCCTTGTCGCCGAGCCGCTGGGCCTGGGCGACGGCCTCGTCCAGGTCGCGGCGGGCGCCGGCGGCGTCGCCCAGGGTGCGGCGGGCCCGGCCCAGCTCGACGAGCAGCCGGCAGCGCCGCGGCGAGTCGCCGGGCGGGAGGTGGGCCAGCGCCAGCTCCCACAGCTCGACGGCCTCCTGGTAGCCGTGCCGGGCGGCGGCCTGGGCCGCGGCCTCGGTGGCGTGCTCGACGGCCTTGGCCGCCCCGCCCAGCCTGGCCGCCGCGGCGAAGTGGCCGGCCAGCAGCGCCGGGTCGGCGCCGGGCACGCCCTCCAGGGAGCGGCCGGCGCGCAGGTGCAGCCGGGCGCGGGCCAAGGTGGTCAGGCCGGCGTCGAGGGCCTGGCGGACGAGGGCGTGCGAGAAGCGGTAGTCGGCGGCCTCGGTCAGCAGCCCGGCGGCCAGGGCGGGCTCCAGGCCCGTCATGACGTCCTCCACCGGCTGCTCCACGAGCGCGGCCAGCAGATCGACCGAGACCTCGCGGCCCGCGACGGCGGCGGCCCTGAGCAGGTCCCGCGTCGGCCCGGGCAGCCTGGCCAGCCTGCGGTCGATCACGTCGGCCGCGCCGGGCGGGACGAGGTGGCGTTCGCGTTCGGGCAGGCGCAGCAGCTCGGCGAGGTAGAACGGGTTGCCGCCGGAGCGGTCGAGCAGCTCCCCGGGGTCGGCGCTCACCTCGCGCAGGCGCAGGAAGTCGCGCACCCCCTCGGCGTCGAACGGCGCGAGCGGCAGCCTGCGGCCCTCCCTGGACAGCGTGCCCATCGTCTCGCGGAGCTGGGCCGGCTGGTCGGCAGGCTCGGGCCGGAGCGTGGCGATGATCAGGGCGGACGTGCTCGCCAGCTCGCCCGCGACGTGGCCGAGCAGCTTCAGCGACGAGGCGTCGGCCCAGTGCAGGTCCTCCAGCACCAGCAGGAGCGGGCCGCCGCGCAGCGAGGCGAGCACGGCGTCGTAGAGGTCGAACAGCTCGGCGTGCGGGGACGGCGGGATCATGCCCGCCCGCGCCCACGGCCAGAACGCCGGGGCCCTGGGGTCGTCCAGGCATCTGCCCCACTCCACCCGGAACCCGCGGGCGGCGGCCAGGTCGGCGGCGGCCCTGACCAGGCTGGTCTTGCCGATGCCCGCCTCGCCGGTGACCAGCGCCAGGCCGCCGTGCCCGGCCCTGGCGCCGCCCAGCAGCTCTTCCAGCGTCCGCAGCTCCGCCTCCCGTCCGACCAGGCGCTCTCCCGCCGCCCGTCCGCCCGCCGCGGCACTCGGTGCCGGTGGGGCCTTCGCGTCGTCCGCGTCCGGTCGCCGGGGCGGTTCAGCGGCGGTCGTCCCGCCGGGGGCGTCCAGGGCCGGGGACTGGTCGAAGACGGCCTGCTCCAGGCGTTTCAGCTCCGGGCCCGGCTCGATGCCCAGCTGTCCGGCCAGCAGCCCGCGCACCCGGCGCAGCGCGGCCAGCGCGTCGGCCTGCCGGCCCGCCCGGTAGAGCCCGAGCACCAGCAGCCGCCAGGCCCGCTCCCGGTACGGATACGCCTCGGTCAGCGCCTCCAGGTCGGGCACGGTGGCCTCCCCCAGCTCCAGCCGGGCTTCGAGCAGGTCCTCCTCGGCCGCCAGCCGCAGTTGCCCCAGCCGGGCCGGCACGTCGGGCGCCAGCCCGGGGAACTCGGCCAGCGGCTCGCCGCGCCACAGCCCGAGCGCCCGGTCCAGCACCCGCGCCGCCTCGCCGTGCCGCCCCTGCCGCACCAGCCGGGCGCCGTCGGCCGCCCAGGTGGCGAAGCGGGCGACGTCCGTCTGGCCGGGCGCGATGTCGAGCAGGTAGCCGGGCTCGCGGGTGAGCAGCACTTGAGGCGGCGTGCGCGGCTTGCGTCCGGGTTCGAGCACCCGTCGCAGGTGCGACACGTACGCCTGGAGCGTGGCGGTGGCCCTGGCCGGGGCCTCCCCCGCCCACAGCTCCTCGATCAGCCGGTCCAGCGGCACGATCCGGCCCGGCTCCAGCGCCAGCATGGCCAGCACCGCCCGCTGCTTCCTGGTGCCGAGGTCGAGGCGGGCGCCGTCGTCGTCGTCCACCTCAAGCGGACCGAACAGTCTGAACTCCACAGGGCTCAAGTCAACCCCAATTCCCACGCAAGTGGGACCAAGCATCATCGATCACATGAACGAACTGAGGAACATGACGACCGGCCCCGTTCTCCTTCCCGGCGACGACGGCTTCGACCAGGCGCGCCGTCCCTGGAACCTGGCGGTCGAGCAGCCGGTGCGCGCGGTGGTCGAGGCCGCCGACGCCGACGACGTGGCCGCCGTGATCGGCTACGCCCGCCTGCACGGCCTGGCGGTGACCGCGCAGCCGGGCGGCCACGGCGCGTCGGGCGACACCGAGGGGACGATCCTGCTGCGTACCGGCCGTCTGGGCGGAGTGGCGATCCGCGACGGGGTGGCGCGCGTCGGCGCGGGCGTGAAGTGGGGCGAGGTGCTGGACGCCGCGAGCCCGCTCGGGCTGACCGGCCTGGCGGGCAGCTCGCCGGTGGTGAGCGTGACCGGTTACACCCTGGGCGGCGGTCTGAGCTGGTTCAGCCGCAAGCACGGCTTCGCCGCCGACAGCGTGCGCGCCTTCGAGGCCGTGGACGCCGACGGCGGCCGGATCACGGTCACCGCCGAGAGCGACCCCGAGCTGTTCTGGGCCCTGCGCGGCGGCGGTGGCGACTTCGCGATCGTGACGGCCATGGAGTTCGACCTGCACCCCGCGCCCTTCCTGTACGGCGGCCGGATCATGTGGCCGGCCGCCCGCGCCGAGCAGGTCATGGCGGCCTTCCGCGAGGTCACCGCCGACGCGCCCGAGGAGCTGTCGGTGTGGTTCCAGCTCCTCACGCCGCCCGGCGCCCCCGGCTTCGTCATGGTCGAGTGCACCTACCTCGGGGCCGACCCCGGGACGCTGCTGCGGCCGCTGGAGGCCGTGGGCGGGGCGATCGCCGACACCAGGCGGGTGCTGCCGGTGGCCGAACTGGCCTCGATCTGCGACGAACCGGTCGACCCGAGCCCCGGCATGGGCCACACCGAGCTGCTGACCAGGCTGGACGACGAGGTCGCCGGCGTGCTGACCGGGGAGCCGATCGAGCCGCTGCTGGCGGTTCAGGTCCGGCACCTGGGCGGGGCGGTGGCCAGGCCGGTCGAGGGCGGCGGCGCGGTGGAGCGGCTGCCGGAGCCGTACCTCGTGCACGCGCTGGGCCTGCCGTCGCCGGAGGTGTCGGAGCGCATCGAGCGGCTCGGCAAGGTGCTGGTGCCGTTCAGCAGCGGGCGGCGGCCGTTCACGATGCTGCACGGTGGGGAGCAGGCGGCGGCGGCGTTCTCGCCCGAGACGCTGGCCCGGCTGCGCGACCTCAAGCGCGCCCGCGACCCGCTCAGCGTCATCCGGTCCAACTTCCCTGTGCTCGGCTGACCGGGCCCGATGGGCCCGGGAGCCGCGGGCGGCGGGCTAGGTGAGGTCGCCGTGACGGCCGGCGCCGGCGGCGAACCTGGCGGCGCCCGCCGCCGCGCCGGGCAGCGAGACCAGCCCGTGGCGCAGCTCGTTGCGCATGGCCTCCTCCTCGGTGAGGCCGTGCTGTTCCAGCAGCGACATGCGGTCGCCGCGCAGGCACGCCTGCGGGAACGCGGCGATCCGCGCGGCCAGCTCCTCGGCGTGCCGCCGGGCCGTGCCGGTGGGCACCAGGCGGTTGATCAGCCCCATGTCGAGGGCCTCCGGCGCGTGCACGGCGCGGCCGGTGAGTATCAGGTCCATGGCGCGCGAGGCGCCGATGAGCCGGGGCAGCCGGACCGTGCCGCCGTCGATCAGCGGCACGCCCCAGCGGCGGCAGAAGACGCCGAACACCGCGTCCTCCTCGGCCACCCGCAGGTCGCACCAGAGGGCCAGCTCCAGCCCGCCGGCCACGGCGTGCCCGGCGACGGCGGCGATCACCGGCTTGGACAGGCGCATCCTGGTCGGCCCCATCGGGCCGTCGCCGTCCTCGCCGACGTGGTTGTCCAGCGCCTTGAGGTCGGCCCCCGAGCAGAACGTGCCGCCCTCGCCCCACAGCACCGCCACGGCCGCGTCGGAGCGCTCGAAGTCGCCGAACGCGTCCGTGAGCGCGCCGGCGGTCTCCCTGTCGACCGCGTTGCGCGCCGCCGGCCTGCTCAGGACGACGGTCGTGACGGGTCCTTCGCGCTCGACGCGTACGGTCATGCGGCCCTCCTCGGGGAGACCTGGCGAGCGTACTGTCAGGCGAGCGCCCCGGCCAGCAGCTCGTCGAAGTGGTCGGCGGCCGGGGCGTCGACGCCGCGCAGCGGGCCGCGGTCGGCCAGGTGCGCCTCGGCGTACAGGCGGGCGACCAGGGCCTTGCGCCCGTCGTCCAGCCCCCAGGCGGCCTGGTCCTCCAGCAGGGCGGCGGCGTAGACGTCGGCCATGAACTGGGCCAGCGGGTAGAGGCGTTCCTCGGCGAGCGCCGGGTCGAGCCCGTGCCAGGCTTCGACGGCCTTGGACAGGTCGTCGATCCGCGCGTTCACCAGGTCGGAGGTGGCCAGGGCGCGCAGGCGGGCCAGGAAGGGCACGTGGGCCTCCTCGCGCAGCATGGCGCGGCGCACGTCCAGGCACAGGATGTTGTCGCCACCCTCCCAGATCGGGTTGACCTGGGCGTCGCGCAGCAGCCTGGCCACCGGCCACTGCTCGATGTAGCCGTTGCCGCCGTGCACCTCGATCGCGTCGCTCGCCGCCGTCAGGCCGAGCCGGGCGGCGCGCAGCTTGATCAGCGCGGGGCCGAGCCGCAGCCGGGGGCCGACCAGGCCGTCGAACACCATCGCCTGGGCGGCCTCGACCTCGACGATCAGTTCGGCGAGCTTGCGGCGCATCAGCGGCTGGTCGATGAGCGGGCGGCCGAACGCCTCGCGGGAGCGGGCGTAGCAGATCGACTCGACCAGCGCCCGCCTGGCCACGCCGACGCCCATCATGGCGACGCCCAGCCGGGAGGCGTTGGTGAGCTTCATCATCGTCCCGAGCCCGGAGCCGGAGCCCTGGCCGGCCAGCAGGAACGCCTCGGCGCCGGTGAACTCGACCTCGGCCGAGGCGACCGAGCGGGTGCCCAGCTTGTCCTTCAGCCGCCGGATGCGCACGCCGTTGCGCGAGCCGTCGCGCCGCTCCCACAGCGCCAGGAACGGCGCCACCGCGCCGTCGGGCGTGCGGGCGAGCACCACGAACGCCGACCCGTTGGCGTTGGAGGCGAACCATTTGAACCCGGTCAGCCGCCACGCCTCCCCGTCGGGCTCGGCCCACGCCTCCAGGGCGGCCAGGTCGGACCCGCCGGTGCGCTCGGTGAACATCTGAGCGGCCTCGCCGGAGTAGTAGCCGTCGGCGAAGATCTCCCGGACCCGGTCGCGTATGTCCGGGGGCGCGTGCTTCTCGGCCAGCGAGACCACCATGTCCCCGCCGGTGCCGAGCGCGCAGCCCATCCCGATGTCGGCCTGGTCGAGCAGGTACGTCCAGGCCGCCGCCAGCGCGGACGGGTCCGCCCCGTTCGCCCGTGCCTCCTCGGCGAACGACGGCGAGGTGAAGTTGTCCTCCATGAGCGCCGCGCGGGCGGCCTCGAAGGACGGCGGCATGACGACCCGGCTGACGTCCCTGCCCCACTTGTCGTACTTCTCCAGGCGGGGCGGGTTGCGGTCGGTCTCCTCGGCGCACTCGGCGACCAGGCCGCCCATCAGCGCGCCGAGCCGTTCCAGGCGGGGCTCGGCCCAGGCGAAGCCGTCGCCGAGGTGGCGCCGCATGAGCAGGCGCAGCGTGGGGTCGCAGGTCCACCAGTTGCGCCCGGCCGCCCCCTGGTAGCGCTCGGTGGCGTAGCGGTCGCTGTGGTCGAAAGGTTCGATGAGATACCGGCCCATACTCGCGAGTGTTACATATAATCAACACGCGATGGAAGACCGTAACACCTCACTCAGCGCCCGGTCGGCGGTCCTGAGCGCGCTGCTGGGCAGCCATCCGCCCCGGCTGCCCGTCCGGCATCTGGTGCGCATCGGCGCGCTGTTCGGCATCGCCGAGGGCACGGTCCGGGTGGCGCTGTCGCGCATGGTGGCGGCCGGCGACCTGACGCAGCAGGGCGGCCGCTACACGCTGTCCGAACGGCTCGTCGAGCGCCAGGCCCGCCAGGACGAGAGCCGCGACCCGCACACCAAACCGTGGGACGGCACGTGGGAGGTGGCGGTGGTCACCGCCGAGCGGCGCGCCCCGGCCGACCGGGCGGCGTTCCGGCACACGATGTCCGCGCTGCGCATGGGCGAGCTGCGCGAGGGCACCTGGCTGCGTCCGGCGAACCTGGTGCGCGCCTGGCCCGAGACCGTCACCGCGCAGTGCACGCTGATCGACGGCCGCCCGCACGGCGACCCCACCCCGCTGCTGTGGGACCTCGACGGCTGGGCGGCCGAGGCACACCGGCTGGAGCGGGCGCTCGACCGGGCCGACGGGCTGGCCGAGGGCTTCCTGGTCTCGGCCGCCGTGCTGCGCCACCTGCTGGCCGACCCGCTGCTGCCCCCCGAGCTGCTGCCCGCAGGCTGGCCGGGAGCCGCGCTGCGGGCCCGCTACGACGCCTTCGACCACCGCTACCGCGAGGTCCTGCGCGCCCACATGGAGGGCTGATCCCCGCCCCCACCTGGTGCCCCGCCCCGGCCCCGGCTCAGAGTGCGACGGCGAAGACGATGCGCTTGTTCCTGAACTCGGTGACGCTCCACAATTTGCCGCCGCGCACCGTCAGGTCCTCGGGCCCGATCGGGTAGGGCCTGGTCAGCAGCTTGTCACCGCTGTGGACGAGCAGCCTGCCGTTGGTGTTGCCGTCGGCCGCCTGGCTCAGGTACCACTTGCCGCCCCAGGAGACCGCCCCTGGATCTTGGGGTGTCCCATGACGAAGGCGTCCTTGGGCGTGCCGTCGGTCAGGGGCAGGTTCCAGCGGGCGACCCACCCGCCGGGGTCGTTCTCGCGGTACTCGCCCGAGACCAGCGCGGGCGTGGCGCCGCTGCGGTCCACCGACAGGAACGAGAAGTGCGGCCCGCGCCGCGCGAGCTTCCAGCAGTCGGTCTGCGGCAGCAGGTAGCGGTAGCCGAAGGCGTGGAACTTGCCGCCGGAACGCCCGACGCGCGCGGGATCGCCCAGGTCGCTCTGGGCGGTGCGCAGGTCGAGCAGGTTTCCCAGGTCGAACACGCGCAGGCCGTTGTAGGTGTCGGCGACGTAGAGCAGGTCGCCGTGGCAGGCCAGGCCGCCCGCGTGCACGTCGATCGGCTTGTACGTCCCGTCGGGCGCGGCCTCGACCAGCAGCGCGTGCTGGTACTTCAGCGTCCGGGGGCTCAGGAACGACACCCTGATCCCCCGGTCACCCGGCGTCGGCTTGAAGTACCAGCTCACCAGGAGCACCGGCACGCCGATGCTGCCGGACTCCTCGCCGCAGGTCACGCCCTGCGGGTACCAGTCGACGGTGTCCTGGTCCTTGCCGTCGAAGGCGTACCAGTCCGACGGCCTGGGCTGCATCGAGCCCAGCGCCGCCGCGGCGCCCTTGTGGACGGCGGTCCTGTTGGCGTGGGCCAGCAGGGCCTCGACCCCGGTCGCGCCGATCTCCCCGGCCAGCTTCGCCGCCCCCTCGGCCAGGGTCCCCGTGGCCCGCGTTAACGCGTAGGGCGCCTTGTCGGCCGGAACCATCCCCGTCGCCGCCATATCTGCCTCACTTCGTCCGTCTCTCGGAGTAGTTTGACGGACGAGCGGCGGCATTTGTTGGCGTTCAGTCCCACAGATGCACCGGCAGGCCCGACAGAGCCAGCTCCCGGTAGCGCCGCACGAGCCGTTCCCGGTCGCCGCCGAAGCGCGCCAGCGCCTCGCGCTGCCAGACCGCGCCGGTGCGCCGCAGCCGGGTGCGCTGGGCGATGACGTCCAGGGCGGTGTCGGCGTCGTGCGGGGTCACCCCGTTCGCCAGCAGCGCGGCCCGCGCCTCGGGCAGCAGCCTGAGCACCAGGTCGGCGGCCTCGAACTCGCCGTCCAGGCCCGGCCAGGCCAGCTTGGCCTCCAGCCCGTCCTGGGCGGCGCGGTAGAAGTTCTGGTATGCCTCGGCGAACCGGTAGCCGGTCAGGTCCCGCTCGGCCTGCGAGAGCGTCAGCCCCAGCAGGAACGCCGTGTTCGCGGTCATGTCCGCGCACGACGGCCCGGCGGGCAGCGCGCGCATCTCGACCCGCAGGTGCCCGCCGTCGGCCGGGTCGTAGACGGGCCGGTTCCACTGCCAGATCGTGCCCTGGTGCAGCCGCAGCTCGGGCACCTCGTGCGGCTCGGCGCCGTCGGACAGGTCGGGCACGATCGGCTCGTAGTCCTGCACGTACCGCTCGAACAGCTCGTGCGCGCCCTCCCGCACCCAGTCCGAGCCGAACGTGACCCGCCCGTCCCTGCGCCCGCGCCGCTCCACGTCGCGGTCGTCGGCCGCCTCCTCCATCAGCGCGATCCGCGTCTCCGCCCACAGGTCCCTGCCCAGGAAGAACGGCGAGTTGCCGCACGCGGCCAGCACCGGCCCGATGGCGAGCTGGGCGGCGTTGAACAGCCGGGCGAAGCGGTCGGGCGGCGTGCGGATGTGCACCTGCCAGGAGGTGTTGGCGTTCTCCAGGATCACGTCCTCCACCGACAGCTCCAGGTCCTCGATCTTGACGAGGAACGGCTCCAGCCGCAGCCGCCTGATGCCCCTGCTCATGGCCCGGTAGCGGTTCTGGTCGCTCAGCGCGCCGCGGGTGAAGTCCTTCGCGTCCAGCGTGGGCAGGATGCCGATCGGCAGCGCGCCGCCGTCCTCGACGGCGGCGTCCACCTTGGTCACCGTCTCCTGGATCTCGGCCCCCATGCGCTCGAAGGGCGCGCCCGCCAGCGGCGTCGGGGTGAGGTTGACCTCGATGTTGAAGCGGCCCAGTTCGAGCACGACGCGCGGGTCGTCGAGCTGGTCCCGGACCTCGTCGTTGCGCGGCAGCGGCCGTCCTTGCCGGTCGATCAGGAACAGCTCCAGCTCGGCCCCGATCGTGGCCGGCCCCTGCCCGAAGCCGGGGGTTTCGAGCAGCTCGCGAAGCGTGCCGAGTTGCTCCCGGATGCGTTCTCCGAAGCGCGCGTACTCCGCCTCGGAGAACCGCTCCTTGTCCAGATCTCGTCCCATCGCCCCCTTCTGTCCACTACGCAGGTGTCCACACCTCACCAGGCGATCGGTCCGTCATCCTCCAGGTAGGCGCCGGTCGGGCCGTCGGCGTCCAGGGTCGCCAGCCGTACGGCGACGGCCGCCCCCTGCTCGGCGGTGCGGAAGCCGGTGTGCCCGTTGAGGTCGGTGGCGCAGTAGCCGGGGTTGGCGGCGTTCACCTTGATGGAGGTGTCCATCAGCTCCTTGGCGTAGCAGACGGTGATCATGTTGAGCGCGGTCTTGGAGGAGTTGTAGACGGCGAAGTTGAGGCCCCAGAACGGGCTGCCCGGCGTGAGCGCCAGGCTGATCGAGCCCAGCTCGCTGGACATGTTCACGATCCGGCCCGCCGGCGACCTGCGCAGCAGCGGCAGCATGGCGTTGGTCACGGTGACCACGCCGAACACGTTCGTCTCGTAGACGTCCCTGAACGCCTGCGCGCCGGCGGCGCTCGGGACGCCCCCGTCCAGGCCGCCGGCGATCCCGGCGTTGTTGACCAGGATGTCGAGCGAGCCGTACTCGGCCTCGATCCACTTGGCGGCGGCGGCCACGCTCGCCTCGTCGGTCACGTCGATCCGCACGTACGGCAGGCCCAGCCGACCGGCGGCGGCCCGCCCGCGCTCTTCGTCGCGGGCTCCCACGATCGCGGTGATCCCCCGCTCCGACAGCAGCCGCGCGACCTCGTGGCCGATTCCCTTGTTCGCGCCCGTGATGAGGGCAGTCGTCGTCATGGCCTAACGTTCTCCCAGGTCGGAAGGGGTGTGGGAGAGACCCGCGGAAGCTGGGATCAGCGGTACCACCTTCGCGAGCCCGCTCACCTGCCCTCAGGACGGAGGATGGAGGCATGAACCGCGACGAACTGGCCGCATTCCTGCGCAGCAGGCGCGCCCGCGTCACCCCGTCCGACGTGGGGCTGCCGGGCGGCGACCGCCGCCGCACGCCGGGCCTGCGCCGGCAGGAGGTGGCCCAGCTCGCCGGGATGTCGATCGACTACTACATCCGGCTGGAGCAGGGCAGGGGCCCGCACCCGTCGCGCCAGGTGCTCGGCGCGCTGTGCCGGGCGCTCATGCTGGACCAGGACGAGCGCGCCCACCTGTTCCGGCTGGCCGGCCAGCTGCTGGAGGCCCCCCGCATCAGGGAGGACGTGCCCGCGGGCATCCTGCACCTGCTCGCCTTCCTGGAGGACGTCCCCGCCTACGTCCTGGACGCCCGCTACGACCTGCGCGCCTGGAACCCGCTCGCCGCCATGCTCATGGGCGACCTGGACTCCCTGCCTCCCGACCGGCGCAACGTGATCCGCTGGGTGTTCATGTCGCCCGGCATCGCCGAGCACCTGTCCGACGAGGAGAAGGGCCGCTTCGCCCGCGCCTCGGTCGCCGACCTGCGCGTGGCCGCCGGGCGCTACCCCGACGACCGGGCGCTCCAGGCGCTGGTGGCCGAGATGCTGGCGCTCAGCCCCGAGTTCGCCGAACTGTGGGCCGGGCACGAGGTCGAGGTGCGCAGGGAGCAGCGCAAGCAGGTCACCCATCCGCTCGTCGGCACGATCGACGCCATCTGCCAGGTGCTGCCATGGCCCGACCGCGACGACCTCCGGCTGGTGCTCTACACCACCGAACCCGGCTCGCCCTCCCACCGGGCCTTGCGCGACCTGCGGCGACTCACTCTAAGCTCATGAGATGCGAGCGGTTGCCTTTGACGTCTTCGGCGGGGAACTCGACCTGCGCGAGCTGCCCGATCCCACCCCCGCGCCCGGCGGGGCGGTGATCAGGGTCGAGGCGACCGGTCTGTGCCGCTCCGACTGGCACGGCTGGCAGGGACACGACCCCGACATCACGGTCTTCCCCCACGTGCCCGGCCACGAGCTGGCGGGCGTGATCGAGGCCGTGGGCCCCGACGTGCGCGGCTGGCTGCCGGGGGCTCGGGTCACCGTGCCGTTCGTCTGCGCCTGCGGCACCTGCGCGGCCTGCGCGACGGGCGAGCAGCAGGTGTGCGAGCGGCAGACCCAGCCGGGCTTCACCCACTGGGGCTCCTTCGCCGAGTACGTCGCCGTCGACCACGCCGACGTCAACCTCGTGCCGATCCCCGAGGAGATGGCCTACGCCACCGCCGCCGGGCTCGGCTGCCGCTTCGCCACCGCCTTCCGGGCGGTCGTCCAGGTGGGCGAGGTGCGTCCGGGCGAGTGGGTGGCGGTGCACGGTTGCGGCGGCGTCGGGCTGTCGGCCGTGATGATCGCGGCGGCGTCCGGGGCGCGGGTGGTGGCGGTGGACATCAGCACCGACGCGCTGCAACTGGCCGAGCTGGCCGGGGCCACGCACTTCGTCAACGGCTCGGCGGGTGACACGGCGGCCCAGGTCAGGGAGCTGACCAGGGGCGGCGCGCACGTCTCGCTCGACGCGCTGGGCAGCCCGCGCACGTGCGCGGCCTCGGTCGAGAGCCTGCGCAGGCGGGGGCGGCACGTCCAGGTCGGCCTGCTGCCGGGCGGGCCGACGCCGGTGCCGATGGACCGCGTGATCGGCCACGAGCTGCGGCTGCTGGGCAGCCACGGCATGGCCGCGCACGCCTACCCGCCCATGCTGGAGCTGATCAGGGCCGGGATCCTGCACCCCGACCAGCTCGTCACCCGGACGATCGGCCTGGCCGACGCGGGCAAGGCGCTGGCCTCGATCGGCTCGGTCCCGGGCGTGACGATGATCGTGCCCGGCGGCTGACCGCCGGGCCGGGCTCACTCCTCCAGTTGCACGCCGAGCGCCCTGAGCACCAGCGCCAGCATGGAGTAGTGGGCGACGAGGACGACCAGCTCGATCCTGCGCACCTCGTCGTAGCGGTCGCACAGGGCAGCCCAGGTGGCGTCGGTGAGGTCGCCCGCGTAGTGGAGGTCGTCGGCCACCTGTAGCACCAGGCGGTCCTCGACCGGCCAGAGGGCGTCGAGCTGGCGGACCGACTCGATCTCCACGTCCGTCAGGCCCGCCTCGCGGGCGATGCGGGCGTGATGGGTCCACTCGTACGCGCTGCGGCTGTGGAAGGCGGTGCGCAGGATGGCCAGCTCGCGGTCGCGGGCCGGCAGCGTGCCGTTCAGCAGGGCGCCGCCGAAGCGCAGCCAGCCCTCGTAGACCGCGGGGTGCCGGCCCAGCGTCGTGAACACGTTCTGGGGGTTCGCCTGCTGAAAGTCGTCCCATTCCGCGGGAGGCAGGGGCTTCACTCGAGGCTTCATGGCTTGACCATTCCCCAAATGAGCGCCCTCTTGTGCGGGGGACGGCTTTACCCTCACTTAGGGGGACTTTCCACAGTGCGGGCAATAGGTCAGGATTAAGACGCCCGCAGGACGTTGCAAGCCTGGTCGACCGCAAGGATCCCATGGTGATTCGAACGTTGCTCGCTGAGGACATGCACCTGGTACGAGGGGCGCTTGTGGCGCTGCTGGCCTACGAGGAGGACATCGAGGTCGTCGCCGAGGTCGAGCGGGGCGACCACATCCTGGCCGCCGCCCAGTCGTGCCGTCCGGACGTGGCGGTGCTCGACATCGCCCTGCCGGGCATGGACGGGCTCGCCGCCGCCCGCGAACTGCACGACAAGCTGCCCGGCTGCGGCGTGCTGATCCTGACCGGCGTCGGCACCCCCGGGCTGCTGAAGCAGGCGCTGGAGGTGCACGTACGGGGGTTCATGGCCAAGGACGCGCCGCCGGAGCGGCTGGCCGACGCCATCCGCAGGGTCGCCGACGGCGAGCGGGTCATCGACTCGGAGCTGGCCATCGCCGCCATGCGCCCCGAGGAGCCGCCGCTCACCCCCCGCGAGCTGGACGTGATCGGCGCGGCGGCCGACGGCGCCTCCATCGGGGAGATCGCCGCCTCGCTGTTCCTGGCCGAGGGAACGGTCCGGAACTACCTGTGCCGGACGACGGCCAAGCTGGGCGCGCGCAGCCGCATCGACGCCATCCGCATCGCCCGCGAGTCCGGCTGGATCTGACCCCCTGCCGCCTCCCCTCAGCCGCCCGCCGCCCGGTCAGGGCCGGGTGTGGGCGGCCAGGAAGGCCAGGACGTCGGCGGCGAGCGCGATGGACCGGCTGACGGCGCGGGCACCGTGGCCGACGTCGCGCTCGTGGCGCAGCAGGACGGGACGGGAGCCGTCACCGGCCCACTGCATGGCCGCGCACATCTTGCGGGCGTGCATCGGGTCCACGCGGGTGTCGGCGGCCGAGACCGTGAACAGCGTCGCCGGATAATCCGCGTCCCGGCGGACGTGGTGGTAGGGCGAGTAGGCCAGCAACCAGGCCAGGTGGTCGGGGTCGCAGGGGTCGCCGTACTCGCCGGTCCAGGACGGGCCGAGGCCGCTGCGGTGGTAGCGGGCCATGTCCAGCAGGCCGGCCGAGCAGACAGCGGCGGCGAACAGGTCGGGGCGCTGGGTGACGGCCGCGCCGACGAGCAGGCCGCCGTTCGACTCGCCCCAGATGCCGAGCTGCTCCGGGGTCGTCCAGCCGTCGGCGACCAGCTTCTCGGCCGCGGCGACGAAGTCGTCGAAGACGTTCTGCTTGCGTTCCAGCATGCCGTCCCGGTGCCATGACTCGCCCTCCTCGCCGCCGCCGCGCAGGTTCGCGATGGCCAGCACGCCGCCCGACTCCACCCAGGCCAGCGAGTCGGCCGCGTAGCCGGGCATGAGGGGGATGCCGAAGCCGCCGTACCCGTTGAGTACCGCCGGGCGGGGGCCCGACCCTGAGGAGAGCGCGACCACGACCATGCGCACGCGGGTGCCGTCGGCGGAGGTGTACTCGACGTGGTGGCTCTTCACGTCGGGCAGCGCGACGCGGCCGGGCGGGGCGGCCCACAGGGTGCTGGCGCCGGTCCGGGCGTCGTAGCGCCAGATCTCGGCGGGGGTGACGGCGTCGGTGTAGGTGAACCAGGCCTCGTGGCCGCCCTCGGGGCGGGAGGTGAGCGAGGCGATCGAGCCGCTGCCGGGCAGGGGCACCTCGCCCAGCCGCTCGCCCGTCCTGGCGTCGTGCACGGCGATCTCGCCGACCGCGTGACGGGTCCTGGAGACCAGCAGGCGGTCGCCGTCCAGCAGGGTGAACGCGCCGAGCACCGCCCGGGGGTCCTCGGGGACCAGCTCGCGCCACACCTCCGGCTCGGCCGGGTCGGCCACGCACAGCCGGCGCCGGGGGGCGTTGCGGTCGGTGAGCAGGTACAGGCGGCCGTCGGGGGCCACCGCGCCCGCCGTGCGCACGTGCGTCCCCTCCTGTACGGCCCGCAGCTCCGGCCGCTCGGGGTCGCCCGCGGCCAGGTCCGCCAGCCAGAGCGAGTTGCCGACCGTGCCGCCCGCCGAGATCGTCAGCCAGCGGCCGTCCGCGCTGATCTGCACGCCGTACGAGACCGGCCCGCCGGTCAGGACGGGGACGTCGTCGGGGACGCCGAGCCGGTGCAGGTGCACGCCCTCGTGGAAGCGCACGTAGTAGAAGCCCTCGCCGCCGGGCAGCCAGGCGACCGGCGAGTACCGGCAGCCGCCGATGGGGCCGTCCACGAGCTTGCCGGTGTCGACCTCCTCGACGTACAGGTCGGCCTTCTCGTCGCCGCTGCGCGAGATCTGGTAGGCGACCAGACGGCCCGACGGATCGGGTTGCCAGTCGTCCAGGGTGGTCAGGCCGGTGGGGTCGCGGTCGGCCGGGTTCAGGAAGGGCCGGTCGTCGCAGTAGAGGACCGGGTGCTCCTGGCAGCCGGTCTGCCGCAGGTGGAAGCACCGGCCGCCGCGCCACACGGGCGGGGTGACCAGGCCCGTGACGCTCAGCTCGGTGAGCCGGGCCAGGAAGCGCTCGCGGTCCGGCAGGCGCGCGGCGGCCTCCCGCCACAGCCGGTCCTGCCCGGCCAGCCACTCCTCGGTACGGGGGTCGAGGGGGTCCTCCAGCCAGCGGTACGGGTCGGGGACGTCGTGCCCGCCGAGGCGGTCGGTGACCGGTTGACGTTCGGCGGGCGGGTACTCGTCTGCAAGTGTCATGACACGGGCTCCGGTTGCCAGTGGCCGGCCAGGTCGGCGTACAGGGGCGAGACCCGGATCAGCTCGTCGTGCGTGCCGATCGTGATCCGGGGACCGTCCATGAGCAGGACGCGGCGGGCGCGCAGCGCGGAGGTGAGGCGGTGCGCGACCACGATGAGCGTGCCGCCCCTGGCCGCGAAGGCGTTCTCGGCCAGGGCTTCGGCGGCGGGGTCCAGGTGACAGGTGGCCTCGTCCAGGATGACCAGCGGGGCCTCGGTCAGGTGGGCGCGGACGAGGGCGATGAGCTGCCGCTGCCCGGCCGACAGCGCCGCCGGGTCCAGCGTGGCGTCGTACCCGCCCAGGCTCTCGACCAGCTCTCCGGCGCCCAGGGCGGCCACGGAGCCGTCCAGGCCGCCGGACCCGGGCACGAGATAGGCGAGGTTGTCGCGCAGCGTGCCGCGGAAGACGTACGCCTCCTGCGGGATCAGCACGCGGGCGGCGGGGTCGGCCCGGCCGGCGGGGACGCCGCCGATCAGCACCTCCCCCTCGCCGGGCGGCAGGATGCCGCTGAGCAGGGCGGCCAGCGTGGACTTGCCCGCGCCGCTCGGCCCGACGACGGCCAGGTGCTCGCCCTCGGGGACGGCGAGGTCGAGGCGGTCCAGGACGGGCGCGGAGTGCGGCCCGTAGGAGAAGGTGACCGACCGGAGCGCGACGTCGGCGCCGGCCGGGCGGACCCTGGGCGGGGCGGGCGGCGGGGGCGGCGCGGCGGCGGCGATGCGGCGCAGCGTGGCCACGAGCCGCACGCCGCTCACCCCGAGCCCCTGGACGAGCCCGCCGAGCGCGGGTGCCAGCGACTGGGTGACGTAGGCGAGCGCGCCGACGATCACGCCCGGCCCGGCGCCGCCGTCGAGCAGCCACGGCGTGCCGGCGAGCAGCAGGACGACGGGCAGCCAGCCGCCGACGGCCAGCGCGGCGGTGCGCACCGAGGTCACCCTGGCCAGCGCGCGGGCGGCGTCGCGCTGCGCGCCGACCTGGCGGGCCAGCCGCTCGTCCTCGCGGTCGGCCAGGCCGCACGCCTCGATGTCGCGCAGCCCGGTGACCGTCGCGGTCATCGACCGGGCCAGCTCCTCGTCGGCCAGCAGGAACGCGCGCTGCCGCCGGGCCAGCGCGGGCAGCGAGGCCAGGAAGAACGCCAGCCCGGCCGCGAACGGCGGCAGCACCAGCACGAGCGTGCCCGGCGCCAGCGTCAGCAGCCCCAGCACCACGCTGGCCAGCGTGAACGCGAACCCTCTGACCGTGGTGACGACGGCGGCGAAGGCGTCCCTGGCCAGCTCGACCTGGAGCCCGGCCCGTGCCGTGGCCGCGCTGTCGGGCCGCTCGGCGAGCGGGCGGCGCAGCGCTCCCTGCACCACCCGCGTCAGGAGGTCGTCGCGGAACGGCTCGGCCACGGCGGCCACGGCCAGCACCACCTGGCGGGCGCCGACGGCGGAGACCAGCCACGCCAGCCCGAGCGCCGCCAGCCAAGCCAGGCCGGTCAGCGGCCTGGCGCGGGCGAAGCCGTCCTCGATGGCGCGGGCGACCGCGTGCCCGACGAGGAACGCGGGCGCCGCCTCCAGCACCGACCACAGCAGGATCGCGACCAGCCGCCGGGGCTCACGGACGAGCGCCCGCCAGAACCCGGCGGGGGCGCCGGGGATCGAGGGGCCGTCGGAGACCGAGGGGCCGTCAGGGGCCGCGGGAACGTCCGGGGCCGGGGTCATGGGGGGCCCTCCTGGAAGACGGCGCGGTAGGCGGGGTCGCGCCACAGGGCGTCGTGGGGGCCGGCGGCGCGCACCCGGCCCTCGTCGAGCCAGACGACCTGGTCGGCGCGGGCGGCGGTGGCCAGGCGGTGGGCGGTGATCAGGCGGGTGCGACCCCGGGGATCACCGGTGAGCGCCCGGCTGACCTCGCGTTCGGTGACGGTGTCCAGGCTGGAGGTGGCGTCGTCGAGCACCAGCACCCGGTCCCCCCGCGCGAACGCCCTGGCCAGGCCGAGCCGCTGCCGCTCGCCGCCGGACATGGGGGTCTCGGCCAGCGGCGTGTCGTAACCGGCGGGCAGGCGGCGGACGAACCCGTCGGCGCGGGCCGCCACGGCGGCCTCCCGTCCGGCCTGGGAGCCGGGGACGGCGCCGATCGCCTCGCCGACGGTGTCGCCGACCAGGACCGGGCGCTCGAAGGCGTAGCCGATGGCCGATCGCAGGCCGTCGCGGGTCAGCTCGCGCAGCGGGACGCCGTCGAGCAGCACGTCCCCGCGTTCGGGGTCGGTCAGCCGGCCGGCGAGCGCGGCCAGCAGGGACTTGCCGGAGCCCGACCGTCCCACCACGGCGGTGACCGTGCCGCCGGGGATCGTCAGGTCGCCCACGGTGAGGCCGTTCGCGGCGACGTCCCGGAACTCGACCGTGCCGGGGCCGGACGGGAGCGGGCGCGTGCCGTAGGAGACCGGCGGCAGGGCGAGGACGTCGGCCACCCGGGCGGCGGCGGCCCGCGCCCTGGCCAGGCCGCCGATGTAGCCGAGCGAGGTGCTGAGCGCGGCGCCGAGCGCGGCGTAGCGGGCGGCGGCGTACAGGTCGCCGACGGTGAGCCGCCCGGCGGCCAGCATGAGCCCGCCGGCGGCCAGCACGGCGACCTCCAGCAGCGGGATCATGAGCCCAGACCGGACCCCGGCGGCGGCGTTCGCGCGCCACAGGGCCATGCCGTGCGCGCGCAGCCGGGGCAGGGGCGCGAGCACCCGCCGGGCCTCCTGGCCCGCGGTCCCGGCGGCGGCGATGGTGCGGGCGCCGTCGAGCGCGTCCACGAGGCGGGCCGCGATCTCGCCCTGGACCTCCTGGTAGCCGCCGGAGATGACGGTCGTGGCGCGCAGGAAGGCCCGCAGGACGAACACGATGAGGACGATGCCGGCCCCGAGCGTGAGGGTCAGCAGCGGATGGATGAGGGTGAGCGCGACCAGGGCGCCGGCGGTCGGTACCAGCAGGGCCAGGGCGCCGGTGACCGTCTCGGGGGCCCGTCCGGCCTCCTCGGCGTTCAGCCCGGCCCGGGTGACGAGGTCGCCCTCGGGGAAGCGTCGGGTGGCGGCCCGGCCGACGCCGAGCACGTGCCGCAGCACGCCGAGCCGCAGCCGGGCGGCCGCGTACGCGCTGCTCGCCCCTCTGGCCCAGCCGCCGAGGCTCTCGCAGAGCACCACCACGGCGACCACGCCCGCGCACAGCACCAGAGCGGTGGCGGCGCCGGAGGAGCGGGCGAGGAGCAGGTCGAGCGTGCGGCCGACGAGGAACGGGACGGCCAGCTCACCGGCCGCGCCGGCGACGGCGGTGACCGCCAGCACGGCGGGCCACGGGCCGCAGCGCCGTACGGCGTCCGCCACCAGGCGGTCTCCCGGTCCCACCTGCCGGCCTCCTTCGGACTCGGGAGGTCCCCGCGCCACCACGAAACGGCGCGGGGACCCTGTCAGCTATCAGTGGCAAAGAGCGACACTGAGGTTGCTCGGGTGGCCCGAGTGACACGTGAGAGCAGTGAGCGAGCTGCCGCCGCTGGCCACGTCGCTGGCCGCGGGAGCCTCCAGACCCTGCAGGTCGAGAAGAACCATGTTCTACACCTCCTTCCACGGTTGATCATGCGCAGGCCGCTCGGGTGCGGCCTCCAGGAACGGCAGGCGTGCCGGCTGGTCTCCCAGCACCGCCCCGAGGGCGAACAGCACGCCGGCCGTTCCGGTCGCGAAATCCATGGACAGGCGCAACAGCCCGTCACCGGGGAAGGCCAGGCCGCCGCCGTACGGCATGGCGTGCCAGCTCAACCCCTTGATCAGCTCGCGGGCCACCGGATCTCCGGCGAGCGCCGCGATGATGCCCGCGCGGCCGGTGAACAGCCCCGGCTGGACGAAGAACCCGGAGCGGGCGACCAGCTTCAGCCGGTCCAGCTCCGCGGCGAGCTCCTCGTCGTCGCGATGCACGAGATGACGTCCGAGCACCAGGGCGATGCCCACGGAGCCCTCGTCCAGGTAGGGCAGCGTCCGCCAGCCCTGGTCCACCTGGAGCGAGCCGTCCTCCGAGGCCCGGCAGCGCCGCAGGTCCTGCCTGAGCGCGATCTCGGCCAGGTCGAGGAGTGCGCGGTCGCCGGTGTGCTCGTAGGCGTGCAGGAAGAGCAGGGCGGAGCCGGACGAGCCGTACATGAGGCCCGCTCTCGGGTTGTCGCCGCCGCTGATCCCGGGCACGTCCTCGGGGCCGCCGAGGCGGTCGGCGCACATGTCCACCGCGCGCATGGCGTGCTCGGCCAGGGCGGGCTCGGTCCGGCCGAGGCGCAGGAGGTTCAGGCCGATGCCGGGCAGGCCGGAGAACAGGGCCGTCTCCAGGCGGTCCCACTGCTCCCGCAGGGCGATGTCGACGACGTCGAGCGCGTCCTGGCGGTGTCCGAGCCGGTCGAGGACGTGGGCGATGCCGTGCAGGCCGTCGTACAGGCCGATCCCGGAGCCGGCGGCGGGGCGCAGGGCGCGTTCGCGCAGCCATTTCTCGTACTCGGGGAAGGGGCCGAGGCCGGTGGCCGACAGGGCGAGCAGGACGCCGGCCGCGCCGGTCGCGATGTTGAGGCCGCCGCCGGGCCTGAACTGGGCGACGTCGCCGGGGAAGAGGCGGTCGTCGCGGTCGGGGGTCGCGGCCGCCCGGATGGCCCGGCACATCGCGTCCCGCAGCTCGGCCCAGGTGGCCGTCCCCGGCATCGGCACGGGGGTCTCGACGGCCTGGTCACCCGCGATGGTCGCGGCGGCGGTGTCCATGAAGGCGGCGGGGACGGGGAAGGTCTCCTTGACGATCCGCGCCAGCTGGACGATCTTCGGCCGGTGTATCGGCAGCATGATCGTGCACTGCGGGGCGAACAGGGCGAACCGCAGGCAGGCCAGCGCGTACCGGTCGACCTCGACGCCGTGGCGGTCACGCGGCGCGGCGAAGGCGGGGTGGGCCAGCGCGGCCCTGGCCTGGTCCGCGGCGAGGGTGGCGACCTCGTAGTCGATGAGCACGACCCGGTCGTCCTGGGTGATCAGGATGTTGTCGGGGTGCAGGTCGCCGAAGACCACGCCGCGTCCGTGCAGTGACGCGACGGCCTCCTCGACGCTCCCCAGGGTCGTGGTGGCCCAGGCGGTGTACTCGGCGAGGTCCTGGTCGGTGCAGGTGGCGCGGGTCAGCGGGAAGCGGCGCACCAGCCGCCGCTGGAGCGGGGTGCCGTCCACGAACTCCTGCACGAGGAAGTGGTGGCCGCCGATGCTGAAGTAGTCGCGCAGGCCGGGGGCGGCGGGCAGGCCGGCCAGGCGGCGCAGCATGTCGCGCTCGTGCTGGAGCCTGGCGACCGCGTCCCGGCCGGCCACGTCCAGCCCGGCGTGCGGCCTGGCCTCCTTGAGCACCACCCGTTCGTCCGTACGGGTGTCGCGGGCCAGGTAGACGCCGCCGCCGTTGGAGAAGTGCAGCACGCTCTCGATCCGGTACGGCAGCTCCTCCATGGTCACGGCGTTGCGCGCGGCCAGGTGGGGTTCCAGGAACTCGGGCAACGTCGTCCAGGGCGGCACCGAGAACGTCGCGCCGCGCACGTCGGGGATCAACGTGCCGTCGCCGTCCTCGACGGCCAGCACCCGCTCCCCGGACGGGGACAGGCAGTGCCGCTCGGCGAACCCGCCGTACCGGACGAACATCGGCCCCTCGCCGTAGCGCAGGTCGCTCAGGATGTACGGCCCCTCGACGCCGCGCAGCAGCTCGTCGAGCTCCTTGAGCACGAGTTCGAGCTGGCCCTCGTCCCGGGGGTAGATGGTGATCAGCTTGCCGCTCGACGCCCGGGAGGCGGCCTTGGAGTTGACCATGACGAGCACGGCCGGGCCGCGCAGGAACTTGAAGGCGACCCCGCGGGGCACGCAGTAGTCCCACACGGTCTGGACGACCTTCTCGGCGTCCTCGACCCGGGCCGACACGTGGATCTTCCAGCCCTGGGTCGGCAGGGGCGCCTCCTGGGTCGGCATGTAGTAGGCCCAGGTGTCACTGAGGTCGTGGGCCCAGCCTTCCGGGACGGGCCGGCGCAGCTGGGGGAAGTCGGCGTCCGCCGCCGTGCTGTGGTCGGGAGTGTCGTAGAAACACTGGTCCACAAGGCAGTAGAGCTCGTACTTGTCCATTTGGCGCGGCCCTCCGAGGCGGTGTGCTTAGAGCCTGCCGCAGCCGCGCCGGGGCGCACTAGTAACACGCAACATAAGTCATATATGGCTATGGAATGCGCTTTGATGCGTTTTTCACAAAAGGTAATTATCTGCGCGGGGCATAAACACTGAAAGAGAACTGCCCGCCGCGCGACGTGGACGCCTCCAGCCAGCCGCCCAGCGCCGAGACGCGTTCGGCCAGGTTGAGCAGGCCCTGACCGGCGTCGCCCGGCCGGCGCGGGGGACGTACGCCGTCGTTCCTGATCGACAGGCGGACCACGTTGTCGCGTTCCATGAGCTGGATCCAGCACTGCCCGGCCTCGGCGTGCCGCAGCACGTTCGTCACGCCCTCGCGCAACGCGTGCGTGAGGGCCTCCTCCACGTCAGGGTGCAGATCGCGGCAGGCCACCCTGATCTGGCAGCGCACCCGCGCCGACTCCAGCAGCGCCCGCGCCGAGCTCATCTCGGCCGCCAGCGAGGAGCTGCGCAGGCGTCCGTGCGCGACGGCCCGGACGTCGGCCGACAGCTCCCGCAGCAGGTCGAGCGTCTCGGTCAGCTCCTGCCGGGCCTTCTCGTCACCCTCCGCCACCAGCCGCTGGATGAGCCGCGCCTTGAGCGTCAGGACGGTCAGCCGGTGCCCGACCAGGTCGTGCAGGTCGCGGGTGAAGCGGCGGCGCTCCAGCGTCACGGCCTGGCGCATGACGTCGGTACGGGCCCCGGCCAGCCGGCGCACCTGGGCCAGCAGGCTCAGCAGCGCGAACTCCACGACGCCGACCAGCGGGCAGGCCAGCGCCCACGCCGGCTCGACCTGCCAGGAGGGCGCGGCCAGCAGCACCGGCCCGCACGACAGCGCCAGCACCACCAGCACGACCGACCTGATCCGGGACGCGACCACCAGCAGGGCGCCCGCCAGCAGCCCGCACACCGGCGTCCAGGCCGGCCCGAACACCGCCAGCGGCACATAGGTGAGCCACGCCTGGACGGCCACCAGCCACCACGCACCGGCCCGGCGCGAGGGCTCCTCCAGGACGAACCTGCCGTGCAGCGTGAGCAGGACGGCCAGCGCGACCGACCCCTCGACCACCAGCCCGGACCCGGCCAGCCCGGCCTGCACCGGGATCGCCAGCCCGACGCCCCCGGCCACCAGGCCGAGCCCCCCGGCCCAGGACGGCGACGAGAGACTGTGCATCCTGGACCGTAATCGAGGCGTCAGGCCACGGTGTGTCGCGTCCACCTCACCCCCGGTACACGGTTGATGCGTCGGGACAGTACGCGTGGCGAGTGCGCTCACCGCTGCCTCGTTCCTCTAATCGACCTGATCGCGTAGCCCCGTGTAAAGGCCGGGGCCGCTTCCGGACACGCTGACTTCCCACCCCACAAGAGGTTAGACAGTTCATATCAGCCATAGGGTGGCGGTATGGAATACATGCGACTTGGCGCGACTGGTATGAAAGTTTCTCGCATCTGTTTGGGGATGATGAGCTACGGCGACCCGGCGCGGCAGGAATGGGCGCTGCCCGAGGAAGAGGCCGAGCCGATCATCCGCCGGGCCGCCGACGCGGGCGTGACGTTCTTCGACACCGCCGACATCTACAGCCGGGGCCAGAGCGAGGTCGTCACCGGCAGTGTGCTGCGCCGGATCTTCCCCCGGCGCGAGGACTACGTGCTGGCCACCAAGGTCTACTTCCCGATGGGCCGGGGCGCCAACGACCGCGGCCTGTCGCGCAAGCACATCCTGTCCGCCGTCGACGCCTCGCTCGACCGGCTCGGCACCGACTACGTGGACCTGTACCAGATCCACCGATGGGACGACGAGACCCCCATCGAGGAGACCATGGAGGCACTGCACGAGGTCGTCAGGTCGGGCCGGGCCCGCTACATCGGCGCGTCCACGATGTGGGCCTGGCAGTTCGCCAAGGCCCAGCACGTGGCCGAGGCCAACGGCTGGACCAGGTTCGTCTCGATGCAGAACCACCTCAACCTGCTCTACCGGGAGGAGGAGCGCGAGATGCTGCCCCTCTGCGCCGACCAGGGCGTGGGCGTGATCCCGTGGAGCCCGCTCGCGCGCGGCGTGCTGGCCAGGGCGGGCTCGACGGCCTCCGCGACCGCCAGGACCGGCTCCGACCAGCGCATCGACTTCCTGTACGACCCCGACAACGACCGGCAGATCCTCGACCGGGTCGCCCAGGTCGCCGCCGAGCGGGAGCTGCCGCCGGCCCAGATCGCCCTGGCCTGGCTGCTCAACCGGCCGGGGATCACCGCGCCGATCGTCGGGGCCACCAAGGACCGGCACGTGGACGACGCCGTCGCCGCCGTCGGCGTCACGCTGTCGGACAGGGAGATGGAGTTCCTGGCCGAGCCGTACCGGCCGCGGGAGGTCAAGTTCTGATCACCGGGATTGTCGGTCGAAGATCCTAAGGTAGGGGCATGCGGGCTAATGAGGAGGCGGCGGCGGCGCTGCAGGAATACGCGGAGCTGTTCGCGCTGAGCGGCGGCGACGCCTTCCGGGTGCGGAGCTACCAGAAGGCGGCCAAGGCGATCGCCGGGTTCCCCGAGGACATCTCGGAGGTCGACGTGCGCGGCGTCCCCGGCGTCGGGGAGGCCATCGCCAAGAAGATGGAGGAGTTCCTCCAGCGCGGCAGCTTCCGGCAGCTCGACGACCTGCGGGGCCGGGTGCCCGAGGGCGTGCGGCGGCTGACCCGGGTGCCCACGCTCGGCCCCAAGACGGCCATCATGCTCTTCGAGGACTACGGCATCGACTCCACGGTGGCGCTGGGCGAGGCCATCACCTCCGGCCGGCTCGACGGCGTCAAGGGCCTGGGCCCCAAGACGCTGGCCAACCTGCTCAAGGGCATCGAGCAGCTTGAGCAGGCGGGCCGGCGGGTGCACATCGGCGTCGCCATGGCGCTGGCCGAGCAGGTCATCGGCTCGCTCAAGGCCGAGCGCATCGCGTACGCGGGGTCGCTGCGGCGGATGAAGGACACGATCGGCGACATCGACATCCTGGCGGTGGCGCCCGAGTCGATCATGGCCGACTTCCGCGCGCAGCCCTACGTGGCCGACGTCATCGCCGCCGGCGACAAGAAGACCTCGATCCGCACGACCTCCGGCGTCCAGGTCGACCTGCGCCTGATCCCGGCCGGGTCGTGGGGCGCGGCGATGCAGTACTTCACCGGCTCCAAGGAGCACAACGTGACCATCAGGGAGATGGCGGTGAAGAAGGGCTGGAAGCTGTCCGAGTACGGGCTGTTCGAGGGCGAGCGGGTGATCGCCGCGGAGTCCGAGGAGGACATCTACGAGGCGCTCGGCATGCAGTTCGTGCCGCCGCCGATGCGCGAGGACGGCGGCGAGGTCAAGGCGGCGCTGCGCGGCGAGCTGCCCGTGCTGGTGGAGCTGGCCGACCTCAAGGGCGACCTGCACACCCACACCGACCTCACCGACGGCATCGCCTCGCTGGAGGACATGGTGGCCGCCGGGGCCGCGCGCGGCTACTCCTACTACGCGGTCACCGACCACGCGCCCGACCTGGCCATGCAGCGCATGACGCTGGACAAGGCGCTGGAGCAGCGCGGGCGGGTGGCCGAGCTGCAGAAGAAGTATCCGCACATGCGCATCCTGCACGGGTCGGAGCTCAACATCGCGCCCGACGGCTCGGTCGACTGGCCCGGCGAGGTCCTGCGCGAGTTCGACGTGTGCGTGGCGTCGGTCCACTCGCACTTCGGCATGTCGCGGGAGGAGATGACCCGCCGCTTCATCGCCGCCTGCGAGAACCCGTACGTCGACATCATCGGCCATCCCACCACCCGGAAGATCGGCAAGCGGCCGCCGGTCGAGGCCGACTGGGACGCCGTCTTCCGGGCGGCCGCCCGTACGGGCACCGCGATGGAGATCGACTCCTATCCCGACCGGTCCGACCTGCCGGCCGACCTGGTGCGGCTGGCCAAGCACCACGGGGTGAAGTTCTCCGTCGACAGCGACTCGCACGCGATCCCGCACCTGGCCCACCAGCGGTTCGGGGTCGGCATCGCGCAGCGGGCCTGGCTGACCGGCGACGACATCATCAACACCTGGCCGCTCGACCGGCTTCTCGCCTTCCTCGGGCGCTAGTCCCGGCCCCGTCCCGCGTCGGAGGGCGGGTCGGGTGCGGCCCGCACCCAGCGCGGGCCGCACCCGAGCCTGGAGGCGGGGGTCCGCCGCGGGCGGTCGCGGCCTTCGTCCTGGAACGAGCGTCCACCCAGATTTCTGCTCTCAAATTCGGACTTAACACCATAAATTAGAACATTTGCCGCATTCTTGCCGCGCCACGCGCAGATCATCCCGCTTCGCTAGCTTGGACGGCGATGAAGGACAACCATCCCCCGGCCCGGCCCACCGAACGGGCATCCGGGACGAAGAGCAGGCGGCGCTGGTGGCGCATTCTCGTCGCCGTACTGGCCTCGTTGCTGCTGGCCGCCGTCGGTGGGGTCGCGCTGGCCTACCCCTCGCTCGCCGCCACCACCTGCCCCGGCTGCTACGGCCTGACCGAGCTGCACCCGGGCGTCTACACCGAGGACGGCCTGACCCCCGCCCAGCGCACCCGCGTCGGCGAGGTGGCCGAGCAGGCCGCCCGCCGGGTCACCGGCTTCTACGGCACCCGCCTCAGCTCCCCCGGCCTGCTCGTCTGCCTGACCGACACCTGCTACCGGCGCATCGGCGGCGGCCAGGAGCGCGGCGTCGCGGTGCTCAACCGGTCGGTCATGCTCTCGCCGCGCGGCCTCGACCCGGTGATCGCCTCGCACGAGCTGTCCCATGTCGAGCTGCACGCCAGGCTCGCCTCCTCCGCCACCGTCCCGCAGTGGTTCGACGAGGGGCTGGCGGTGGTGGTCTCGGGCGACCCGCGCTACCTGGCCCCGGAGTCCGCGCCGGACCGCTGCCTGGTGGCGCCGTCCGGGCCGCTGCCGGTGACGCTGGAGGAGTGGCTGCGGACCGCGAGCGCGGACCCCGCCACGTACGCCAGGTCGGCCTGCCAGGTGAGCCGCTGGCTGCGGGAGAACGACGGCCGCACCGGTCTGCTCGGCCTGGTGGCCCGGCTCAACGCCGGCGAGCCCTTCTCCACCCTCGTCCGGACGCCCTGACGAACCACCCCGAAAGGCACGGTTGCCGCACCCACGCCGTTGGGTAGGTCTCGTCACGGCTGGAACGGTCCCAGATCCGGGACAGGATTCGGCAAGCACTCGCACGCGGAGACAGCGCGAGGAGATTAAATGGTTTCCAGGTAGGAAATACGTCTTGCGAGAGGTGGCTCCCATGAGGCAAGTCGCGGCGACGATCGTCAAACCGCTCCCCGACCACCTGTTCCTGGTCCACGACGGGAACGCGGAGATGCGATGGGAGGCGATGTCCGGGGTCGGCTACCACACGCCGAACGACCGCTTCTTCGTCAGGAACCACACCTCCACGCCGCTGATCGACGCCGCCGCCTGGCAGCTCCACCTGCACGGCGCCGGGCTGCGCGCGCCGCGCGCCTTCACCTACGACGAGCTGCTGTCGATGCCCTCGCGCACCCACGACGTCGCCATCGAGTGCGCCGGCAACGGCCGCGCGTTCTACGGCACCCAGC
The DNA here is from genome assembly GCF_044455665.1 of Nonomuraea sp. NPDC051191. Taxonomy (NCBI): domain Bacteria; kingdom Bacillati; phylum Actinomycetota; class Actinomycetes; order Streptosporangiales; family Streptosporangiaceae; genus Nonomuraea; species Nonomuraea sp. NPDC051191. The sequence goes on along the minus strand of NZ_JBITEZ010000002.1, from coordinate 487,710 downwards.
AGGGCGACCCCGCGCCCGGCGCCCAGTGGGGGCTGGGCGCGGTCGGCGTGGCGAGGTGGCGGGGCGTGCCGCTGCGCCACCTGCTCGCCGAGGCCGGGCTGCGTCCCGAGGCCGTGGATGTGCTCCCCACCGGCCTCGACGCGCCCTTCGAGCACCACGGCCACGTCCGCCGTCCGCTGCCCGTGGCCAAGGCCGTGGGCGACGTGCTGGTGGCGTACGAGATGAACGGCCGGCCGCTGCCTCCCGACCACGGGTTCCCGGCGCGGCTGGTGGTGCCGGGGTGGGTGGGCATCGCCTCCATCAAGTGGCTGGGGGACATCGAAGTCTCCACGAGCAAGCTGTTCACGCCGTGGAACACGGTCTTCTACCGGGACGTGGCGGCACAGCCCGTGAAGAGCGCCTTCGAGCTGCCCTGGGACGCCCGGCTGCCGATCCGCGGCCCGCACGCCTGGCGTGGCCGTCCGGGGCCGCACGTGCTGCGCGGCCGGTCGTGGTCCGGGCGCGGCCGGATCGTCAAGGTCGAGGTCAGCTTCGACGGCGGCCGGACCTGGCACCTGGCCGAGCACCACGGTCCGCACCTGGTCGGGGCGTGGTTGCCGTGGCACGTCCAGTGGGCGCCGAAGCACCTCGGGCCCGCCGTGCTGATGGCCAGGGCCACCGACGAGACCGGCGCCACCCAGCCCCTGCGCACGCCCAAGCACCCCTTCGGCTACTCCTTCGACGCGGTCGTGCGTCATCCCGTGCAGGTGGTCAACGGATAGGTAAGTGTCACGAACGCGGCTGAGCTGGCCCTTCACGAAAAGGTGGTCCGGAGGTGTGCATTTCATCTGAAAGACTCTCGCGGAAACGTTACGGAAATGACACCGTGCGAGGCTTTCGCACACGACGAAGAAGGGAGAGCAGATGCGCCAGCTGACCCCGTTGGACGCCCAGTTCCTCCATGTCGAGTCCGAGACCACCGCGGCGCACGTCGCCGGGCTGGCGGTCCTCGACCCGGCCGGCGGCGCGGTGGACCGGGACGCGCTGGCCCAGCTGCTGCTGGACCGCGTCCACCTCTCCCCCGCGCTCAGCCTGCGCCTGGTCGAGGTGCCGTTCGGGCTCGACCGTCCCTACTGGTGCGCCGATCCGGCCTTCGACCTGGGCAACCACCTGTTCGAGACGACGCTGCCCGCGCCCGGTGACGACGCCGCGCTGGCCGAGGCGGTGGCCGCGATCCACGAGCGCAGGCTCGACCGGTCGCGTCCGCTGTGGGAGATGCACCTGATCAAGGGCCTGGCGGGCGGCCGGGTCGCGGTCTACACGAAGGTGCACCACGCCGCCATCGACGGTGTGTCGGGCGCGGAGACCCTGGCGACCCTGCTCGACCTGACCCCGGAGGGGACCCGGGAACGACGGCCGCGTCCGGCGGCGCCGCGGCAGGACGCGCCGGGCCTGATGGAGATGCTGGCCGGCGCCGCCGTGCGATCGGTCACCCATCCGGTGCGGGCGGCCCGCTCGGCGGTCAGGGCCGCGGGCGACCTCGACGCGATCCCGCTGGCCGGCGCGCTGCCCGGCGCGAAGGCGATCGCCAGGGCCGCCCGGCTGGTGGCCGGCGACCGGAAGGAGCGGCCCGAGCTGCCGGGCCTGACCGCGCCGCGCACGCCGTTCAACGGGCCGATCAGCGCGCGGCGGGAGCTGTCGTTCGGGTCGGTGCCGCTGAAGGAGGTCAAGAAGGTCGCCAAGGCCAACGGCATCAGCGTCAACGACGTGGTGATGGCGCTGTGCGCCTCGGCGCTGCGCTCGTGGCTGGACGAGCGGGACGCGCTGCCGGAGGAGCCGCTGGTGGTGGCCGTGCCCGTGGCGGTGCGCACGGGCGGCGCCAAGGACGTGGTCGGGAACCAGATCGCGGCCATGGTGGCGCCGATGCCGACGAACGTCCCCGACGCCGGGGAGCGGCTGCGGGCGGTCGGCGAGACCATGAACAGGGCCAAGCGGCGCTTCGCGCTCGCGCCGCCGAGCTGGCTCGGCGAGCTGTGCTCGCTGCTGCCCGCGCCGGTCACCAGCCTGGCCACCCCGGCGATCTTCCGGCTGGCCGGCTCGGCGTTCCCGCCGATCAACCTGATCATCAGCAACGTGCCGGGCCCGCAGTTCCCGCTCTACATGTGCGGCGGCCGGGTGCTGGCCTACTACCCGCTGTCGGTGCTGACCGACCTGTCCGGCGGCGTGAACATCACCTGCTTCTCCTACGACGGCATGCTCGACTTCGGCATCGTGGCCTGCCCCGAGCGGGCGGACGACGTGTGGGGCCTGCTCGGCCACCTGCGTGACGCCCTCGACGAGCTGCTAGCCGAGTGCGTGGGCGATGAGTTCGGCGACGGCGTCGGGGTCGATCTGGTGACCGGTTAGCTGGCAGAGGTTCTCCTGGTAGAGCAGCACGGCGGCGAACGTCGCCGCGGCCACCTCCAGCCGCGCCGCGTCGCCGCGCGTGCCGGGCAGCGCGAGCTCCAGCGCGAACCTGGCCCTGCTGATCAGCTCGCCGTTGAGCCTGCCGAGCCGCTCCTTGACCGAGCCGTGCGTGTCGGCCTCGCGGAACAGGATGCGCCGCATCGCCGGTGAGGCCCGCAGCGGCAGCCCGCGCGCCAGCCGGGCGAGCGTGCCGGCCGGGTCGCCGGGCACGGCGTCGACCTCGCGGCCCTCCTCGACCATGGTGCGCTCGTCGACCAGGGCGACGAGTACGTCGATCTTCCGCGGGAAGTAGTGGAAGATCAGACCCTTGGGGACTCTCGCGAGCCTGGCTATCACCGCGGTCGGAGTGGCCTCGTAGCCGCCGCCCGCGAACAGTTCCTCGGCCGCGTCCAGGATGCGCGTGCGCGCGTCACCGATCGACACAGCTCGCACCCTAACGCCACCTGCGACTTCGTCGCCATCCCGCCGGGGCGAGAGCCTGCTGCCCTTGGGCCGTCATGTAGCATATGAGACGTAAATGTCTCATATTCGACGGAGTTGTCTCATGGTGGTGAGCCGGGAGCAGATCATGACCGCGGCGATCCAGCACCTCAACGAACATCCGGCCGCCTCGATGGCCCAGCTCGCCGAGGCGGTGGGGATCAGCAGGGCCACGCTCCACCGGCAGTTCAGCAGCCGCGAGGAGCTGATGACGGCGCTCGGCCACCGCGCGCACGACCGGTGGCACGACCTCCAGGTGCGCGCGGACGTCAGGTCCGCCGCCGCCTCCGACGACCCCCACCTGATCCGGCAGGCCCTGGAGGCCCTGCTGGAGGGCTGGATCGACGTGGCCGACGACTACGGCTTCGGCCTGACCGACTACGCGATGGCCGTGCACCCGGAGCTGCTGCGCCGCGCGGACGAGCTGGAGGAGCACGAGATCGCGCTCTTCGCCGCCGCCCAGCGGGCCGGCCTGCTGCGCGCCGACCTGCCCGCCCGCTGGATCAGCAACACGGTCTACGGCCTGCTCGTGGCCGTCCGGGAGAGCCTGCGCCGCGGCGACGTCGCCCGCAGGGACGTGCCCAGGCTGCTGCGCGAGACGTTCCTGGCCGGCACGGGCGCCGGGGGGTGGGCGTGATGACGGCCACCGGCGTCCCGGCGCGCAGGCGGTGGGCGGGCCTGGCCGTGTTGTCGGCCAGCGTGCTGCTCGTGGTCATGGACATGACCGTGCTCAACGTCGCCCTGCCCGCGATCACCGAGGACCTGCGGCCGACCTCGGTCGAGCTGCTGTGGATGGTGGACGCGTACTCGCTGGTGCTGGCCGGCCTGCTGGTCACGGCGAGCGCGCTGGGCGACCGGTGGGGGCGCAAGCGCATGCTGCTGGCCGGGTTCGCCGTGTTCGGGCTGGCCTCGACGGCGGTCCTGGCGGCCGACTCGGCCGCCGAGGTGATCGCCGTACGGGCGCTGCTCGGCGTGGGCGGCGCGATGATCATGCCGTCCACGCTGTCCATGATTCGGAACCTGTTCACCGACCCGGGCGAGCGGGCCAGGGCGCTCGGCGTCTGGTCGGCGATGGCGGCGATGGGCGCGGCGCTCGGCCCGATCCTGGGCGGGTTCCTGCTGGAGCACTTCGCCTGGCAGTCGGCGTTCCTGGTGAACGTGCCCGTCATGGCGGTGGCCGTGGTCGCCGGGCTGCTCCTGCTGCCGGAGACGCGCAACCCCCGGCCGGGCCGGTGGGACGCGCTGGGCACCGTCCTGTCGATGGCGGGCATGGCCGCGCTGCTGTACGCGGTCAAGACGTTCGGCAAGGACGGCCTGACCTCGCCCGCCGCCCTGGCCGCCACCGCGGTCGCGGCGGTCGCGCTGGGCTGGTTCGTGGTGCGGTGCCTGCACAGGCCCGATCCGCTGCTGGAGATCAGGCTGTTCCGCAGCGGGCCGTTCTCGGCGGGCGTGGTGACGGCGCTGACCACGTCGATCGCGATGGCCGCCGTGCTGCTGCTGCTCGCGCAGTGGATGCAGCTCGTCCAGGGGTACGCGCCGCTGGAGACGGGCGTGCGACTGCTGCCCGCCGCGCTGGCCGCGCTGATCGCCTCGCCGCTCGCGCCGGTCCTGGCCGAGCGCGTCGGCGCCCGCCCGGTGCTGACGGGCGGGCTCGCGGTGACGGGGCTGGGGTTCCTGCTGCTGGCCCTGGCGCCGCACCCGCTGGGCTACTGGCCGGTCGCCGTCGCGCTGGCGCTGATCGGCGCGGGCAACGGCGCGCTGGCCATCGCCTCCGCGGTGATCATGGCCGGTTCGCCGCCGGAGAAGTCGGGCAGCGCGGCGGCCATCGAGGAGACCAGCTACGAGGTGGGCGCCGCGCTCGGCGTGGCCGTGCTGGGCAGCGTGGCCGCCGTGGTCTACCGGGACGCGCTGAACTACGGCGGCCCGGCCGCGGGCGCGGCGCGCGAGTCGCTGGGCGGCGCGCTCGACGTGGCCGCCGAGCTGGGGGCTCAGGGGGCGCGGCTGGTGGAGACGGCCAGGACGGCCTTCACCGACTCGCTGGCCCTGACCTCCGGGGCGGGGGCGGCGCTGATGCTGATCGGCGCGCTGGTGGTCTGGCTGCTCACCCCGCGCGCCCTCGACCTGGCCTCCGTGGAGCACTGACGTCAGGTCCGCGACCAGGCACGGACGTGACCGGGGCGCCGTCCGTGCCTCTTCGCCGGGGGCGCGGATAATGGCCGCATGAGATCAATAGGCACGACGGACCTGTCCGTTTTCCCGATATCGCTCGGCACCAACGTCTTCGGCTGGACCGCGGACAAGGAGACCTCGTTCGCGATACTCGACGCCTATGTCGAGGGCGGGGGCAACTTCATCGACACGGCCGACGTCTACCCCCACTGGGTGACCGGCGAGTCCACGTCCGAGCTGATCATCGGCGAGTGGATGGCCGACCGCGGCAACCGCGACTCCGTGGTCGTGTCCACCAAGGTCGGCATGCTGGAGGGGCTCGAAGGACTGGCCCCGGCCACGATCCGGACGGCCGTCGAGGACTCGCTGCGCCGCCTGCGCACCGACTACATCGACCTGTACTGGGCGCACGTGGACGACCACGACACACCTCTGGTGGAGTCGCTGGCCGCCTTCGACGCGCTGGTCAGGGAGGGCAAGGTGCGTCAGGTCGGCGCGTCGAACTACGGGCCGGAGCGGCTGGCCGAGGCCCTCCGGATCTCCCGGGACGAGGGGCTGGCCTCGTACGTGGCGTTGCAGCAGCCGTACAACCTGGTCGACCGGGGGTATGAGGGCGAGCTGCGGGACGTGGTGGCGGCGGCCGGTCTGTCGAGCACGCCGTACTTCGGGCTGGCCCGCGGGTTCCTGACCGGCAAGTACCAGCCCGGCGTCACCGTCGACAGCCCGCGGGCCGGGAAGGCGGCCGAGTACCTCGACACCGAGCACGGGCGCAGGGCGCTCGAAGGGCTGCTGAAGGTGGCGGCCGAGCGCGGCGCGGAGCCCGCCTCGGTGGCGCTGGCCTGGCTGGCCGCCCAGCCCACGGTCACCGCGCCGATCGCCAGCGCGCGCGACCCGCGCCAGCTCAAGCCGCTGCTGGCGGCGGCCGAGCTGGAGCTGAGCGAGGAGGAGCTGACCCTCCTCGACGAGGCCTCCCGCCCCTGACCCTCTCCGCCGGCCCGCCTGACGGCCTCGCGCCCGACGTCGCCTGTCGACCCGCGCCGGACGCCGCCCGACGACCCGCGCCCGACGTCGCCTGTCGGCCCGCGCCTGACGACCCGCGCCGGGCGTCGCCGAACCCCTCCGGGAGCCGCGGCCGCGCGGGTCGTGGGCGTCAGTGGGTGCGGTTGGTCACCGAGGCGCACAGGGCACGCAGGGCGGCGGCGCCGGGCAGGTGCTCGTCCATGACGGCCAGCGCCGCCGACAGGTGGCGGTCGGCGACCTCCTCGGCCAGGGCCCGGCCGCCCGCCTCCTCGACCAGGCGGGCGGCCCGCCGCGCGCTCTCCTCGTCCCCGGCGCCCTTCGCCAGCACCTCGGACAGCTCCTCGGCGGCCGGCCCGCCGACGGCGAGCGCCGCGAGCACGGGCAACGTCTTCTTGTCGCGCCGCAGGTCGCTGTGCACGGGCTTGCCGGTGACCCGCGGGTCCCCCCAGATGCCGAGCACGTCGTCGGCGATCTGGAAGGCGATCCCGAGGTCCAGTCCCATCCCCCACATGCGGCCGGAGAGCGCGGGCGCCCCGCCGAGCGCCGTCCCCGCCGCCGCGGCCGCGGCCAGCAGGCTGCCCGTCTTGCCCGCGGCCATCCGCGTGTACTCCTCGACGGTGACCTCCTCGGGCCCCGTCCACGGGCGGGTCTCGAACGTCATGTCGGCCGTCTGCCCCTGCACCAGCTCCGTCAGGGCCGCCGACAGGTGGCGCATCGCCTCGGCGTGGCCGCTCAGGCGGCTGACGGCCAGCGCCAGCAGCGAGTCGCCGGCCAGCACCGCCGGGCCCACGCCGTACGCCTTCCACAGCGCGTCCCGGTGCCTGCGTTGCTCGTCGCGGTCGATGATGTCGTCGTGCACGAGGGAGAAGGCGTGCACGAGCTCGACCGCGACCGCGCCGGGCAGCGCCTGCTCGGCGGTGCCGCCGACGGCCTCGGCGCTGAGCATGGCGATGGCGGGCCGGAGGATCTTGCCGCCGCCACCAGCACCGCCACCACCGCCGCTGACGTGGCCCTCGGCGTCGGGCCAGCCGAGGGCGAAGGCGGCCATGCGCGCGCCCCAGGGATGCAGCTCGGAGACGGCCTCGCGGAGCGCGGGTTCGAGCAGGGCGCGGCAGCGCGCGATCACGTCGTCGTCGCGTCGTGGCGTCGTCCGGCCGGGATGCATCGCCGCTCTACCCCCAAGTACGATCTTGAATCTACACGGAAGACCGCAGCATCCAGCGACGAAGCGCCAGGTCGGATGAGGGACAGGCCGTCAGCGCAGTGTACGGCCCAGGCCGCGCGCCCCTACGACGCGGCTCGCATGATCCCACAAGAAGCGTAACTGTACCATCACGCCCCAACCTTGATCACGGGCGGATGATCATGCCATAATCACGCAAAAAGTAACATATGGCGATATAGCCACTCTTGCCTTCAGCGTCATCCTCAGGATCGGGGTTCCCCCCAATGCCGCACGCCCCCGCGAGTAGCCCCAAGACCCTTCCCCTTTATCGAGTGGTGCCGCGTCTGGTCAAGGATCCTGTCAGTGAACTCGCGAAAATGGGGACGGAGGCGGACGGGCGGATCGTCCGGCTCGACCTCGGCCCGTTCCGCCCGTACCTGATCTCGCACCCCGACCACGTGCAGCAGATCCTCAAGACCGACGCGGCGAACTTCGTCCGCGAGGGCACCCTCTGGCAGGCCGTACGCCGGGTGACCGGCCACGGCATCCTCAGCGAGGGCGACACGTGGTCGACCACCAGGAAGATCCTCCAGCCGCTGTTCACCGTGAAGCACACGGCCTCGCTGGCCGAGGACATGACCGAGCTCATCGACGACTACCTGCGCGCCTTCGACGGCCACGCCCGTACGGGCCGCCCGGTGGACGCCGGGCGTGAGATGACCACGATCATCAACCAGGCCGTCGCCCAGGTCCTGTTCGGCGGACGGATCTCGCGGGAGACGGCCGCGGTGCTGGCGCCCGAGTTCGCCACGTGTGCCACGTCCATCGCCTTCCGGCTGCTGCTGCCGTTCGTGCCGGACTCCGTGCCGCTGCCCGGCGACCGCGCGTTCATGGCCGCCAAGAAGAAGATCGACGAGATCGTCTACCCGCTGATCGAGCAGGCGGTCGCCGAGACCTCGCACGGCAAGGACACCGACGTGCTGGCCGCCCTGGTCAGGGGCAGGCGCGGGCCGGACGGCGAGGTCGACGTCCACCAGGTCCGGCACGACCTGGTGAGCGTCTACGGCACGGCCACCGAGACCACGGCGATGTCGCTCACCTGGCTCTGGGGCCTGCTGCACGAGCACCCCGAGGTGGACGCCCGGCTGCGCGCGGAGATCGCCCGCCTCGACGTCGACGGCCCGGTACGCCCGGCGCAGGTCGCCGAGCTGCCCTATCTCCGCATGGTCCTGCAGGAGCTGCTGCGCATCTACCCGACGGCGTGGATCGTGCCCCGCCAGACACTGGCCGACACGGAGGTCGGTGGCGTCCGGATCAAGGCGGGGACACACGTGCTGATCAGTCCGTTCAGCACCCATCGGCTGCCGGAGTTCTGGGACCGGCCGCTGGAGTTCGACCCGGACCGCTGGGCCGACGGAAAGGGCGAGCGGCGTCACCGTTACGCCTTCATCCCGTTCGGCGCCGGCCCGCACATCTGCCTCGGCCAGCACCTGTTCTACGTCGAGGCGCCGCTCGTCGTCGCCAACCTGCTGAGCCGGTACCGGCCGGAGCTGACCAACCCCCAGCCGTTGACGGCCCTGCCCGGCGCCTCGACCCGGCCGAAGGAGAAGCTGATGCTGAGGCTGCACCCGATCGAGCGGACCGCACGCGCGTGAGCCGGACGAGCACCGCCGCCGGCACGGCGGCGGACATCAGCGCGCGCGCGGACGACCTGGTCTCCAGCCTCATGCTCCGGCCGTGGGGGCAGGTCTCGCCGTCGGTCTACGAGACCGGGCGGCTGGTCTCGCTCGCCCCCTGGCTGATCGGGCACCGCGAGCGCCTCGACCACCTCACCGCCGTCCAGCACGCGGACGGCTCCTGGGGCGCTCCCGACGGTTACGGGCTCGTGCCGACGCTGAGCGCGACCGAGGCGCTGCTGACCGCGGCGCGCCGGGGCGACCCGGGCGTGGACCTCGACGCGGCGGCCCCGGCGGCGGGACGCGGACTCCGCGCGCTCTCCGCCATGTTGTCCGCGCCGCTCAGCCTGCCCGACATGCCGGCCATCGAGCACATCGTCCCCTCGCTCGTGTCGCTCATCAACGGGCACGGCGGGCACCCGCCGCTGCCGCTGCCCACGGGCATGGGCTACGGGACCCTGGACACGATCAGGTCCTGGGTCGCCGCCGGGCAGGACATCCCGGACAAGCTGCTGCACGCCCTGGAGATCGCGGGCCCGGACGCCCGCGGCGCGTTGGGGGCGCGGCCGTCGGTCATCGGCACCGTCGGCGCCTCGCCCGCCGCGGCCGCCGCCTGGCTCGGCGGCCGGGTCGCGGGCCCGGTCCTCGACCACCTGGAGGCGGTCGTGCGCATCCACGGCGGCCCGGTCCCGGTCGGGCTGCCGATCACCGTGTTCGAGCGCGGCTGGGTGCTGAGCTGGCTGGCCCGCGCCGGGGTGCCCGTCGAGGTGCCGCCGGAGATGATCGCGGACCTGCGGGCGGCGATCGGGCCCCAGGGCACCCCGGCGGGCCCGGGGCTGCCGGCCGACGCCGACACCACCTCCGTCGCGCTGTACGCGCTGGCGCTGCTGGGCTCGCCGTACGAGCCGGACTGCCTGTGGCACTTCCACAACGGCTCCCACTTCACCACCTGGCCCGGCGAGCAGGGCGTGTCGATCAGCGTCAACGCGCACGTGCTCGACGCCTTCGGCCAGTACGCCGCCCGCCGGCCGGACGCCGCGCCGCGCTACGGCGAGGTGATCACCGGCCTGTCCGCCTGGCTGCGCGAGCGGCAGGACCCCGGCGGGTTCTGGGCCGACAGGTGGCACGCCTCGCCGTACTACGCGACCGTGAGCTGCGCGCTCGCGCTGGCCGACTTCGGCGGCCCCGCCTCGGACGAGGCCGTGGCGGCGGCCGCCCGCTGGGTGCTGGACACGCAGCGGGCGGACGGCTCGTGGGGCCGCTGGACGGGCACCCGAGAGGAGACGTCGTACGCGATGCAGACCCTGCTGCTGACCCCGGGACGGGCCGAACCCCGGCGCGAGGCGGCCGTGGAACGGGGGCTGGAGTACCTGACCCGCGCGGCGGACGAGCGGCACGTCCCCCTCTGGCATGACAAGGACCTGTACGTGCCGGTCGCGGTGGTCAGGTCGGCCGAGCTCGCCGCCGCCCACCTCGCGCGTCCCTCCTAGCCGCCATGTGCTCCGACGTCCCCGGCCAGCTCGCGAACCGTGTAGGCGTGCGTGTCCCTGGCCAGGTACCACGCGCCGTTGAAGGCCACGCTCCTGCGCTGCCCCTCGGCGATCGCGGCCAGTTCGGGGGGCAGCTCGGCGAGCGCGTTCAGGAAGCGCCCGTTGAGCTCGGCGATGTGGGCGGCGACCCGGTCGACCGCGGCCCGCGTGTCCGTGCCCGCCCGCTCCAGGATGAGGACGGAGTTCGGCTTGCCCTCGCTGCGCTCCCGCTCGAACGTCCTGATGTCGTTGGCCAGCCGCATGCAGGCCGCGCCGAGATGGGTGGCGGACACGACGGCCCGCCAGTGCCGGTCGTGCGCCGGGCGGGGACCGCGCACCCCGAGACCGGCCACCCACCACGTCCTGTACAGGATCGTCTGGGTGCCGTTGTCCACGTAGGTGTCGTAGTCGGGCCAGGGTTCCCCGCCTTCCGACCACGCCCGCTCGCGGGCCATGGCCGCGCCCGCGAGGTCGAGCTGCTCGGCCAGGGCGGGCGCGTACACCGCCACCTCCGGGTCGGCGCCGAGCCGCGTCCACCAGTCGCGCCAGGCGCGCAGGGCCTCGCCCAACGGCCCCTCGTCGCCGGGGTCGGTTCCGTGTCCGCGCAGGGCCGAGGAGAGGCGGCCGAAGATCGCCAGGACGTCGTCCGGGGACCAGGAGCCGGCGATGTTGTCGGCTATGTCGTCCAGACCGAAAAGGATCGCGGTGAGTGTGCCGAGTTCGGCTACTTCGTCACGCGCTGCGTCCGGAAACGTGGCCGCGGCGGACAGGCAACTGAAGGCCAGCCTGCTCGCCGAGCTGTCGCCCTCGGCGAACAACGTGGAGTACGGCCGCAGGAATCCGGCCGCCACCGGGACGGCGTCCAACGCGGTTGCGAGTACCGCGGCCCGGTCGGGTTCGGGCACGCCGGCGAGCTGGTCGGACTGCTTGAGCAGGGTATTTCTGATGCTGAAGTAAGCAGGGGGAGACGAGTCGGGCATTAATAAAGGCTACCCATTTTGCCCATTTTTGACTACTGGTGTCAAAAATGGGATATAAGTACAGATAGTGCCTAGTGTTGCTTGAGAGACGCTTTGGAACTGCGCTAAGGTTTCGTGATCGACAGCGTCGATATGCCATGACCTGTCCGGATGATGAGCACGCGAAATGACTTTCACAGGGTGGGTATAAATGGGCTTCCGCAATACGAGCCTGCGGACCAAAGTCACAGCTCTACTGCTCTCCCTCACGGCACTGTGGGCGTTCGCTGCCTGGGTCACCCTTCGTGAGGGTGTCAACCTGCTCTGGGTCTCTCAAGTCGACTCCAGCGTAGTGGGCCCCAGCGAGCCCTTGCTCATCGAGCTCCAGAGGGAGCGCCGGATCTCCGTCGTGAAACTCAGCGACGCCACCGGCGGCCCCCGCCGTGACCTGGACAACCAGCGCGAGAAGACCGACGGCCTGCTCGCCGCGTTCCAGGAGGCGGCGACCGGCGGCCTGGTGAGCTGGGCCATCGACGACGAGGGCGCCGGTCGCCTGAACGACGTGCTCAAGGCCCTCGGCACGCTCAAGGAGACCCGCAAGGCCATCGACGCCGGCCGCCTGGACAAACTGGAGGCCACGGCCGCCTACAGCGATCTGATCGACTCCGTCTTCACCCTCTACGGCTCGCTGGCGACCGTCGACGACAAGACCGTCGCCAAGGACATCCGCACGCTCCTGGCCCTGAACAGGTCCCGCGAGGTGCTGGCGCGCGAGGACGCCCTGCTGGCCGGCGCGCTCGTCCAGGGGCGGATCTCGGCCGAGGAGCAGGCGCAGTTCACCCAGACCGTCGGCGCCTGGCACGTCCTCGCCGAGCAGGCCGGCGACGAGCTGCCCGACTCCGAGCAGGCGGCCTTCGACAAGCTGCTGAAGGGCGAGTCGCTGAGCAGGCTCCAGACCATGGAGAACCTGATCTCCGGGCAGGGCCCGCAGGCCGGGGCGCTGCCGTTCGGCGCGGCGCAGTGGAAGACCGCGGCCGACCGCGCGCTGGCCGACTTCAGCGCCCTGGTGCTGGCCGCCGGCGACCGCCTGGTGGACCGGGTCGTGCCCGTCGCGGCCGGCGTCATCGTCCGGCTGGTGCTGGCCGCCGGTCTCGGGCTGGTGGCCGTCGTCGCCTCGATCATCCTGTCCATCACCACCGCCCGCGCCCTGTTCGCCCAGCTCCAGAAGCTGCGCGACGCCGCGCACGAGCTGTCCGACGAGCGCCTGCCCGGCATCGTCGAGCGCATCGGCCACGGCGAGGAGGTGGACGTCGCCAAGGAGGCGCCCGCGCTGGAGTTCGGCGACGACGAGATCGGCCAGGTGGGCCAGGCGTTCAACACCATGCAGCACACGGCCATCACCGTCGCGGCCGAGCAGGCCGAGCTGCGCCGCAGCATCCGCGACATCCTGCTCAGCCTGGCCCGCCGCACCCAGGGCCTGGTGCACCGGCAGCTCACCGTCCTGGACGTGATGGAGCGCCGGGAGACCGACCCGGAGGAGCTGAAGGAGCTCTTCCGCCTCGACCACCTGGCCATCCGGATGCGGCGCAACGCCGAGAACCTGATCGTCCTGTCCGGTTCGTCGCCCGCCCGTACGTGGCGGCGGGCCGTCCCCATGGTGGACGTGGTGCGCGGCGCGCTGGCCGAGGTCGAGGACTACACCCGGGTCACGCTCATGCCGATGGGCGAGGTCGTGCTCGTCGGCCGGGCCGTCGGCGACGTCATCCACCTGCTGGCCGAGCTGATCGAGAACGCCGTGTCGTTCTCGCCGCCGTACACGAACGTGCAGGTCAGCGGGCAGCTCGTGGCCAACGGGTACGTCATCGAGATCGAGGACCGCGGGCTCGGCATGAAGCCCGAGGACCTCGACGCCGCCAACGAGCGCATCGCCGACCCGCCCGAGTTCCGCATCTCCGGCACCGCCCGGCTGGGCCTCTACGTGGTCAGCCAGCTCGCCCGGCGGCACGACATCCAGGTCGTGCTGAAGTCCTCCCCGTACGGGGGGACCACGGTCGTGGTGCTGCTGCCGCAGGAGCTGGTCGAGCTCGACCCGGCGCCGCGGCACCCGGAGGGCGACGACCGGCCGAGCCTGCCCCGCCGTACGAGCACCGGGACCACGCTGGCGACGGTCGCGCGGCCCGCCGAGAACGTCCGCACCCTGACCCCGCCGCGTCCCGCCCCCGCCCCCATCGCCTTCCCCACCCAGATCCATGCAGTGGCAGATCCCTTCCCAGCACCAGTACCAGCACCCTCGCCTTCACCTGAACCAGAACCGCCCGCGGAACCGGAGCAGCAGCCTGTGGCCGAGTTCACGCCGTCCGGCCTGCCCTTCCGAGTCCCCCAGGCCAACCTGGCGCCAGCGCTGCGTGACGACACGCCGACGCAGCCCGATTTCGAGGAGGACGATGACGAGCGCTCGCCCGAGGAGATCCGCGCCATGATGGGATCCCTGCAGTCAGGCACCCGTCTTGGCCGCACCGAGGCGGCCAGGCTGATGGAAGAGCAGCCGGGGGGCGAGGCATGACCGCCGCGGCCCGGCTCCCGACGGGAGGCCCGACATGACGCCCACCGCGGGCACCGACCTCAACTGGCTGCTCGACGACCTGATCGGCCGGATCAAGGAGGCCGAGCACGCCATCGTGCTGTCCTCCGACGGCCTGCTCATGGCCTCGTCCGCCGGTCTGCAACGCACCGACGGCGAGCACCTGTCGGCCGTCGCCTCCGGCCTGCAGAGCCTGGCCAAGGGCGTCGCGGACCACATCTCCGCCGGTCCGGTGCGGCAGACGGTCGTGGAGTGGAAGTCGCAGTTCCTGATCGTGACCACCGCCGGCGAGCGCGCCTGCCTGGCCGTGCTCTGCGCCCAGAACGCCGACATCGGGCTGGTGGCGTACGAGATGGCGATGCTGGTGGCGCGGGTCGGCCAGTACCTGACCTCCGGCGCGCGCAACGCCGAGGCCGTGGCCAGGAGCGACCGGTGAGCACCACGGAGGAGTCCACGGACGAGCACTGGATAGATCCGGAGATCATCCGGCCCTACGTCGTCACGCGCGGGCGGACCCAGCCCGCGCACGGCAAGTTCGACCTCATCTCCATGGCGCTGGCGGTGGGTCCGCCGCCGGGCCCCGACGCCGGGCTGGACCCCGAGCACCTGCGCATCCTCCAGCTCTGCCGCGAACCCAAGTCGGTCGCCGAGATAGCCGCGCACCTGAACCTCCCGGCCGGCACGATCCGCGTGCTGCTAGGCGACCTGTTCGACCGTGAACTCGTCTCTGCCCAGGAACCGCAATCCGAGGTGGACATGCATGACATGAAGATGTACAGGGCGGTGCTCGATGGTCTTCGCTCGCTCTGAGCGCCCGCGCCTCCCGACGGCGATCAAGATCCTGATCGCCGGAGGATTCGGCGCGGGCAAGACGACGATGGTCGGCGCCGTGTCCGAGACCAGGCCGTTGCGCACCGAGGAGGTGCTGACCGACCGAAGCGTGGGCGTCGACGACCTCACCTCCGTGGAGGCCAAGCGCACCACCACGGTGGCCATGGACTTCGGACGCATCACCCTGGGCACCGACTACGTCCTGTACCTGTTCGGCACCCCGGGGCAGGAACGCTTCTGGTTCGTGTGGGACGAGCTGGCCGAGGGCTCCCTGGGGGCCGTCATCCTGGCCGACACCCGCCGCCTGGCCGACTGCTTCCCCTCGGTCGACTACTTCGAGCGGCGCGGGACGCCGTTCGTGGTGGCGGTGAACTGCTTCGAGGGGGCGCCGACGTTCGAGCTGGACGAGGTGCGGCTGGCGCTGCAGCTCAACCCGTCGATCCCGATCGTGATGTGCGACGCGCGGAAGCGGGACTCCAGCCGGGAGGTGCTGATCACCCTGGTCAAGCACTCGGCGCGGCTGCGCGCGGAGCCCGTCGGGAGCTGAGCCGCCCAGATCCCGAGCCGACCGGTGGCCGCGCCGGTCGGCTCACCTGCCGGGCCTGGGACGATGGGCCCATGAGAGCCTCCTGGCGCAACACGACGCACGACTGGACGGGCACGGTCGACGTCGAGCATCTCGCCCACGTCCGCGCCCGTCCCGGCGTGTTCGCCCCCGGCGGCGTCCGGCACCTGGTGCTGGAGGTCCTCGCGTACGCGGCCGACGAGGCGGAGTCCCGTGGCGGCGGGCGCTGCGTCGTCGTCCTGCGCCCGGACGGGTCCGTCGAGGTCGCCGACGACGGCCGGGGCACCGACACCCGCCTCGACGAGCACGGACGTCCGGTGCGCAAGCCGGTCATGGCGACGAAGGACCTGCGCTTCTTCGACCACCCCGAGGCCCCGGCGCTGCCCGACGGCCGCCCGCGCCGGGGCATGTCCGTCGTCGCGGCGCTCAGCGCGTGGCTGGTCCACACCAACCGCCGCCTCGACGGCTCCTGGAGCGGCCGCTACGAGCACGGCGTGCCGGTGACCGGCCTCGAACCCGTCGCCGACGACGGCACGACCGGGACCGTCGTCCGGTTCCTCCCGCAGGAGGGCCTGCCTCCGCTCGGCGCGCTGACCGCCGCCGACCTGGCCTGGCCCCACCTGGCCGTCGAGGTGGACGACCGGCGGGGCTGAGGCCCGGGTCAGGGGATCTGCAGGGCGAGCAGGGCGACGTCGTCGCGGGCGCCGTGCTCGGTCATCACCCGCAGGGCGCGGTCGCAGACCGACTCGGCGTCGCCGGGTCCGCCGGCCAGGGCGGCGCGCAGGTCGTCCAGCCGCCGGGTCAGCGGCTCGTCGCGGGTCTCGACCAGGCCGTCGGTGTACAGCAGCAGGGTCGAGCCCCTGGGCAGGACGAACGTCTGCCCGCCGTAGGCGAACCCGGGGTCCACGCCGAGCGCCTGGCCGTGGTGCGCCTCCAGCAGGCGTACCGCCCCCGTGGACGGCACCAGCATCGGCGGGACGTGACCGGCGTTCGCGATCTCCAGGCGGCGCTCGGCCGGGTCGTAGACGGCGAAGAGCATGGTGGTGAAGTAGCGGAGGCCGCCCTGGGTGACGAACACGTTGAGGCGTTCGAGCAGGCGGGCGGGGCGCACGCCTTCGAGTGCGTAGGCGTGGACGGCGGCGCGCAGCCTGCCCATGAGCGCGGCGGCCTCCACGCCCTTGCCGACCACGTCGCCGATCACCAGGGCCACGCGGCCGCCGGGCATGGCGATGACGTCGTACCAGTCGCCGCCGACGAGCCGTCCTGAGGTGCCGGGCTCGTAGCGGGCGGCCAGGCGCAGGCCGTCGAGGTCGGGCAGCCGGGCCGGGAGCAGCGAGCGCTGGAGGCTGAGGGCGGTGCGGTGCTCGCGGGCGTAGGCGGCGGCGTTGTCGAAGGCGAGGGCGGCGCGGTCGGCCAGCGCGGTCAGGAAGGCGCGGGCCTGCGGGTCGGCGGTCGCGGCGGCGGGCTGGGCGAGGGTGACCACGCCGACGCTCCCACGCCGTCCCCGCAGGGGTAACACGAGCAGCCCGGCGGGGTCGGGCGGGGGTGGACCGTGCAGCAGGGCGCGGGCCGGGCCGGATGCGGGCGGGGTGCGGAGGAGGGTGCGGGCGGGGGCGGGGAGGTCGGGGGTGGTGCGGACGGCCTGGCGGCGCGGGGGCGGTGGCGGGCCGCCGGGAGCGTCCGCGTCGTCCGGGACGAGCCAGACCGCGCAGCCGGCCGCGTACTCGGGCACCAGGTGCTCGCACAGCACGCCGGCGATCTCGTCCGGGTCGAGGCTGGCGTGCAGGCGTTCGCCCAGCTCGGCCAGGGCCCGGATGCGCCGGGTCGCCTCGACGCGCCGACGCAGGGCACGCAGGTGGGTGCCCACCCTGGCGACCAGCTCGGCGGCCGTGAACGGCTTGATCAGGTAGTCGTCCGCGCCCGACTCCAGGCCCTCGACGGTGGCCTCCTGGCCGGCCCGCGCGGAGACCATGATCACGGGGATGGTGCGGGTGCGTTCGTCCGCGCGCAGGGCGCGCAGCAGGCCGTACCCGTCGAGGCCGGGCATCATGACGTCGGTGAGCACCAGCTCGGGCGGCGCCTGCGCGACAGCCCGCAGGGCGGCCTCGCCGTCGGCGACGGCGGCGACCCGCCAGTGCGGGGACAGCAGGCGGACGAGATGCGCCCGCATGTCGGCGTTGTCGTCGACGACCAGCACCTCGGGCGCCCGTTCCGCGGCGGCGGGGTCGTTCGGGACCCAGCCGAGCGCCTCCTGCACGAAGGCGGCCGCGTGGGCCCCGCTCCCGGCGGCCGTCCCGGACGCCTGCCCGTCGGGTGCGAACGGCAGCAGGACCGTGAACGTGCTCCCCTCCCCCAGCACGCTCTCCACCTCGATGACGCCTCCGTGCCGCTCCACCAGCTCCCGCGTCAGCGCCAGCCCGATGCCGCTGCCCTCGCCGCTCCTGGCCCGCGTGCCGGCGACGCGGCGGAACCGTTCGAACAGCCGGGGCAGCTCGGCGGCCGGGATTCCGACGCCGGTGTCGCCGACGGTGACCCTGGCCCGGTCGCCCGCCACGTCCACGCGGACCCTGATCTCCCCGCGCAGGGTGAACTTGAACGCGTTGGACAGCAGGTTGAGCACGACCTTCTCCCACAGGTCGGGATCGACGAGGACCGGCCTGGGCAGCGGCGGGCAGTCCACGACGAGGCTCAGCCCGCCGCGCTCGACCGCCGCCTGGAACAGGCTGGCCACCTCGGCGGTGAGCGCGCCGAGCTCCACCGGCCGGGGCTCGGCGGGCAGCGCGCCCTCCTCGCCCCTGGAGAACTCCAGCAGCGTGTTGACCAGCTTGAGCAGCCGCAGCGCGTTGGCGTGCACGGTACGGACCCGCTCCCGGTCGGCCTCGCGCAGCACCGAGCCGAGCAGGTCCTCGGCCGGGCCGAGCATGAGCGTGAGCGGCGTGCGGAACTCGTGGCTGAGGTTGGCGAAGAACATGGTCTTGGCCCGGTCCAGCTCGGCCAGTTGCTCGGCGCGGCGGTGCTCGGCCTCGAACGCGGTGGCGTTGGCCAGGGCCGCCGAGATGTGGTTGGCGGCCAGGCCCAGGAAGGTGTGGCAGTCGGCGTCGAGCGGGCGGGCGCTGTTGACGCCGGCCACCAGGAACCCGGCCGGGTGATCGGCTCCCGCCTGCTCCAGCGGCAGGACCAGGGCGGTGTCCGGCGGGTCGAACCCTGGCCTGGCCAGCCGGGCGAGCGCCTGGTCGGGCGGGCAGGACGTCACGACGCGGCCCTTCTCGGCGGCCTCGCGCAGCGGCCAGCAGGTGCTCTCCTCCTCGTCCAGGAGGAGGGTGGCCGGGCTCAGCGCGCCGCCGGGTTCCAGGCCCGCGGCGGCGGCCAGGCGGGCGGTGCGGCCGTCGGCGTCCAGCAGGTAGAGCAGCGCGAACGGCACGTCGTCGCGGTGCCGGGCGAAGACGGCGGCCGCCTGCGCGCAGGCCTCGGCGGCGGAGGTGGCGGTCATGGTCCGCTCGCCGAGGTCGCTCAGCACGGCCAGCCTGCGTTCGCCCACCACCCGGCCGGTGGTCTCGGTGACGGCGCAGAACACCCCGCCCACGCCGCCGGACTCGTCGCGGATCGGGCTGAAGGAGAAGGTGAAGCAGCACTCCTCGGCGTACCCGCTGCGCCGCAGCACGAGGTGCAGGTCGTCGGAGTACGTCGCCTGTCCCCGGTCGAGCACCTGGTGGAGCATCGGGCCGACGACGTCCCAGATCTCCCGCCAGCACTCGTCGGCGGGCTGGCCGAGCGAGCCGGGATGCTTGCCGCCGAGGATCGGGACGTAGGCGTCGTTGTAGAGCTGCGCCAGCTTGGGGCCCCAGAAGATGATCATTGGGAAGCGGGAGGACAGGCAGATGCCGACCGGGCCGGTCAAGCTCTGCGGCCAGCTCTCCGGCGGGCCCAGCGGGGTGCGCTCCCAGGGATGGCTGCGCATGAGCGCCCCCATGGCCCCGCCCGCGCCGAGCACGGCGTCCATGGCGGACCGGTCCTCGCACAGCCGGTCGGGTGGCTGGTCGGAGGCGCCGCCGGAGGGTTTGCCTGAAGGCCGAATGGCGTCCATCTCAACCTCCATACGCTCGGAGGCGTCCAGATTATGCTTGTTCGTTCGCCGCGCGCCTCCCCCTGCCGTACGTACGTGAACGGGGCCCGGCCGGTGACAGGCCGGGCCCCGTTCACGCGGGGGGCTGGGTCAGTGCTCGGTGGCCTTCTCGGCGCCCACGCCGGTCAGCGAGCGCACCTCGATCTCGGCGTACTTGGCGGCGTTGTACTCCTTGCTGAGGATCGTCCCCAGCCAGCCGAACAGGAAGCCGAGCGGGATCGAGACGATGCCCGGGTTGCTCAGCGGGAACCAGTGGAAGTCCACGCCGTGGATCAGCGCGGTCACCGCGCCGCCCGCGGGCGGCGGCGGGGCCGAGACCACCGGCGAGAAGATCACCAGGATCAGCGCCGAGCCGAGGCCGCCGTAGATGGCCGCGACCGCGCCCGCCGTGTTGAACCGCTTCCAGAACAGGCTGTAGAGGATCGCCGGCAGGTTGCCCGAGGCCGCGATGGCGAAGGCCAGGGCGACCAGGAACGCCACGTTCTGGCCCTGGGCCAGGATGCCGAGGCCGATCGCGATGGCGCCGATGACCAGGGCCGAGACGCGGGCCACGACGACCTCCTGCCGCTCGCTGGCGCCGCCGCGCTTGAAGACGTGCGCGTACAGGTCGTGGGCGAAGCTGGAGGAGGAGGCCAGGGTCAGGCCCGCGACGACGGCCAGGATCGTGGCGAAGGCGACGGCGCCGATGAGCGCGAGCAGGATCGTGCCGCCGACGTCGCCGAACATCTGCGCGCCGATCCGTTCGGCGAGCAGCGGGGCGGCGGTGTTGGCCGCCTTGTCGGCCTTGAGGATGTCGGTCTTGCCGACGATCGCCGCCGCGCCGAAGCCGAGCACCAGCGTCAGCAGGTAGAACACGCCGATGATGCCGATGCCCCACAGGACAGACTTGCGGGCGTCCTTGGCGGTCGGGACGGTGTAGAAGCGGATGAGGATGTGCGGCAGGCCAGCCGTGCCGAGCACCAGCGCGAGGCCGAGGCTGATCAGGTCGATCTTGCCCGCCAGGCCCTGGGCTTCGGTGCCGTACTTCAGGCCCGGGATGAGGAAGTTGCCCGGGTTGGCCTTCGGGCCGCTGGTGGCGGCGGCCTCGCCGAGCAGGGACGAGAGGTTGAAGCCGTACTTGCCCAGCACCATCAGCGTCACCAGCGCGGCGCCGGTCATCAGCAGCACGGCCTTGACGATCTGGACCCAGGTCGTGCCCTTCATGCCGCCGAAGACCACGTAGACGATCATCAGGGCGCCCACGCCGATGATCGTCCAGACCTTGCCGGCCTCGCTGGTGATGCCGAGCAGCAGGCCGACCAGCGCGCCCGCGCCGACCATCTGGGCCAGCAGGTAGAAGATGCTGACCACGATCGTGGACACGCCCGCCGCCGTGCGCACCGGACGCGGGCTCATCCGGAAGGCCAGCACGTCGGCCATGGTGAACTTGCCGGAGTTCCGCATCAGCTCGGCCACCAGCAGCAGCGCCACCAGCCAGGCGACCAGGAAGCCGATGGAGTAGAGGAACCCGTCGTAGCCGGAGACGGCGATGATGCCGGCGATGCCGAGGAAGGAGGCGGCCGACATGTAGTCGCCGCCGATCGCCAGGCCGTTCTGGACGCCGCTGAAGGACCGGCCGCCGGCGTAGTAGTCGGCGGCCGTCTTGGTCTGGCGGCTGGCCCAGAACGTGATGGCCAGGGTGCCGGCGACGAAGGTGAGGAAGAGGATCATCCCCAGCGTCGTAGAGCTCACTGCGTCTTCTCCTCGACCTCGTGGCGGAGCTTGTCGGCGATCGGGTCGAGCTTCCTCTCGGCGTGCCGCGCGTACGCCCACGCGATGAGGAACGTCGAGACGAACTGCAACAACCCGAAGACCAGCCCGACGTTGATGTCGCCGAGCAACTTGATGCCCATGAAGTCACGGGCCCAGCCGGACAGCACCACGTACAGCAGGTACCACAGCAGGAAGGCCACCGTCATGGGGAAGGTCCAGCGGCGGAAACGCCGTTTCAACTCCTGGAACTCAGTGCTCTCCTGTACCTGTTCATAGACAGACGCGTCATGTTCTCTGGTCGTCACGAGACCTCCACTGTGATGCGGATCACGCCCAACGTAAGAGCGCAACCTACCCGTCGTGGAGAGCCGCGGGGGCGCTGTTCGGCGAGCCGCTCGCGTACCGCGATTAGTTGGGGATGGCCTGCGGTGAAAGGTCTGTTCAGCGCGATGAGCGGTCGGGTATTCCGTTCACCCCGATATCGGGCCCGCGTTGCCGGGCAGGGCGTCCAGGGCCTGGGCCAGGTCCTCGATCAGGGTCTGGGCGGGCTCCAGGCCGATCGACAGGCGGGCCAGGCCGACGGGGATGCCCATGGTGGCCCGTACGCTCTCCTCGATGGTGAGGGCGGGCGCGTTGACCAGGCTCTCGAAGCCACCCCAGGAAACACCAATCCTGAAATGTCGCAATTTATCGAGGAAAAGTGCGGCCTGTTGGCGATCGTCGGTGGCGAGTTCGATGCTGAACAGGCTGGAGAAGCCGGACATCTGGCGCGACGCGATCGCGTGGCCGGGATGGGAGGGCAGCCCCGGATGGTTCACCGCGCGGACGGCCGGATGCCCCTCCAGGAACGCCGCCACCGCGAGCCCCCGCTCCTGGTGGGCGGCCATCCGGACGGGCAGCGTGCGCAGCCCCTTGATCACCTTGGCCGCGTCGTGCGGCGACATGGCCGCGCCGTAGAGCTGGTACTCCGTCAGCGCCAGCGGCCGGATCAGCCGGGACGGCCCGACCACCACGCCGCCGACCAGGTCGCTGTGCCCGCCGACGTACTTCGACAGCGAGTGCACGACCAGGTCCACGCCGAGCGTCAGCGGCTTCTGGAACAGGGGTGTGGACCAGGTGTTGTCCATGACGGTGACGAGCCCGCGCCCGCGCGCCCAGTCGGCCACCCCCGCGATGTCCACGATCTCGTACGCCATGTAGGAGGGCGACTCGAAGTAGAGTAGGCGCGTGCTCGCCCTGATAGCGCTGTCACATCCCGCGAGGTCGTCGACGTGCGTATGCGTGACACCGAACTTCTCCAGGTAGCGCAGGAACTGCGTGGTCGGCCCGTACACCGCGCCGAGCACCAGCACATGGTCACCGGCGGAGACCAGCGAGGAGATCGTCGCCGAGATGGCGCCCATCCCCGAGCCGAAGCACTTGGCCCGCTCACCGCGTTCCAGCGCGGCCAGCTTGCGCTGCGCCACGTCGACGGTCGGGTTGGTGCCGCGGCCGTAGACGTACCGCTCGTCCTCGTCGCGGATCGCGGCTCCCAGTTCGGCCGCCGTGGCGAAGGTGAACAACGAGTTCTCGAACACCGGCGGGTTCACCGCGCCCAGCGTCCACGGCTCGTCCTCGCCCATCCGGCCGCAGATCCATTCATCCTCCATGGGGGGAGACTATGACAAACCGGAAACCCACCATGGCGGACGTCGCCCGGCACGCGGGCGTCAGCCTGAAGACCGTGTCCCGCGTGGTCAACCAGGAGCCGCACGTCCGGGCGTCGCTCCAGCAGCGCGTGCACGACGCGATCAGCGCGCTCGGCTTCCGCCGCAACGAGGCCGCCGCCCGGCTGGCCCGCGGCGCGACCATGCTGACGCTCGGCCTGGTCATGGAGAACATCTCCAACGAGTTCTACGCCCGTCTCGCCGCCGCGGTGGAGGCCGCGGCGGCCGAGCAGGAGGCGCTGGTGGTGTTCGGTTCGTACGAGGAGCGGCCGGACAAGGAGCGCATGCTGATCGAGTCGATGCACGCGCGGGGCGTGGACGCGCTGATCGTCGTGCCGTCGCCGGCCGACCACGCGTGGCTGGCCGAGCACGGCGGCCCGCGCACGGTCTTCGTCGACCGCGTCCCGCACGGCCTCGACCACGCCGACGTCGTCATGCTGGACGACGAGCGCGGCGGCCGGACCGCGACCGCGCACCTGCTCGCCCACGGGCACCACCGCATCGCGCTGATCTCCGACGACGACGGGCTGAGCTCGGTGCACGACCGGGCCCGCGGCTACCGGGCGGCGCTCGGCGCGGCGGGGGTGGCGGCCGACGAGGCGCTGGTGGTGCGGGGGGTGTTCGATCCGGGGCGGGTGTCGTACGAGGTGGGGCGGCTGCTTGGCCTGCCCGACCCGCCGACGGCGTTCTTCGCGACGAACAACCGGGCGGCGATCGGCGTCCTGCAGGCGTTGCGGGGGCGTTCCGAGCGGCCGGCGTACGTGGGGTTCGACGACTTCGCGCTGGCGGACCTGTTCAGCCCCGGCGTGACGGTGGTGCGTTACGACATCGGCCGCCTGGCGCGCGGGGCGGTGGAGCTGCTGCTGGATCCCGTACGCGAGCCGCGCCGGATCAGGGTGCCCGTCGAGCTGGTCGCCCGGGGGTCCGGGGAGCTCCCGCCTCCCTGACCTTCTGGTCAAACCTCCCCCAAGTCCCCACATGTCGGGGCCTGAGGGGATACGCGAGGGGTAATCGCAGGTCATGTCCGAGAGCAGCCCGCACCGCGATGACCGTACGCCCGAGGAGCGGGCGCTCGGCTCCGACGCCTCCGCGCCCGCCTGCCCGAGCCCCGACGGGCGGCTGCCGCGGGTGCGCGACACCTCGACGGGGCCGGGCGCTCCCGACGTCCGCCTGGAGATCTCCGAGGTCCGGGTGGAGGAGCTCGACGTCGAGGGCGAGGACCTGCACGCGCGGCTCGGCGGCACCCGGGCGCGAGCGACGCTCCGGATACGGCTGGACGACGTGGCCCACCTCATCGACCGCCTCCTGGACGCCGACCCCCACTTCCTGGACCATCTCCCCGCTTCCCTGCCCCGCCACGCCCTGCGCACCGCGGGCACGTCCGCCCCGGGAACGCCTGCGTCGGCGGCCCATGAAGCCGGAGCGGCCATGGGCCGGGCACGAGAGCCCGGGACGGGCGTCGACCGGGCACGCGAGACCGGGACGCTGCGGGACTGGCCGAGAGGCGGCGCCCCCTCCTGGCGACCGGGCCGCAAGCACGCGGGCGACCTGGGAGCGGCCACCGGCCGGACCGTCCACCACCCGCCCCCGGTCGAGGAGCCCCTGCACACCGTCCCCGGGCACGAGGTGCTCGACGTCGAAACCCACGCGGGCACGGACGCCAGACCCATGACCGAACAGGCCACCCGGCACGGCGACGTCCCCCGCCCGACGCCTCCCACGAGACCGTACTTCGCCCCCGACGAGGGAACCACCCCGGACGACCCCTCCGACACCACCCCGCACGAACCTGCCGGCACCACGCAGTACGGCACGCGCGCTCAGCGTCCTGGCCGGATCGCCCGGCCGTCTCCCACGGACGGCCTCTCCCGCCGACCTCAGCCCTCCGCCCAGGACCCGGGCCCCGGTCGCTCCAAGACCCCGCCCACCGACGTCGGCCCGCGTCCGGGCCTGGACCCTCCACCGCCTGAGCCGCCCCACCCGAGCCTCGCCCACCGGATACCGGCCCAACCCGGCCCTCCCCCACACGCACCACCCCATCACGACCGGACACCGCAAGGCTCGGCCCAACCACGCCCCGGCCGCGCCCCGACCCCACCCGGCCCCGCCCTGTACCGCCCCGGCCTGGACCCGCCGCCACAGAGCGGCCGGCCCCACGACCAGGCCCGGCTTCCTCGGCACGCGCGAAGCACCCGCGAGGCCCCGGCCGGACACGACCGCGCAACCGAATCCGCCACCAAGGCCGGGGCCGGAAGCGGGGCTGGGACCGTGGCGGAGAACGAGGGTGCGAGTGGGAACAGGGTGGCGTCGGAGCGGTTGGGAGGCGTCGCCGCAGGCTGGTCGTGAGCCGAGGAGGCGCACCGGCTCGCGTCCCAGAGCCCCGGGGAGGCTCGGAAGGCCGTCCCCCATGGGTCAGGGGGAGCGGGGGCGCCAGTCGCCGCGGTCCAGGTCCAGGTTCTCCGGGGTGTGGAGGCGGACCATCGTGCGGGCCACCCCCGGCGGTACGCGGTGCGGCGTCAGGAACGACACCGACACCATCACCGTGAACGCGATCGGCACCGTCCATGCCGCCGGCTGGGCCAGCAGCGCCCCCGGCAGCCCCTCGTACGGCCCGCCGGTGATCGTGACGAGCACGGCCGCGCACGCCAGCCCGCCCCCCACGAACAGCCCCGCCAGCGCCCCGGTCGTGGTGAGCCGCCGCCACCAGATGCCCAGCACCAGCAGCGGGCAGAACGACGAGGCGGCCACCGCGAACGCCAGCCCCACGACGTCCGCGACCGGCAGCGCCCGCGCCCAGAGCGCCAGCGCCAGCGGCACCGCGACCGCCATGAGCGTGGCGATCCTGAACGAGCGCACCCCGCCCTTCAGCAGGTCTTGCGCGATCACCCCGGCGACGGACACGGTCAGCCCGGACGAGGTGGACAGGAAGGCCGCGAACGCCCCCGCCGTCACCAGCGCGGTCAGCAGGTCGCCGAGCGTGCCGCCGATCATGCGGCTGGGCAGCGTGAGCACGACGGCGTCGGTACGCACGAGGTCGGGGGCGTAGAGGCGGCCGAGCCAGCCGTACAGGGCGGGCAGCAGGTAGAACGCGCCGAGCAGGGTCAGCACGACCAGCGTCGTCCGGCGCGCGGCCCGTCCGTCGGGGTTGGTGTAGAAGCGCACGAGCACGTGCGGCAGGCCCATCGTGCCGAGGAACGTGGCCAGGATCAGCGAGTACGTCGAGTAGAGCCCGTACTCCTTGGCCCCGGCCAGCGGCATCTGCCAGGTGACCGCGTCCTGGACGCTGAGGGCGGGCGCGCCGTCGCCCTTCCAGGCCAGCAGCAGGAACACCAGCGGCACGGCCAGCGCGGTCAGCTTGAGCCAGTACTGGAACGCCTGCACGAACGTGATCGACCGCATGCCGCCGGACAGCACGTTCACCGCCACCACGCCGGCGACCAGCAGCCCGCCGGCCCACACCGGCGCGCCGGTGATCGTGCGCAGCACCAGCCCGGCGCTCTGGAACTGCGGCATCAGGTACAGCCACCCGATCAGGACGACGAGCACGCTGGCCGTCCTGCGCACGGTCATCGACTCCAGCCTGGCCTCGGCGAAGTCGGGCAGCGTGTACGCCCCCGAGCGCCTCAGCGGCGCCGAGACCAGCACCAGGAGCACCAGGTAGCCGCCGGTCCACCCGACGGGCAGCCACAACATGTCCACGCCGTAGGACAGGATCAGCCCGGCGACGCCGAGGAAGGAGGCCGCCGACAGGTACTCGCCGCCGATGGCCGAGGCGTTCCACAGGGGGCTGACGGTCCGGGAGGCGACGTAGAAGTCGGAGGTGGTGCGGGAGAACCTGATGCCGTACGCGCCGATGAGCACGGCCGCGGCCATCACGACGACCACCGCGGCGAGGCTCACGACGGGCCCTCAGCGCCGGTCACCGGCGTTCCACCAGCTCGGCGAAGTGGCGTTCGTTGCGCTCGGCCTGGCGGACGTACAGCCAGGCGCCGATGACGAAGGCGGGGTAGATGAGCCCGGCCAGCACCGCCCACGGCAGGGAGACGCCGAGGACGTCCACCTCGCGCAGCTCGGGGATGAGCAGGAACAGCAGCGGCAGGCCGCCGACCACGCAGGCCAGCACGGTGCAGACGAACAGGGCGAGCCGGAACTGGGTGCGCAGCAGGGAGCGCATGTAGACCTCGCCGAGGCGGGTCTGCTCGTCGATCTCCCTGGTGGCCGGGTAGCGGGGGCGGCGGGCGGCGGCGCGCGGGCTGGTGACGCTGACCCGGCGCGGCGTCTCGGACCGGCGGAAGGCGTCCATGCGGCGGGCGGCGTCGGTGCGCGGCGCCCCGGCGGGGCGCCCCGGACGGGGGTCGGAGGTCATTCCGTCCTGCCCTTCCTGGCCCGGCGGACCAGCAGGTCGCGCAGCTCGCGGGTGTGCCGCCGGCTCACCGGCAGCTCGGTGTCGCCCACCCGGACACTGCACCGGCCCGAGTCGATGTGCAGCTCCTCGATGTGCCTGACGGCGACCAGATGACTGCGGTGCACCCGGACGAACCCGGCCGGCGCCCAGCGTTCCTCCAGCGTGGCGAGCGGGATGCGGACGAGGTGGCTGCCGGTCGCGGTGTGCAGCCGCGCGTAGTCGCCCTGGGCCTCCACGTAGAGGACGTCCGCGCTGGAGACGAACCTGGTCACACCGCCCAGCTCGACGGGGATCGTGTCGGTCTCACCGGTCTCGGCGGGCACGTCGGCCGAGACCGCCACGCGCCTGATGGCCTCGGCCAGCCGTTCCGGACGTACGGGTTTGAGCAGGTAGTCCTCGGCCTTGATCTCGAAGGCGTCCACCGCGTGCTCCTCGTACGCGGTGACGAACACGACCCGCGGCGGGTTGGCGAACTGCGACAGCAGCCGTCCGAGCACGACGCCGTCCAGGCCGCGCATGCGGATGTCGAGGAAGACGGCGTCGATCGGGCGGCCCTCGGCAATGCCCCGGTCCAGCAGGCGCAGCGCGGCCGCCCCGTCGCGCGCCGTCATCACCTCGCCGATGCGGGCGTCGGCGCGGAGCAGGTAGGACAGGTCCTCAAGTGCGGGTAGCTCGTCGTCCACCGCCAGGACGCGCAGCCCGGTCACACGTGACTCCTCACACCTCGAATGCATTAGACAGTGATGAAACCGGCACCAAACGTCAAGGCCGTCACGGCAGGGTCACAGGTGGGGGCAGGTGTGTGTGAGGGGCGGGTCAGCGGGCCGAGACGCCGGGGTGGTACTTCGGCAGGCGCACGTTGACCTTCGTGCCCGCGCCCGGTCCGGTCTCGACGACCAGGCCGTACTCGTCGCCGTAGACCTGGCGCAGCCGTTCGTCCACGTTGGCCAGGCCGACGCCGCCGGTGGGGGCGATCTCGCCGGCCAGGATGCGGCGCAGCCGTTCGGGGTCCATGCCGAGCCCGTCGTCCTCGACGCTGATGCGGCACTCGGCGCCGGCGTCCTCGGCGATGATCGTGATGCGGCCGACGCCGTTGCGGCTCTCCAGGCCGTGCCGTACGGCGTTCTCGACGAGCGGCTGCAGGCACAGGAACGGCACCGCGACCGGCAGCACCTCGGGCGCGATGCGCAGGGTGACCTGCAACTGGTCGCCGAACCTGGCGTGCTCAAGGGTGAGGTAGCGCTCGATCGAGTGCAGCTCCTCGGCCAGCGTGGTGAACTCGCCGTGCCGCCGGAAGGAGTAGCGGGTGAAGTCGGCGAACTCCAGCAGCAGCTCGCGGGCGCGTTCGGGGTCCGTACGGACGAAGGAGGCGATCGTGGTGAGCGAGTTGTAGATGAAGTGCGGCGAGATCTGCGCGCGCAGGGCCCGGACCTCGGCCTCCATGAGCAGCGTGCGCGAGCGGTCGAGCTCGGCCAGTTCGAGCTGCGAGTTCACCCAGCCGGCCACCTCCTGCGCGGCCCTGACCAGCCCGGCCGAGGCGTTCTGCCCGTAGGCGGCCAGCGCGCCGACGAGCCGGTCGTCGGTGGTGAGCGGCACGACGACGGCGTGCCGGATCGGGCATTCGAGCAGCTCGCAGTCGATGGTGAGCACCTGGGTACGGCCGTCCTCCAGGGTGGCGGCGGCGTGCTCGAACGCCTGGGCGGCGTGGTGGTCGCCGGCGCCGTCGTAGACGAGCAGGCGCTCCCGGTCCGTGATCGCGAGCGCGGCCGAGCCGAGGAGCGCGCGCAGGTGGCGGGAGGCGCGCTCGGCGCCCTCGGCGGTCAGCCCGGCCCGCAGCGGCGGGCCGGCCATGGAGGCGGTGTGCAGGGTCTCGAACGTGGCCCGCTCGGCCGGGCTCGTGCCCAGCTCGCGACGGCCCCGCATGACGCGCCAGAGCACGATCGCGGGCACGCCCACGAGCACGGCCACGACGGCGACGCCGACCAGGTACTCCACGCGCCCCGAGCCTAGCGCCCCCGCCTCCCGGCCCTGACCCCGCCTGCGGCCCTCACTCCCCCACCTGCCCTCACTTCCCCACGGCGCTCATTCCGCCGCCGTCAGCGCCTTGGCGACGGCCGCCGCGTACGACTCGGCCTCCTGCGCGGACTCGTACGTGGTGCGCGGCCAGAAGAAGCCGCGCAGGCCGTCCTTGCGGTTGCGCGGCACGACGTGCACATGCAGGTGGGGCACGCTCTGGCTGACCCGGTTGTTCATCGCCACGAATGTGCCGGCCGCCTCCAGCCCCTCCTCCACGGCCCTGGCCACGGCCTGGACGCGCGCGAAGAACGGCCCCACGTCGGCGAGGTCGGCCAGCGTCTCGACGTGGACCCGGGGCACGACGAGCACGTGCCCCTTGAAGACCGGCCGGGTGTCGAGGAAGGAGACGGCCACCTCGTCGGCGCTCACCACGTACGCGGGACGCTCACCCGCGACGATCTCGCAGAACAGGTCGGTGCTCACCGGCCGACCTTATCGGCGAAGGCCGTCCAGCTCGTCATGTTGGGCGCCGTCCACTCGGTGGGGGCGTGCAGGAAGTGCTCGCCGACGCGGTCGCGCAGGCGCTGGGGCACGTCGGTGACCTTGGCACCCCTGCAGTGGTAGACCAGCCCGCCCGGACGCTGCCCCATGGCCATCCAGGGCAGCCAGGGCGAGACCCGGCACCAGGAGAAGACCGCCGGCACGTCGGGCATCCCGGACTCGACGTCGGCGGCGGAGGCGAAGAACTGGAACAGCTCCAGCGCCCGGTACATGTCCCGAGCCGAGTTATCCGGATATTTCGCGACAGGCAGCGGCGAAGGGTAAGAAAGGCGGATATCGGCGTTGAAGACCAGCTGCTCCCCCAACCGCGTCACCGGCACCGGATACGCCCCGAGCCGCTGGTTGACCGGGTCGTTGAAGACGTGCATCACCTCCACGGACCGCCCGGTGAGCGGGTTGTCCCACACGTCGAGCGGTTCCCTGGTCCTCGGGTCGAGGTAGAGCGCCGCCTCCCTGGTCAGCAACTCCCAGCCGCCGTCCGCCGGACGCGCCCGCGCCACATTCAGCCCCTCGAAGCCGAACAGGTGGTGGGGGCCGTCGTCGTCCTGCCAGCCGTAGACGTCGCCGGTCCAATACGAGATCGTCTCGGCGCCGTCGGCCGAGGCACGCACCCGGATGAAGTCCATGATCCGGAGCTTACCCCTTGTTTCGCGACAGCTTGTTGCTATGTTTAGGGACATGGTGTCGCTAAATGAGCGGACCCGGCAGAGCTGGCTCCCGCTGTTCGTGCTCGGCGTCGGGATGTCGATGATCATCATCGACGCGACGATCGTGAACGTCGCCGTCCCCGCGATCATGGGCGATCTGGGGCTGTCGGCCACGGACGTCGAATGGGTGAACTCGATCTACTCGCTGGCCTTCGCCGCCCTGCTCATCCCCCTCGGCCGGACCGGCGACGTGCACGGCAGGCGCCGGATGTTCGCCGCCGGGCTGGTGGTGTTCCTGGCCGCGAGCATGCTGGCCGCCTCCGCGCCGACCGGCGCGCTGCTCATCGCCGCCCGGGTCGTCCAGGGAGTGGGGGCGTCCATGGTCGTCCCGATGACGCTGGCGATCATCAACTCCCTCTACACGGGCTCGCGCCGGACGATCGCCTTCGCCGTCTGGGGCTCGATCATCGGCGGCATGGCCGCGCTCGGCCCGCTGCTCGGCGGCTGGGTGGTGACCGACTTCGGCTGGCGGTGGGCGTTCTGGGTGAACCTGCCGATCGGCCTGCTCGTGCTGCTCGGCGCGGCAAAGGTGCCCGAGTCGAAGGACCCGGCGGCGGGCGGCTCGGACGTCCCCGGCGTGCTGCTGTCGGTGATCGGCCCGGCCGCGCTGGTGTTCGGGCTGATCGAGGGCCAGCGCTACGGCTGGTTCACGCCGACCGGCGAGGCCACCCTGTTCGGATGGACCTGGCCGCTCGGCGGCGTCTCGCCGATCCCGTTCGCCTTCGCGCTCGCGGTGCTCGCGCTGGTGGCGCTGCTGCTGGTCGAGCGGGCGCGGGCGCGGGCCGGCCGCCCGGTCGTGCTGGACCTGTCCCTGTTCTCCATCCCCTCCTTCAGGTACGGCGGCGCCGCCGCGATGATCATCACGCTGGGCGAGTTCGGCCTGATCCTGGTGCTGCCGCTGTTCCTCCAGGCGGCCATGGGGTTCACCCCGTTCACCACAGGCCTGATCATCGCCTCGCTGGCCGGGGGCACGTTCCTGGCGGGCGGCGTCGTCCCCCGGCTCAACCTGGCGCCCAGGCTGATCGTGCGGCTGGGGCTCGTGCTGGAGGCCGCCGGCGCGATCGCCATCGGCCTGGCCGTCTCCCCCTCGCTCGGCCCGTGGACGCTGGTCCCCTGGCTCGTCCTGTACGGAGTCGGCGTCGGCTTCGCCTCGGCCCAGCTCCCGAACGTGATGCTCGCCGACGTCCCCGCCCGCCGCTCGGGGGTGGCCTCCGGGCTCCAGAGCACGATCCGCCAACTGGGCGCCGCCGTCGGCATCGCGGTGCTGGGCGCCGTCCTGGTCACCGGCCTGGACGCGGCGATGGCCGAACGCCTGCCGGACAAGCCCGCCCTCGGGCACGCCGTACGGGAGAGCGGCGGCGCGGCCATCGCGGCGATCAGGGAGCCCGCCGACCACGCCGCCGCGGTCGCGGCGGGCGCGGACGCCACCCGCCGGGTCACGATCGTGACCGGCATCGTGCTGTTCGGCGGCGTCGGGGCGACGTTCCTGCTGCCCGATACTGGGAGGAGACGACGCGAGGAGGAGTGAGCCCGGTGCCGAGGATCAGCGCGGCGACGGTGGCCGACCATCGGGCCAGCCAGCACGCGGCCCTGCTGGCGGCCGCCATGGAGATCCTGGTGGCCGAGGGCCCGGCCGGGCTCACCCCCGCGGCCGTGGGCGCGCGGGTCGGGCTGGCCCGCTCCAGCGTCTACCGCTACTTCTCCTCCACCGCCGACATCCTGTCCCAGCTCGTGGAGGACGCGATCCCCCGGTGGGCCGAACGGCTCGTCACGGCCACCCGCGACGGCGGCCTGGAGGAGCGGGTGCGCGCCTTCGGCACCGTGTCGCTGGCGTTCGTGACCAGCCCCGACTACGCGCTGCTGCGCGCGGTGGCCTCGGTCGACCTGCCCGGCGAGTGCCGGCACCGGCTCGACCAGCTGCACGAGACGATGATCGAGCCGCTGCGCGGCCTGCTCGCCGAGGCCGGGCAGCCGCATCCCGACCTGGTGGCCCACCTGGGGTGGAGCATCCTGGGCGAGGGCCAGCGCCGCCTGGCCGCGGGCGCCGACACCGACGCCGACGTGGTCACGACGACCACGCTCGACGTGCTGTGCCGCGCCGTGCTCAGCGCACGGTGATCTCGAAGACCGCCTCGCCCGACTGCCGCCTGCTCGCCTCGTCGGGCGGCGTCGAGCCCTGCCCGCAGCGCCAGCAGTCGCGCAGCGTGATCCGGGCGCTGCCCGGGCTCTTGGTGTTGAAGACGAAGTAGGCGGTGCCGCCGCTGCCGGGGCCCTCGCCGGCGCTCTTGCGCTCCTCGCTGATGTAGGAGGCCACCTTGGCGTCGGGCACCGCCACCAGCCGCCAGTTGTCGCCCACCGACGGGTTGTCCGGCACTGCCAGCGAGAACCGCTGCCCGGCGCGCAGCTCGGCGCGCACGGTGGTGCCCTTGGCGCCCTTGACCACCGTGCCGAAGTCGCTGACCGCCGAGCCGTCGCCGCAGCCGGCCACCAGGCCCGATGTCGACACCGACGTCAACAGGGCGATCGCGACGACGAACCTCCCACGCTTCACTCCGGCAGGCTATCCGCCTTCGGCGGGTCCCGGGGCTCCACGTACGGCTCCCGCTCGGCGGGCTCCCCCTCGGCGATCCGGCGTTCCCTGATCAGCTCGGCGTCCAGTTCGGCGCCCAGCAGCAGGGCCATGTTCGACAACCACAGCCAGATCAGGAACACCACGACACTGGCCAGCGTGCCGTAGGTCTTGCCGTAGGAGCCGAAGTTGGCCACGTACAGGGCGAAGCCGCCGGAGACGACGACCCAGAGCACCACGGCGAGCAGCCCGCCGGGGCTGATCCAGCGCACGCCCGGCTGGCGCACGTTCGGCGCGGCCCAGTAGAGCACCATGATCAGCCCGGCCGCGACGAGCGCGAGCACCGGCCATTTCACGATGTCCCAGGCGGTCACCAGCGCGCTGCCCAGGCCGAGCGCCCTGCCGACGGTCCTGGCCAGGTCGCCGGTCAGTGCGACGGAGATCGCGCCGAGCGCCAGCAGGACGGTGGCCAGCACGGTGAGCCCGATCCGGAGCGGGGTCACCTTCCAGAACGGGCGTCCTTCGTCGATGTCGTAGATGGTGTTGCCGGCCCGGATGAAGGCGCCGATGTAGCCCGACGCCGACCAGAGCGCGACCAGCAGGCCGATGACCGCGACCAGGCCGGCCGAGGCCGCGTTCTGCTGGACCGACTGGACGCCAGACACGATCAGGGAACGCACCTCGTCGGGCGCCAGCACCACGAGGTTGCCGACCAGGCTGGCGGTGTCGCGCCGCCCGAGCAGCCCGAACACCGAAACCAGCACGATCAGCGCGGGGAAGATGGACAGGACGGCGTAGTAGGTGAGCGCTGCCGCGAGATCCTGGACCCCGTCGTTCCGGAACTCGACGACGGTCCTCCTGAGGACGCTCCACCAGGCCCTGCGCGGCAGTTCAGCGGGTCTTTCGGGGGAACGCACGCCTACTTCGTCCTGCTGCGCTTCCTGAGGCTCCGCACGATGATGGCGGTCACCGCCGCCGCCGCGGCCATCAGCAGCACGGGACGCTTCCTCGCCCCCGTGGCGGCGTCCTTGACCTGGTGGGGGGTGGCCTCGCGGACCTTGTCCGCGACCTCGCCGGCCTTGCCCTTGGCCACGCCGGTCACCTCCGCGGCCTTGCCCTTGGCCACGCCGGTCACCTCGGCGACCTTGCCCTTGGCCGTGCCCGCCGCCTCGGCGGCCCGGCCCTTGAGGTCGGCCTTGTGGGCCAGCGCACTCACCGTGTCGCCCAGTTCGTTCCTGGTCTCCTTGATGCTCTTTCGCACGTCGTCGTCCTCCTCGTCTTCGTCTTCGTCCTCCCCGCGTCCCCCGGTCAACGACTCCTCCTCGACCGCGCGGCTGTCCACCGCCTCGGTCCGGTCGTCGGGCACGGGGGTCTCGGGGATGAAGGTCTCGTGTTCCTGCCGGGCCAGCTCGGCGCGCCTGGCGTTCTCCGCCGCCCCGGGTCTCGTCGGGGGCACGTTGATCGACTCGCGCTCGGTCGGCGTGCCGACGGTCGCCCTGCGGGCGCCCACGTCACCGGCGTGCTGTTCGCTGTATCCGGGATCCGTCTCGCTCATCGGCGTGCCCTCTCCTTGACCATGTCGATATCGGCCCTGACGCTCGCGATGGTCTCCGCGGGGACCGGCGGCCCGGCCTGTTTCACCTGGTTCTTGCCGGTCAGGCCGAGCAGTGCGGCGGCGATGAGCAGGACCGCCCCCACGATCGCGGCGGCCGCCCACGCGGGCAGGACCAGGGCGAGGAGCAGGATGACGGCGGTCACCAGCGCGGCACCGCCGAAGAACGCGGCCATCCCGGCCGCGCCGAACAGCCCCGCGCCGAAGCCCGCGCGCTTGCCCTTCTCCGCCAGCTCCATCCTGGCCAGGCGCAGTTCGTCCTTGACGAGCCTGGAGACCTGGTCGGAGAGATCACTGACCAGCTTGTGGGTATCGTTCACGACGTCGCCTCCTCCGCTGCGGAAGGCGACTACCCAGCTGACCGCCGGTTATTACCTCTTGGCGGCCTTCAGCAGGAACCCCAGGACGGACACCACCGGCGACTTGGGCACGTCGCACCAGTTGTCAGGCTGCCTCGGCCTGCTCCACGGAGAGGGGAGCTCGCACGAGGGAGCCTGCGGCTCGGGCCGCTCACACCACGATCCGGGAGGATTCATACCTTCATGCTACAACTTCGGGTTCGGCTGGGCTAAGCCGCGGGATCGGCCGCCCGGCGGGCGGCGGTAATCTGCCGAGGTGCTGGTACACGGGGTTTGGGCGGGTGACGGGCTCGCCTTCTGGGGTGAGGATCCCGGTCGTGCCGGCGCCGCCGTGCCGCGTGGGGCGGGCGCGCGTCCCCATCCGTTCGCCGCGTCGCCGGGTGAGCTCGCCGGCGTGGCGGGGCTCGGGGTGGGCGGGCCGCCGTCCAGGGTGCTGGAGCTGCTGCTGCCGGGGTCGGCCAGGGGCCCGCTGCCCTCGCCGGAGACCGGGCTGCTGACGGAGGTGGTCCGGCCGCGGCTGCTGCCGTGGGAGGTGCCCGCGGTGGTCCTGCCGCCCGCCGAGGCCCTTCAGGCGCTGGACGAGCATCCGGGCGAGGCCACCGCCACCGTGCGCCACTGGGCCGCCGTCGCCGCCCTGGCCCGCGACCTGGTACGCCGCGGCCGGGTCGTCCCCCAGCTCATTCCCGGGAGCCCCGAGGACGGCGGCGCGCTGGCCCTGTGGCGGCCCGTGCCGACCGGGGCCGACGCCGCCTACTTCCGCGACCTGGCGCTCGCCATGCCGCCCGCCTGCCGCACCTGGGCCGCCGAGCGCCCGGCCGCCGTCGTGCAGCTCCAGGCGCTGGAGGCGTTCACCGACGCGCTCGTCCGGCGGGCTGTGGCCGCGCCCCTGGCCGCACCCCTGGTCGCCGGCCCGAGGACGCCGCGGGAGCGGTGGCTGGCCGCGCTGACCGGCGACCCGGCCTGCCCCGACGACCCCGCGCTGCGCGAGGAGCTGGACCGCTGGCGGGCGGCCGTCACGGCGGCCGAGGGCGCCACCCGCGTGTGCTTCCGCCTGCTCGAACCGGCCGAGGGCGACGACTGGCGGGTCGAGCTGGCGTTGCAGGCCGCCGACGACCCCAGTCTGTACGTCCCCGCCGCCCGCGTCTGGAGCGGCGAGAAGGGCCTGCCCGGCCGGCCGGAACGCGAGCTGCTGGCCGGGCTCGGCCGGGCCGTGCGGCTCTACCCGGAGCTGGACCGGGCCCTGCGCGTCCCGGAGCCGAGCGAGCTGGCCCTCGACACGGCGGGCGCGTTCGGCTTCCTGCGTCAGGCCGCGCCGCTGCTCCAGGCAGCCGGGTTCGGGGTGCAGCTGCCGCGCTGGGCGGGCCGTACGCGGCTCGGGCTCAAGCTCACCACCAGGACCAAACCGCAGACGGCGGCCGTCAGCCAGGGCTTCGGGCTGCGCGAGCTGGTCGACTTCCGCGTCGACCTGGCCGTGGGCGAGGAGACGATCAGCGAGGCGGAGCTGGCCGAGCTGGCCAGGCTCAAGGTGCCGCTGGTCCGGGTCCGCGGCCAATGGGTGGAGCTGGACGACCGGCAGCTCAAGGCGGCGCTGCGGGCCGTGGAGGGGGTGCGCGCGGGCGAGGCGGCGGCGGCCGACCTGCTGCGTCACATCGTCCAGGGCGACGACGAGCTGCCGCTGCTGGAGGTCGACGCCGACGGGGTGCTCGGCGACCTGCTGTCCGGCCAGGCCGAGCGGCGGCTCGTCCCGCTCGCGACCCCGCCGGGCCTCGACGCGGTGCTGCGGCCCTACCAGGAGCGCGGGCTGGCGTGGTTGAGCTTCCTGTCGGAGCTGGGCCTCGGCGGGGTGCTCGCCGACGACATGGGGCTGGGCAAGACGGTCACCACGCTGGCGCTGCTCGTCCACGAGCGGGCCGCCACGCCCACGCTGCTGGTCTGCCCGATGTCGCTGGTGGGCAACTGGCAGCGGGAGGCGGCCAGGTTCGCCCCCGGGCTGCGGGTCTACGTCCACCACGGCGCCGGCCGGGACGCCGCCCGGATCGCCGGGGCCGACCTGGTGATCACCACGTACGGCACCGCCCACCGCGACCTGGAGACCCTGCGCGGGCACGAGTGGCGCCGGGTGGTGTGCGACGAGGCCCAGGCGATCAAGAACAGCGGCACCCTCCAGGCCCGCGCCGTACGGTCGATCCCCACCGGCACCCGGCTGGCCCTGACCGGCACGCCGGTCGAGAACCACCTCGCCGAGCTCTGGTCGATCATGGAGTTCGCCAATCCGGGCCTGCTCGGGCCGCGTTCCCGCTTCCGCACCCGCTTCCAGGAGCCCATCGAGGCCCACCAGGACGAGCAGGCCACCGAGGCGCTGAAGCGGGCGACCGGCCCGTTCATCCTGCGCCGTCTCAAGACCGACCGGTCCGTCATCTCCGACCTGCCGGAGAAGATGGAGGTCAAGGAGTGGTGCCCGCTCACCCCCGAGCAGGCCACGCTCTACCAGGCCGTCGTCGACGACATGCTGGCCAGGATCGACGACAGCGAGGGCATCGAGCGGCGTGGCCTGGTGCTGTCGGCCATGGCCCGGCTCAAGCAGGTCTGCAACCATCCGGCCCACCTGCTCAAGGACGGCTCCCGCCTGGCCGGCCGGTCCGGCAAGCTGGCCCGGCTGGAGCAGCTGGCCGAGGAGATCCTGGCCGAGGGCGAGAAGGCGCTGCTGTTCACGCAGTACGCCGAGTTCGGCACCATGCTCCAGCCCTACCTCGCCCAGCGGCTCGGCCGCCCGGTCCTGTGGCTGCACGGCGGCCTGCCGAAGAAGACCAGGGACCGGCTGGTCGACCGGTTCCAGCACGACCCCGAGCCGATGTTGTTCCTGCTGTCGCTCAAGGCGGCCGGCGTCGGGCTCAACCTGACGGCCGCCGGCCACGTGATCCACGTCGACCGCTGGTGGAACCCGGCCGTCGAGGACCAGGCCACCGACCGCGCCTACCGCATCGGCCAGCGCAGGAACGTCCAGGTGCGCAAGCTCATCTGCGTCGGCACCCTCGAAGAGCGCGTCGACCAGATGATCGAGCGCAAGAAGGCCCTGGCCGAGCGGGTGGTCGGCACCGGCGAGGAGTGGCTGACCGACCTGTCCACCGACGAGCTGCGCGAGGTGTTCCGCCTCACGGGAGGGGCCTGACCATGCCCAACCGGCCCAACCGGCCCAACCGGCCCGACCGGCCCAACCGGCCCGACCGGCCCGACCGGCCCGACTGGTACGACGGCGGCGGGCCCGTCGAGGTCGAGGGCGGCCTGCGGGCCCGCTCGCGGCGCGGCAGCATCGGCTCGGCCTGGTGGTCCAGGCGTTTCGTGGACATCCTGGAACGCGTCTGCGACAAGGGCCGGCTCGGCCGGGGCCGCGCCTACGCCCGCAAGGGCCAGGTGCTCTCGATCGACCTGTCCGCAGGGCTGGTACGGGCCTCCGTCCAGGGGTCGCGGCCCGCGCCGTACGACGTCGTGGTGCGGATCGACGCCTACGGCGAGGACGTGTGGGCGCGGCTGGAGGAGGCCGTCGCGGCGCAGGCCGTCCACCGGGCCAGGCTGCTGGCCGGGGAGATGCCGGTGGAGATCGAGGAGCTGTTCGCCGCGCAGGGCGTCGACCTGTTCCCGCGCGACCTGGACATGGAGTGCTCGTGCCCCGACTGGGGGTTCCCGTGCAAGCACCTGTCGGCCGTGCTCTACCTGCTGGCCGAGTCGTTCGACGACGACCCGTTCCTGGTGCTGGCCTGGCGTGGGCGCACCCGCGAGCAGCTGCTCGGCTCGCTGGCCGACGACCCGCCCGCGCCCGATCCGCTGGAGGTGGCCGACGTGCCGTTCGCCGACCGGCTGGCCGACTTCTACGCGCCCGGCGCCACCGCGCACCGCCCCGAACGCCGCCCGGCCGCGGACGCGCCCGACCTGCTGCCGCGGGTCTTCCCGCCGCCCGCCGGCCTGGCGGACGCGCTCATCCCCGCCTACCGGTCGCTGGGCGGCGGCTGAGTCAGTTGTCCTCGAAGGAGTCGGGCACCATCACGCGCACGCCGTTGGGCACCACGCGCAGCGTGATCGGGGTGCGCAGGCGCACCTCGCCGTCGACGTCGGCGGCCATCGGCGGGTCGGTCTCCAGCAGCATCTCCCGGCCGACCACGAACGGGCCGCCCGCCAGGCTGCGCCAGCGGCCGGTGGTCGCCCGCAGCAGCGTCTCGCCGAGCAGGCGCAGCTTCTTGCCGGAGCCGAGCTGGTAGGCCACCAGCATGCCGTTGTCGATGCTGATGTCCTTGGCCACCTGCCAGCCGCCGTGGAAGCGGCCGTTGGCGATGTTGAGCTGGTGGGTGAGCAGCTCGTGCCGCCGCCCCTCGACGGTGATGTACGCCCGGAAGGGCCGGTGCCCCGGCAGGACGGTGAGGGCGGTCATCGGGTAGGCCGGACGGCCCACGATGCGCTTGAGCCACGGCTTGACCCGGCCGGCCACCTCGACCGAGACGCCGAAGCTGGCCAGGTTGGCGAAGGGCCGGTCGCCGGCCATGCCGAGGTCGATGTCGGCGACCTTGCCGGTGGAGAACACCCTGATGGCCCCGGCCAGGTCGAGCGGCAGGCCGAGGCTCCTGGCGAAGTTGTTGGTGGTGCCGAGCGGCAACACACCGAGCGCCACGTCGCGGTGGGCGACGTGGCGCACGGCCGAGGAGAGGGTGCCGTCGCCGCCGCCCACGATCAGCAGGTCGGGGTCGGTGGCGAGGGCGGTGTCGAGCAGGTCGCGCAGCCGCTTGGGGTTGTAGACCGACAGCTCGGCCAGCGGCTCGAACCCCAGGTTGTGCAGCTGCTCGATGACCTCGAAGTAGTGGCGGCGGCCGCGGCGTGAGCGAGTGTTCACCACCACCGCCACCCGGCGATCCCGCCGGATCGCCTCAGTGTGCTCGATCTTGGTGCGCAGTTCGCTCATGGTCATCAATCGTAGGCGCTGGATCCGCCGTTCCGTGCTGGAACGAGGGGCCGCCGGGATGCGGCGGCCCCTCGTCGCCCTACTTCTTCGGCGGGACGACCTGGACGATGGCGCCCAGGTTGCCCGGCAGCGGGCTGATCAGCTTGAACTGCACGCCCAGCGCCTTGCCCTCGTCGCCCGGGTTGCCGGTGCCGGCCACGTGGCCGTCGCCGAGGTCGGTCCCGTACAGCTCGGTGGCGGGGGTGCCGTCCACGTGCACCACGCGGGTGCTGTACGGCTGGTCGCCCTTGCTCGGCACCACCGTGGAGGCGTCGAAGTCACGGTAGTAGAGCGAGCCGTTCTGCAGCTCGAAGCCCGGAACCCAGGTCTTCGCGTCGGTGAAGTTCGGCACGCCCTTGAGCGCGGGGATGGTGGAGCAGTACTCGCTGAACGGCTCGTCCGGCGCCTCCAGGCACTCCTTCAGCGGGTAGGTGTTGTTGAAGGAGAAGGCCGCGTTGGAGGACTGCGTACGGCCTTCCAGGTTCTTGTGCCTGCTCGGGTCCTTCTGGGCGGCGGTGCCGTTGCGGCGCAGCGGGTCGTAGTGCGAGTCCACGACCAGCAGGCTGCCCTTGGAGCCGATGCTCGGCGGCAGGGTCAGGTTGTTGACCACCGAGTTGTTGGTGAAGGTCGAGTCGCGGTACCAGACCAGCAGGCCGGGCGCGTTGTACTTGACCTTCTCCACCTTCCACGCCCCGTCGCGGGAGTAGTTGGTGTCGTAGGCGTACTGCAGGCCCTTGTCGAAGCCGTCGAAGTTGCGCCACTCGGCGAGGTAGAAGCGGGCGATCTCGCGGGAGCCGTTGTTGACGGTCCAGCCCTGGCCGCTGGTGTTGGTGAAGGTGCCGCCGGTGGCCTTCCAGCCGTTGTCGCCGTTCTCGACGTCGTCGCTCCAGACGGTGGTGCCGCCGTTGGTGAGCGAGAAGTCGTCGGCGTGCCAGCCGCGCGGTTCGAAGGCGGCGTCGGTGTTGTAGGCCAGACGCAGCTTGACGGACTGGCCGGCGTACGGCGTCAGGTCGACGTAGTCGTGCCGCCACTGGCCGCCGGTGTCACCGGTGAGCCCGTACTTCTTGTTGCCGAACGTCTTGAGGTTCTTGTTCGGGTCCGGGTAGCCGTCGGGCGTGGTGACCTCGTTGCCGGCCTCGTCGCGCACCTTGAGCTGGCTCCACGTCTGGCCGCCGTCGGTCGAGACCTCCACGAAGCCGAAGTCCCAGTCCTGCTCGATCTCGTAGTTGTTCCACATCCAGAACCGCACGTCGGAGCCGGCGGGCACCGGGACCTCGCGGGTCAGGGTCTGGTTGGCCCAGTCCTGGTCCAGGTTGGA
Organism: Nonomuraea sp. NPDC051191; assembly: GCF_044455665.1. Taxonomy (NCBI): domain Bacteria; kingdom Bacillati; phylum Actinomycetota; class Actinomycetes; order Streptosporangiales; family Streptosporangiaceae; genus Nonomuraea; species Nonomuraea sp. NPDC051191. The sequence goes on along the minus strand of NZ_JBITEZ010000002.1, from coordinate 446,175 downwards.
CCACCAGGCCTTCGTGCCGCTGTGCGGGTCGATCATCTTCAGCGGGGTGGAGGCCAGGTTCACCCGGACGCCGTCCTCGGTGAGCTTGGGTGTGCGCGAGGACTGTCCGACCGTGACGATCCTGGAGGCGTCACCCGGGTTGAACGTCTTCGGGTTGGCCCAGCCGAGCACCCACTTGTCCCACAGGCCCATGTGCGTGGGCATGGACTGGAAGATGGGGCCGGAGTGGGAGCCGCTGGACATCAGGTCCCAGAAGTCCACCGCGGAGCTGGCCTGGCCGCTGGTGTCGTACAGGTCGGGCAGGCCGAGGTCGTGGCCGTACTCGTGGGCGAAGACGCCGACGCCGGAGTCCTCGGGCTGCACGATGTAGTTGGAGATCTTCTTGTCGCTGCCCGGGATCTTGTAGCCGCCCGCGACCGCGCTGGAGTGCGCCCAGATGGCGTAGGTGCCCTCGGCGCCGCCGTCGGAGGACTTGTCCTTGCCGGCGTGCACCATGACCAGGTGGTCGATGACGCCGTCGGGCTCGTCGAAGTTGCCGTCACCGTCGGAGTCGGCCACGTCCTCGACGTCGTAGTCGGCCCACGGGAAGTTCGGCTGCGCCTTGGCGAGGGCGTCGACCGTGTCGATGGCGAGCTGGCCCGCGCCGGTCGGGTTGCTGGGGTGACCCGACATGTCCTGCGGCTGGCCGCCACAGGCCGCGGCGCCGTAGTACGCCTCGGAGTGCGGGGCCTTGATCCAGCCGACGGCCGAGCCGGTGACGGAGTAGGCGCCCTTGGACAGCTCCTCGTACATCTTCTTCATCGTGTAGCCGGAGATGTCGATGCCGGGCTTGCCGTCGCGGGGGTCCTTGAGGTCCTTGCGCACGCGCTCGGTGATGCCCTTGTCGCTGTAGAGCATCTTGTTGAAGTGGTCGGTGCTGAAGTCCTTGAGCCAGAAGGAGTTGTTGTCCTTCTTCGGCAGCGTCGCGGGGTCGGGGATGTTGTTGTGCAGCGGGCCGTTCTTGAACGTGCCCGCCGGCTCGACCACGCAGTCGTCCGGCGCGCTGTCGGTCGTGCGCAGCCGGTTGAAGCCGGAGAAGTCGTCGTTCGCCTGGTCGTTGAACTCGACCAGCACGGTCAGGAGCTTGGCGGTCTTGACCTGCTTGGAGTTCTTGAAGATCCATTCGGCCGGGTTGCGGCCGGTCCTGATCGCCTGGTTCTCCCGGGCGGCCAGAACGCGGGCCGCGGCGGGGTTGCCGGTGACGAACTTCCTGTCGAACTTCTCCGCCGGTGAGAGCGAGCGGGCCTTGCCCTTGTTCAGCCCGGGTTCCTGCGGCTCCTTCTCGACCCGCGGAGGTGCGTAGTTGATGTAGTAGTCCGCCGCCGTGGGCTGGTAGTTGGCCACTGACGTGGCCTGGGCCGCGGGGACGGTCAGCGCGGCGCCGAGGAGGGCGACCGCCGGGAACGCGACTAACAGGCGCTTTGAGCTTGGCACCAGGTACCCTCTCTGCCCGGGGTCGCCGGGCGCATGGCCATAGGGTGTGCAATGCCGGACGCTAGAGGGTGGATAAACGGGTCGTAAAGTACGTTGTTGAAACGTGATCAAACTACGACATTTCAACCAGCAGAATTGCGGCGGCGGTACTGCCCGCAATGGCCCTCGGATAAACGCGACAACGCGATCATGAAATGCCGGCCGCACGGCCCTCCGGGAAGGTCAGTCGGAGGCGAGCACCGGGGGCGGCTCGGGGCCGGCGTCCGGCTCGACCGAGGGCTCGACGGCGGGCTCGTCGTCGTGCGGGGCGTCCTTGTGCGGGGCGTCCTCGTGCGGGTAGTGCAGGTCGAACGCGGGCCGCTCCGAGCGGATCGGCGGCATGCTGGTGAAGTTGTGCCGCGGCGGCGGGCAGGAGGTCGCCCATTCCAGCGAGTTGCCGTAGCCCCAGGGGTCGTCGAGCGTGACCTTGGGCGCGTGCCTGGTCGTCTTGTAGACGTTGTAGAGGAACGGCAGCGTCGAGGCGCCGAGCAGGAACGCCCCGGCCGAGGAGATCTCGTTGAGCGCGGTGAAGCCGTCGGCCGCGCTGTAGTCGGCGTAACGCCGCGGCATGCCGAGCTGGCCGAGCCAGTGCTGGACGAGGAACGTGGTGTGGAAGCCGACGAACAACGTCCAGAAGTGCACCTTGCCGAGCCGGTCGTCGAGCATCCTGCCGGTCATCTTCGGCCACCAGAAGTAGAAGCCGGCGAACATGGCGAACACGACCGTGCCGAAGACCACGTAATGGAAGTGGGCGACGACGAAGTAGGTGTCGCTGATCTGGAAGTCGAGCGGCGGCGAGGCCAGGATGACCCCGGTCAGCCCGCCGAGCAGGAACGTGACCAGGAACCCGACCGAGAACAACATCGGCGACTCGAACGACAGATGCCCCCGCCACATCGTGCCGACCCAGTTGAAGAACTTCACCCCGGTCGGCACCGCGATGAGGAACGTCATGAACGAGAAGAACGGCAGCAGCACCTGCCCGGTCGCGAACATGTGGTGCGCCCACACGGTCATCGACAGCCCGGCGATGGCGATCGTGGCCCCGATCAGGCTCATGTAGCCGAAGATCGGCTTGCGGCTGAACACCGGGATCACCTCGGTGATGATGCCGAAGAAGGGCAGCGCGATGATGTAGACCTCGGGATGGCCGAAGAACCAGAACAGGTGCTGCCACAGCAGCGGCCCGCCGTTGGCGCCGTCGAAGACGTGCGTGCCGAGCTTGCGGTCCGACTCCAGCACCAGCAGCGCGGCGGCCAGCACGGGGAAGGCCATCAGCACCAGCATGCTGGTCAGCAGCACGTTCCAGGTGAAGATCGGCAGGCGGAACATGGTCATGCCAGGGGCGCGCATGCCGATGATCGTGGAGATGAAGTTGACCGCGCCCAGGATCGTGCCGAGCCCGGACATCACCAGGCCCATGATCCACAGGTCGCCGCCGACCTGCGGCGAGTGGATCGCGTTCGACAGCGGCGTGTAGGCGAACCAGCCGAAGTCGGCGGCGCCGCCGGGGGTGAGGAAGCCCGCCAGGACCATGAGCCCACCGAACAGGAACAGCCAGTACGCCACCGCGTTCAGCCGGGGGAAGGCGACGTCGGGCGCGCCGATCTGCAGCGGCATGACCACGTTGGCGAACCCGGCGAACAGCGGCGTGGCGAACAGCAGCAGCATCACCGTGCCGTGGATGGTGAACAGCTGGTTGTACTCGTGCTGGTTGACCAGTTGCATGCCGGCCTGCGCCAGCTCGGCCCTGATGATCATGGCCATGATGCCCGCGACCAGGAAGAAGCCGAAGGAGGTGATCAGGTAGAGGTACCCGATGACCTTGTGATCGGTCGTCGAGAGCCAGGAGGCGATGACGGTCCCGGTACGGCGGCGCCTGACCTGCTCGATCGAGGTGTCCCGAACAGTCGTCACGGCTGCTCCCTCCTTCGCGGAGTTGTGCCTGCCCGATGCCGTCCATTCCACGCCAACCAACGCCGGACGGGAAGCGCTTCTTTAGAACGTCTTTGAACCGGTGTCCCACATGCCGGGCGATTACCGGTCCCCCTGTGGATTTCTTCTATCCTTTGGACCGAACCGACCCGGAGGAGAGATCTCGTGACCGCACAGAGTGACTACGCCGCCCTCGTCCAGCGGGGGCTCTCGCTCGACCTCACCAGGGGCAAGCCGTCACCGCGCCAGCTCGATCTCTCCGACGGCCTGCTCGGGCTGCCCTCCTCCGTCAAGGCCGCCGACGGCACCGACGGCCGCAACTACGGCAACCTGCAGGGCCTGCCCGAGCTGCGCGAGATCTTCGCGCCGCTGGTCCAGGTGCCCGCCGGGCAGCTCGTCGTGGGCGGCAACTCCAGCCTGACGCTGATGCACGACACGATCGTGCACGCGCTGCTGTCGAAGGTGCCGGGGGCCGAGCGCCGCTGGGTCGAGGAGCCGGAGATCACGTTCCTGTGCCCGGTGCCCGGCTACGACCGGCACTTCACCATCTGCGAGCGGCTCGGCATCAAGATGACGGCCGTCCCCATGGACGGCGACGGCCCCGACATGGACGTCGTCGAGCGCCTGGTCGCCGCCGACCCGACGGTCAAGGGCATCTGGTGCGTGCCGAAGTACAGCAACCCCTCCGGGATCACCTACGGCGACGAGACCGTGCGCAGGCTGGCCGCCATGCCGACGGCCGCCCCCGACTTCCGGATCATGTGGGACAACGCCTACGCCGTCCACCACCTCACCGACACCCCTGACGAGCTGGCCGACCTGCTCGCGCTGGCGGCCGAGCACGGCAACGCCGACCGCGTGTTCGTCTACGCCTCCACCTCGAAGGTCACGTACGCGGGCTCGGGCGTGTCGTTCTTCGGCTCCTCCCCGGCGAACGTGGAGTGGTTCCTCGCCAACACCGCCAAGCAGTCCATCGGCCCCGACAAGCTCAACCAGCTCCGGCACGTCGAGTTCCTGCGCGACGCCGCGGGCGTGGCCGCGCACATGCGGCGGCACGCCGCGCTGATCGGGCCGAAGTTCGAGCTGGTCGACAAGGTGCTGACCGAGCGGCTCGGCGACCTGGCGAGCTGGACCAGTCCGCGGGGCGGCTACTTCATCAGCCTGGAGGTGCCGCACGCCGCCGAGGTCGTGGCCAGGGCCAAGGCCGCCGGCATCGCGCTCACCCCGGCCGGCGCCACGCACCCCTACGGCCAGGACCCGGCCGACAGCACGATCCGCATCGCCCCCACCTTCCCCGAGCTGGACGAGCTGGAGCAGGCCATCGAGGGCCTGGCCGTCTGCGTCCGCCTGGTGGCGGAGGAGCGCGGCTAGATCGCCCGGCCCCTGAAGCCGAAGATGTACTCGCGCGTCTCGCCCGGATGGAACGAGACGCCGACCCCCGGCTCGAACGCGACGTTGTCGCGGGCGCAGTAGTACAGCCGTTCCCACACGGCCAGCGCCTTGTCCCGGGCCGGGGCCTCGGCGTGGTCGCGCCTGCGGGCGCCGCGCGCGCCGAGCACGAACAGCAGCCCGAGCCCCCAGAACAGCCCGGTGAGGCAGAACGGCGCCAGCAGCACCTCGGTCCACCGCGAGTCCTTGCCCATCGCGATCACCAGCGACACGACGAGATGCACCAGGGCCGCCGCGCCGAGCATGATCCACCCCTGGTTCCTGGCCCAGGGCGTGTAGTGGCGGCTGGGGAACGACATCCACACCGCGAGCTGCGTACGGCTCATGACGTGCTTCGACGCGCCCATCGACGGCGCCGTCGGCAGGTCGGCGATCTGCCGCTGCCCGGGGAGCCTGACCCTGCCGATCCGGTATGTCGTCCCCGCGGCGACCGCCCCCGGAACCGAGACGAGCTGGTCAGCCTGCGTACACACCGGGCACCTGACTTCCACCCGGGCAGTCTGGCCTTAAGGCACGTTCCGCGCAAACCGTAAGGTGCAGGTGTGAGACCGATTGATGCCCTGGTGAACTCGCTGTCCGAAGCTCGTGTGCTGACCGACCCGGACGTGATCGACTCCTACGCCCGCGACCGCACCTTCGTGGAGCCCGGCAAGCCGCTCGGCGTGGTGCTCGCCGCCTCCCGCGAGGACGTGGTGACGACCCTGCGGTGGGCCACCGAGCACCGGGTGCCGGTCGTTCCCCGCGGCGCCGGGACGGGCCTGGCGGGCGCGGCCACGGCGGGCGACGGGACGATCGTCCTGTCGCTGGCCAGGATGACGGCCATCAGGGAGCTCTCCCCCGCCGACGAGATCGCCGTGGTGGAGCCGGGCGTCATCACCGCCGACCTCGACCGCGCCGCCCGCGAGCACGGGCTCATGTACGCGCCGGACCCCTCGTCGTACGAGATCTCCACGATCGGCGGGAACCTGGCCACCAACGCCGGCGGCCTGCGCTGCGTGAAGTACGGCGTCACCAGGGACGCCACGCTCGGCCTTGAGGTCGTGCTGGCCGACGGGCGCGTCCTGAACACCGGCCGGCGCACGATGAAGGGCGTCACCGGCTACGACCTGACCGGGCTGTTCGTCGGCTCGGAGGGCACGCTGGGCGTGATCACCGCGGCCACCGTGCGGCTGAGGAGGGCCCCCGCCGCGCCGCCCGCGACGTTCGCCGCCGAGTTCGGCTCGCTGCGCGAGGCGGGCGCGGCCGTGTCGGCGATCATGGCCGCGGGCTGCCAGCCCTCGCTGATGGAGCTGCTGGACCGGGCCACGCTGGAGGCCATCGACGACTGGCGCAACATCGGGCTCGAACCCGCCACGCAGGCCATGCTGATCGGCCAGTCCGACGCGACCGACAGCCAGGACATGGCCGCCCGCATGGAACGGCTCTGCCTGGACAACGGCGCCTCGTTCGTCGCCGTCTCCTCCAGCCCGCAGGAGACCGAGGAACTGGTCGGGCTGCGCAGGATGGCCTATCAGGCCAAGGAGCGGCTGGGGGCGTGCCTGGTCGAGGACGTGTGCGTGCCGCGCTCGGCGCTGCCCGAGATGATCACGGCGATCGAGGCGGCGGCGGTCCGGCACGGCGTGCGCATCTGCACGGTCGCCCACGCCGGGGACGGCAACCTGCACCCGGTCTTCATCTTCGAGCACGGCACGGCCGAGCCGCCCGCCGAGGTGTGGGCCGCGGCCGACGAGGTGTTCCGGTACGCGCTGTCGCTCGGCGGCACCCTGACCGGCGAGCACGGCGTGGGCGTGCTCAAGCGGCGCTGGCTGGGACTGGAGTCGGGGCCGGTGGCGACCGAGGTGCAGCAGGGCATCAAGGCGGTCTTCGACCCTCTGGGGATCATGAACCCGGGCAAGGCCATCTGAATTTGCCAAGCCGTGACCTTGGCCTCCGACACGGACACGACCTGCGACGAGACACTGACATCTTTCGTCAGAAAGTGGAAGTTACTTACACGTCCGGCAGACGCCCCACTTGTCACGCTGGTAGCGTTTTGCCCCATCTGTTGGTTGCGATGGGGGTCCGACGTGAATCAGTTCCAGCCGTTGGCAGGGGACGACCCGCGGCGGCTGGGGGCGTACGACATCGTCGCCCGGCTCGGCGAGGGTGGTCAAGGCGTCGTTTATCTGGGCAAGAGTGACTCAGGTGAACAGGTCGCCGTCAAGCTGCTGCACCATGCCCTCGTGGCCGACGCCGACGCGCGGACCAGGTTCCTGCGCGAGGTGGCGGTGGCCCAGCGCGTCGCCCGGTTCTGCACCGCGCCCGTCCTCCACGCCGACCTGGACGGGAGCCGGCCGTACATCGTGAGCGAGTACGTGCCGGGGCCCTCCCTGCGCGAGCTCGTCATCAACGAGGGCCCGCGGCGGGGCGCGGCGCTGGAACGGCTGGCGATCAGCACGGCCACCGCGCTGGCGGCCATCCACCGGGCCGGGATCCTGCACCGCGACTTCAAGCCCGCGAACGTGCTCATGGGTCCCGAGGGGCCGGTCGTGATCGACTTCGGCATCGCCCGCGCGCTGGACTCGCCGGGGGCGACGGCCACCGGGATGGCGATGGGGACGCCGTCGTACCTGGCGCCCGAGCAGCTCAGCGGGGCCGCCGTGTCGGAGGCCGCCGACGTCTTCGCGTGGGGCGTCACGATGGTGTACGCGGCCACCGGCAAGCCCGCGTTCGGGGCCGACTCCATCCCCGTGGTGATGAACCGCATCCTGAACGAGGAGCCGCAGCTCGGCGGGATGGAGGGCGAGCTCGCCGCGCTGGTGGGGCTGTGCCTGTCCAAGGACCCGGCGCAGCGGCCGAGCGCCGACGAGCTGATCGTCCGCCTCACGGGGCAGCCCGCGCCCAAGGCCGCCGTCGAACCGGTCACCGGCGCCACCGTCACTCCCGCCGTCCCGCAGCAGGCCGGTCCGTCCGGGGCCGGGCAGGACGCCTATCCGGGGCCGTGGACCCAGATGTCCGGGACCAATCCCGTCCCGCAGCAGGGCGGGCCGCACAACCGCCCCGCCCCCGGCGCCCCGCAGGGACCGGCGGGCGCCATGCCCGGCGCTCCCCAGGGCGTCCCCCACGCCGGTGCGCCCGGCGCCCCGGGCGCGTCCGTTCCCGGCGGCCAGCACGCACCGGGCGGCCCTCAGGCAGGCGCGCCCCAGGGCGGCGCGCCGAACGGCCCTCAGGGCGGCGTTCCCGGCGCACCTCAGCACGGCGCACCCCAAACCGGCGCACCCCAGCACGGCGCGCAGGGCGGCCCGCAGGCCGGCGCCATGGGCGGACCGGCCGCGCAGGGCGGCCAGCCGGGTGCGGCCCCGCACGGGCACCCGCACGGCGGCATGCCCGGTGGCCCTCAGGCGGGACACCCCGGCGGACCCCAGGCGGGTCATCCCGGCGGGAACCCGGGGGCGACCCGGATCGGAACCGCCGGTGGTCCGCAGGGCGAGCCGTCCGGTGGAGCGCCGGACAAGCAGCGGCGGACGTTGACGCTCGCCCTCTCCGGCGCGGCCGCCGCCGCGCTGCTCGTGGTGGCCGGGGCCGTCGTCGTGCAGGCCAACAGCGGCGACGTCGCGATCACCGCCACCGGCAACGCCTCCCAGAACCCCAAGGGTGACGGCCAGGGCGCCGGGCAGCCCGGCGAGCCGCCGGTCGCCGAGGTGACCCCCGACCCGATCCTGACGGCGGACACCGGCGAGCCCGTCCCCACGCTGGACGTCGGCCAGGCCGATCCGCCCAAGAAGGCCAAGCACACCAAGGAACCCGTCATCGCGGTCCCGAACCCGGTGACGAACGTGCCCACGACCCACCCCACCACCACCAAGGCCCCCACGGCCAAGCCGACCCCCACCAAGACGAAGAAGCCCACCGGCCTCGTCGACGGCGAGGACGAGCCGACGGCCGACCCGACCTCCGGCCTCTCGGCCACGGCCCCGACGAAGAAGCCGGCGACGACCAAACCCACCACCAAGCCCACGACGAAGCCCACGACGAAGCCCACGGCCAAGCCGACCGCCACGCTCAAGCCGAACACCTACAACGTGGTGACCGTCTGCGGCTCGGGCTTCAAGGTGATCGAGCAGCACGCGCTGGGCGGCTCGGCCACGATCTACCTGCTCTACAACGCCAGCGCGGGCAAGAACTGCGTGGTCACGATGTCGAAGCTGGTCTATCCCGGCAAGGTCTCCATGAACGCCACCCTTCAGGTCCAGGGCGGCGCGAGCGGCAGCAACCCCGGCAAGTTCACCGCGTACGCGGGGCCGGTGCGGCTGGCGGCCGTGAAGAAGTGCGTGATCTGGGGCGGTTCGTGGAACTCGCTGAGCTGGAAGTCCGGCTGGAGCCACTGCACCTGACGCCGCCGCGCGCGGCGGGACCCCTTCCTTCCGCGCGCCCCGGTCGCTACCGTGACTGACGTGATCGTCAGGTCCCTGACCCTGCGTGGCAAGCGCACGCGGGCCACGTTGCTCGCGGCCGGGCGCGAGGCGTTCGAGGAGCACGGGTACGACGCCGTGCGGATCGACGACGTGTGCGCGCGGGCGGGTGTCTCCCACGGCACCTTCTACACGTACTTCGACTCCAAGGAGGCGTTGTTCGGGGAGGTGGCGCAGGCGGTGGTCGGCGAGATGTTCGCGGCGAGCGCGGTCGGCGCGGCCGCCCCCGACGACCCCTACGCCCGCGTCGAGGCCGCCAACCGCCTCTACCTGCGGGCCTGGGCGGCGAACTCGCGCCTGGTCCGCATGGTGGAGCACGCCGCCGACGCCGACCCCGGTTCGGGCGGCTGCTGCTGGAGCTGCGCGAGGCGTTCGTCCGGCGCGGCGCCGACGGGCTGCGCCGCCTTCAGGAACAGGGCCTGGCCGACCCCTCGCTCGACCCGCGGCTGACGGCCGTCATGCTGGGCGGCATGGTCGAGCACTTCGCCCACGTGTGGCTGGACCTCGGTGAGCAGGCCGGCGAGCAGGACGCCGTCGACCACCTGACCCGGCTGTGGGCGCGGGCCATCGGGTTGACGCCCACGTCGACTTCGTCACAGGAGGCTTCGTGATCAGGAGCCGGCTCGACCCGCGCGGCGCCGAACAGCGGGCCCGGCGCGAGGCCATGCTCGCCAAGCTGGCCGAGCTGGACGCCGAGCACGCCAAGGCGGTGGGAGGCGGCGGCGAGAAGTACGTCGAACGTCACCGCCGGCGCGGCAAGCTGCTCGCCAGGGAGCGCATCGAGCTGCTGGTGGACCCCGACTCGCCGTTCCTGGAGCTGTCGCCGCTGGCCGCGTGGGGCAGCGAGTTCCAGGTCGGCGCGGGCATCGTGACCGGCATCGGGGTGATCGAGGGCGTCGAGTGCCTGATCACCGCGAACGACCCCACGGTCAGAGGCGGCGCGTCCAACCCGTGGACGCTGCGCAAGACGCTGCGCGCGGCCGACATCGCGCTCACCAACCGGCTGCCGTACGTGAACCTGGTCGAGAGCGGCGGCGCGGACCTGCCGACGCAGAAGGAGATCTTCATCCCGGGCGGCCGCGTCTTCCGCGACCTGACGCGGCTGTCAGCGGCGGGCGTCCCGACGATCGCGCTGGTCTTCGGCAACTCCACGGCCGGCGGCGCGTACGTGCCCGGCCTGAGCGACTACGTGGTGATGGTCCGCGACCGCGCCAAGGTGTTCCTCGGCGGCCCGCCGCTGGTCAAGATGGCCACCGGCGAGGAGTCCGACGACGAGTCGCTGGGCGGCGCCGAGATGCACGCCAGGACCAGCGGCCTGGCCGACCACCTGGCCGAGGACGAGCACGACGCGCTGCGCATCGGCCGCGCCGTCGTGCGCTCGCTCAACTGGCGCAAACAGGGCGTGACGCCGCTGCCCGCCCGCGAGCCCGCCTATCCGGCCGAGGAGCTGCTGGGGATCGTCCCGGAGGACCTGAAGATCCCCTTCGACCCGCGCGAGGTGCTCGCCCGGGTGGTGGACGGCAGCGAGTTCGACGAGTTCAAGCCCCTGTACGGCCCGTCGCTGGTCACCGGCTGGGCGCGGGTCCACGGCTACCCGGTCGGGGTGCTGGCCAACGCGCGCGGGGTGCTGTTCAGCGAGGAGTCGCAGAAGGCCACCCAGTTCATCCAGCTCGCCAACCAGTCGCGCACGCCGTTGCTGTTCCTGCAGAACACCACCGGCTACATGGTGGGCAAGGACTACGAGCAGGGCGGCATCATCAAGCACGGCGCCATGATGATCAACGCCGTGTCGAACTCGACCGTGCCCCACCTGACCGTCGTCATGGGCGCCTCCTACGGCGCCGGCAACTACGGCATGTGCGGGCGCGCCTACGACCCCCGGTTCCTGTTCAGCTGGCCGAGCGCCAAGTCGGCGGTGATGGGCCCGGCCCAGCTCGCCGGGGTGCTGTCGATCGTCGGGCGGGCCGCGGCGCAGGCCAGGGGGCAGGTCTACGACGAGGAGGCCGACGCGGCGATGCGGGCCATGGTGGAGTCCCAGATCGAGGCGGAGTCGTTGCCGTTCTTCCTGTCGGGGCGGCTCTACGACGACGGGGTGATCGACCCGCGCGACACCCGTACGGTGCTGGGCATGTGCCTGTCGGCGATCAACAGCGCGCCGGTGCCGCCGGCCGCGGGGTTCGGGGTGTTCCGGCCGTGATCACCCGTCTGCTCGTCGCGAACCGGGGCGAGATCGCCCGCCGGGTCTTCCGCACCTGCCGCTCGCTCGGCGTCTCCACGGTCGCCGTCTTCTCCGACGCCGACGCCGGCGCGCCGCACGCCCGGGAGGCCGACCTCGCCGTCCGCCTGCCGGGGTCCCACCCGGCCGAGACGTACCTGGCGGTGGACCGGATCGTCGAGGCGTGCCGGGCCTCCGGCGCCGACGCGGTGCACCCGGGTTACGGCTTCCTGTCGGAGAACGCCGCGTTCGCGCGGGCCGTGCTGGAGGCCGGGCTCACGTGGGTGGGTCCGCCGCCCGCGGCGATCGAGGCGATGGGCTCGAAGATCGCGGCCAAGCGGCTGATGGCGGAGGCCGGGGTTCCGGTGCTGCCCTCGCTCGACCTGGCCGCGCCGGGCGAGTTCCCGCTGCTGGTGAAGGCGTCCGCGGGCGGGGGCGGGCGCGGCATGCGGATCGTCCGGGACGCCGGCGGGCTGGCCGCCGAGGTGGAGTCGGCGCGGCGGGAGGCCGCGGCGGCCTTCGGCGACGGCGCCGTGTTCGCCGAGCCGCTGCTGGAGGCCGCCCGGCACGTCGAGGTGCAGGTGCTGGCCGACGTCCACGGCACGGTGTGGGCGCTGGGCGAGCGCGAGTGCAGCGTCCAGCGCAGGCATCAGAAGGTCGTCGAGGAGTGCCCGTCGCCGGGGATCTCGGAGCGCACCCGCGAGCTGCTGTGCGCGGCGGCCGTACGGGCGGCCCGCCGGATCGGCTACGTCGGGGCCGGCACGGTCGAGTTCCTGGTCAAGGACGACCGGGTGGCGTTCCTGGAGATGAACACCCGGCTCCAGGTCGAGCACCCGGTCACCGAGCTGGTCTTCGGCGTCGACCTCGTACGGCTGCAACTTGAGGTGGCCGAGGGCGCGGCGCTGCCGCCGGAGCCGCCCGGCCCGCGCGGCCACGCGATCGAGGCGCGGCTGTACGCCGAGGACGCCGGCTACGTGCCCCAGACGGGCGTGCTGCGCCGGTTCGAGGTGCCGGGTGACGTGCGGGTGGACTCGGGCGTCGAGTCCGGGTCGGAGGTGTCGCCGCACTACGACGCGATGCTGGCCAAGATCGTCGGCTACGGGGCGACGCGGGCGGAGGCGGCGCGGAAGCTGGCCGCGTCCCTGCGCCGGGCCCGGCTGCACGGCGTCACCACCAACCGCGACCTGCTGCTGGAGATCGTGACCAGCCCGGCCTTCCTCGCGGGCGAGACGAACACCGCCTTCCTCTCCCCCGGCGGCCCGCTGTCGCCACTGTCGGCGCCGTCGTCCCCGCCTTCCGGCGACGGCGGGCTGCCGGCGCTGGCCGCCGCGCTCGCCATGGCCGCCGCCAACCGTCGCGACGCCCGCGTCCTGGCCGGGCTGCCGGCCGGCTGGCGCAACGTGCGCTCGCAGCCCGCCCGCGCCCGCTTCGAGGAGGCCGACGTCGTCTACGACCCGCTGCCCCCGGGTGTCAGCGTGGTCTCGGCCCGGCCGGAGGAGGTCGTCCTGGAGAGCGACGGCCTGCGGCGGACGTTCCAGGTCGCCCGGTACGACGGCGACGACCGCGTCTACGTCGACTCCGCGGCGGGCGCGGCGGTGCTGACGCCGGTGCCGCGCCTGCCCGAGCCGGTCGAGCACGTCGCCCCCGGCTCCCTGCTCGCGCCCATGCCGGGCAGCGTGCTGCGGGTCGAGGTGGCCGAGGGCGACACGGTGGTCCAGGGCCAGCCGGTCCTGGTGCTGGAGGCGATGAAGATGGAGCATCGCATCGCGGCCCCGGCGGGCGGCGTGGTGTCGGACGTACGCGTCGAGAAGGGACAGCAGGTCGAGGCCGGGGCCGTGCTGGCGATCATCCAGGAGGAGAACCCATGACGAGCCTGGTGCACAGGGAGCTGGCGGAGGGCGTGGCCACCGTCACGCTCGACTCGCCGGCCAATCGCAACGCGCTGTCCAGGCGGCTGCTGGCCGAGCTGGCCGAGCAGCTGCGCTGGGCGCTGGCCGAGCCGGACGCCCGGGTGATCGTGCTGACCGGCACGGGCCGGGTGTTCTGCTCGGGCGCCGACCTGAAGGAGCAGCGCGGCGACTCCGACGCGCCGGTGACGGCGTCCTTCCCGGAGATCATGACGCTGCTCTGGGAGAGCCCGAAGCCGGTGATCTGCCGCCTGAACGGCACGGCCCGCGCGGGCGGCCTCGGCCTGGTCGCCGCGTGCGACTTCGCGATCGCGCCGGACACGGCGTCGTTCGCGTTCACCGAGGTGCGGCTCGGGGTGGCGCCTGCGATGATCTCGGTGCCCGTGCTGCGCCGGCTCGACCCGCGGGCGGCGGCCGAGTACTTCCTGACCGGCGAGGTGTTCGACGCCGCCACGGCGGCCCGCATCGGCCTGCTGACCAGGGCCGTGCCCGAGGACGAGCTCGACCCCACCGTGCGCCACTACACGGGGATGCTGGTCAGGGGCGGCCCCGAGGCGCTGGCCATCACCAAGCGGCTGGTGCGGGAGGTTCCGGCGGTGTCGTTCGAGGAGGGGCTGCGGCGGATGAGCGAGCTGTCGGCCGAGCGGTTCACCTCGGCCGAGGGGCAGGAGGGCATCGCGGCGTTCATGGACAAGCGGCCGCCCAAGTGGGTGCCGTGATGGCGTTGCGCGTCGCCAATTGCAGCGGTTTCTACGGCGACCGGCTCTCGGCGGCCAGGGAGATGGTCGAGGGCGGCCCGATCGACGTGCTCACCGGCGACTGGCTGGCCGAGCTGACCATGCTGATCCTGGCCGGCAACCGGCTCAAGGGCCGTCCCGGCTACGCGCCCACGTTCCTGCGCCAGCTTGAGGACGTCCTCGGCGCCTGCCTCGACCGCGGCATCAGGATCGTGACGAACGCGGGCGGGCTCGACCCGGCCGGGTGCGCCGAGGCCGTGCACGAGCTGGCCGCCCGGCTGGGCCTGTCGCCCAAGGTCGCCCACGTCACCGGCGACGACCTCATGGGCCGCCCGCTCGACCTGATCGACACCGGCACCGACACCGGCGAGCGCGCGCCGGCCGCGCCGCTGACCGCCAACGCCTACCTCGGCGGCCGTCCCATCGCCGCCGCGTTGTCGGCGGGCGCGGACGTCGTGGTGACCGGCCGCGTGACCGACGCCGCCCTGGTCACCGGCCCCGGCATCTGGCGGTACGGGTGGGGCCCCGGCGACCTCGACCCGCTGGCCGGCTCGGTCGTGGCGGGGCATGTCATCGAGTGCGGCTGCCAGGCCACGGGCGGCAACTACGCCTTCTTCCAGGACGTGCCCGACCTGGCCCACTGCGGCTTCCCCATCGCCGAGCTGCGCGCCGACGGCTCGTCCGTGATCACCAAGCATCCGGGCACGGGCGGCCTGGTCTCGGTCGGCACGGTCACCGCGCAGCTCGTCTACGAACTGGGCGGCCCGCGCTACCTGGGCCCCGACGTGGTCGCCCGGTTCGACACGATCACGCTCTCGGACGACGGCCCCGACCGGGTGCTGATCTCCGGCGTCCGGGGCGAGCCGCCGCCGGACACGCTCAAGGTCGCCGTCAACTACCCCGCCGGCTACCGCAACACGATGACGCTGGTACTGACCGGCCTGGACGTCGAGGCCAAGGCGCGGGTCGCCGAGGAGGCCATCTGGGCACGGGTGCCGCGCGAGACCTTCGACCAGGTGGACGTGACCCTGACGGACGCGGGCCTGCTGCGGATCACCGTCATGGACGCCGACCGGCGCACCGCGGGCCGGGTCTTCTCCTCGGCCGTGGTGGAGACGGGCCTGTCCAGCTACCCGGGCTTCTACGGCCTCACCCCGCCGGGGGACGCCTCCCCGTACGGGGTGTACCGGCCGGCCCTGGTGCCGGCGTCCGAGGTGCGGCCCCGCGTCTTCCTGGACGGCGTGGAGCTGCTCCTCCGGGAGACGCCTCCGGTTTCCCAGGGCGAGCCGATCGAGCCGCCGGTCGAGCCGTCCGTTCCGGCGCCGCCCGGCGGACCCACCGTGCGCGTGCCCCTGGGACGGGTAGCGGGCGCGCGCTCCGGCGACAAGGGCGGCGACGCCAACCTCGGCGTGTGGGCCGCGACCGGCGAGCAGTACGCCTGGCTGGCGGCCACCCTCACCGCCGACCGGCTCAAGGTCCTGCTCCCGGAGCTGGCCGCCCACCGCGTCGACCGGCACGAGCTGCCCAACATCAGGGCGCTCAACTTCGTCGTCCACGGGCTGCTGGGCAGGGGCGTGGCGGCCAGCCCGCGCATGGACCCGCAGGCCAAGGCCCTGGGCGAGGAGCTACGCGCCCAGGTGGTCGACGTCCCCGCCGCCCTGCTCCCGCAGGGCGCGCAGGCCGAGCAGGCCGGCGCCTAGCAGGCCCGCGTCCACGCCGAGCGCCGAGACCCGTACCTCGGGCGCGGGACGGAAGGCGAGGCGGGCGGCCAGCCGGGTCCGCAGCGGGGTCAGCAGGGCGTCCCCGGCCAGGGAGAGGCCGCCGCCGACGACGATCACCGCGGGGTCCAGCACCAACGTGTACGTGGCCAGGCCCAGCGCGAGCGCCTCCACGGCCTCCGCCCACACGCGGGCGGCCGGTTCGTCCCCGGCCGCGGCCCGGCGGACGACGTCCTCGGCGGAGGTCTCGCCGGCGCGGGCGGCGACGGAGGCGGCCGAGGCGTAGGCCGCCAGGCAGCCGCGCTGCCCGCACGGGCACGGGAGCCCGCCGGGGTGCACGGGGACGTGCCCGATCTGCCCGGCCCACCCGGCGGCGCCGCCGTACAGGGAGCCGGACAGGACCACGGCTCCGGCGATGCCGGTGCCGATGGGCACGTACAGCGCGTCGGCGGCGGCCGATCCGTAGGCCAGCTCCGCCTCGCCGGCCGAGCGCACGTCGTGGCCGAGGGCCAGCGGGAGCGTCCCGTCGGTGAAGGCGGCGGCGGGGACGTCCCGCCAGCCGAACGCGGCCGAGAAGACGGCCCGCTCGGGCGCGACCAGACCGGGCACGGCCAGGCCCACGGCCTGGGGGCGCAGGAGGGCGCCGGAGACCGTGCGCGGCGGGGTCAGGTCGGCGACGAAGGCGGAGATCGCCGCGATGACGCGTTCGGGCCCTTCGGAGCGGGGAGTGGGACGGCGTTCCCGGTAGAGGATGGTGCCGTCCTGGGCGATCAATCCGCCTTTCAGGGTGGTCCCGCCCACATCAATCGCCACAACACACTTCATCAACCCATATTCCCCCAATGCGGGATGATGTCTGACATGACGCTACGTCGCCTGACATTTGATGACCTGGAGGACTGCACCCGGCTCGCCGAGGACCGCGGCTGGGGCGCCGAGCGGCACAAGTGGCGCCTGCTGTTCGAGGTCGGGGAGCCGTACGGCATCGAGGCCCCCGACGGCGACGGCCTGGCCGCCACGAACATCCTCACTCTCTACGGCGACGACCACGCGGTGATCAGCATGGTCCTGACCGCCTCCAGGTTCGCCCGGCAGGGCCTGGGCCGCACGCTGATGCGGCACGTGCTGGAGCGCGCGGGCGGCCGCACCGTCTCGCTGCACGCCACCGAGCACGGCCGCCCGCTCTACGAGGAGTTCGGCTTCCGCGTCACGAACCGGACCGCGACCAGGACCGGCGTCTTCCACGGCGAGCCGTCGGGCCGCACCCGCCCGGCCACCCCGGACGACCTGGACACCATCCTCGCCCTGGACGCCGAGGTGTTCGGCACCGACCGGTCGCCCGTGCTGCGCCGGATGTTCGGCTTCGGCGAGGGCGTCAGGATCACCGACGGCGGCTACGCCCACCGCTGGGACAACGACGGGACCGCCACCATCGGCCCGGTCGTGGCCCAGGACGAGCGGACCGCCCGCGACCTGATCGGCGACCTGGCCCTGGACTCCGGCCGCAAGGTCAGGATCGACCTCGACCTGGCCAGGGAGGACCTGACGCGCTGGGCGGACGGGCACGGCCTGACCGAGGCGTTCACGAGTTCGCAGATGGTGTGGCACGGCGACCTGCCCGGCGACCGCTCGCGGCAGTTCCTGCCGTTCATGCTGGCCCTGGGTTGACCGGCCCTCGGAGGCTCTCATAGGTTGAAGCCCTCCAGAATATCGTTCTGTCAAAGGGCGGCCATGACCTCCACCCACATCGACGTCAGCGCCATCGACCTCGACGACCTCGGCGCGTGGATGGACGCCGAGGGGCTGCCGGGTGGGCCGATCACGGAGGTCGCCCCGATCCCGGGGGGCACGCAGAACGTCATGGTCCGCCTCGAACGCGGCGGCCGGCCGTACGTCCTGCGCAGGCCGCCCCTGCACGCCCGGCGCAGGAGCAACGAGGTGCTGCGCCGCGAGGCGCGGTTGCTGGCCGCGCTGAGCGGCACGGCGGTGCCCGCACCGCGCCTGGTGACCGCGCAGACCGCCCGGGAGCCGGTGTTCTACCTGATGGAACCCGTGGCCGGGTTCAATCCTTCGACCGGGCTGCCCGAGCCGCACGCCTCCGACCCGGCGATCCGGCACCGGATGGGCCTGGAGGCCGCCGCCGCGCTGGCCGAGCTGGGACGGGTGGACCCGGACGTGCTGCCCGGCTTCGGCCGCCCCGAGGGCTTCCTCGAACGCCAGGTGCCGCGCTGGCTGAAGGAGCTCGACTCCTACGGCGAGCTCGACGGCTACCCCGGCCCCGACATCCCGGGCCTGGAGGCGACCGCCGGCTGGCTCACCCGCCACCGTCCGGCCACGTTCGTCCCGGGGATCATGCACGGCGACTACCACTTCGCCAACCTGATGTTCGCCCTCGACGGGCCCCGGGTGGCGGCGATCGTCGACTGGGAGATGTGCACGATCGGCGACCCGCTGCTCGACCTGGGCTGGCTGCTGGCCACCTGGCCGGTCAACAACGGGCACGTGCCTGGACTGCCGGGCGAGCGGGAGCTGGTCGCGTACTACGCGGAGCTGTCGCGGCGCGACCTGTCGGCGATCGACTGGTACGCGGTGATGGCCTGTTTCAAGCTCGGCATCGTGCTGGAGGGCACGCACGCGCGGGCGTTCGCCGGCAAGGCGCCCCGCGAGATCGGCGACGTGCTGCACGCCACCACCCTCGGCCTGTTCGCCCGTGCCCACGACATCATGGAAGGTTTGTTGCGCTGAACCCGATGCGGGAAAAGGATCACGCCGGACGCCCAGATGCGTACAATTGCGCGCAATTGCATCTGGCATTCGGGGAAAGGATCGTCATGCGCATGCGGTTCCTCGGCTCCACCTCGGAGGCGGGCGCCTGCCCCACCCTGTACGAGACCGATCGCGGCACCATCGTCGTCCAGGGGCTTCACGTCACCGACCCCGAGGCGCTCGCGGACCTCCGCGACGTGCTCGACGGCGAGGCCGCCGTCGAGGTGCCCCGCGAGCTCCTGACCGAGATCGCCCGCCGGGTCCTGCCCGACGGGTCAGCCGGTGTCCGGCCCACCAGCGACGGGACACCGTCGGCAACCGCTTGATCACGATTGCGCGGCTGGGCCTGGCATGATCGGTGCCCGCGAGGCTAGCCTCTTGCCGCGTGACGTCCTATCAGCAGGCGCGGATCGACCTCGGCGGCCAGCTTCGACAGCTGCGCGAGGCCGCCCACCTGTCGGGCAAGGACCTGGCCGAGCGGCTGCGCTGGCAGCCGTCCAAGGTCTCGCGCCTGGAGAACGCCAGGCAGACGGCGACCGAGGACGACGTCGTCGTGTGGGCGCAGGCCGTGGGGGCCTCGCCCGACACGGCCGACGAGCTCATCAGGCAGGCCATCGCGCTGCTGGAGCGGCACGACGACTGGAAGCAGCGTCACCGCAGCGGCCTGGCCGCCATCCAGGAGGACATCCGCGACCTGGAGGCGCGCACCAAGCTGTTCCGCGTCTTCGAGCCCGGCATCGTGGTCGGCCTGCTCCAGACCTCCGAGTACGCCCGGCACGTGTTCCGCAAGGTCAAGCGCCTCTACAGCGCGGCCGACCAGATCGACGCGGCCGTCCGCGTGCGCATGCAGCGCCAGGAGATCCTCTACGACCGCACGCGCACGTTCCGGTTCGTGGTGCCGGAGTCGGCCCTGCGCAGCGCGCTGGCCCCGGCCGACGTCATGCGCGGCCAGCTCGACCGGCTGCTGGCCGTCAGCACGCTGCCCAACGTGGAGTTCGGCGTGATCCCCTTCGGCACCGAGCTGCCGTCCGCGCCGATCAACGGGTTCTGGATCTACAACGAGGCCATGGTCGGCGTCGCCACGATGACCAAGGACCTGGTGCTGCGCGACCCCGACGACATCGCCTTCTACGTCCGGGCCTTCGACGACTACGCCAAGGTGGCCGAGTTCGGGGAGCCGGGGCGAGAAGTCATCATCCGTATTCTTCGCGAATACCTGCAACAAACTCCACATTAACCTCAGCAATTGCTTGCCACCCGCAGCAAGATCGTGCAATTCTGTCGCGAGACGTTGCGGAGGTGACGCATGATGCTGGATACCGCGCTCTGCCTTGAGCGGTTCGCGTGGCACGCGGGCCGTCACGCCGATCTTTCGGTGCAGAGTGTCGCGCTGGCCAGCGACCCGGCGTACGTGTCGGTGCGCAATCGTTTCTCCGCGACGCTGGCCGAGACCGTGACCTGCTCCGACGAGGGCGCGTACATCACCTCGTGGGGCTACCGCCTCGGCACCGCCGAGGACGTCGAGTCGGCGGCGGCCCGCCTGGCCTTCCTGCTGGCCGCCCTGCCCGCCTGACCCGGGAAGCCCGCCTGACCCGCAAGCCTGCCCGCCCGGGTCAGCCGAAGCTCTCCTCCGCGATGCCCGCCTCCCTGGCGGCGGCCGTGCGCGCGTGAGCCAGCAGCCGCGCCCGGTCGAGCACGTTGGGATGCAGGGTGTAGCGGATGATCAGGCCGTCGAGCATGGCGTCGATGCGCTCGGCCGCGCCCGCCGGGTCGGCGCAGGCGAACTCCCCCGCGTCGGTGCCCGCCGACAGCACCTGGGCCAGCGCGTCGAGCCAGGCCGTCTCCAGCTCCAGCATGATCGCGTTGACGGCGGGCTCGCGCAGCGCCGTGTTCCAGGCGTCGATCCAGAGCAGCCAGCTCTGGTCGGAGGGCGACTCGGGGATGTAGTAGCGCAGCACCCGGTCGAGGCGCTCCACCGCCGTGCCGGGGCCGTCGGCCAGCTCCTTGAGCCGGGCGCTCTCGATGTCGAGCGTGGCCCGCAACATGGCGGTGATCAGCTCGTCCTTGGTCGCGAAGTGGTAGTGGATCAGGCCGCCGCTGACATTGATGGACTTGGCGATGTCGGCGATGCGCGTGTGGGCCAGGCCGCGTTCGAGCACCACCTTGCGGGTGGCCTCGAGCAGCTCCGCTCTGCGCTGGTCGGCCTGATCGGCTCGGGTCGTACTCGCCACCCGATCAGCCTATAGCGCGCCGCGGGAATGATCCCCGCGGCCGCTCTCGCTCGTTCGTCAGCCGGCGCAGTCGTACAGGCCGGTGTGGCCGTCCACGGCCGCGCAGTTGGCGGTGACCCATGCGGTGACCCTGCCGGTGACCTCGGTGTCGCCGCCGCCGGGGCCGCCTCTGCCGCCGCCGGACAGCACGTACCTGAGTCGTCCCGCCGCGACGAGGCCGCGGAGGCGGGGGACGGTCATGGCGGGGTCGGAGCCGGTGAAGCCGCCCATGGCGATCACCGGGCGGCGGGTGGACAGGATCATCGAGGACGCCTGCTGGGCGCTGCTCACGGCCGCCAGCCAGGTCGCCTTCCCCTGGTTGGCGACCAGGTACTTCACCGTGGAGTCGGCCACGCCGCCCATGAAGCCGCCACCACGAGCGCCCGGCCGCTCCTGAGCCGACTCACCGCCCGGCGCCTCGCCGCCCTGAGGCGGGCCTCCGGGGAACTCGCCGCCCGGGGGTGGGCCGCCGGGGCCGCCGAAGCCGCCCATGCGGCCCGTGGACGGGCCCGCCGTGGGGTTGGTGCCGTTCACCGGCGACCCCAGAGGCGAGACGGCGTAGGCCGCCGGACCGGCGAGCCCCGCGACCAGGACGGCCGCCAGCGCCACGGCGGTCACCCCGCCCGCCGCCCGAGACCCGCCCGCCGTCCGCGAGCTGCCCATCATTCGCGACCTGGCCGGTACGAGCACCGCCACGGCGGCCGAGGTCGCCCCGAGCACGACCCAGGCCAGCCACGGCAGCCACTCCGGCGTACGGCGCAGCACCGCGAACGCCCACCCGCCCGTCACCGCGACGCCCAGCGGCAGCGCCCACGCCCACCCCCGCGACCTGCGGTACGCCTGCCACATCACGGTCACCCCCATGCCGGTCAGCGCGGCCACGGCGGGTGCCATCGCGGTCGTGTAGTAGGGGTGGAAGGTACCGCTGGAGAAGCTGAACACCGCGTAGTGCACGACCAGCCAGCCGCCCCACACCAGCCACGCGGCCCCGTCGAAGGGCATCCCGCGCAGCCGCAGCAGCACGGCGAGGACCAGGGCCACCGCGCAGAACGGCAGCAGCCAGGAGATCTGCCCGGCCATGACGTCGTTGAACAGCCGCCCGGCCCCGGCCTGCCCGCCGAAGTTCGCGCCGCCGAACCCGCCGCCGGCCCGGTCCTGGCCGAAGATCCGGCCGAGCCCGTTGTAGCCGATCACCAGGTCCCGGACGGTGTTGTCGGTCGAGCCCCCGACGTAGGGCCGCGAGCCGGCGGGCCACAGGTCGACGACCACCATCCACCAGGCGCTGGACACCACCATCACGACCCCGGCCGCCAGCAGGTGCCCCACCCGCCGGGCCAGGCCGTGCCGCGCGCACGCCAGGTACGCCACCCCGAACGCCGGCACGACCAGGTACGCCTGCAACATCTTGGCGTTGAACCCGAGCCCCACGAACAGCGCGGCGAGGAGCAGCGGCCGCAGCCGTCCCGTGCGCAGCGACTCCAGGCAGAACCAGGCCGCCAGCACCAGCAGCAGCACGAGCACGGTGTCGGGGTTGTTGTCCCGGTTGATGGCCACGGTGATCGGGGTGAGCGTCATGACCACGGCCGCGACCAGCGCCGCGACGTGCCCCTGACGGCCCTGCCCGAAGGACCGCCGGACCGCCGACCAGACCGTGCCGACGGCCGCGACGCCGGCGAGGACCTGCGGCAACAGCATGCTGTACGTGCTGTAGCCGAAGATCCGCGCCGACAGCCCCATCACCCACAGCGCGAGCGGCGGCTTGTCCACCGTGATGAAGGACCCGGCGTCGATCGCGCCGAAGAAGAACGCCTTCCAGCTCTGCGTGCCCGACAGGACGGCGGCGGCGTAGTACTCGTTGGCGTCCCCGCCGAGCGCCCAGGCGTACAGGACGAAGGCGGCGGCGAGCACCGTCCACATCGCGGGCCGCGACCAGCGGGGGTCGCCCTCGGCCCCGGCGAGCAGGCGGACACGGGCGGGCGCGGCGACGGCGGTCATCGCGCGCTCCTGCGCCTGGGGTTGAACACCCACACGCGCAGCAGCAGGAACCGTACGAGGGTGGCCGCGGCGTTGGCGGCGATGACCGCCATCAGCTCCACCTCGTGCGCGACCCCGTCGGGCAGCAGCGCGAGGCTCCCGGACGTCAGCGCCAGCCCCACCAGGAACGCGATCAGGCCCTCGAACTGGTGGCGCAGCGCCCCGCCCGAGCCCCTGACGCCGAACGTGAAGCGGCGGTTGGCCGCCGTGTTGGCCACAGCCGTGACGAGCAGCGCGACCGCGTTGGCGAACTGCGCGGGGACGACCTGCCGCGACATCGAGAACAGCGCCAGGTAGGCCAGCGTGCTCACCACGCCCACGATCGCGAACCTGGGGAGCTGCCTGGCCATCCCCTTCGGCAGCTCGGCCCGCCGCACCCGGGCGGGCATCGGCAGGCCCGCCGCGCCCGACAGGGTCCTGCGGGCCACCCTGGCCAGCCCGCGCAGGTCGTCCAGGGCGGTCCGGAGGAGGTCCACGCGGCTGTCGGGGTCGTCCACCCAGTCGACGGGGACCTCGTGGATGCGCAGGCCGTGCCGTTCGGCCAGCAGCAGCAGCTCGGTGTCGAAGAACCACTGCTCGTCCTCGACGGCGGGCAGCAGCGCCTGCGCGATCTCCGTGCGCGCGGCCTTGAACCCGCACTGCGCGTCGGAGAACCCGGCGCCCATCACCGAGCGCAGCAGCAGGTTGTACGAGCGCGAGATGAACTCCCGCCTGGGCCCGCGCTCCACCCGCGAGGCCCTGGCCAGGCGGGTGCCGATGGCCAGGTCGCTGTGCCCCGACAGCAGGGGTGCCACCAGCGGGAGGAAGGCGTCCAGGTCGGTGGACAGGTCGACGTCCATGTAGCTGACGACGTCGGCCTCGCTGGTGGACCAGACCTGGCGCAGGGCCCGGCCGCGGCCCTTCTCCTCCAGGTGCACGGCCTGGACCTGCGGCAGTTCACGGGCCAGCTCGGTGGCCAGCCGCCAGGTGTCGTCGGTGCTGGCGTTGTCGGCGATGGTGATGCGGAAGCCGTACGGGAACGTCGTGGCGAGGTAGTCGTGCAGCCGGGCGATGCTCTCGCGCAACGCCCGCTGCTCGTTGTGGACCGGGACGACCACCTCGACCAGGCGCGTCCTTACTGCTGTTGTCTCCATGCAGCCAGCTCACGATTCGGGTCTTTAAGAGGACTTATCCGATTCTGAGTGACGAATGAGAGTTCCGGGAAGCTCGATCGTCGCGATCGCGCCGCCGCCGGGCGCGTTGGACAGCCGTACCCTGCCCCCGATCTCGGACACCGCCTGCGCCACGATCGCCAGGCCCAGCCCCGAGCCGGGCAGGCCGCGGGCCGAGGGCGAGCGCCAGAAGCGCTCGAAGACGTGCGGCAGCTCCTCCTCGGGGATGCCGGGGCCGTGGTCGCGGACCGTCAGGCGGCCGTCCTTGAGCGAGACCTCGACCTGGCCCTCGGGGCTGAACTTGCGGGCGTTGTCGATGAGGTTGAGCACGGCGCGTTCGAGCGAGGCGGGGCTGCCGACGACGTACCAGGGGTGCAGGTCGGTGGCCACGTCGGCGCCGCGCAGCCGGGCGCGTTCGGCGGCGGCCGTGACGACGTCGTGCAGGGCCAGCTCGACGTGCGGCTCGTGGTCGGTGTCGCCGCGCGCGAGCTGGAGCAGGTCGCCGACCAGCGTGGACAGCTCGGCGAACTGGGCCTTGACGTTGACCAGCAGGCGTTCCTTGGCGCCCGGGTCGAGCTGCCTGCCGGTCTGCTCGCTGCGCAGCAGCAGGTCGATGTTGGTGCGCAGGGTGGTGAGCGGGGTGCGCAGCTCGTGACCGGCGTCGGCGACGAGCTGCTGCTGGCGTTCGCGGGAGCCGGCCAGGGCGGCGGTCATGGCGTTGAAGGAGGAGCTGAGCCGGGCGATCTCGTCGTTGCCCTGGACGGGGATGCGCGTGTTGAGATCCTCGGTCTCCGCGATGTGCTCGGCCGCCTTGGTCAGCCGGACGACGGGACGCAGCGCGGCGCGCGCGATGAGCAGCCCGACCCAGGCCGCCAGCAGGACGCCGAACAGCGCCACGCCGCCCAGCAGCAGCGCCACCGCCTTCAGCGTGTTGCGCAGCTCGCGCAGGGGGGCGGCGTCCATCACCGCGACGCCCGGCGCGATCTGCTGGGTGAGGACGCGCATCTCGGTGCCGTCCGCGGTGACGCCGTTGTGGAAGTGCCTGGACTCGGGCCACTCGCCCTTGGCCACCGCCATGTCCTCGGGCGTCACCACCAGCGCGGGGCCCACGTAGCAGGGCGGGGTGCCGTTGGCGAAGATGAGCTGGGTGGAGTGCGGCGGGCCGTAGTGGTCCTTCGGCGCGGGGGTGGCGCGGCAGCTCTCGCGGATCCAGACCAGGTCGTTGTCGGGGTCCTTGTCCGGCTGGGAGCCGAGCTGGCGGTCGGCCTGCTCGTAGGTCTGGTGGCGGATGATCAGGAAGCAGGCGCCGGCGCTGATCGCGACCGCCAGCGCCACGGCGAACGTGATGAGCAGCGTCAGCCGGGCGCGCAGGCTGTTGCGGATCATGGTGTGGCCCGTAGGACGTACCCCACCCCGCGGACCGTGTGGATCACCCGGGGCTCTCCCCCGGCCTCGGTCTTGCGGCGCAGGTACATGACGTACACGTCGAGGGAGTTGGAGGTCGGCTCGAAGTCGAAGCCCCACACCTCGTTGAGAATCTGGTCGCGGGTCAGGACCTGGCGGGGGTGGGCGAGGAAGAGCTCCATCAGCAGGTATTCGGTCCTGGTCAGGTCGAGCCCGCGGGCGCCGCGGGTGACCTCCCTGGTGGCCGGGTCCATGCGCAGGTCGCCGTACGACAGCGTGCCGACGTCGGCGGCGCCGGTGCTGAGCGCGCCGCGGCGCAGCAGCGCGCGCACCCGGGCCAGCAGCTCGTCCAGCTCGAACGGCTTGACCAGGTAGTCGTCGGCCCCCGCGTCGAGCCCGGACACCCGGTCGCCGACGGCGTCGCGGGCAGTGAGCATGAGGACGGGGATGTGGTTGCCCTGCGCCCGCAGCCGCCGGCAGGCGGTGAGCCCGTCGAGCCGCGGCATCATCACGTCGAGCAGCACCGCGTCGTACGGCTCCCCCGCCAGCGCCTCCAGCGCCGCCTGGCCGTCGTTGGCGGTGCCGACCCGGTAGCCCTCGAACTCCAGGCTCGACTGCAGCGCCTCGCGCAACGCGGGCTCGTCGTCCACCACCAGCAACCGTGCGGGCTCAGTCATGTCTCACAAGATATGAGCCCACTATGAGAACACGATGAACGGGTTCGCGGGGGTCCGCCGGGAGTCACCACGCCACGGGCAGGGCCTTGAGCCCGAAGACGACGCCGTCGTACTTGGCGGGCACGTCCTCGTCGGCGACCGTGACGCGCAGGCCGGGGACGCGCTCGAAGAGGGTGCGCAGGGCGATCTCCAGCTCGGCCCGGGCCAGGTTCTGGCCGAGGCACTGGTGCACGCCGTAGCCGAAGGCCACGTGGTGGCGGGCGCCGCGGGCGACGTCGAACTCGTCCGGCCGGTCGAAGACGCGCTCGTCCCTGTTGGCGGAGGCGCCGAGGACGAAGATGCCCTCGCCCTTCCCGACCCGCTGCCCGCCGATCTCCTGGTCCCGCGTGGACACCCGGTCGAAGGCCACCCAGTCGACGACCGAGTGGTAGCGCAGCAGTTCCTCCACCGCCATCGGCCAGCCCGCGGGGTCGGCGCGCAGGGCGGCGAGCTGGGCGGGGTGGCGCAGCAGCGTGAGCACGCCGAGCGGGATCATGTTGGCCGTGGTCTCGTGGCCGGCGACGAGCAGCAGGAAGATCACGCCGACGAGCTCCTGGTGGGTGAGCTGCCCGCCGGTGACCAGGCGGCCGAGCAGGTCGTCCTTCGGCGCGCGTTCGGCGGCGGTGACCAGCTCGTCCAGGAAGCTCCTGATCTCCATCATTGCCGTGTAGCCCGCCGCGGGGTCCTCGGTGGCCGAGACGATCAGGCGGGTGCGCGACTGGAAGAACTCGTGCTCGGCGTACGGGACGCCCAGCAGCCGGCAGATCACCAGGGACGGCAGCGCCAGCCCGAACGCCTCGACCAGCTCCGCCTCCGGGCCCTTGGCCAGCATGTCGTCGATGAGCTCGTCCACGAGCCGCTGGATGGACGGCCGCAGCTCCCTGACCCGCCGGACGGTGAACTCGGGGATGAGCAGCTTGCGGAAGCGGGTGTGTTCGGGCGGGTCGAGGTCGATGAAGTGCCCGGTCGCGGACTCGCGCAGCGTCTCGGCCTGCTCGGGCGAGGGCGGCTCGGGGGTGAGCAGCGTGTTGGGGTGGCCGGGCGTGGCGGGGTTGGTGCTGATGCCCTCACCCGACAACACCCGCTGGGCCTCGGCGTGCCGGGTGACGAGCCACACCTCGCCGCCGGGGAGCGCGGCCCGGACGAGCGGGCCCTGCTCGCGCAGGCGGGCGTACTCGGGAGGCGGAGCGAACGGGCACGTGCGCTGGACAGGGAAGTGCTGAGCCATAGTCTGCTCCCTACAAGCCGGACCGCATTGCTTACTTACGCGAAAGTAAGCAATGGGCGGCCCGGTCGTCAAGGGATGGGAGCACAATGGCAGGGCGGCGGACGGACACTCGCGAGCGGATCCAGCGGGTGGCGCTGGAGTTGTTCGCCGAGCGCGGCTACGACAAGACGACCCTCCAGGAGGTCGCCGAGCGCCTGGGGATCACCAGGCCCGCGCTGTACTACCACTTCCGCACCAAGGAGGAGATCCTGACCGGCGTCGTCGACCACCTCGTGGTCTCGATCGACGAGCTGGTGGCGTGGGCGGGCGAGCAGCCGCGCACGCTGGAGGCCCGGCAGGAGATCCTGCGGCGCATCTCCGGGCTGCTGGAGGACAGGTGGCGGCCGCTGTTCAGGTTCGCCCAAGTGAACCAGGGGGTGATGCAGGACCTGCCGTCCGGCTCGCGGATGCAGGAGGGCCTCATCTCCATGGTGTCGGTGCTGAGCGCGCCGGAGGACGATCCCGTTCAGCAGTTCGAGGCCAGGCTCGCGGTGTTCGCGGTGATCCTGGGGAGCATCCCTTTCCTCTTCGACCTGCAACTGCCCGACGCCGACCGCACGGATGTGGCGCTCACGGTGGCCACGAAACTGATCTCCCGGTGATTCACGCCCGATTCACCGGTTGATTCACACCGGGTTCACGGCACAGTTCCCGCCACAGTTCCCGCCACAGTTCACGGCACAGTTCACGGCACAGTTCACGGCACAGTTCACGGGCGCAGGAGGGCCATGGCCGCGTTGTGGCCGCCGATTCCGCTCACGCCGCCGCCTCTGCGGGCCGCGGCGCCGCACAGCAGAATGCGTTCGTGCCCGGTCTCGACGCCCCATCCCTTTTCTTCCGAGTACGGCCAGCTCAGGTCGGCGTGGAAGATGTGACCGCCCGGCAGTCCCGCGTCCTTCTCCAGGTCGACGGGGGTCTTGACCTCGACGCACGGGGTGCCGTCGGGGGCGCGGAGCAGGCAGTCCTCGATGGGCTCGGCGAGCACCGCGTTCATGGAGGCGAATGTGGCCCGCAACGCCTCTTCGCGCGCTTTTTCTGGATTTTTCCGGAAAAGTCGGGCGGGCATGTGCAGGCCGAACAGGGTCATCGTCTCGGCTTTCCCCCGGAGTTCCGGGCCGAGAATGGACGGGTCCGTCAAGGAATGGCAGTAGACCTCCGCGGGCGGCAATTCCGGGATCTCCCCTCGCGCCGCCTGCTCGTACGCCTTCGCGAGCTGGTCGCGTCCCTCGTTGATGTGGAAGGTGCCGCTGAAGGCGGCGAAGGGGTCGGCCGACGGGTCCTTCAGCCGGGGCAGCCGGGCCAGCACCATGTTGACCTTGAGCTGCGCCCCCTCGGGCACGGTCGCGGGCCTGCCGAGCACCCGGTCCAGCACCGCCGGGGGCAGGTTGACCAGCACGTGGCGGCCGTCCACGGTGTGCTCGCCGTCCTCGGCGACGTAGGTGACCTCGCCCGACGGCGAGATGCCGACGATCTCCGCGCCGGTCCTGATCTCGGCCCCCGCCCGCCTGGCCGCCCGCTCCAGCGCGCCGGAGACCGCGCCCATGCCGCCCACCGGGACGTTCCACTCGCCGGTGCCGTCGCCGATCACGTGGTAGAGGAAGCACCTGTTGGCCAGCAGGTCGGCGGCCGGGTCGGCGAACGTGCCGATGAGCGCGTCGGTGAGCACGACGCCGCGCACGGTGTCGTCGGCGAACCGCTCGTCCACGGCCTGGCCGACGGGCCGGGCGAACAGGTCGCGCCAGGCCTCCGGGCCGACCAGGCGCTCGATCTCGGCGGGGGTGCGCAGCGGTTCGAGCAGAGTGGGGGCCAGGACGCGGGCCACGTCCGCCGTCATGGCGTAGAAGTCGCGCCAGGCCCGGTGGTCGTGCTCGCCGCCGGTGACGGCGCGGAAGGAGGCGGCGGTGCGGGCCTCGTCCTCGTTGTCGACGAGCAGGCCGGTGTAGCCCTTGGGGGTGTAGGAGGCGTACCGGCGGCGGCGCAGGTCGAGGTCGAGACCGAGGTCGCGGACGATCCGGGCGGGCAGCAGGCTCACCAGGTAGGAGTAGCGGGACAGGCGTACGTCCACGCCCGGGAAGGCCCGCGTGGAGATCGCCAGCCCGCCGACGTGCCCGAGGCGCTCCAGCACCAGGACCCGCCGGCCCGCTCCGGCGAGGTAGGCGGCCGCGACCAGCCCGTTGTGCCCGCCACCTGCCACGACGACGTCATACGCACCCATCCCCGCACCTTATGACCCGACCTGTGCCATTCGTCAACGGTTTCGGGGCAAGGCGCCGCTTCCCGGTGAGCCCGCGGGACGGTCAACCCGTCTTGTTCACCCAGACGCGCTTGACCGGCCACGGCGTGAGCCGCACCGAGGAGACCCCGCCGACGGCCGTCCAGCCGCCGGTGAGCACGATGGGCCCGGCGTAGGGGTGCGACTGCTCCACGCCGACGGCGTGCTGGCCGGTGCCGGAGGTGCAGCTGCTGTAGGCGTAGCCGTTGCTGACCCAGGCGGTGCAGTCGGTGGGCGCGGCCAGCGCGGGCGACGGCGCGAGGCCCGCCGCCACCAGGCACAACACGGCCGATCCGGCCAGGGCGACGAGAGGACGACGAAGGCTCATACGGAGTCTCCAGAGGTTCGGGGGGTGAACACGCGTCTTACTCTTAGGAAACTTTCCTAAGGGAAAGCTAGATCGTCCTCGAGGCGGCGTCAACGGCCCCTTTTCGGCGGCCTTCTCACGGGCGGCTGGCGATGGCGAGCAGGGTGGCGGCCGGGGCGGTCAGCGAACGTCCGCGCCGCCACACCGCGCGCAGGTTCCGGACCAGGTTGAGACCGGCGAGCGGCACCTCGACCAGGCGTCCGGTCGCGATGTCCGCCTCGACCGCGTAGCCGCTGAGCACCGCGGGCGCGGCCCCGGCCTGCGCAGCCCCCTTGACCGCCGAGTTCGACCCGAGTTCCAGGCGCGGGCTGGCCCGGTGGAGGCTCTTGAACGCCACGTCCAGGGTCTCGCGCGTGCCGGAGCCCGGCTCGCGGACCACGAGCGGCGTGGCGGCCAGCTCGGCGCCCCGCAGGGCCGTCCGGCGGCGGGCCCACGGATGGCCGGGGGCCACCACGACGACCAGCCGGTCGGTGCCCACGACCCGGCTGTCCAGCCCCTCGGGCACACTCGGCCCCTCGACGAAGCCCAGCTCCACCTCCTCGCCCAGCACCCTGGCCGCGACGTCGGTGGAGTTGACGACGTCCAGCCCCACCTGGACCTCGGGCTCGCGGTTCTGCAGCTCGCCCAGCCAGCGCGGCACCAGGTACTCGGCGACCGTCATGCTGGCGGCCACCCGCAGGTGGGCCGCCTCGCTGTGGCGGACGGCCTCCACGGCCCGCATCAGCTCCTCGGCCGCGGCCAGCACCTGGGCCGCCCAGCCGGCCACCATCCTGCCCTCGACGGTGAGCGTGGACCCGCGCGGCGTGCGCTCCAGCAGGGGGACGCCGAGGCGGCGTTCCAGCATGGCCACCCGCTTGCTGGCCGACGGCTGGGCCATGCCCGCCGCCTTGGCCGCCTGCCCGAGGCTGCCCAGCTCGCCCACGTCGACCAGCAGCTTCAGCGAGTCGAGGTCCGGCAGCGCACTCATAGCCACAGGCTATGGCCTCCTAGGCAACGCGTGTCTACCGGCCGGTACGAAGGCCCCGAAGACTGGGATCATGCCTCTCCCCGACCAGCAGCTCCCCCAGCTCACCGCCCCCGCGCGCCCCCAGGGCGGCACGCCGACCGGAGCATCGACGTGGCCCGGGATCGGGCTGGCGGCCGTCGCCGTGGTGGTCGCCATGGTGGTGAACCGGTCCGCCCCGGCGTTCAGCCCGGCGGTGATCGCGGTCCTGTCGGGGGCGGTGCTGGCCAACCTCGCGGCGTGGGCGTCCTCGTCCGCGCGGTGGAGCGGGACGGGGGCCGCGTGGGAGCGGTTCAGGCCGGGGCTGGCGTTCGTGGCCAAGAGGGTGCTGCGGGTGGCGATCGCGCTGCTCGGGCTCCAGATCGCGCTGCCGCAGGTGTTCGCGCTCGGCTGGCAGACGCTGGTGATCGTGGTGACGGCGACCGGCGTGACGTTCACGGTGACGCCGCTGATCGGCCGCCGGATGGGCCTGTCGCCCGGCACGTCACTGCTGGTCGCGACCGGCGTGTCCATCTGCGGGGCGGCGGCGGTCGCGGCCATGCGGGAGAGCGCGGAGGACGCCGACGACGACGACGCGGCCGCCGCCCTGAGCGTGGTCGTCCTGTACGGCAGCGCGGCCATCGTGGCCGTCCCGGCGCTGGCGGCACTGCTGGGGTTGTCGCCGGCCCAGCTCGGCGTCTGGACGGGCGCCGCCGTGCACGAGGTGGCGCAGGTGGCCGCGATCGGCGCCGCGTCGGGCGTCCTGGCCGCCGCGGTGACGGTCAAGCTGGCCCGCGTGATCCTGCTGGCCCCGATCGTCGCCCTGACCTCCCTGTGTGCCCGCCGTGCCCGCGCCGACGCGCCCGCGGCGAACCGGCGGGAGGGACGCCGGACGCCCGTCATGCCGCTGTTCGTGGCGGCGTTCCTCGCCATGGTGGCGGTACGCGCCACCGGCTGGGTCCCGGACGCGGTCACGCAGGCCGTCCCGCAGGTCACCAACGTGCTCATGGCCGCCGCCCTGTTCGGCCTGGGCACCGGGATCGACGTGCGGAAACTCCTCAAGGGCGGCCGGGCCGTGCTGCTCGGCGCCATCGCCACCGGCCTCATCGCCGCCGTCTCGCTCACCGGGGTCGCCGTGCTGCTGTGAGGCGCCTGAGTGGACGTCCTGGCCGGGCCCCCGTACGCTGCTCCGTTCGGAACAAATTCCGACAGGCACGCCGTTCTCCCTGAACCGGCCAGCACCACTCAAGGAGCTTGAAACCCACCATGCGCAGCACCACCGTTCCCCTTCTCCAGCCGTCCGACGAGGTCGCCGAGGCCCTGGCGGGCGGCGCGCCCGTCGTGGCCCTGGAGTCCACGATCATCTCCCACGGACTGCCGCAGCCGCGCAACCTGGAGGTGGCCCGCGAGCTGGAGGGCGTGGTCCGCGCGGCGGGCGCGGTGCCGGCCACGATCGCCGTCCTGGACGGCGTGGCCAGGATCGGCCTGAACGAGCTGGAGCTGGAGCGCATCGCGACCGAGTCCGGGCTGCGCAAGCTGGGCCAGCGTGACCTGCCGCTGGCCTCGGCGCTCAAGGCGAGCGGGGCGACGACCGTGTCGGCCACGTCGTTCCTGGCCGCCCGCGCCGGTATCCGGATCTTCGCGACCGGCGGCCTGGGCGGCGTGCACCGCGGCTGGACCGAGGACCAGGACGAGTCCGCCGACCTCGACACCCTCGCCCGCACCCGGATCACGGTCGTTTGCGCGGGCGTGAAGTCGATCCTCGACGTGCCGGCGACGTTGCAGCGGCTGGAGACGCGCGGCGTGACCGTGGCCGGCTACCGCACCGACACCTTCCCCGGCTTCTACCTGAACTCCTCCGGCCAGCCGATCGACTGGCGCATCGAGACGCCCGAGGACGCCGCCGCGGTGATGCGCGGCCAGGACGCGCTGGCCGGCCCGGAGACCGCGTTCATCGTCGCCAACCCGGTGTCGCAGGACCAGCAGCTCGACCCGGCGCTGCACGACCGCGTGCTGGCCGAGGCGCTGGCCGCCGCCGAGCGCGAGGGCGTCAAGGGCCAGGCGATCACGCCGTTCCTGCTGAGCTACCTCGTCAACGGCACCGCCGGCGCCTCGCTGGAGGCCAACCTGGCCGCCGTGCGCGGCAACACCGCGCTGGCCGCCGAGATCGCCGTGGCCTGGTCGCGGGCGTGAGTGACACGGGCCTCCTGGTCATCGGTGACGTGGTCACCGATGTGGTGGCGCTGCACGGCTCGCCGGTCATGGCGGGCACCGACACCGCCGCGGAGATCGTGCTGCGACCCGGCGGCTCGGGGGCGAACACCGCCGCCTGGGCCGCCCACCTGGGGGCCGACTCGCGGCTGCTGGCCAAGCTCGGCTACGACAGCAGCGAGTGGCACACGACGGAGCTGGTCAAGACCGGGGTCCGGCCGCACGTGACGGTGGACCGGGAGCATCCCACGGCGGTCGTCATCGCCATGGTGGACAAGACCGGCGAACGGTCCATGCTCACCAACCGCGGCGCGGGCGGCCTGATCTCCGAGGCCGACTGGGACCCGTCCCTGCTCGACGGGGTCGGGCGGCTGCACCTGTCGGGGTACACCCTGTTCGCGGCGCCCGGCCTCCGCCTGGTCAGGGCCGCCGTCCGGGACGCCGTCGCCGCCGGGGTGCCGATCAGCGTCGACCCGGCCTCGACGGGGCCGCTGCGGGACTTCGGCGTCGAACGTTTCATGCGGGAGACGTCCGCGGCCGACCTGATCATCCCGAACCTGGACGAGGCCCTGGTCCTGACCGGCGTCCCGGCGCCGGAGCGGGCCGCCGTCCTGCTGAGTGAGACGTACGGCACAGCGGTCGTGAAGATGGGCGCCGAGGGCGCGCTGGTGGCGGTGGACGGCGAGCTCACGGCCACGTGCGCGGGCGTGTCCGCCGAGGTGGTGGACTCCACGGGCGCGGGCGACGCCTTCGCGGCCGGGTACCTCGCGGCCATCCTCCAGGGAGCCGGCGCCGCGCTCGCGCTGGAGGCGGGTTGCCGTGCCGGGGCGGAATGTGTGGCCCAGGTGGGCGGCCGTCCACGGTACGGTTTGGATCTGAACCGTCTTTACCCTATTCACACTGATTGATAGCTTGCCGCGTAGGCTGCACCATTAGCCACATGCGTACCGGGTTGCCCACGCGGCCCACTGGGGAGGATAAGGTCCGCCGATGGAAGTCGAGTCATCGATCTGCCTGAGCGACCTCGTCCCTGCTCTGCGCTGGAGCCGCCCTCAGCAGGTGGCCGAGGTGCTGGGGGATCCGCGGCTGCCGGCGGGGTGGTGGTCCTCCCTCGCGGTGTCCAGGGCGCTCGGCACGGCCGGTCTCGACTGGGTCTGCGAACGGCTCGCCCGGCTGATCTCCGCCCGCTGGGACCATCTGCCGCTGATGGACCTGCTTCCCGCGCTCGCCGTCCACCAGGTCGATCCGGCGCTGCCCGGCTGGCCGGAGGCCAGCCGTACGGCCGTCACGGGGCTCGGCGGCTGGCAGCGGCTGCGCCGCCTGGCGCCCGGCGAGCTCGGCACCCCGTCGGCGACGCCCGAGGTGGTGATCGGCTCGGTCCTGCGTGAGGTCCTCGGGCGCATCCCGGCGCAGCGGGAGGCCGTACCGGCCCAGCAGTCCGGGTCGCCGGACGTCACCCGTCCGCTCGTACGCGGCTCGGGCAGTCAGACGGGCTCCTTCCCGGCCGTCCCGGCGGCCGAATCCGGTGCGTACGCCGCCCAGCCCGGCAGCGGCCCCCAGCGCCGGCCCGCCGCCTTCACCCCACACAGCGACGCCTTCCCCGCCCAGCCCCAGGCCGCCTCGGGGCAGGGACCGACCGGCGAGGGCCCCCTTCCGCAGCGTCCGGCCGCGTCCCGCCCGGCCGCCCAGCAGCCCGGCTCGTTCCCCCCGCCGCCGGAGAACGCCCCGGGACACCAGACCGGCTCCTTCGCCGCCCAGTCGGACACCGCCCGCCAGACCGGCTCGTTCCCCGCACAGGGCGGTGGCGGCCCTCAGACCGGCTCGTTCCCCGCCCAGCCCGACCCGGGACGCCAGACGGGTTCCTTCGCCGCCCAGCCCGATCCGGGCCGCCAGACCGGCTCCTTCCAGGCGCAGCCCGAGGGACGCCAGACGGGCTCTTTCCCGGCCCAGCCGAACAGCGGCCCGCAGACCGGGTCGTTCCCGGCGCAGGGCGGTGCCCGGCTTCCGCAGCGGCCCACCGCCGGCCGTCCGGACGGCGGCCCGCAGGCCGACGGCCCCGCGTACGCCGCCCCCGTCCCAGGCGCCCCCGTCCCAGGCGCCCCCGTCCCCGGTGCCGCAGTCCCCGGTGCCGCTGTGCCCGGGGCCGCCGCTTCCGGCCAGGTCCCGGCCGACCCCGACCACGCGATGGTCCGCGTCGTCGACGGCCTGTTCCGCGGCCTGGACAAGCTGGAGCTGGCCGTCGCCGTGCACCGGCTGTTCGCCGAGGACCCGGTCAGCCTGCGGACCCTGGCCCACAAGCTGCTCGTGGACCGCGACGTGCTCTCCCAGGCCCAGCGCACCGCCGAGGAGCGCGTCCTGCACTGGCTGCGCTCGTCGGAGTCCGCGCCGGTGACCGGCCACATGTTCCGGCTCACCGAATGGCTCGGCGCGGCGGCCACCGAGGAGCAGCTGATCGGCGCCGACCCGGCCCACCCGGCGATGGTCCCGTCGCTGCGCACGCCCCTGTGGCGGGTCCTGGTGACGCTCATGCCCGACCGCCGCCTCCAGGACGGCTGGCTCGTCGTCGGCGACATCCACGGCCTCCAGGCCCGTACGCGGCAGCTCCTGGCCGCCGCCCCGCCGGACACCGACGTCGTGGAGCTGCTGACCGAGCTGGGCATCCGGGCCCACTCCGCCAAGGCGTGGCTCGACGCCCTGCCGTCGGAGTCGGCCCCCGGCCCGATGGACGCCTCGCCGCAGCCCGCCCAGCCCCTCCCCCGCCGTACGCCGGGCGCCAACGGCCACCACCACCGCGGCGGCCAGCCCATCCCCGCGGCGAACGCCAACTCCATCGACCCCTCGGCGGCCCTGGCCACGTTGTCGGCGCTGTCCGGCGGGCTGTCGGGCGGCCGGCCGGGGATGATGCCCGGCGCCCTGGCCGGAACGCCGTCCACGCCGCCTCCGCCGCTGCCGAGCCCGTCGTCGGACCCGCGCCGCTGGCAGCGCATCGAGGTCACCCCGGAACACCTCAGGGGCGGCCCGGTGCCGGTGCCGGAGGGCTACGCGGCCCAGCTCGGCATGCGTCCCGGCACCCTGCTGTCGGTGACCGGCCCGGGCGACAACGCCATCGTGCTGGTCTGGCAGGGCCACCAGCCGGTCTTCGACTCGCTCCAGCCGGTGCTCATGCGCCTGAACGCCCGTCCCGGCGACCAGGTCTACGTCACGGTGGACGGCTACCGCCTGGAGGCCCAGCTCACCGGCTGACGGCCGTCCCCGGGCTTCTCAGCCGAACAGGCCCAGCCGGTGGGCCGTCGCCGCCGCCTCGCCGCGCGTGGCGACGCCCAGCTTGGCCAGGATGTTGGAGACGTGCACGCTCACCGTCTTGACCGAGATGAACAGCACCTCGGCGATCTCCCGGTTGCTGCGCCCGTTGGTCACCTCGCGCAGCACCTCCAGCTCGCGCGCGGTCAGCCCCAGCGGCGGCCCGTCGGGCTCGTCGGTGCCGCCGATGCGGGCCCGCCGGCCGAACACGTCGAGCTGTTCGAGCAGCGGCGTGGCCCCGAGCTGCCCGGCCAGCTCCCGCGCCCGCGCGAGCATCCCGGCCGCGGCCCGCCGGTCCCCCTCGGCCAGCGCCGCGTGGGCGGCGCCCATCAGGCACTGCGCCTCCGCGTACGGCTGCCGCAACCCCGCCCAGGCCGCCACCGCCGACCCCCACGCCTTGAGCTGGGCCGCCCCGCCGAGCCCCTCCTCCGGCCCGGTCAGCGCCGCGAACGTCAGCCGCTGCGCCTCCTGGAGCTCGCCGTCCACCGCCAGCTCCCGCGCCACCTCCCGCAGCCGCGCGACGACGGACGCCGCGACCCCGGCGTACGGCGAGCCGCTCTCGCCGAGCACCGGCCGCGCGAGCTGCGCGAACGTCACCAGCACCGGCCAGGAGTAGCGCGGCGAGGGCAGCAGGTCCTGCGTCTCCAGCCCCCGGGCCGCGGCCTCCAGCGCCTCGCCGAGCCGTCCCTGCGCCCGCAGCAGCAGGACCTGCCTGCGCAGGTGCGGCAGCATGGTCTGGTCCCGGTAGGTGCCGCGGGCGAACACGCTGGCCGACGACGACAGCAGGTTGTCGGCCCGGTCGATCTGCCCCCGCGCGAGCGCGATGTCCATCACGAACCCCTGGAGGCTGGCCCGGTAGGGGGCCGGCGGCGCGAGGTCGAACGCCTGCTCGACCACCTGGAGCGCCTCGTCCCAGCGGCCCAGCGAGAGCAGCGGCTCGGTCAGGTTGATCGCCAGGAACGTGCCGGACGTGCGGGCCAGGCCGTAGTTCCCGGCCTCCTGGACGCCCTCGCGGGCGACCTGCGCGGCCCGCTCGTGCCATCCGGCGCCCTCCAGCGCGTCGGACTCGGAGATCGCGCAGCGCATCAGCGCGTTGTAGGCCCCCTGCGCGCGGGCGACCCTGCGCGCCTCGGCGAACTGCGGGAGCTGGGCCTCGATGTCGGAGAAGCACGACCGCGCCCAGGCCAGGCTGATGAGCGCGTGCGCCTCGACGTTGGCGTCGCCCGTCTGGTGGCCGATCTCCATGGCGAGCTGGGCCGTCGCCAGCTTCTCCGGCCAGTCCTCGGGACGGTGCAGCATGCGCGCCAGCGTCTCCAGGACCTGGCCGCGCAGCTTGGACGGCGGGTCGGCGGGCACCAGCTCGGCCGCCTTGCGCAGGTCGTCGAGGTAGCCGGCGCGGCCCAGATCGTAGCGGGTCAGGCCGCGCTGGCGCAGCAGGGTGGCCGCCCTGATCGGGTCGGCGTCGAGGTCGACCTCGGCGAGCGCGGCTCCGGCCAGGGCCAGGCCGCGTTCGTACTCGCCGGCGAGGTGGGCGACCGTGGCGGTCTGCCTGAGCACGTCGAGGCGGTCGCAGCCGATGCGCTCGGCGGCGTCGGGCACCTGGTCCCACAGCTCCAGCACGCGCGAGAGCATCCGGAGCTGCTCGTCGTAGGCGGTGGACTTGCGGGCCGCGGCGGCCGCGCGCCAGGCGCTGACCAGCGCCCAGGTTGAGTCGTGGGCGGAGTGCCAGTGGTGGGCCAGCTCGATCGCGCCGCGCGGGGCGGGCAGGATCGACAGGTCGCGTTCGAGGGCCTGCGCGTAGCGGGTGTGCAGGCGGGTGTGCTCGCCGGGCAGCAGGTCGTCGTGGAGGGCCTCGCGGATGAGCGCGTGCCGGAAGCCGTAGCCCTCGCCGTCGACCACCAGCACGTTGCCCGCCACGGCGGGGCGCAGCGCCCGCGACAGGGCGGTGTCGTCGAGCCCGGCCACGGCGGTGAGCAGGTCGTGCTCGATGCGCTGGCCGCCCGCGCTGGCCACCCGCAGCAGCTCCTGGGTCTCGTCGGGCAGCCGTTCGACGCTGGCCAGCAGCAGGTCGCGCAGGGACTCGGGGAGCATGTCGCCGCCGTCGGCCTCGCTCAGCAGCGCCTCGACGAACAGCGGGTTGCCCTCGCTGCGGGCGTAGATCAGGTCCATCGCGGCGGGGGACGGCTCGCGCCGCAGGATGCTGGCCGCCTGCGCGACGGCCTCCCTGCGGGTGAGCCGGCGCAGCTCGACCCGGCTCACCCACTCGATGCGGCCCAGCTCGGCCAGCATCGGACGCAGCGGATGGGTGCGGTGCAGCTCGTCGGTGCGGTAGGTGACCACGATCATCAGCCGGGCCGCCGTGCGCTGGTAGCGGACCAGGAAGGAGAGCAGGTCGCGGGTGGAGCGGTCGGCCCAGTGGGCGTCCTCGACCACCAGCAGCACCGGGCGCTCCTCGGCCAGCCGCTCCAGCAGCCCGAGCACCTGCTCGAACAGCCGGGCCCGCGCCTCGGCGCCGTCCTTGTCCGGCTCGCCGAACTCGGGCAGCAGCCGGGCCAGCCCGCGCGTCGTGCCGCCGGGCACCAGCGCCGCCACGCCGTCGCGGCCCAGCTCGCGCACGAGCCCGCGCAGCACGGCCGTGAACGGCGCGAACGGCAGGCCCTCGGTGCCCAGCTCCAGGCAGCCGCCGACGAGCACCCGCGCCTCGCCGGCCCGGTCGGTGAACTCGTTGACCAGGCGGGTCTTGCCGACCCCCGCCTCGCCGCCGACGAGCACGGTGGACGACGCGCCCGCGCGTGCTCTGGCCAGGGCGTCTCCCAGAGCGTTCAGCTCGCGGGCCCGCCCGACGAACAGTGGGCTGACGGCGTGGATGCTCACGCCCCAAGGATGCCATCAAACACCGACAAAACGGACCGTTACTCGGAGCAATCGTCTGTCAGCGCAAAACCTTGCGGAAGAAGGTGGCCGACGCCTCGTAACCCAGTGCGTGGTAGAACTCCGGCGCCCGCCGGGTGGCCATCGCCACGTACCCGGCCTGCCGGGTACGTGCCCACGCCTCGAACTCCTCCAGGAGCCGGCGGCCGATGCCCTGCCGGCGCGAGCCCGACTGGACCATGGCCTCCTCGACCCAGGCGACCGGCCCGTTGGCGAACAGCGTCAGGTGCACGAACCCCAGCAGGTATCCGTGGACGCGGCCGCCCACGACGGCCGTCAGCAGCAGGGCGTCCTCGTTGCGCAGGAGTTGCGGGAGCGCGGCGTCGAAGGCCCCGCGCTCCGGCCTGAAGGTCAGCCCGAACTCGCGCGCCAACGCGAACACCTCGTCCGCGTCCGCCTTCTCCGCCCTCCTGATGAGAAGATCGTCCGCTGTCATGAGGTACGACACTAGAACCTCTGTGCCCTTTCGTCCATCATGGCGTTCTGGCGGGTCAGAGGTCGCCGAGGCCGAGCTGACGGGCGATGAGCATGCGCTGCACCTCGCTGGTGCCCTCCCCGATCTCCAGGATCTTGGCGTCGCGGTAGAAGCGGCCGACCGGGAACTCGTTCATGAACCCGTACCCGCCGAACACCTGCGTGGCGTCGCGGGAGTTGTCCATGGCCGCGTTCGAGGACACCAGCTTGGCGATCGCCGCCTCCTTCTTGAACGGCGCCCCGGCCAGCATCTTCTCGGCCGCGTGGTAGTAGGCCAGGCGGGCGGTGTGCGCGCGCACCTCCATGTCGGCGATCTTGAACTGGATGGCCTGGTAGTGGCCGATCGGGTGGCCGAACGCCTTGCGGTCCCTGACGTACTTGAGGCATTCGTCCACGCAGCCCTGCGCCAGGCCCACGCTGAGCGCGGCGATGGCGATGCGGCCCTCGTCGAGGGTCTGGAGGAACTGCGCGTAGCCGCGGCCCCGCTCGCCCAGCAGGTTGGCGGCCGGCACCCGGCAGTCGGAGAAGGACAGCTCGCGGGTGTCGGAGGCGTTCCAGCCGACCTTGGAGTACTTCTTGGAGACCGTGAACCCCGGCGTGCCGCTCGGCACGAGGATCGTGGAGATCTCCCGCTCGCCGGTGAGCGCGGCCACGCCGATCACGCCGGTGATGTCGGTGCCGGAGTTGGTGATGAACGCCTTCGTCCCGTTGATCACCCATTCGCCGCCGTCGAGCACGGCGGTCGTGCGCATGCCGCCCGGCACGTCGGAGCCGCCGCCCGGCTCGGTCAGCCCGAACGCGCCCAGCATCTCGCCCGAGGCCAGCCGGGGCAGCCACTCCTGGCGCTGCTCGTCGGTGCCGAACCGGTAGATCGGCATCGCGCCCAGCGAGACCGCGGCCTCCAAGGTGATCGCCACACTGGAGTCGGCGCGGGCCAGCTCCTCAAGGGCCAGGCACAGGGCGAAGTAGTCGCCGCCCATGCCGCCGAACTCCTCCGGGAACGGCAGGCCGAACAGCCCCATGTCGGCCATCTTGCGCACGATGTCGTACGGGAACTCCTCGCGCTCGTAGTAGTCGCCGATCACGGGCGCCACCACGTCACGGGCGAACGCCTCGACGGTCTTGCGCAGCTCTTGGTATTCGTCGTTCAGCATGATCAGCCTTTCGCGAGGGCCTGGACGACGCGCGAGGGGCTGGGCCGGCCCAGCCGCTCGGCCAGCCAGGTGCTGGTGGACACGAGTTTGTCCAGGTCGAGCCCGGTCTCGATGCCGAGCCCGCGCAACATCCACACGAGGTCCTCGGTGGCGAGGTTGCCGGTGGCGGACTCGGCGTACGGGCAGCCGCCGATGCCGCCCGTGGAGGCGTCGACGGTGGTCACGCCCGCTCTCAGCGCGGCGAGCGTGTTGCCGAGCGCCTGCCCGTAGGTGTCGTGGAAGTGCACGGCGAGCCGGTCGGGCCCGCCGAACGCGCCGATCAGCTCGGTCACGTGGCCCGGCGTGCCGACGCCGATCGTGTCGCCGAGGGACAGCTCGTAGCAGCCGAGCCCGAGCAGCCGCTCGCCGACCTCGACGACCTGCCCGACCGGCGTGGGCCCCTCCCAGGGGTCGCCGAAGCACATCGACACGTACGCGCGCACCCGCAGCCCGTGCTCCAGCGCCCTGGCCACGACCGGCTCGAACATGTCGAACTGGCTCTCCAGCGTGCGGTTGAGGTTCTTGGCGGCGAAGGTCTCGGTGGCGCTGGCGAAGATCGCGATCTCGGTGACGTCCAGCTCCAGCGCGCGGTCGAGCCCGCGCTCGTTGGGCACCAGCACCGGGTAGCGCACGCCGGGCCTGCGGTCGAGGCGGCCGAGCAGCTCACCGGCGTCGGCGAGCTGCGGCACCCACCTGGGGTGGACGAAGCTGGTCGCCTCGATGACCCGGTGCCCGGCGTCGGCCAGCCGGTCGATGAACTCGGCCTTCACCTCGACCGGCACGATCGCCGACTCGTTCTGCAGGCCGTCGCGCGGGCCCACCTCGTAGACCGTGACCCGCTCGGGAAGCCCTTCCATGCGGTACGGCATCACGCCTCCTCACCGGTGACCACGGCCAGCACGGCGTCCATGTCGACCGGCTTGCCCGGCTGGACGGGCAGCTCGGCGACCACGCCGTCACAGGGGGCGGTGACCGTGTGCTCCATCTTCATGGCCTCGACGACGACCAGCGGCTGCCCCTCGCTCACCCGGTCGCCGGGCTGCACCTTGACCAGCAGGACGGTGCCGGGCATGGGGCTGCGGACCACGCCGTCGCCCGCGCCCGCGGCTCCGGGCCGGTCGCCCGGGTCGCCGATGAGGTGGCGGGTGAACGCCCACGACTCGCCGTCGCGGCCGAGCCAGAGCGTGTCGCCGTGGCGGGCGGTCAGGTAACGCGTGGTCCGGCCGCCCAGGGTGACCGTCAGCCCGCCGTCGCCGGTCGCGATCCGCGCGGGGACCGCCTCGCCGTCGAGCCGCACCTCGGCCGAACGGCCGGGCAGCCCGCGTACGGGCACCGCGTGCACGCCGTCCCGCGACTCCAGCCGCCAGGTCGTCCAGGCGCGCTCGCCGACCCGCCAGCCGTCGGTGACCTGCCAGGGGTCGGGGCCCTGCGGGAGCGCGTGGAAGGCCAGCGCCGCCGCGGCGGCCACCTCCCGGGGCACGCCCTCCCGGGGCAGCAGCTCGGGCAGCACCCGTTCGACCAGGCCGGTGTCCAGCTCCCCCGCCTCGACGGCCGGGTGCCGGACGAGCGCGCGCAGGAACGGCACGTTGGTGACCACGCCGAGGACCGCCGTGCGGGCGAGCGCCCGGTCCAGCGCCCTGAGCGCCGAGGCGCGGTCCGGCGCCCAGGTGATCACCTTGGACAGCATGGGGTCGTAGTCGCTGCCGACGACGCCGCCCTCGGCCAGGCCGGAGTCGACCCGCACCCGTCCCGGGCCGTCGCCGCCGGGCTCGCGCAGGGCCAGGACGCGCCCGCCGCTGGGCAGGAAGCCGCGCGCCGGGTCCTCGGCGTAGACGCGGGCCTCGACGGCGTGGCCGTCCAGCCGCACCGCCTCCTGGCCGAACGGCAGCGGCTCGCCGGCCGCGACGCGCAGTTGCAGCTCCACCAGGTCCAGGCCGGTGACCAGCTCGGTGACCGGGTGCTCGACCTGGAGCCGGGTGTTCATCTCCATGAAGTGGTAGGAGCCGGTGGTGCCGTCGACGATGAACTCGACCGTGCCGGCGCCGACGTAGCCGACCGAGCGGGCGGCCTCGACGGCCGCGGCGCCCATGCGGGCGCGCGTGTCGGGGGTCACGAAGGGCGACGGCGCCTCTTCGATGATCTTCTGGTGCCGGCGCTGCAGGCTGCACTCGCGCTCGCCCAGGTGCACGACGTTGCCGTGGGCGTCGGCCATCACCTGGATCTCGATGTGCCGGGGGTTCTCGACGTACCGCTCGATGAGCAGGGTGCCGTCGCCGAACGCCGCCCGCGCCGTACGGCGGGCCGACTCCAGCGCGTCGGGCAGCTCGGCGGCCGAGCGCACCAGCACCATGCCCTTGCCACCGCCGCCCGCGGACGGCTTGATCAGCGCCGGGAAGTCGGCCCACTCCGCCAGGTCGTCGCCGGGCTCGGCCCCGCCGGGGACGACCGGCACGCCGGCCGCCGACACGGTGGCCTTGGCCCGGATCTTGTCGCCCATGGCGTCGATGGCCTCGGGGGACGGGCCGACGAAGACGAGCCCGGCCTCGGCGCAGCGCCGCGCGAACGCGGCGTTCTCGGCCAGGAAGCCGTAGCCGGGATGCACGGCCTGCGCGCCGGAGGCGAGCGCCGCCTCCACGATCGCCT
Source organism: Nonomuraea sp. NPDC051191 (assembly GCF_044455665.1). Classification (NCBI taxonomy): domain Bacteria; kingdom Bacillati; phylum Actinomycetota; class Actinomycetes; order Streptosporangiales; family Streptosporangiaceae; genus Nonomuraea; species Nonomuraea sp. NPDC051191. The sequence continues at coordinate 402,270 of NZ_JBITEZ010000002.1, read as the reverse complement.
CGATGTCTAGATATTTCGAGACTTCGAGGGCGATGTCTGCTTCGCGGGCGTGTCTGGCGCCCGCGTCGGGCGGCGTGAACACCGCCACCGACTCGACGCCGAGCGCGCGCAGCGTCCGGACGACCCGGACGGCTATCTCGCCCCGGTTGGCGATGAGAACACGGTCGAAGAGCATGATCACATCCGGAAGACGCCGTAGCCGGCGGGTTCGAGCGGCGCGTTGGCCGCCGCGGACAGGGCCAGCCCGAGGACGGTGCGGGTGTCGAGCGGGTCGATCACGCCGTCGTCCCAGAGCCGGGCGGTGGAGTAGTAGGGGTTGCCCTGGTGCTCGTACTGGGCGCGGATGGCGTCGGGGTCGGCGTCGCCGACGGTGGTCAGCACGTTCGCCGCCTGCTCGCCGCCCATGACGGAGATGCGGGCGTTGGGCCACATCCACAGGAACCTGGGCGAGTAGGCCCGTCCCGCCATGGCGTAGTTGCCCGCCCCGAACGAGCCGCCGATCACGACCGTGAACTTGGGCACCCGCGCGCACGACACGGCCGTCACCATCTTGGCGCCGTGCTTGGCGATGCCGCCCGCCTCGTAGGCCTTGCCGACCATGAACCCGCTGATGTTCTGCAGGAACACCAGCGGGATGCGGCGCTGGTCGCACAGCTCGATGAAGTGCGCGCCCTTCATCGCCGACTCGCTGAACAGGATGCCGTTGTTGGCCACGATGCCCACCGGGTGGCCGTGCAGATGGGCGAAGCCGGTGACGAGGGTGGAGCCGTACTCGGCCTTGAACTCCAGGAAGCGCGAGCCGTCCACCAGGCGGGCGATGACCTCGCGCACGTCGTAGGGCTGGCGGGTGTCGGCGGGGACGACGCCGTACAGGTCGCGCGGGTCGTGGTGCGGCTCCTCGGGCGCGACGGTGTCCCAGGGGCGAGGCGCCCTGGGGGCCAGCGTCGAGACGATGTCGCGGACGATGGCCAGGGCGTGGGCGTCGTCCTCGGCCAGGTGGTCGGTGACGCCGCTGACCCGGGAGTGCAGGTCGCCGCCGCCCAGTTCCTCGGCCGTGACCTCCTCGCCGGTGGCCGCCTTCACCAGGGGCGGGCCGCCCAGGAAGATCGTGCCCTGGCCGCGGACGATGACGGCCTCGTCGCTCATGGCCGGCACGTACGCGCCGCCGGCGGTGCACGAGCCGAGCACCGCGGCGATCTGCGGGATGCCGCGGGCCGACATCGTGGCCTGGTTGTAGAAGATGCGTCCGAAATGCTCCCGGTCGGGGAAGACCTCGTCCTGTTTGGGGAGGAACGCGCCACCGGAGTCGACCAGGTAGACGCAGGGCAGGTGGTTGTGCAGAGCCACCTCCTGGGCCCGCAGGTGCTTCTTGACGGTCATCGGGTAGTACGTGCCGCCCTTGACGGTCGCGTCGTTGGCCACGACCACGCACTCGCGCCCGGCCACCCGGCCGACGCCGGTGATGATCCCGGCGGCGGGCGCCTGGTCGTCGTAGAGGCCGCCGGCCGCCAGCGGCGACAGCTCCAGGAAGCGGGATCCCGGGTCGAGCAGCCCGTCGACGCGGTCGCGCGGCAGCAGCTTGCCCCGCTCGACGTGCCGCAGCCGCGACCGCTCGGGACCGCCGAGCGCCGCCGTGGCCAGCCGTTCGAGCAGTTCGGCGGCCAGGCGCTCGTTGAGCTCGGAGTTGCGCTTGTACGCCTCGCTCCCGGGCTCCACGGCCGACCTCAGCACCGGCCAGTCGCTCATGAGTCCCCTCTCGTCATGGCCGAGATGTTAGTCATCATTAACGTAACCGTCTAGCATGTGAGACGTGACCACTGCCTCCCCACCTACCCGCGAGCGCGGCAGAAGGCGCATGGAAATCCTCGCGGCGGCCGCCCGCCTGTTCGCCGCGCGAGGCTTCCACGGCGTCTCCATCGAGGACATCGGCGGCGCGGTCGGCGTCTCGGGCCCCGCGCTCTACCGCCACTTCAGCGGCAAGGACGCGCTGCTCGCCGAGATGCTGCTCGACGTCAGCTCGCGGCTGCGGGAGTCGGCGGTGGCGGTGGCGACCTCGTCCCGGAGCCCGGCCGAGACGCTCGACGCGCTGCTCGACGTGCAGATCACGTTCGCGCTCGACCAGCCCGCGCTGATCACCGTGCACGACCGCGAGCTGGGCAACGTGCCCGAGCCCGAGCGCCGCGGGATCAGGCGGCTGCAGCGCCTCTACGTCGAGGAGTGGGTGACCGTGCTGGCCGAGCTGCACCCGGAGTGCCCGCCGGCCCGGCTGCGCGCGGCGACCCACGCGGTCTTCGGGCTGCTCAACTCCACGCCCCACAGCGCGGGCGAGCTGCCCGCGCACGCCATGCGTCCCCTGCTGCACGCGATGGCCCGCGCCGCGATCGAGGCCAGTGTTAGCGACCACTAACTGACCGGCCCGCGTTTCACACCGCACACAGCACCCCGAAAGCCCGTGAACTCTGACAAACGACCATGGATCAGGGTTAAACGGACGGACCACAATCTGTCATGGACTCCGGCAGACGGCGGCGGCGATGACAGACATAATCAGGGGTGTGGCGCGCGACACTGTTGAGACACATTTCATCCAATCCGTTGCGGCGCTGAAGGCAGGCCCCGCCCGAGATCCCGGCGGCCCGGTGCGCGAGGGCACGTCGCTGACCGGCGACCGGTGCAGGACCCTGTTCCAGCGCCAGCTCGACAGCCGCCTGCTCGACATCGCCGCCCGCTGGCTCCGCGAGCAGGACGAAGGCTTCTACACGATCGGGTCGGCCGGCCACGAGGGCAACGCGGCGGTCGCCGCCGCGGCCAGGGCGAGCGACCCGGCGCTGCTCCACTACCGGTCCGGCGCCTTCTACCTGACCCGGTCCGAGCAGGCCGGGCGGCTGCCCGAGCAGGGTCTGCGCGACGTGCTGATGGGTCTGACCGCGGCGGCCGACGAGCCGATCGCGGGCGGCCGCCACAAAGTGTTCGGCCACCCCCACCTGGCCGTCATCCCGCAGACCTCGACCATCGCCAGCCATCTGCCGCGCGCCGTGGGCGTCGCCTTCGCCATCGAGCGGGCCGCCGCGCTCGGCGACCGGTCGGCCTGGCCGCCCGACGCCATCGCCGTGTGCAGCTTCGGCGACGCCTCGATCAACCACGCCAGCGCCCTGTCCGGGTTCAACACCGCCTCCTACGCGACCTTCCAGGGGCAGCCGCTGCCCATCCTGTTCGTGTGCGAGGACAACGGCATCGGCATCAGCGTCCGCACCCCCAAGGGGTGGGTGGAGGCGGCGGCGCGGCGGCCGGGCATCGCGTACTTCGCCGCCGACGGCTGCGACCTGCCCGACGCCTACGACGCCGCCATGCTCGCGGTCCAGCACGTCCGGGCCAACCGCTCCCCCGCGTTCCTGCACCTGTCCACCGTGCGGCTGATGGGTCACGCCGGGTCCGACGTCGAGTCGGCCTACCGCACCCAGCGGGAGCTGCGGGCCGACATGGAGCGCGACCCGCTCCTGCGCACCGCGCGGCTGCTGGTCGAGGCCGGGCTCGAGACCCCGGAGGACCTGCTCAAGGCGTACGAGTCGGCGCGCGAGCACATCCTGCGCATCGCCCTGGAGACGACCCGCGCCCCGCGCCTCGGCTCGGCCGCGGAGGTCATGGAGCCGATCGCGCCGCGCCGCCCCGACCTGATCGCCAACATCAGCCCGACCGCCGGCGAGGGCCCGGTCAGGGAGAAGGCGTTCGCGGGCTCGCTGCCCGAGCTGGAGAAGCCGCTCACGTTGTCGCAGACCATCAACCGCACGCTCGCCGACGCGCTGGTGGTCTACCCCGAGATGACGGTCTTCGGCGAGGACGTCGCCAGGAAGGGCGGCGTCTACGGCGTCACCCGGGGGCTGCAGAAGCGGTTCGGCGGCTCGCGGGTGTTCGACACGCTCCTCGACGAGCAGGCCATCCTCGGCCTCGCGCTCGGCTCGGCCGTGTCCAACCAGCTGCCGGTGCCGGAGATCCAGTACCTGGCCTACCTGCACAACGCGCTCGACCAGATCCGCGGCGAGGGCGCCACGCTGTCGTTCTTCTCGCGCGGCGCCTACACCAACGGCATGGTCGTCCGCGTCGCCGGCTACGCCTACCAGAAGGGCTTCGGCGGCCACTTCCACAACGACAACGCGGTGGCCGCGCTGCGCGACATCCCGGGCCTGGTCGTGGCCTCGCCCGCGCGTCCCGACGACGCCGCCGCCATGCTGCGCACCTGCCTGGCCGCCGCCCGTACGGCCGGATCGGTCTGCGTGTTCCTGGAGCCGATCGCGCTCTACCACACGCGTGACCTGTTCGAGGAGGGCGACGGCGGCTGGCTGGCGTCGTACACGCCGCCGGCACGCTGGCGCGAGACGCACGTGCCCGTCGGGCGGGCGCGCTCGTACGGCGAGGGCCGCGACCTGACGATCGTGACGTTCGGCAACGGGCTGCGCATGAGCCTGCGGGCCGCCGTCCGGCTCACCCAGGAGGGCTACGGCTGCCGCGTCCTCGACCTGCGCTGGCTGGCGCCGCTGCCGGTGGACGACCTGCTGCGGGCGGCCGAGCTGACCGGCAAGGTGCTGATCGCCGACGAGACCCGGCACTCCGGTGGCGTGTCCGAGGGCGTGACGACCGAGCTGCTCGACGCCGGGTTCACCGGGCAGGTCGCCCGGGTGACCTCGGCCGACAGCTTCATCCCGCTGGGCGACGCGGCCAACCACGTGCTGCTGTCGGAGGAGGAGATCGAGCAGGCGGCGCGCAAGCTACTGGGCTGAGCGCGCCCCTCTGATGCAGGCCGGTCTCGACCAGGCGACCGTGGAGTCCGCCGAGATGCGCAGCGGCACGCCCACCAGGAAGCAGTAGCCGGTGTCCGGGTCGAGACCGGCGACGCGCGTGGTGGTGGCGCCCTGGCCGAGAGCGGTGACGGCCTGCTCGCCTTCGCCCGCCGGCGAACGTTGCAGGACGACCGGGTAGCGGCGGGCGTCGGCCGGGAGCGTCCAGCTCAGCTCCACCAGGGCGCCGCGGTCGGCGGTGACCTTGAGCCTGCGGGGGGCGAGCGCGGCGACGTCCCGCTTGCTGATCGGCGGCGGGGTGGTGGCGGCGGTCCTGGCCTCGGGCTGTCGCGTGGCGGCGGAGGTCGGGCCGGCGGGTTGCCGGAGCGACAGGTGGATGGCCAGGGCCGTGCCGCCGATCGCCACGACCGCGACCGTGCCGCCGATCAGCAGGCGTTTCCTGAGGCTCCCCGCTCCGGTGGGCGGCGTCGTGGGGGCCTCCGGCCGGGGGCCGCCGGGGTGGCCCGGAACGCCGGGCGAGTACGGGCCGGGGCCGGAGCCGGGGCCAGGGCCCGGAGGCAGGTGGCTGCCGGTCGCGGGCAGGGAGGGGTCGCCGGGGTGCGGTGGGGCGTCCGGGCCGCCGTGCGGGCGGCGTGGGACGGTGGACATCGCGGGCCCCGGCCCTGGGTCCTGGCCCACCAGGTCGGTCACCGACAGCCCCAGCTCCGCCTGCACCTCCTGCAACCGCCGCGCCAGCTCCCTGGCCGAACCGGGCCGCGACCCGGGTTGCCTGGACATCGCCCGCAGGATCGTCCCGAACACCACCGGCGGCACGTCGGCCCGGTTGATCGGCGGCGGGTCGAGGCTCAGCACCCGGTACATCAGCGGCGCGATCGACGGGTCGGCGGGGTTGTGGAAGGCGGGCTGTCCGGCCAGCAGGTGGTAGAGCGTCGAGCCGAGGGAGTAGATGTCGCTCGCGGCCGAGTGCGGCTGCCCGGTGAGCACCTCGGGGGCGGCGTGCAGCGGGGTGAACGCCTGCGAGGTGGCCGAGATCTCGGCGGCGTCCACGACCCTGGCCACGCCGAAGTCGGCTACGGCGAGCTCGCCGTAGCGGGAGATGAGGATGTTCTGCGGCTTGATGTCGCCGTGCAGCACCCCGGCCTCGTGCACGGCGGCCAGCGCGCCGGCGAGCTTGACGCCCGCGCGCAGCACGTCGGGCACCCCGAGCGGCCCCTCCTTGCGGATCTTGTCGCGCAGCGAGCCGTTCTCGAAGAAGTCCATCGCGATGTACGGCTTGCCCGAGCGCGTCACGCCGGTGTCGAAGACGGTCACGACGTTGGGATGGCCGGTCAGGCGGCCGGTGAGCTGGAGCTCGCGCTGGAAGCGGCGCATGGTGCGCTGGTCGACCCGGTCGACCGACAGGACCTTCAGCGCCACGACCCGGTCGAGGCGCTCCTGGTAGGCGCGGTAGACGACGGCGAACCCGCCCTGGCCCGCCTGATCGAGCACCCGGTACCCGGGCGCGTCCTCGGCTGGCAGCACGGCACACACCCCCCTGTTGCCGGTGAGTTTAATGTGAAATTTCGGCTTTCAGGGGGTCAGCGGGTTCATCAAGTACGCGCCGAACACCACCGACACGGCGGCCACCAGCAGGAAGAAGAACACGTAGAAGCCGCCGGGCAGGAACGTCAGCCGGGCGAGCTGGTCGGCGTCGGAGTCTCTGGCCTGCCGCCTGCGCCGCTTGCGCTGCAGCTCGACGATCGGCCGGACGCCGCCGAACAGCAGGAACCACGTCGCGACCATGGCCACGGCCTGCTGGACCTCGGCGGGGGCGTACATGGACAGGGCGAACACCGCGCCGCCGGTGACCAGCAGGATCAGCGCGCCGTAGAGGTTGCGGATCAGCAGCAGCATGCACACCAGGAAGAGCAGCACGCCCCAGATCAGCAGCGTGATGCGGCCCTGCTCGGTCAGCCACGCGGCGGCCAGCCCCAGCAGCGACGGCGCCAGGTAGCCGGCGAGCGCGGTCAGCACCATGCCGGGACCGTTGGGGCGGCCCCTGGTCAGCGTGACGCCGGAGGTGTCGGAGTGGAGCCGGATGCCTTCGAGCTTGCGCCGGGTGAGCAGCGCCATGACCGCGTGACCGCCCTCGTGGGCGATCGTGATCAGGCCCCTGGACACCTGCCAGGGTGTGCGGAACGCGACGACCGCGAGCGCGGCCAGAGCCGAGACCAGCACGACCCAGGGGTCGGGGTCAGGCTGAACCTTGATCAGGTGGGCCCAGAGCATGTCCATCGAGGAGAAACACTAGCCGGGTAAAGTCCCGGCTGTGGCCGCAGAACTGCATTCTGACGCGGGCGTTCCGGCGTGGTGGCGCGAGCTAGGGCTGCCGGGCCTGATCGACCTGCATGTGCACTTCCTGCCCGGACGCATGGAACGCCGGGTCTGGCATCACTTCAACCACGGCGGCCCGCTGATGGGCGCCGGCTGGAAGATCGAGTACGAATGGCCGGTCGAGGAGCGGCTGACGCGCTTGCGCGAGATGGGCGTACGGCGTTTCCCGGCCCTGGCGTACGCGCACAAGCCGGACATGGCGCGCGACCTCAACGCCTGGACCCTCGACTTCGCCCGCCGCAACCCCGACTGCCTCCCATCGGCGACGTTCTACCCCGAGCCCGGCGTCGCGGACTACGTGCGCGCGGCGCTGGCGGAGGGCGTCAAGATCTTCAAGGTGCACCTCCAGGTCGGCGGCTTCGACCCGGCCGCGCCAGAGCTGGCCGGGGTCTGGGGGCTGCTGGCGGAGTCGGGCGTGCCCGTGGTCGTGCACGCCAGCTCGGTGCCCGTGCCCGGCGGCCACGTGGGGCCGGGGCCGATCGGCGCGGTGCTGGCCGCCCATCCCCGGCTGCGGGTGGTGATCGCGCACCTGGGCATGCCCGAGTACGAGCCGTTCTTCGAGCTGGCCGTCCGCCATGAGCGGGTCGCGCTGGACACCACCATGGCCTTCACCGACTTCTCCGAGCGCGGCATGCCGTTTCCCACCCGATTGCGCCCGGTTCTGCGTGATCTCGGACTTTCGGGGAAGGTGGTGCTCGGCAGCGATTTCCCGACGATCCCGTACCCCTACGCGCACCAGCTCGACGCCCTCGCCCGCCTGGATCTCGGCGAGGAGTGGCTGCGGGCCGTGTGCTGGGACAACGGTGCGGCCATGATTCGATAGCAAGGTGAACGATCGGCACGTGGCGCTCATCAGCGCCTTCTACGACGCTCTCGGCCGCGGGGACTTCGCGGCCATGGAGCGCTGCTATCACCCCGACGTCAGCTTCGGCGACCCCATCTTCCAGGAGGTCGAGGGCCGGGACCGGGTGATGGCGATGTGGCGGTTGCAGCTCGGCGTGCGCAACGGGCTGAGATCCGGCTACCGCGACGTCCAGGCCGACGAGTTCAGCGGCTCGGCCCACTGGACGGCCAGCTACACCTTCTCCAGCACCGGCCGGGCGGTCGTCAACGAGATCGACGCGCTGTTCAGGTTCGAGGACGACCTCATCGTCCGCCACCACGACGAGTTCGACTTCAGGCGCTGGTCCAGAATGGCTCTCGGCAGACCGCAGGGGCTGCTGTTCGGCTGGACGCCGATGTGGCGCAAGACCATCAGGGATCGGGCGACCCAGGAGCTCAACGGCTTCGCGGCGACCGGGCAGTCATCGCAGTAGACCGGATCGGAGGGGTGCATGGCCAGGGTGAAGGGGTTCAGGCGCAGCGGTGACAACCGCGAGGAGGCGCCGGAGCACTCGATGGACCCGCGTGCCACCGAGGAGCACCCCTATCGGCCCACCGTCATCGACAACGCGATCTACCAGAACGGCGAGCGGGTCGACAATCCCGGCTCGCTCGCCGACGCCTTCGAACGCCTCAAGCAGATGCCGGACAGCATGGCCTGGATCGGCCTCTACCGTCCGAAGGAATGGGAGCTGGTCAAGCTCGCCGAGGAGTTCGAGCTGCACGAGCTGGCGCTCGAGGACGCGATCGTCGGCTCCCAACGGGCCAAGGCCGACCGCTACGGCGACACCCTCTTCGTGGTGCTGCGCGCCGCCCGCTACCTCGACGACGTGGAGGAGGTGGCCTTCGGCGAGCTGCACGTCTTCATCGGCCCCAACTTCGTGATCACCGTACGCCACGCCGAGGCCCCCGACCTGCAGGGCGTGCGCAAGCGCATGGAGTCCGACCCCGAGCTGCTGCGTCAGGGCCCGCAGGCCGTCCTGTATGCCATCCTCGACGCCGTGGTCGACGGCTACGCCCCGGTGGTGGCCGGGCTGCAGAAGGACATCGAGGAGATCGAGGTCGAGGTCTTCAGCGGCGACCCCTCGGTGTCGCGGCGCGTCTACGAGCTGTCCGGCGAGGTGATCGAGTTCCAGCGGGCCACGGCGCCGCTGGTGGGCATGATCCACGCCTTCATCGCCGGAGCCGCCAAGTACGGCGTCAACGACGAACTGCAGAGCTACCTGCGGGACGTCGCCGACCACGCGATCACGGTGACCGAGCGCATCTCGGCCTTCCGCCAGATGTTGCAGAACATCCTGGTGGTCAACTCGACGCTGGTGACCCAGGCCCAGAACGCGGAGATGGCCCGCATGACCGAGGCCAGCATCCAGCAGGGCGAGGAGGTCAAGAAGATCTCGGCGTGGGCGGCCATCCTGTTCGCGCCGACGCTGGTCGGGACCATCTACGGGATGAACTTCGACTTCATGCCCGAGACTCATTGGGTGTTCGGGTATCCGTTTGCGATCTTGTTGATGGCGGCGGTGTGCATGGTGCTCTACATGGTCTTCAAACGCCGCGACTGGCTGTAGGTGCGCTTGGTGCGGCTCGCTTGGTGCGGCTCGCTTGGTGCGGCTCGCTTGGTGCGGCTCGCTTGGTGCGGCTCGCTTGGTGCGGCTCGCTTGGTGCGGTTCGCTCGGCCGTGAGGTGGGTGGCGGTCGGCTGGTTGCTGGGAGGTCGGCTGGTGCGCTGGGGCGTGCTCGGGTGTTGCGGTTCTCCGACCAGGGGGCTGGGCATCGGTGCGTGCGGTGTTGCTGGTGCCCCCCTGCCGATAGGCCCGCTCGATCCGCCGGGTGTCGTTGAAGCGTCCGATCTTGCCCGACCAGCCGACGAAGACCCGACCACGCCCGGCCGGCCTACGCCGAAATCTGGTCCGATGAGACCGTCACCACCATTGCCGTGGTAGTCCCCACCTGCGGCATCACCTAGGGCATTACCCGGGGCATCACCTGCGGCTAGCCGGTGATGACCGGCGACGCGCCGGGTCCACCCCTGCCCGGCCGCCTTCGCCGCCGCCATCGGCCGGCTCGACGCCCGTCATCCGCCGGTCCGGCCACACCGGGCGTGGCCCAACGGCGAGAACGTACAGGTGGGCGTTGCCGATGCCGCGTCCGCAACATCGGCCCTGTTGTCTGCGGCCGTGTGCGGGACGGCCCTCACCAACCGCCGCGGAGACGCCACGGTTGCGGCCGGCCCGGATCATCGTCCCGGTCAATAGGTCGCACTCGGCCAGGCGTGGCGCCTCGCAACGGAAGGCGCAGGATCGGCGGGAGGGCCCGCTCGGGCACGCCGGTCGCCGTGGCGATGCGCGCCGGTCCGCGCCACTGTTCCTGAAGGGCCGCAGGGTACGGTCGCCCCCTCCGCTGCAGCCATCAGGAACAAGCCCGCAGACCCGCAGGCCCGCATGCCCACATGCCCACATGCCCACATGCCCACATGCCCACATGCCCGCATGCCTGCAGGCCCGCAGAGGCCCGCAGAGGCCCGCAGAGGCCCGCAGCCATGCTCGTCGAAGCCGCGTACCCCCGCTTCCTACCCCTGCTCCCCCTTTTCCCTCTCCCTCTCATTCAGCAAATACAACGACATCAAGTGCTTTTGCGCATTTACCGCCACAAGCCCCTCAGTACAATTCATCACCATCAAGCCGAATTGCGCGATGCCTCAATTTCCACTTCGCCTGCACCGACGCGGCGGGCTAATATTCATGGACCCACCCCTCCCCCAAGCGCAACGAAATCGGGTGATGATGGCGACGCAGCAAGAAATAACCGCCGCCCGGCGTCACATCGAACGACTGCGCGACGAACACGCCAACGACCTGACCGCACTCGTCCGTCTGGTGGACGGCGGCGCGCTCAAGGGCCCGGCCGGTGACCGCCTCGCCGCCGACCTGCGCACCTGGGACCGCGGCTACAAAGACCTCTTCGCCCGGGCATTGAGGCTGCTCGACACGCTGCACCCGTCCGAGCCGGCCTCATGACCCCTCCCGTGGGCATCGACCCCGCCCTGATGATCCAGCTCATCAACGGCATGAAACGAGCAAGCCACACACTCCCCGACATCGGCCTCCAAGTCGAACGAACCCTCACCAACCTCGGCATATCCCTATGGGGGCCGGCCCACCTGTCATCCATAGGCCGCCAGCTGAACGACCGCGTCCCCACACTCCAGGGCCGTCTCGACCTCATCCTCGCCACCCCCGACCGACGTCCCGGCGAACGCGGCCTCCTCTGGGCGGATGAATCCCCATGGCTGTCGAAATCCCCCGCAGAAGGCACGACCGCCGCCACCGCACTGGCCGCGCAACTCCGTACGAAGATCGCATCCCATTCGCTCGACGCAGAATCCGTCGCCGAACTAGAACGCCACAAGAACGACCCGTTCTTCGCCGTGGCCTTCCTCACCCTGGTGCCGCCACGCGAACTCAAATCTCTCATCGCCCGTACATACTGCTCGGACCTCCCGCCCGGCGACCGCCCCCTCCTCTATGACACAGCCGTCCAGGATCGGTTCCTCACCATGCTCAGCACCCTGCTCGGCACCGCCTCCCACGGCGTCGGACGGATGCGCCTGGCCGCCGACTACGCCGACCGGCTGATCGAGGACATCGACCACCCCCAAGACGCGTTCGCCGTGAAGAGGCTCCTACAGGACGGCGACTTCGACCACACCTTCCTGCTCACCCTGGTCCGCAAACTCCACGACAAGGACCTGGCCCATCCCCCCGATCTGTCCCTCCCCCGAGACCCCTGGACCCTCCCCGGCCCCAGAGACGCCTCCCCCGGCGACCTCAGCCCCATGGGCACCGCCCTGATCGCCCTAGCCCATCACCCCGCCGTCGCCCAGGACTTCTTCACCGACCCGGCCCGCAAACCCCTCGCCTACCTGATGCGCACCCACCCCTGGCTCGGCGACGCCGACGCCGACCTCGGCTGGGCCCTCCAGGCCGCCACCACGGAGTTCCGCGACCACGACCTGCCACCCGGCGGATCACGCGGCTACAAGTCCGCGCTGATCGCGTCGTGGGCGGTCCGCTTCTGGAGCGACCCCAAGGTCCAGTCCAACCTCCCCTCCACCCGCCCCCACCTCGGCACCCTCCTCAGCCAGTACATCGCCGACGTGCACCGCGATGCCCAGTCGTTCATCGACAAGCGGCCGGGCGTGGAGACGGACGCCAATGCGGACAAGAATCTCCTCGGCGGCGCCCCCTACGGCGCCAAGTTCAACACCAGGGACATGAAACAGGCCATGGCCTGGACGTTCGAGGACGACAACGCCTTCCGGAAGGTGACCGCCGCCCACGGCCTGTACGCCGCCCGAATGCTGGACGAGTTGGCAGGCAAGATCGCGGCGGAGGTCAAGGCCGATGTCACGGCATGGCGCAAGTCGCACCCTGGTGCCACTAGGCAGCAACTGGACGCCGCACGACAGGACATCCTCGAGGAACGGATGAGCCGTAGTGGAGGCGCGGAGTTCGCCCGGGCGGCGCGCGGTCTCAGTGTGACGACGTGGATGATCACTAATGCGGCCAACATCTCCGGCATCGAGGAAGCCAGGGCGGAGGACGCCCGTTTCTCCGCGTTCAAGGAGATGACGGAGGCGATCGTGGGGCTTGCTCCGGGCCCACCCGGTAAGTTCATCGGCCTGCTGGTCGACACGGCCAAGGGAGAGATCTTCGGCAAGGTCAAGACCGGCCGGGCGGAACAGGCCCGCATGAACGCCGACGATGCGCTGGGAGCCGCCAAGCACATGTTCTCGGACCTGACCGCGGCCACCATGATGCGCCACGGCCTGTTCGGGGACGGTTCCGTACCGGCCAGGACCCATCCGTACCGACACAAGGATTTCTCACCGGGAGCGAGTGGACACTTCCTGGTCAACGGAGAGATCAAACCTTGGGATGAGATGAATTCGGACGAGCGGGAGTCTTACGACGAGTGGCTACACCTGAACGAAACCGGCCGAGTATTCGACCACCCAGACGCGGCCATCGAGATCGGATTCAATAAGGCTACTGATTACCATGCCGGAAGTGGATCATGAAGGTCAGTCGAGCGATTGCCCTTGGTGCGCTCATTCTGGCAGGGTGCTCATCGACTCCGCCCCCAGACGGCAGAGCGCTCGGAAACGTCACCATCGCCCCACGTGAATGCAACTTGATCTCAGCAGATGCCATTATGATCGCGACGGGCCTCAACGAGTACCACGCATTCGGCACCAAGATGGATATGGGCCACAGCTTTGAGTCATGCACGGTTACCGGGAAGTCAGATGCGGAACATCGCCAGGGTCTGCTAATCGAGGTGTTCGACCCGTCGCCTGATGATGCGGAAGATCTGGAGAACACCAGGCAGTCCACCAATGGGATCGATCTGCCTGGTGGCCTGGGGCCCGGTTTTGCGGCCCGGCGTAGGAATGCTCAGGGGCAGGGTATTGCCTTTGTTTATGGGTGGACGGCTGATTACAAGCGGCTGCTCAGCGTGAACATCATGGAGGGGGCGCCGGGGAGGGATTCATTGGCGGATGCGGTGGAGTTTTTTCGGCAGCTCAAGCCGATTTTGCTTGTCCCGGCCTGATGGGGGGCGCCGCCTTGGGGGCCTCGGTGGGAGGGCTCATGGGGGGCAGGTGGGGAAGTCGGTCAGGTGGGGTTCGGCTTCGGTTATGGATTGGCGGAGGTCGGTGAGGAGGGAGGGGAGGCGGGCGGGGGTGTAGCGGGCTGAGGGGATCGAGATGGAGAAGGCTCCTACGGGGGTGCCGCGGCCGTTGCGCAGCGCTGCTCCGATGGCCGAGACGCCCTTTTCGGTGCCGTCGAGGTTGAGGGCGTAGCCGCGGGGGCGGATCTCGTCGAGTTCGCGGAGCAGGGACGTTCGTTCGTGGTCGGGCAGGTCCGGGTAGAGGTCGGCGAGTTGGTCGCTCGGCAGCGCGGACAGCAGGACCTTGCCCCCGGAGGCGCGGTGGGCAGGCAGGATCGTCCCGCGGCGGTCGCCGACGTACAGGATCTGCGGGGACTCGATGCTGTCCAGGAAGCGTACTTCGGCGCCTACTCTGACCATGAGGTTCACGGTCTCCTGGACGCGGGCGCACAGGCCCTCCATGGCGGGCCGGACGCGGGCGCGCAACTCGCGCAGGGCCGAGCCGCCGCCGTCGCCCGCGGCCGAGGCGAGGAAGGGGCCCGGCAGGTACGCGTGGTGCTCGTCCTGGACGGCGAAGTCGCGATAGACCAGCATCGCCAGCAGGCGGTGCGCGGTCGAGCGGGCGATGCCGAGTTCCTTGGCGACGTCGGTGACCTTGAGTCGTCCTTGGTCGCGCAGCATGTGGAGGAGCAGCAGCACGTTGTCGACCGAGCCCAGGGGGTACGCGGGCTTGTTCTTCACAGCAGAACGCTAGTGCAGTATGCGGAATTACTCCCTAGCGTGGGGCAGCATGAACCCGGAGGAGAGGCTGGGTGCGGGCTTCGCCGTCGAGCGTCTGATCCCGTTCTGGGCCCAGGTCGGCGACTTGATGTTCGTACGTCCCAGGTCTGGGGGCCGGAGGCTTGGGTGGGAGTGGAAGACGTTCCAGCCGCCGGGCGGACGGGCGGGTGAGCTCGGCTCGGTTGGCGGGGGCGGGGAGCGGCGGGCCGGTGCGTCGGCTGATCTCGGCCTGGGCGGGTTGCCGTACGCGATCCTGATCTTCTGGGCCGGCGTGCGGTGCCAGGCCCGCGCGAGGTCGCGCCCGAGCAGCGCTCGCCCCCGGAACGCCTTCCGCCTCGTGGGGCGACGGATAAGCGTGGGAACGGTCGTGGTCGTCGACGGCGGGTCGGTTGTGGTGCGGCGCGGCGGCTTCCTGGTTCGCGCCCGGCCGGCGGTTCCCGCGCCGCCACAGCACCATGGGCTTCCCCATGGTGGGGATCGATGGGCTCGGTATCCCATTTGTGCACCACGCGTCGTTCTTTGTGCTCGGATCGGAGCAGGTGAGCGACGCCTCGATGTCGGATGTGTCGCGGTCCGAGCGGTTGCGGGCATGTCCGGAGCTGCGGGTGGTGTCGGTGCGCTGGGCGGGTCTGCGGCTCCGGGCCGCTTCAAGGCTCGGTGCGGGTCCGGGGCTGCGGGTGGTGTCGGGGCTCGGGGCGTGTCTCGGCTTGCTGATCGTCGGCTGTCGCTGGGAGCGCGCCTGCCGGGCTCTGGGCGAGGGGCTGCGGGGTGTGGCCGGGTTGGGGATGTGGTTGTCCGGTTCGGGGAATCGACGGTCGGCGGGGGCGGCTGCCGTCGGTTGGGGCCGAGTTCTGCCGGCTGCGGGACGGGGTGACGACCGTCGCGGGTGGGGGTTGGGGTTGGGTTGCGAGGGGTTCGGCGGCGGGGGTTGGTCACGTTGGACGGCGGTGAGCGTGTTCTGTCGCGTGGTGATCTCGTCGTCGTGGTGGTGGTCGTTTTCAGTTGTTTGTTTTCCGGCACGCCCGTTTGAGGGCTTGGATCAGTTTCGAGAGGGGCTCGTGTGAAGCTCGCGACGCTGCGACTGCCGCGCCGTACGGCCGCCGTCCGGATCGACGGGGAGCATGCCGTGGAGGTCGGGGCGCCCGACGTCGGGATGTTGCTGGCCGACCCGCGCTGGCGGGAGGTGGCGGCCGCGGCGGACGGCGCGCGGCATCCGTTGTCCACGGCCGACCTGGCGCCCGTGGTGCCGGTGCCGGGGAAGATCATCTGTGTCGGGCTCAACTACCGTGACCACATCCTGGAGATGGGACGGGAGCTGCCGCGGTACCCGACGGTGTTCGCGAAGTTCGCCGAGGCGCTGATCGGGCCGTACGACGACATCGAGTTGCCGGCGGTCTCGGAGGCGATGGACTGGGAGGGCGAGCTGGCCGTGATCATCGGGGCCGAGGTGCGCGGTGCCTCGCGGGAGGAGGCCGAGGCGGCCATCGCCGGGTACTCGGTGCTCAACGACGTGACGGCCAGGGACTACCAGAACCGTACGGCGCAGTGGCTGCAGGGCAAGACGTTCGAGGGGACGACGCCGTTCGGGCCCTTCCTGGTCACGCCGGACGAGATCGGCGGGGCGATGACCCTGCAGTGCGAGGTGGACGGGGAGGTCGTGCAGCAGGCGGACACGTCCGGTCTGGTGTTCCCGCCGGCCGAGCTGATCGTGTACCTGTCGGAGATCCTCACGTTGCGGCCGGGCGACGTCATCGCGACCGGCACGCCCGGAGGCGTGGGGCACGCCCGTAGGCCGCCCCGGTATCTGGCGGACGGGAGCAAGGTCGTCACGCGAATCGCCGGGGTCGGTGAGCTGGTGAACACGGCGCGACGCCTTGTCTGACCTGTTCATGCTGGATGGTGGCACCGGCTGTTTCCTGGACCGGTTGCATCTGGCCGACCTCGATCGGCTCTCGGGGCTGCCGGGCTGAGGCGTTGCCGCGCACGTGGCCGTCCCGTACCTCGATGGATGGGGCGGTGCGTGGCTGCCGACGCGAACCGCGCCGGGGCGGCGCTCAGGGGATGGCCGCGGGGCGGTGGGCGGCGCGGGTGCGCACCGCGAAGGGGCGGGACGCCGCCGACACGTAGGGGCAGGGCGTCGCCGCCGAGGGACGTCGCCGCCACGTAGGGGCGGCGACGTGACCGCTGAAGAGGTGGTGTGGCTGCGGGTGTGGGAGGTGTCCGTGGATAGGTCGACTTCGGCGGTCGATGCGAGGAGTTTCGGATGCGACGGCCGCCTCATCCCCTCCGCGATGCCACTGCACCTATCCGTCTGGTCGTCGACGGGGCGTACGAGCTGGTTCTCCAGACGCTCGCCAGTGGACGGCGCGGGCCCATGCGTGACGAACCGTTCAGGGCCAGGGACCCGCGTTCCCCTCGGCCGGCTCTACGGCAGGTGAAGGCGTTCGAGGTCGGGATCGGCCGTCCCCGGCACGACGGCGGTCAGCACTTCGGACGCCTTCCCTGACGTGACCGTCACCGCCTCCTCGGTGCGCAGGTAGCCGGAGGAGACGGTGGCCGTCCCCACCTCCATCCCCGTCGCGGGCCACTGCAGCAGCGTGACCCGCCAGTCGCCGTCGCCGAGCACCACGGCGCCCGCCCGCCGCTCGACCACCCGCAGCGCGGGGTCGAAGTGCCACAGGCTGCGCAGCGTCCCGGACGGCACCGAGTCGCGTACGGCCATCACGTCGTCGCCGTGCCCGACCAGGACGCGGCGGGTCCTGGTCACCCCGTAGGCGTCGTCGGCCAGCTCGAACACCTGACGTTCCGGGCCGAGGTCGGCGCGCAGCAGGTGGGTGTCCGTGCCGGGACGGAAGTCCCCGTCCGGGATCGGCACGTTGTGGGCCTGCGGGGTACGGGTCCAGGCGGCGTAGTCGGTCCGCTCGTAGGAGTGGAACCCGGCCTCGACCAGGATGCGGCGGCCCTGGGCGGAGTAGGTGACGCCGAGGTGGTCCTCGTGGCCGTGCAGGCGGCGGCCAGGGCCGAACCTGATCGAGTAGTGGGCCGAGCGCGGGTCGTCCCAGGCGGTCCGGCCGAAGACGTAGCCGGCGTCGAAGACCCGTACGAGGGGGCCGTCGTGGGGGAAGCCGGGGGCGCGGGTGCCGGCCGGGCTGTCGCCGATGGGGGTCAGGCAGCCGTCGGGCTGGGTGGCGTGCGCGACGTAGCTCTCCAGGGCGGTTCTGCGCTCGGTGAGGCGGGTGGGGGGCTGGGCGCCGCTCTCGCTGATGGCGCGCAGGGCCACGCCGAGGCGGCGGTGCACGTACAGGCCATAGCGGGGGGCCTGCTCGTGCAGGACGCCCTGGGCGTCGACGGCCAGCTCGGCCGAGCCGGTCATCCTGCGTACGGCCAGGTCGCGCCACCTGGCGCGGCCGAGGCGGCAGGCGATGACCAGCAGCCCGATGTCCTGGTCCAGGCCGTGGTTGTGGCCCGCGCGGTAGAGCGCGGGGTCGGCCAGGATCTCGCCGTGCTCGGCCAGGCTCTCCCACAGCAGCGGGGTGCGTACGTGCTCGCTCAGGCAGACCAGCACGGGGGCGCGCAGCGCGACGGCGTGCTCGGCCCACGCCCACTCGCTCACCTCGCGCCCGCCGCGCGGGTTCCGGCTGATCCACTGCGCGGTCACGTCGGCGGCGCGCTCCAGGTACGCCCGTTCGCCGGTGCGCTCGTACGCGGTGACCAGGCGGCCGGCCCAGCGCAGCGTGTGCAGGTTCAGCGACCAGGAGCGGTTGCCGTACGGGTCGGCGGTCCAGTCGATCTCCGTGCCGAGGTCGGCGGGCGGCAGGCCGGCGAACCTGACACGTCCGTCCATCACCTCCGCCACGTCTGCGGCGGGGAACTGGTCGCTCAGGCAGATGGCCCTGCCGGTGGTCGTGCGGGCACGCCAGAACACGTCGCGGCTCCTGTTTTCGGGCGCGCCGAACTCGCCGCGTGGCGGGTCACGCACCTGTCGAGGGTGGGATCAGTGCAGGTCGGGGGCCTGGTCGGTCCAGCCCGCCGTGAGGACGATCTGCGAGCCGCCCGTCCCGCCCGTGTCGGTGCCGGCGAGGACCTGGGAGGTGGCCGGATCGATGATCAACGTCCGCCGGACTCCGGCGGGGAGCGGATAGCTGAACGCCTCGCCGGAGCGTCCCCTGGGGTCGGCGCGGCGTCCCAGGTAGCGGACGTCGGGCAGGTCGGCGAGCGCCCGGTAGGCGGCGGCGCGGACGGCGGGCGGTGACGGCTTGCTCCACAGCAGGCCGCTGAGCGCGTCGGCCAGCAGGTCCGACGAGCCGGTGGGCAACATCGAGGCGACCCGTTCCCTGAGGGCCACGGGGTCGTCGGGCAGCTGCTGGATCTGCCGGAACGTCAGGTCGCGGCCCGCCATGCTGAACGGCGCCCGGCCGGTCACGGGCACGGCACGCCCCGCACAACTCTCCTCGGCGGCCGAACCCGAGGTGCAGGTCCACGCTTGGCCGGTGCTGGTGGCCCAGAGCTCGGTCAGGCGGTCGCCGTCGTGCAGCCGGCTGATGTGCCAGTAGGCGGCCTGCTGCCCGGAGGCCGCCGTACTGGCCGCCGCGAGCAGGATCGAGCGGCCCGGCGCGGCGGACGGCGTGCCCCGGACCAGCATGAGCGCCACGGCGAGTGCGGCGGCCGTGGCCAGGGACAGCGCCGACAGCCGGGCCAGGCGCCTGCGGCGGCGCGCGGCCGCCACTCGCCGCCACACCCTGGCCTGGGCGTAGGGTGCGGGCGCCGGATGCCCGTACAGGTCACGAACGGCCCCCAGGTCGTCGGGCGCGGGGGGCGGGGTGGGGGTGCGGAGGTGGGGGTCAGGCATGGGTGGCCTCCTCCAGGACGTGGGTGCCGAGCCGGCCGCGCAGCTTCCTGCGGGCGCGGCTGAGGCGCGAGCCGACGGTTCCGTACGGGATGCCGAGCGCGGTGGCGATCTCGTCGTGGCTCAGCCCGGCGAGCGCGACGAGCAGCAGCACGTCGCGGTCGCGCCGGTCGAGCTCGGCCAGGGCGGCGGCCAGGTTCGGGCGCAGGCTCTGGGCGCTGACCCGCAGGGCGACGGCCTCCTCGTGGCCGGGCGCGTCGGCGTCGGGACCGAACCGGCCGAGTGCCCGCAGGGTGCGGGCCTCCAGTCTGCGCTGCTTGCCGATGAGGTTCGTGGCGATGCCGTAGAGCCAGGCGCGTACGCCCGCCCGCGACGGGTCGTAGTGAGCGCGCTTACGGAAGGCCGTCAGGAAGGTCTCGGCGACGATGTCCTCGGCGTGGTCGGGGCCGAGCCGCTGGGCGACGTAGGCGTGGATCTCGCCGAAGTACTGGTCGAACACCTCCTCGAAGCGCTCGTCGAGCGTGCGCTCGCCGGGTGCGCGGGCGGCCCACGGCACCGCCGTCGCGATGGTCTCCCCCGTCATGTCCAGCCTCCGTGCGTCAAGTGGTTCATCTCTTATCACCCGACGCGCCGGATCACTTTCACGAAAGTTCGGCGAGGAAGCGGCGGATGTCCGCGATCTCGTCCTGGACCGGGCCCTCGGGCAGCTCGTCGAACGGCTGCACGCTCACCTGCGCCCCCTTCCTGGACCACACGCCCCTGACCATCCCGCCGGCCAGCACGACCGGCCGCAGGACGCCGCCGCCGGGGAACACCTTCGCGGCGTGCTCGGGGGCCAGGACGCCGTCCCTGCCGCGCCAGCCCATCAGGTACTCGTCGAAGGCGGGCGCGAGGCGCAGCACGGGCTCGCCCGGCTCGGGCGGGTCCTGGGCGGCGCTCGTCCGCCAGGCCGTGCGGGCCTCGCCGAGCGGCAGGCCCGACCAGGCGGCCAGGTCCTCGGGGGTCGCCGGGTGGTGGGCGCGCCGGTAGCGCACCGCCAGCTCCTTCAGCGCCTTCCCGCGGTCGGACTCGGGGACGACGGGCGCGCCGAGCCAGTCGCCCGCGTGCACGTACGTCGGCTTGCCCACCCGGGACGGGCCGAGCACGGCCAGGCCATGATGGGCGGCCAGGGCCATCAGGTGCACGACGCCCTGGCCTCGGGCCCGTCCGGCGAGGCGCTCCTCAAGCTGGGCCTTGGTCAGCGGGCCCTGGCCGGCGAGGGCCCCCTCGGCGAGCGGGAGCAGGTCGTCGCCCGTGACGCCCTCCTGGCGCAGGCGGCGCAGGGCACTGGTGTCGCTGCTGGTGAGGGTGTGGATCCAGGGGAGGTCGTCGGCGTGCACGAAGTGCAGCGTGCCGCGCGGGCCCCACGTCCTGACGATCTCGCGGGCCTGCCAGGCGTCCTCGACGGCGGACGGCGTGAGGGTGGCCGAGCGGGCGCGGAAGGCCAGCAGGGCGGAGGGCACGTCCTGGGCCTGGATCGCGGTCAGGTGCCTGACGACGTCGGCCGCGGCGAGGCCGGGCGGGCGGTGCAGGAGCTGGGCCTCGGCGCTTCTCATGGTCTGGATCATCGCAGGAGGAGGCGGTCGCGCAGGCGGGTGGGGAGGGGGGTGCGCGACCGGGCGGCGCGGCGGACGGCGTCGCTGTGGTCCCATGCGCGGGCGGCGTCGGCGTCGGTGACGTCGTCGGGGGCGTACCGGACGAAGTTCGAAATTTCGGCCAACGGCCTGAGATGGGGGGTGATGTCGGGTGGTTGGCCGGTCAGGACGTCCTCGGCGGTCAGCGTCCGCCTGCCGCCCAGCCGCAGGTCGTCGCAGGTCTGCCGCCAGGCGCCGAGCACGCGTTCACCGGGCGCTCCACCGCTCCGCCTGGACCGCCTGCGCCACCAGGGCAGCACGGCGGCCGTCACCGCGTACGCCACCAGCAGGCCCCCGCCCACGGCGGCGCCGAGCACCCAGGGGGACGGCCCGCCGCCGGGCCGGACGTCCTCACTGCGAGCCTTCGGCCGCGACGTGCCGGACCGGTCGCCGTCCCCACGCGTGAACTCGCCTTCCAGCTGCTCGCTCTCCTCGATCGCCGAGGAGACGACGTCATGATCGTCCTTGGCGCCGCTGCGGCCCGGCGTGGGGTAGAACGGCCGCCAGCCCAGCTTCTCGAACTTGATCTCCGCCCAGGCCATGACGTGCCCCGACTTGACGCGATAGATCCCCCCGGACGCCTGCCCCGGCCGGAAGCCCACCACCACCCGCGACGGCAGCCCGAGCGTCCTGGCCATGAGCGCGAACGTCGCCGCGAACTGCTCCGACGTGCCCCGGTGCGTGGTCCGCAGGAAGAACTCCAGGCCCTTGAGCGAGTGACCGGGCGGCGCGGTGACGTCGTAGGAGGCGCTGGTGCGCAGGTAGCTCTGCAACCGGTACGCCTGCTTGATCGGCGCGTCCGCTCCCTTGGTCGCCTCCTGCGCGAGCTCGCGGAACAGCGCCTCCTGCGGACCCGCCGGGAACGCGGTCAGCTCGGGGTCGTCGTGCGCCGGGGTGGCCGCCAGCAGGTCCGCCTTGGACGGCTGCGGCACCTTCGAGGTCACCTCGTAGGTGAAGCCCTTGCCGGGGCTCGGGCCCGTCCCCGGGGCGGGGTCGGCCAGCAGGGCGCCGCTCCGCGGGTCGGTGGCCAGCCCGCGTACCCCGGTGACCTCGACCGGCCGTTCGGCGGCGGGCAGCCACGTCCCCGGCAGCCCGGCGAAGGTCACCCGCTGGCGTACGAGCCGCGCGGCCCCCGTCCACTCGCCCTCGGGGATCCGGCCGCCCGTGGGCTGGAAGCGGGCCCCGGACGTCCAGCGCACGCCGTCGTAGCGGTCGAGCACGGCCAGCCGCCAGTTGAGCGGTTTGTCCGCCCTGACGGTGAACAGTTCCCTGTCGGGGATCTGCAGCCAGCCCGACACGCGGTCCAGCGGGCTGACGCTGTCCACCCGCCGGGGCGGCGGCAGGTCCGCGTCCTGCCTCGGGTCGTACGGCTGCGCCGCCACGGGCAGCAGCGGGCCCAGCACCAGGGCCAGGGCCGCCAGCGCGGCGGCGACCGGCAGGCCGCCGAGCAGCCAGAGCGGTGAGCGGTCGTCGCGGATCAGGGCGAGGGCCGCGACGAGCACGAACAGGGCGGCGGCGACCGGCAGGTTCGAGCCCTCGCCGTGCACGCCGAGCAGCAGCGCGGCGGCGTACACGGCCAGGGCGGGGACGGCGGCGGCGATCCTCGTGCGGGTACGGGTGAGGGTCTCGGCGCCGATGACGGCGGCTGCCCAGACGAGCGTGTGCACGAGGACGAGCAGGCGCGGCTCGGGCTGGGCGGGGAGCAGCGTGGTGAGCAGCGCCTGCCAGGCGTTGGCCACGTCGGCGAGCACACCGGGGGCCAGGCCGTGGTAGAGCGGGATCGTCCCGGCGAACCAGGCGACGAGGTCGAGCGCGAGCGCCAGCCACAGGGGGCGTCGCGCGGTGAGCGCCGCCACCAGGGCCGGGGCGACGGCCGCGGGGACGACGGCGAGCAGCAGGTCGCCGCCGGGGAAGACCCGGTGAAACCCCCACCCGGCGACCCCGCAGACCGCGGCCACCACCCCAAGCCCGACACCCCCACGCCACCCCACCCCGGACGCGGAAGCAACGGACGCGGAAGCAACGGACGCAGAAGCAACAGGCGCGGAGACGACAGGCGCGGGGGATTCGGGGGTTCTGGTTCGGTGTGCCCTCGGCGCGGGGTCCGGGGGTGTCATCGGGGGGCCCAGGCGAAGGGGAGGGTGGCGAGGTCGGTGAGGGGGATGACCGTGACGCCGGGCGCGACCACCGTACCCGGCCCGGTGTGGACGCAGATGACCCGGTCGAACCGCCGCCGGACGCCGGCCGCCCGTCCCACCTCGGCCGCGTCACCGGTGACCAGCACCAGCGACCCGCCCCCACGCGCCACCCGCATCGTCTCCGCCACGCCCGCCGGGCCGGGCCGGGCGAGGGCGAGCCGGTCGAGGATCGTGTCGGGATCGGCCTTGGCGTCGGTCGCGACCCCCTCTCCGGCCTGCACCCGCACCGGGAACCCCGCGCGGGCCGCCGCCACCGCCACGGACGCCGCCGCGTCCACCGCCAGTTCCGTCAGCTCCCGCGTGTCCAGGACGACGGTCGTGGTGGGCAGGCTTGCGTCGATGAGCTGGCGGACCATCAGCGTGCCGGTCCTGGCGCTGGAGCGCCAGTGGACGTGCCGCAGGTCGTCGCCCACGACGTACTCGCGCAGGGTGTGGAAGGTGACCGTGCCGCTGGGGGCGTTGTCGCTGGTGGGCCCCTCCAGGTGGTGGGCCTTGCCGGACGGCGGCACGGGCAGCGCGACGGTGCGCGGGCGGACGAGGAGGGTGACGGCGTCACCGTACCGGCGCACCCGGCGCGTGAGGCCGAACGGGTCGGCCCGGACCAGCAGCAGCGGCCCGACCGGGATCTCCCCGCGCACGTCGGTGGGCAGCGGGTACGACACCGTGCGCGCGGCGTTCCTGGGCAGCCGC
This sequence comes from Nonomuraea sp. NPDC051191, assembly GCF_044455665.1. Taxonomy (NCBI): domain Bacteria; kingdom Bacillati; phylum Actinomycetota; class Actinomycetes; order Streptosporangiales; family Streptosporangiaceae; genus Nonomuraea; species Nonomuraea sp. NPDC051191. The sequence continues at coordinate 378,363 of NZ_JBITEZ010000002.1, read as the reverse complement.
GGCAGGCCGATCAGGTGCTCCGACGCCCCGACGCGGTCCTGGACGCGCAGCCCCGACAGGCCGCGCCGGCCCCGGTTGACCACGTTCAGCACGGCGACCGCCGCCTCGCCCCGCGGCACCTTGAGCGGCGTCACCTCGCGCCGCACCTCCAGGTCGGGCGCGGGGGCCGTCCAGGCGAGCGCGGCGGCCAGCGCGAGCACGCCGCCGGTGGCGAGCACGACCGGCTCGGGGTAGCCCAGCGCGAACCCCGCCGCGTAGAGCGCCGCCGAGCCCGCGAGCGTGGCCCACCCGAGCGGGGTGAACAGGGCCGTGAGCCGCATCTACGCCGCCTGCGGCACCGGCGTCCCGGCGAGGATCTCGCCGAGCGCCGACGCTGCGCCGACCTCGCGCAGCTCGGCCTCGGGCGTCAGGATCAGCCGGTGGGCCAGCACCGGGACGGCCAGCGCCTTGACGTCCTCGGGCACCACGTAGTGCCGTCCGGCGGCGGCCGCCTTGACGCGGGCGGCGCGCAGCAGCGCGAGGCTGCCCCGCGGGCTCGCGCCCAGCCGCAGGTGCGGGCTGGTACGGGTGGCCCCGCACAGCCCGACGATGTAGTCGTAGACGGGGTCGGCCACGTGGATGCGGGAGGCGAAGTCGATCATCCCGGCCACGTCCGTCGCCCGCGCCACCACCGGCAGCCGTTCGACCTGCGGCCCGGTCGGCCCGCCCTTGAGCACCTCGACCTCCGACACGTGGTCGGGGTACCCGACGGAGATCTTCATCAGGAACCGGTCGAGCTGGGCCTCGGGCAGCGGGTACGTGCCGTCCATGTCCACCGGGTTCTGCGTGGCCACCACCAGGAACGGCCGCGGCACCGGGTGCGGCTCGGCGTCCACCGTGACGCGGCGCTCCTCCATGACCTCCAGCAGGGCCGACTGGGTCTTGGGCGAGGCCCGGTTGATCTCGTCGGCGAGCACGATGTTGGCGAACACCGGCCCCTGGTGGAACTCGAACCTCTGGTGCGCCTGGTTGAAGATGGACACGCCGGTGATGTCGCTGGGCAGCAGGTCGGGGGTGAACTGGATGCGCCGCCACTCGGCGTCCACGCTGGCGGCGATCGAGCGGGCCAGGGTGGTCTTGCCGGTGCCGGGGACGTCCTCGATGAGCAGGTGGCCCTCGGCGAACAGGCAGATCAGGGCCAGTTCAATGGCCTCGTGCTTGCCGCGGATGACGCGTTCGATGTTGCCGGCCAGGAGCTGGAACCGCTGGGCGAACTGGCCCGCCATGGCGGCGGACTGTTGCGGCGGGGGTTGCTGCGGGTAGGCGTGGGCGGTCTGCTCGAACTGGTCCTGGTAGTTGTACTGGGTCAACCGAGTCCCCCTCCTCAGTCGGTGCACTCGAAGAGCGGTGGCGCCGGGAACGAGCCGCGGGGCGTGGTCATGAGCGTCTCGCTCAGGTAGGCCACACCACCGTTCCACTCGATCCTGTTCCAGACGACGCTGGTCTCCTTGCTCTCGTCCTCGGTCACGCTCTGGCCCTTGACCTGGCAGATGACAGTGATCGTGAGGTACTGCCCCTTGGGGATGCGACCCGCCTCGCCGGTCTTCGTCGCGGCGGGGCGGACCAGCGTGTCCACCACGTTGTTGTTGGCGTTCTTGTACTGCTGCCTCGGATAGGCCAGGTCCACGTCGGCGGTGGCGACGTCGGGGCTCTCCCCGGCCGCGTTCGTGGCCTTGAGCCTGAAGGAGTACTTCGCGTTGTTCTTCAGCCCGTCCACGGTGAACGACGTGCCCTTGATCGCGTCGTTCGCGGCCCCGCCGCTGAGCTGGTACATCACGTCCGGATCGCCGTTCTCGGGGGCGTTCCAGGTCAGTTCGGCGCCCCGGTTCCTGGGCTTGGCGGCGAAGTTCGACGGCGCGCCCGGCGCCACGCACGGCCTGGCCCCGGCGCTCTGCTCCGACTCCACCTCGCCGCCCTTCCAGTGGGCGACGACGACGAAGGTGTACTCCCGCGCGCAGTCCCCGCCGGTGAACTCGAACTGGAAGGGCCCGTCGCCGGCCACCGACTCCGGTTCCGGCCGTCCCTCGCCGGACGCCTTGAGCGTGTAGCGCTCGACCTCGCCGCCCGCGGACGGGCTGAAGGTGACGATCACCCGGCCGGGGCCCGACCGCGCGGTCACCGCGCCGGGCGCGCCGGGCGCGGTGCCGGTGGTGGGCGTCGGTGTGGACGTCGGTGTGGACGTCGGTGTGGACGTCGGGGTCGGGGTGGGGGCCGGCGTGGCCGTCCTGGCCGGGCGGCGTGGCCGTTCGGCGTCCTTCGTCCTGGTCGGGTCGGGTTCGCTGGTCTCGGGCGGGTCGTCCGGCGGCGGCGGATCGGTGTTCGTGGGGTCGGGGCGCGGGGTCTGCTTGGGCTTGGGGGTGTTGGTCGGCCCCGGTACGTCGGAGTCGTCCTTGTCCACGTCGTGCTTGCGGCCCTCGGGGTCGATGACCACGGCCTTGTCGCCGTTCTCGTCGTTGGCCCAGAGCAGGCCGTCCTTGACGAACACGTCCACCGGGGCCGGCCGGTCCGCCACCTGGAGCGTGGTGGGCTGCCCGCCGGCGGCGCTGTCCCAGACGATCAGCGCGCCACGGCCCTTGTCCGGTACGTACACCTTCGCCCCCAGCACCTGCGGCACCCCGAGCCCCGCGGGGTCGTCGATCGCGAACTTGGTGCTGAGGACGGCGTTCGAGGAGGTGTCGATCACGACGAGCAGCCCCGAGTCGCCCGGCGTCAGCACCGGGACGAGCGGGCCCTCGGTCGTGGCCGGGGTGAGCACGCCGCCCTTGGCCGCCCGCGCGACCTCCTTGGGCAGGGTGATCTCGCCGACGCCGCCGTCCGAGCCGATGGTGACGGCCGTGGCGGCCCGCGTGTTGACCACGACGGGCAGGCCACCGGCGATGGTGACGGCCAGTTCCTCGCCCGGTTCGCCCACCTTGACGGGGGTCGCGGCGACGCCGCCGGACACCGGCACGACCTCGCCCCTGGCGGTCACCGGCACCCACAGCCGGCCGCCGCCGTCGATGCGGGCCGCGCCGAGCGGTCCCGGCAGCGTGATCGGCGCGCCCACGGCGTTCAGCGTGACCGGGTCGATGCGCTGGACGCGGCCCGCCGCCGGATCGACGGCGTACGCGGTGCCGCCGGAGACGGCGAGCTGCATCCCGGCCGCGCCGAGGTCACGGGTCTGGGTGACGGTGAGCTGGCTGGGCTCGACCCGGCTGACGAAGCCGGTGCCGTCGTCGACGAGCAGCACGTTCGTGCCGTCCTGGACGACGCGCAGCCGTTTGCCGGCCTTGTCGTCGAGGTAGCCGTCCACCTCGCCGGACAGGCCGTTGACGTGCACGACCTTGCCCCGGGCCGTGGTCCACAGCCACGCGCCGACGTCGGCCAGCTTGGGATTGGCGCTGGAGACGCCCACGCCGAACCACGCCGCCGCGGCCACCAGGACCACGGCCGCTCCCCCGGCTATCAAGGCCGTCGCCCGGTCACCTCGGAGCACACGGATGGACAACCGTCACTCACCCCGTATGTACGATCACAGAGAGTTTGCCCCGCTTTTACCGGGGATCACCCTAGCGGGCAGGAGTCCCATCTGCGCCCGTACCGACTGGTAGCCCGCGTCGGGTTCCGAGTCTGTCGGTGTGAAGCCGTACCTTAGTGCGCGTGTCCGAACAGCCCCTGACCCTCGACGCCGCCCTCTCCGAGGAGGCGGTCCTGTCGACCTACCGCCGCATGTTCGCCGCGCTGGCCCGTGACAGCGGCGCGGTGGTCGACGACCCCGCCCTGGTCGACATCGCCGAGACGCTGTTCGCGGCGTTCGCCGAGGCGGGCGAGGAGTGGCTGACGCACGAGCAGATGCGCTTCGCCTGCCGGGCCTACCCGAGCGACCAGTTCGACAACCGGCTGCGGGTGCTCAAGGGGCTCGGCGCGATCCGCGAGGTGTTCCCCAAGCCCAACCAGCTCCGCTACCGCGCCTCGTTCACCAGCGTGGTCGGCCTGATGTTCATCCGCCGCATGATGGACGACGGCGGCCAGTCCGAGATGCACCGCCTGCTCGCCCTGGAAGACCTCAACGTCGCCGACCCCCGCACCACGATGGAGGAGGCCCGGCAGAGCGCGGTCAACCTGGCCCGCGCGTTCCGCCTGTGGGCCCTGGAGCTGATCACGCTGACCACGGGCACGATCGAGGAGCTGCGCGAGCAGGCCCCCAAGCTGTGGGGCACCGAGGAGATCGCCCGGCGCGCCCAGGGCCTCCACGGCACGATCCTGACCCGCTGGCCCGAGCTCGACCGGGTCTGCACCGACCTGCGCGCGTCCATCTACTCCTACAGCGACGCCTCGCGCCGCGCCGCCGGCCGTCTGGCCGACTCGGCGGGCACCACCCGCAACCTGACGCTGCTGCCCACCGAGACGTGGCGCACGTTCTCCCAGACCGCCTCCAAGGAACGCCTGGCCTCGGTCCTCGACGGGTTCGTCTTCGACGCGCCCGCGCCGTGGCACGATCCGGCCGCCGTCGCGCGGGCGGTCGACGAGGCGCCGCGGCCGGCGCCCGTCCAGCCCACTCCCCCGCGTTCGGCGCTGCCCGACCCCGGGCCGGAGGGCTCGCTCGACTCCTCGCCCGGGGCCGCCGTCGAGCGCCTCACCCAGGTGGCCGAGTCGCTGCTCGGCACGGCCTCGCGGGTCGCGCTGGCCGACGTGATCGGCTCCGACTGGCCCTCGGTCCGCCGCCTGCTCGCCGACCTGACCACCGCCGACCTGCGCCCCGAGCTGCCCTACCGGCTGGCCTGGTCCGACGGCCTGACCGTCGATCCCGACGGCGAGCCCGCGTGGCTCTCCCACGGCTACCTGGAGCGCACCTCATGACGTCCACCGGTTCTTCCGCGGGCCAGGCGCTCGCCCACGCGCGGGCGCGCTCCGGCGGGCCGCTGCGGCTGGGGGCCGGGGTGCCCGCGCCCGCCGGGATGACCCGGCTGACCCGTCCCGACTCCACCGGGCACGCGCTGCCGGTGTGGCCCGACGGGGTGACACCGTCGCTGCTGGAGGAGTACCAGGTCGCCGCCGTGCCGGTGGAGCGGGCCGGTGAGACGCGGCGGGTGCTGGCGGCCACGCTCAAGTGCTGCTGGAACGATCTTTCCGTCGATCCCTGGCCGGGCGATCCGGCGCCCGTCGAGCTGGTGCTCGACACGTACCGGGCGTTGATCGGGCGTACCGACGACCTGATGCGCAACTGGGCGCGGGGCGCGCTGCGGCGGCTGCACGACTCGGCGTGGATCGTCCTCGACGACGGGGTGGTGACGCTCGGGCCGCGCTGCGCGCTGTGGCCGGTGGAGTCGCACGCCCAGTTGCAGGAGCTGGTCCGCCGCCTGCCGGAGCCCGAGCGGCCGGAGCTCACCGTGGTGGCCGACGCCGACATCGTGGCCGCGGCGGTCCTGCCCCTGCCCGGCGCCGGTGGGCGGGCCGAGCCCGGCCTGGCGGAGTTCGACGACCTGCTGGGGGCCTACGACGAGCGGCGGCGGGCCGAGCTGGTGGCGGCGTTCATGGTGGTCGAGCACGCGGCCGATCCGGTCCCGGAGGGCCGATTCGCCGCGCTGCGCGATCCGGCGCTGCGCCACACGCTGGGCGAGATGCTGGCCCGCCGCGGCCGCGCCCTCATCCAGCTCCGCGAACGCTGGACCTCCGGCTACGACGACACCCACACGGCCGCCCTGGCCCGGCCCCAGGCCCCCGAGCCCCCGCCCGTCTCCCCGGCCGGAGATCCGCCCGCGCCCGAGGAAGAGGCCGAGAGGTCGGCGGATGCCGGGAGTGCGGGGCTCGGGGTCGGTGAGCGTGCGGTGCTGACGCTGGTGCTGGTGCACTCGGTCGCGATCCCCAGGGCCGAGGGCCTGCTGCCGGAGGACTCGTGGCTGTCGCCGCACCCCACCCCGGTCGACGAGCTGCGCCGCCACACCCAGGTCCCGATCGGCGAGCTGGAGTCGGCGCTGCGCACGCTGCGGCACGCCGGCCTGCTGGCCCAGGTGAAGGCCGGCGAGGAGGCGGGCGGCTACGTCCCGGGGCCGCAGTTCCACCGGCTCACGCCGGCGGCCAGGCGGCGGTTGCAGGAGGAGCTGATCCTGGCCGCCGGCCCGCACACGCCGCTCGCGGCGGCCGTACGCGCCCGCAGGTCGGCGCAGTGAACGTCATGACAGATGGAAGGGTTACGGGGGTTCGGGTGTCGCAGATGGAGAACGTCGTCGGAGACCGGGTGCTGATCGCCGTGCAGGCGGTCAACATCTCACGGCTCTCGACCCATCCGGTGCCCACGGTCCCCGGCACGCTCATCGTCGTCGCGGGCGCGGGCCCCAAAGACTCCAACGGCGCGGGCAAGTCGTCGTTCATCGCCTCGATCACGGCGCTGCTCGGCGACGAGCAGTGGCGGTTCGCCTCGGGCGCCAAGGCGGTCTCCGAGCTGCTCTTCAACGCAGAGCTGGCCAGCGGCGCGGGCGCCCGTCAGTGGGCGAGCGCCGACCACGGCTACATCGTGGGCGTCTTCGGCCCGCCCGGCATGGACTCCTTCTCCCCGCCGCCCGCCCCGGCTCCGGTCGAGCAGGTCGCCGCGCAGGACCTCACCCTGACCGAGGAGGGCGAGGAGGTCGAGGAGGACAGCGCGGAGCTGTTCGAGGTGCCCGACACCTCCGGCGGGGCGATCACCGTGTGGCTCAAGGTCAACCAGGAGGCCCCCCACCTGGAGATCCGCTGGCGGGAGGGCGTCCACCTGGCCGCCTCGCCGTCCGAGGCCGAGCGGGTGGCGCGGGCCGACGAGATCTGGGCGTCGCTGCCCAGGTCCGCCGGCAAGCGCGACGTCGTGGCCCGCGACCTGACCAAGGTGCTCTACGGCGACCGGGTCAGGTGCGTGTCGTTCCTGTCCACGTCCGTGCGCAGCAAGGTCGCCACCAACCTGCTCTCCCAGCCGCTCAACGAGATCTCCCCCGAGCGCGTCTTCGAGGCCATCGCCGCGCTCACCGGCCTCGACGCCGAGCTGGAGCAGGAGCGCGAGGCCCGCCGCGACGAGCACGCCAAGCGGGTGCGGGCGGCGCAGGCGGCCGACCGGCTGGCCGAGTTCGAGGTGGAGTCGAAGGCGCTGCTCGGCACGTTCGACCGGCGCGACCAGGCCCGGGTGCGCCTGGCCGAGGCGTTGCGCTGCTGGCGCGGCAGGCAGGCGCGCAAGCTCGCCGACGCCGCCGCCAAGGACGAGCTGCTGGCCGCCGACCTCGGACGCCACCGCGCGGCCGGCGAGTCGGCGGCCGAGGCGATCGCGCTGGTCAAGGCCGAGATCACCACGCTGCGCGAGGACACCCTCGACCGCCAGGTGTCCCAGGCCCGCAAGGAGCTGGCCGCCCTGCAGGCCCGTACCACCAAGCTCGACGCCGACCGCGCGGTGGCCGAGAACTCCGCCGACGAGCTGCGGGCCGCGATCCCGGCCCTGGAGGAGACGCGCAGGTTCGCCGACGGGCGCGACGTGCCCGCCGCCGAGGGCGAGCTGCGGGAGGCCGGGCTCCGGCTCAACCAGGCGCTCAAGGCGCTCGGCGTGGCCGACCAGGAGGTGGCCTCGGCGCGGGCGGCGCTCGACGACGCGGAGGGCGGCCCGGCCGCGGCCCAGCTCGACGCCCTGTCGGCGGCGGGCGTCGGGGCGACCGGCCTGCTCGACGCCCTCGACGTGGCCGAGCAGGCCCGCGACGCCGCCCTTCCCGGCGGTGGCCTGCGCGGCTGGCCGCACGAGCACGCCGTCATCGTCGACGCCGCGCGGCTCGGCGAGGCGGCCCGCGCCCTGGCCGGCCTGCCGGGGTCCGTGCTGGTCAGCGCGGCCGGGGTGAGCGTGGTGGGGGCGTTCGACGGGGTGGCGACCGGGCGGGAGGCCCGGATCAAGGCCGCCGGGCAGCGGCTCAACCGGGCCGAGGACGCGCAGGAGAGCGCCGCGGAGGTGGTGCGCGAGGCCGAGGAGGCCGTCGCCGAGGCGCAGCGGCGGCTGGAGGGCGCGCGGGCCGGGGTGCGGCTGGCGGAGCTGGAGGACCGGCTGGCCGAGCGGCGTGAGCGGCTCGTCGGGCTCAACGCGGCGATCGAGGAGCTGGCGCCGAAGGTGGCCGAGGCCGAGCGGCAGGCGGGCGCGCTCGACTTCCGGGCCCGTACCCGGGACATGGAGATCGAGCGGCTCGACGGGCGGCGGCAGCGGCACGAGAGCGAGCGGGCGCAGGCCCGCGAGCAGGAGGCCAAGGTCACGGGCGAGCGCGAGGCGCTCAGGCTCGACGCGCTGGCCGCCGACTGGGGCGGCACGGTGGAGACGGCCCGCGAGTGGATCGCGGCGCTGCCCGAGGAGGAGCGTCCGCGGGCGGCCGAGGAGTGGTGGCGGATCGCCGAGCGCCACTTCGACCAGGCGCTGCGCGACACCTTCCCCGAGGAGGACGCGGAGATCCCGGAGGAGCTGGCGTTCCTGCTGTCCGAGCGGGGCGGCAGCACGGCGCGCGAGCAGGCGACGTTCGCGGCGGTGTGCGGGGCGCTGGCCTCCTACCTGCGCGGCCAGGAGGAGTACGAGAAGCACCAGCGGCGGCAGATCGAGGCGCAGGTCGTCTCCCGGCAGCGCGACCTGGCGGCGGCGGCCCGGGGCGCGGAGGAGGCGGCGCAGTCGACGGCCGTGCACCGGGCGGCGCTGACGGCGGCGATCAAGGCGCGGCTGACGCGGGTGGCCGAGGAGTTCGAGAAGCTCGACACCTCCTACGGCGGCTACGGCGCGACGCTGGAGTTCCCGGTGCCGCCCGCACCCGCCGACCCCGAGCAGCGCTGGCAGTGGCGGGTGACGCCGAAGTGGCGGCGGGGCGAGGGGCAGGGGTTCGTGCCGTACAACCGGCGGGCCAACACCGCGCTCATGGACGAGAAGGCCGTCAAGCTGGTGTGCGCGGCGGCCATCGCCTCCTCCGGCGGCGGCCATCTGTGCCTGGTGCTCGACGAGCTGGGCCGCAACCTGGGCAAGGAGCACCGCAGGGAGGCGGTCGCGCTGTTCCGGCGGATCGGCGAGACGTACGGGATCACGGTGATCGGGGCGTTGCAGGACGACATGGAGCCGTACGCGATCGACGCCTGCGGCCAGTACGTCAAGCTGCGGCGGTCGTCGGACGCGATGCCGTACAACGAGCCGCCGGTGATCGTGGGCCATGACCAGCACGCCGAGCGGGTGCGCTCGCTGGCCGCGTACGTCGACCGGGGTCAGCCGGTCGAGCACGCGGTCTAGCAGGCCCGCGGGGCAGGTACGCGGGGGCGGGTGGGTCAGGCGGCGCGGTCGAGGTCGTCCGGGGCCAGGGCCTGGCGGAAGTCCTCCTCCGCGTGCTCGATGGCGGCGAGCTGCACCGCCTCCCGCCGGAACACCATCGACAGCCCCCAGTCGGCCAGCACCCGCGCCTTGTGGTTGAACGTCGGCACCCACGCCAGGTGGTAGGCCCGGTGCGCCAGCCACCCCAGGAACCCGGTCAGCCTGATCGAGTACACCTGGGCCACGCCCTGGTGATGGCCGAGCCCGGCCACCGACCCCAGGTACGCGTGCCGGTACGCCTTCAGCTTCCGCCCCCTGACGTATGCCACCAGGTTGCGGGCCAGCAGCTTGGCCTGGCGCACCGCGTGCTGGGCGTTGGGCGCCGTGAACCGTCCCGGACTGGTCAGGTCGGGCACCGCCGCGCCGTCGCCGGCCGTGAACGCGTCCTCCAGGCCCGCCACCGTGAGGTATTCGGTGGCCTGCAACCGTCCGGCGGCGTCCACGGGCAGCCCGCTGCCGGCGGCGAGCGGGCTGGGCCGGCCGCCGGCCGCCCACACCAGCGTCCCGGCCTCCAGCGACGTGCCGTCCGACAATGTCGCCACGCCGCCCTCGGCCGAGGCCAGCCGGGTCTCCAGCCGCACGTCCACGCCTCGGGCGCGCAGCGCGTCCACGGTCCAGCGGCCGAGGTCGGGGTGGAGTTCGGGCAGGATGCCGCCGGTCGCCTCGACCAGTGTCCAGCTCAGCTCGGCGGGCGCGATCCCGTCGTGGTAGCGCAGCGCCTCGTCGGCCAGCCCCTGCATCTCGGCCAGCGCCTCGACGCCCGAGAACCCGCCGCCGACCACCACGAACGTCAGCGCCCTGCGCCGCACCTGCGGGTCGTCGGTCGAGGCGGCCGCGGCGAGCTGGGTCAGGACGTGGTTGCGCAGGTGCACGGCCTCGCCGAGGCTCTTGAACCCGACCGCGTGCTCGGCCAGCCCGGGGATGGGCAGCGCGCGGGTGATCGACCCGGCCGCCATCACGAGGATGTCGTACGTGAGCGTCCTGGCCGGCCCCTGGACCGGCTGGAACCGCGCGGTGCGGTTCTCGTGGAACACGCGGGTGACGCGGCCCGTGAGCACCTGCGCGCCCTTGAGCACCCGGTTGAGCGGGGCGACGACGTGGCGGGGCTCGATCGTCCCGCCGACCGCCTCGGCCAGGAACGGCTGGTACGTCATGTACCCCCGCGGATCGACCACGGTGACCGTCACCTCGCCCGACCGGATCAGCCGCCGCAGCCCGAGGGCCGTGTACATCCCGACATATCCACCGCCGACGATCAGAATGTGCTTGCTCATCGCCCGCTCCTCCTTCATCAGGTTCTGCATCAGGAGGACGAGACAGCCCCGGCGAATGTGACCGGAAAAATAGAGTTATTTGAGTGATGTGCCGCCGGTCTCCGGCAGGGCGAACAGGCACAGCAGGCTCAGCAGGGCCATCGCCGAGACGTACAGGCCGACGCCCATGACACCGAGGGCGCTCGTCTGCAGGCTGGTGGCGACCAGCGGCGGCACCGCGCCGCCCAGGACGCCGCCGAGGCTGTAGGCGACCGAGGCGCCGCTGTAGCGGAACTCCGTCCTGAACAGCTCGGGCAGGTACGCCCCCATCGGCCCGAAGATCAACCCCATCAGCCCGAGCGCGCCGGCCAGCGCCAGCCCGGCCAGGACGACCGACCCGGTCTCCATCAGCAGGAACATCACCAGGCCCCACGCGACGGCGGCGGCCGTGCCGGCGAGGAGGGTGCGGCGGCGGCCCAGCCGGTCGCTGACCACCGCCGAGACGACCGTGCCCGCGCCCATGAACAGCACGCCGATCATGGTCAGGCTCAGCATGGTCGTCTTCGGGATGCCGAGGGTGGCGGTGCCGTAGGACAGGCAGTAGGTGGTGGCGGTGTAGAAGAGCGTGTAGGCGACGGTCATCGCGCCGGCGGCGAGCAGCACCCGCCGCCACTGGTGGCGCATCAGGCCGGCGAACGGCACCTTGGCGATGCGGCGCTCGTCCATGGCGGCCCGGAAGACCGGCGTCTCGGAGATCCTCAGGCGCACGTAGAGGCCGACGACGACGAGGAGCAGGCTGGCCACGAACGGCAGCCGCCATCCCCAGTCGCCGAACTGCTCGTCGGTCAGCGTCTCGCCGAGGATCAGGAACAGCCCGTTGGCCACGATGAACCCGGCCGACGGGCCGAGCTGGGGGAACATCGCGTACAGGCCGCGCTTGCCGGGCGGGGCGTGCTCGGTGGCCAGCAGCGCCGCGCCGCCCCACTCGCCGCCCAGGCCGATGCCCTGGGTGAACCGCAGCAGCACCAGCAGCACGGGCGCGGCCACGCCGATGGCGGCGTAGCCGGGCAGCAGGCCGATCGCCACCGTGGACAGGCCCATCACCAGCAGCGAGACGACCAGCATCGACTTGCGCCCCACGCGGTCGCCCCAGTGGCCGAACACCGCCGACCCGAGCGGGCGCGAGACGAACGCCACCGCGAACGTCGAGAACGCGGCCAGGCGGCCGGCCACCGGGTCCATGCCGGGGAAGAACGCGGTGTTGAGCACCAGTGCGGCGGCGGTCCCGTAGATGTAGAAGTCGTAGAACTCGATCGCGGTGCCCATGAGGCTGGCCATGGCGATCCTGGTCGTGCTGGGCGCCGCGGCCCGGGGGGAGGTCTTCACATCGCTTCTCACTATCCGGACTGACATCTTGTCAAGTGATACAACGACGCTACCACCTGCGCAATGTCACACAGCCGCCCGATAGATTCGACCGCAAACGTCACTTTTTGGGAGGTTCACACCTTGGCCGTCGAACTGGTCATCTTCGACTGTGACGGGGTGCTCGTCGACAGCGAGCGCATCTCGGTACGTGTGGGCACCGCCGCCCTGCGCCGCCTGGGCTGGACGATCGACGAGACCGAGTACGCCGAGCGCTTCGTCGGCTGCAGCAACGAATACTGGGACGAGCAGGTCGGCGAGACGCCCCCGGGCTGGCGCGACCAGATCACCCAGGAGTACCTGGCCGCGATGGCGGCCGAACTGTGCGCGATCGAGGGCATCGAGTCCGCCCTTGACCGCCTGGACATCCCCAAGTGCGTGGCCTCCAACGGCCGGCACGCCAACGTCCGCAAGAGCCTGGAGCTGACCGGGCTCGCCCGGCACTTCGACGGCCGCGTCTTCAGCGCCGAGGACGTGGCCCGCGGCAAGCCCGCCCCCGACCTGTTCCTGCACGCGGCGGCCACGATGGGCGCGGCCCCCGAGGGGTGCGTGGTGATCGAGGACAGCCCGTTCGGCGTGCGGGCGGCGACGAGCGCGGGGATGCGGTGCCTGGCGTTCGCGGGCGGCCTGACGCCGCCCTCGCGCCTCACCGGCCTGGGCGCCACCCTCTTCCACGACCCCACCACCATCCCCGACCTGATCGCCACCCTCCCCTGACGCCCCGGACCGGCCCCCTCCCTCGCGACGCCCGAACCGGCTCCCGGCCCGCCCCAACCTGACGCCCCGCCTTCCCAGCTACCCCAGCGGAGGCGGGGCGGCGGGGCTGGGCGACTGGTGGGTGGGCATATCGGGGCTACCCGGGGTGCACGAGCAGGGCGTCACGCCTCGCCATATCGGGCGGGTGGGCAGGTGGGGTCGAGGCGGTCGGCGGTGCGGCGTAGCGAGTGTGCGAGCCGGGCCCGTACGGCGACCCGTTCCGGATCCCGTCTGCGCGGCGCCCCCGGCAGGGCCGCGTCGAGCGAGTCGCGGAACCCCATCGCCGTCCGGTGCGCGAGAACCTGCATGGCATCCATGTCTCTCCTCCTTAATCAATTAAGACCTTAATCAATTAAGAACGCACCGGCAAGGCCGTTCGATACGGTTGGACGATGGCAAGGGTCACCCTGCAGACGATCGCCGACAGGCTCGGCGTGTCCCGCGCCACCGTGTCGTACGCCTTCTCCCGGCCCGACCAGCTCAGCGACGGGCTGCGGCGGCGCATCCTGGAGGTGGCCGACGAACTCGGCTACGCGGGCCCCAACCCGACGGCGCGCTCGCTCCGGCTCGGCCGCGCCGGCGCGCTCGGCCTGCTGTTCAGCGAGACGCTGGCCTACGCCTTCGCCGACCCGTACGCGCTCGGGTTCTTCCGGGGGCTCGCCACGGCGGCCGAGGAGGCGGGCGTCGGCCTGCTCATCCTGCCGCTGCCGCACGGCGACCGGCGCAGCGACACCGTGCGTGACGCGGTGGTCGACGCGTTCTGCGTGGTCTCGCTGCCCGACGGCCATCCGGCGCTGGCCGAGGTGCTGGCCAGGAAGCTGCCCGTCGTCGTGGTGGACGAGCCGTACGTGCCCGGCCACCCCTTCGTCGGCATCGACGAGCCCGCCGCCGGGGCCGCCGCCGCCGCGCACGTGCTCGGCCTCGGGCACCGGCGGGTCGCGGTGGCGATGGTCGGCCTGCACGACGACGGCCACACCGGCTGGGCCGACCGCGCCCGCCAGGAGGGCGCGGTGTTCGCGGCGATGCGCGCCCGGCGCGGCGGCTACCAGGCGGCCTGCGAGCAGGCCGGCCTCGACTGGGACGACGTGCCCTGCTACGAGGTCGCCAGGAACTCGCGGGAGGCGGGCAGGAAGGCCGGCCACGCGCTGCTGCGGCTGGACCCCCGCCCCACGGCGATCCTGACCAACACCGACGTGCTCGCCCTCGGCGTTCTCGACGCCGCCGCGGACCTGGGCCTCGACGTGCCGGGCGAGTTGTCGGTCGTCGGGTTCTCCGACAGCGCGGCCGAGGAGGCGGGGCTCACCACGATCCGGCAGGCCAAGCAGGAGATCGGGGAGGCGGCCGGGCGGCTGCTGCTGTCGGGGGCCGCGGCCCGGCCGGAGCGGCGGCTGTTCCCGTACGAGCTGATCGTGCGCGCCTCGACCGCGCCGCCGGCTAGCTGACCAGTGTCGAGCCTCTGCGGGTCTTGCCCACCTTGAGCTGCACGGGGATGCGCGTGCGCAGCTCGCCGACGTGGCTGACGATGCCGACCGCGCGGCCGCCGTCGCGCAGCCCGTCGAGGATGTCGAGCACGTCGTCGAGGGTGTCCTCGTCGAGGGTGCCGAAGCCCTCGTCCACGAACAGCGTGCCGACCTCCGCGCCACCCGCCTCGGCCGTGACCACGTCGGCCAGGCCGAGCGCGAGCGCGAGCGAGGTGATGAAGCTCTCGCCGCCCGACAGGGTCGCCGGGTCGCGGTCGACGCCGGTCCAGGCGTCGGCCACCTTCAGGCCCAGCCCGCCGCCCGAACGCGCCCGCGATCCGGCGGTCTTGCGCAGGTCGTGCCGGAGCAGGTAGCGGCCGGACGACATGTGGTCGAGGCGTTCGTTGGCGGCGTCGACGACCTGCCTGAGCCGCTCCCCCAGCACGAACGACGTCAGGCTCATGTTCCACTGGTTGTCGCCGGACGTGCCCGAGGCCAGCGCCGCCATGCGTTCGGCCAGCCGGTGCCGCTCGGCCGCGGGGCGCCACCGCTCGATGCGCGCCGCCAGCTCCTCGCGCAGCTCGGCGAGGCGTCCGGCCCTGGCCACCGCCCGGTCGCGCTCGCTGGCCAGCCGCGTGTACGCCTCCTCCGCCGTGTCCCGCTCGGCCCCGGCCGCCGCCAGGTCCGGTTCCGGCTCGGCGGCGGCGGCGACCAGCTCGGGGTCGGCCAGCAGGGCGGTGACGGCGGCGTGCTGGTCGTCCAGCCGCCGCAGCAGCTCCGCCCTGCCCTCCCGCTCGGCCGGGCTCCGGTACGCCTCCTCCGCCTCCCGCGCGTCGGCGAACCCGGCCTCGGCCGCCGCCCGCTCGGCCGCCTCGACGGCGGAGTCGAGTTCGCCGGCCGCCGCGACCGACGCCCTGGTGGCCTCCAGCGCCTCGCGCAACAGCTCGGCCTCGTCGTGGAGCCTGGACAGGCGGGCCGTCAGGGTCGGGTCTCCGCCCCGGGCCGCGTCGAGCCGTGCCGTCAGCCGCCCGGCGTCGCCGCTCAACTCCTCATGCCTGGTGCGTCCGGCCGCCAGCCGGGCCGTGACGCGCCGCCCCTGCTCCTCCAGCTCGGCACGTTCGCGGCCGAGCGCGGCCACCTCGGCCGCCGCCCCCGGCTCCCTGGCCGCCACCGCCGCCAGCCGCCGCAGCTCCTCCTCGGCTGCCCTCAGCACCCGCACCCCGTCGACCTCGGAACCCGTGTCGGCGTCGGCCGCCCCGGGCCCGTCCGCCGCGAAAGGGGCGTCCGGCTGGGAGGGGTGGAGGGTCTGGGCGAGCCGGGTGTGCAGACGGGTGCGCTCGGCGGTGAGCCGGGTGCGATGGGCGTGGTGGGCGGCGAGCGCCTCGGCGATCTCCCTGGCCTGGTCTCTGACGTGGTCGCGCTCGCCTTCGAGGCGGTCGAGCGCGTCGGCGAGGACGGGCTCCCGGTCGGCGACCGACCGCAGCCGGGCCAGCTCCCGCTCGGCCGCGAGCACGCGTTCGGAGGCGGAGTCGGCGGACAACCCCTCGGTGGCCTCCGAGGCGTCGGCGAGCCGGGACTCGATCGAGGCCAGAGCGCGCTCGGCGGCCTCCCGGTCGGCCGCGGCCGACTCGTGGGCGGTCTCGGCGGCGTGCTCGTCCTCGGGCGAGGGGGCGCTGGGGGCCGGTGAGGCGGGCATGGGGTGGTGCTCGGAGCCGCAGACCGCGCACGGACGCCCGTCGGCCAGGTCGCGGGCCAGCTCCGCCGCCATGCCGTCGATCCTGGCCTGGCGCAGGTCGAGCCAGCGTTCGCGGGTCTCCTGGGCACGGTCGACCAGGGCCTGGTGGGCGGCGGCGGCCGACTCCAGCTCGGCGGCCAGGGTGTCACGGCGGTGCGCGGCCTCCAGGGCGGAACGGGCGGCGTCGAGCTGCGCGGCGGCGGCGGGGACGGCCGCCGCCTCGGCGCGTACCTCGGCCAGGGCGGCGCTCGCCTCGGCCAGCCGGGCGGGGAGCTCGGCCTCGGCCGCCGACACCTCGGCCTCGCGCCGCGCCAGCGTTTCGAGCTCGCCGGCCAGGGCGGTGAGCTCGCGGTCGACGTCGATCAGGTCGGCGGCGGCGTCGCGTACGGCCTGGGCCGCCGGGATGCGCGCCGCGGCCACCCGCGCGCCGGCGAGCCTGCCCTCGGCCTCCTCGATCAGCCCCGGCAGGACGCCGAGCCGCGCGGCCACGGCCGCGTCGGCTCCGACCAGCTCGGCCAGCTCCTGCTCCACCCGCAGCAGGTCGCGCCGGACGACCGACAGCCGGGCCTCCTCGGTGAGCAGCTCGGACAACCGGGCCGGCTCGGCCCGCCGCTCCCGTTCCAGGCTCTCCAGCTCCTCCACCGACGGCTCCCCGCCGCCCGCGGGCCCGCCGTCGCGCCGGGCCGGTGGGGTGAGGAGGTGGCGGGCGCGGGCCAGGGCGTCGGCGACCATGGCGCGGGCCTTGGCTGCGGCCTCGGCGCGCTGCCCGGCGGCCGTGACCAGCGGGAGCACCCGGTCGGCGCGGACGGCGTCGTCGAGGACGGCCTGGAGGTCGGCGCGTTCGTCGGCGCGCTCGTCGAGGGTGCGGCGCAGGGTCAGGGCCTCGGCGTGGCGGCGCCGGCGTTCGGCGAGGGCGGCGGCCTGCTCGAACCGCGACCGTGCCGCCCGCGCGGCCTCGCCCGCGGCGGCGTGCCGCTCCTCGCACCGGTGGACGACGGCCCGCGCCGCGTCGAGCAGCGCGCCCGCCCACGCGAGCGGATCGTCGTCCGCCGACGGCGGCCCGCCGTCGGCGAGCACGTCGAAGAGGGCGGGCGGGACGTCGGCGGGCCGCCCTTCGGGAGCCGGGGCACCGTCCGGCCCGGAGGGACGCGGCGCGAGGGTGAAGGCGGGGTCGGAAGGGTGCGGGGTCAGGGTGGGGCCGGCGGCCTCTTCCAGGCGCTTGACGGCGAAGGCCACCTCCCGCCCCAGCTCCTGCTCCTCCCGCCCCGTGGCCCGCCGCAGCTCGGCCAGCCACGACTCGGCCTGGGTGAACACCTTGACGGTGAACAGCCGCTCCAGCAGCCGGGAGCGGTCGTCGCCGTCGGCGCGCAGGAACTTGGCGAAGTCGCCCTGCGGCAGCATCACCACCTGGCAGAACTGCTCGGCGTTCATCCCGAGCAGCCCGCCCACCAGGTCGCCCGCCTCGTCGAGCCGGGTCGTGAGCCCCTGCCAGGCCGACCCGTGGCGCTCCTCGACGACGACCTTGGCCTTCTCCTCGGTGAACCCGGCGCCGCGCAGCTTGGGACGCTGCCACGACGGCGACCGCCGGATGCGCAGCGACCGGCCCCGGATCGAGACCTCCAGCGTCACCGACGGCCCGGTGCCGGCGGGCGCGTGGTCGCAGCGCAGGCTGCGGGCGCTGTTGCGCTGGCCGGGCACGACGCCGTAGAGGGCGAAGCAGAGCGCGTCGAGGATCGTGGTCTTGCCCGCCCCGGTGGGCCCGTGGATGAGGAACAGGCCGGCCTCGGTCAGGGCGTCGAAGTCGACCGTCTCGGTGCCGGGGAAGGAGCCGAAGGCGGTGAGGGAGAGCCGGTGGGGTCGCATCTACGCCATCACCTCCTTCACCCGCGACGCCTCGATCGCCCGTCTGAGCAGGTCTTCCTCCTCGGGCGCGGCGGGCTCGCCGCGCACCTCGCGGACGAAGTCGAGGGCGACCTCCGCCTCGGGCCGCCCGCTGACCTTCACCGGCCCGGCGGCCGGCGCGGCGCCCACCGGCTCGAAGGACAGGGCGAGGGCGTGCGGGAAGCGGGCGCGCAGCCGGTCCATGGCCTGCTTGGGACGGACGGCGTCGGTCAGGGTGATCTGCAGCCAGTGGTCTTCGTAGGAGGCGAAGGCGGGCTGCGTGAGCAGGTCGTCGAGGTCGCCTCGGAGCCGCCCGACCGGCCGGGGCACGGGCGCGGGCACGAACTCCGCGCCCGACCCGAGCGTGACCAGCCAGCAGCCCTTGACGTGGCCGGTCTCGGAGAAGGAGTAGGCCAGCGGGGAGCCGGAGTAGCGGACGGTCTCGGACATGCGCTGGCGGCCGTGCAGGTGGCCGAGCGCGACGTAGTCGACGCCGTCGAAGGCCGACAGGGGCACGTGGGAGACGCCGCCCACGCTGATGTCGCGCTCGCTGTCGCTGGCCTGCCCACCGGTCACGAAGCAGTGGGCCAGCACGACGGCGGCCCGATGGCGTACGGCGTCGGCGCGGACGCGGCTCATCGCGTGGGAGAGCGCGGCGGTGTGGCCGCGGTCGGGCAGTTGCCAGGGGGCGCGCACCAGCTCCGGTTCCAGGTAGGGGATGCCGTAAAAGGCGACGTCGCCGACCAGCACCGGCTCCCACGACCGGTCGGGCTCGGTGCGGACGTGCACCCCCGAGGACTCGAACAGCGCCGACCCGAACCCCAGCCGCAGCGCCGAGTCGTGGTTGCCGCTGATCAGGACCACCCGCGCCCCGGCGGCGCGCAGGCGGGCGAGCGCGTCGGAGAGCAGGGCCACCGCGTCGACCGGCGGCAGGGCGCGGTCGTAGACGTCGCCGGAGACGGCCACGACGTCGACCCGCTCGGCGCGCACCGTCTCGACCAGGTGGTCCATGAACGCGGCCTGCGCCCCGAGCAGGCTCTCCCGATGGAAGGAGCGCCCGAGGTGCCAGTCGGAGGTGTGCAGGATCCGCATGTCGCAGGAAGCTAACATCTCTCACCGACAAATGCGGCCCCTCCCGTCACAGAAGCCGGGAGTAGGCTGGATGATCAGCGGGCAAACCAACGCACATGGGGAGGCCGATGCGCACTGGCCGTGGCACCTTGAGCGTCGCCGCCGGCCTGGTGCTGGTGGCTCTTGCGTCAGTCGGTTACGTGCTGCCGCCCGCGTTCGACCCGCCGCCCCTGAAGGCGGACCCGGCGTTCGCGGCGATCCCGGCGCAACCGGCGGACGAGCTGCGCCCGGTGGTCTCCGCCGACCCCGTGCGGCGGGAGGAGATCTCGCTGCCGGCCGAGGGCCAGCGTCTGGAGGGCACCTTACGCGTCCCGCTCACGCCCGGCCCGCACCCGGCGATGGTGTTCGTGTCGGGATCGGGCAACGGGTCGCGGACGGAGTTCACGCCGCAGGCGGAGTTCCTGGCCAGGGCGGGCGTGGCGACGATCGCGTTCGACAAGCGCACGGTCGGCTATGACTTCCGGGAACGCGACTTCGGCCTGCTCGCCGACGACGCGCTGCGCATGGTGGAGTACCTGCGCACCCGGCCGGAGGTGGACGCCGCGCGCGTCGGGCTGTGGGGGGTCAGCGAGGGCGGCTGGGTCGTCCCGATCGCGGCGGCCAAGAGCGCGGCGGTGGGCTTCACGGTGCTGGTCTCCTCGCCGAACGTCTCGCCGCTGCGGCAGGTCGCCTGGGCCCTGAACGAGCAGCTGGTACGGCTGCACGCCCCCATCGGCGCCCGTGACCTGCTGACCAGGGCGATGGGCGGCGTCGGCTTCAACTTCCTGCGCTACGACGCGATGCCCGCCTTACGGCAGGTCAGGCAGCCGGTCCTGGCGTTCTACGGCACGACCGACCCCTCGATCCCCTTCGTGGAGTCCACCAGGGCGCTGGTCACGGCGCTCACCGAGGCGGGCAACGACCGGTACACGATCCGTTTCATGGACAAGGGCGACCACGCGATGCGGGTCAACGGCGGCCCGTTCACCAGGGGCTACCTGGAGACCCTGGCCAACTGGATCACCGGCCTGCCCGCCACCGCCAGGCCGTCCGTGCACATGGCGGGCAGCACGCCGGTCCAGCGGTTCGAGGCCAGCGACGTGCCCGCGGCCCCCTGGTACGCCGGCGGCACGATGCTCGGGCTGACCATCTGCCTGGCCGCCGTCGGGTACGTGGCGGGCCCGGTGGCGGCGATGGTCGTCCGGCTGCGCGGCCACGGCAGGCCGCCCGTGGAGACCAACGCCCGGTTGTGGCCGCCGATCCGGCGCAGGCTGCGCAGGATGGCGTGGACGGGCCTCGGCCTGCTGGCGTCGGTCGTGGCGTTCATCACGCTGCTGGTGCTGTTCTCGGTGAACCAGGCGGGCGCCTGGCCGGCCGTGCTGGCGGGCTGGCTGGTGGTCCGCGTGCTGGCCGTGCTCATGCTGGTCCAGGAGGTCACGGCGGTGGCCGCGTACGTGTCGGCGCTGCGCGAGGGCATGCAGCCGACCCGGTGGCAGTACGTGGCGATCGGCGGCGTGCTCGGCGGCACCGGGCTGCTGCTGGTGGCGGCGGCCTACTACGGCCTGTTCGCGTTCCCCTGGTAGGCGTTCATCCAGCGGTCCAGCTCGGCGAAGACCTGCTTGCGCGCGGGCTCGGCCGACAGCACCAGGTCGTGCAGGCCGTCCTGGATCCGCACGCAGGTGACGTGGGGGCCGATCGAGGTGGCCCAGCGGGCCATGTGGGCGGGGTCGAGCACGATGTCGGCCGAGCGCGCCTCGGGCACGAAGTCGCGTACCCGCAGGCCGGTCGAGGAGGCCAGGACGAGCACCGGCACGTCCACCGCCAGCCCCCGGTGCAGCCGCCGCTGGGCCCGCCGGACGGCGGCCAGCCACATCCCGTGCACGGAGAACCCGACCAGCGGCTTGAGCTCCAGGTCGTAGTCCCATTCGCCCTGCTCGGTGCGGTGCAGGCTCTGGCCGTAGGCGGTGCTGATGCCCAGGGGCAGCGGGCGGCGGACGTAGGACATCGGGGTCTTGAGCAGGTCGGCGGCCAGCCGGAGCGGGGCGGGCACGTTGAGGTCGAGGAACGGGCTGTTGAGCACGAGCCCCTGCACCAGCCCCCGGCCGCGGACGCGGTCGGCCCACAGCGCGGCGATCAGGCCGCCGGTGGAGTGGGCGTTGACGGTCAGCTCGTCGTGGTCGCGGCGGATGAGGCGGACTGCCTCGTCGATCTCGGGGAAGTAGTCGGTGATGCTCCTGATCAGTCCCCTGGTCTGGTGCGGGAGCAGTGAGCGGCCGTACTTGCGCAGGTCGAGGGCGTAGAAGTCGATGCCGCGCTGGACGTAGTAGTCGGCCAGATGGTCCTGGAAGAAGTAGTCGGTGAACCCGTGGACGTAGAGCACCGCCCTGCGCGAACCGGCCTTCCTGGCAATCAGGGTCGCGACGACCTCGCCCTCGAAGTCGGGCTGCATGGGGAGAACGGTGATCTCGTACATATCAGACAGAATATGGATTGTCCGGCCATGAGGGGATGCCGGGCGGAAGGTCGGTGCTTACCTTCATCGGGAAGTCGGCCTGACGCTTCTCCAGGAACGCCGTCACCCCCTCCACCGTGTCGGCCGCGCCGCCGAGTTCGGCCATGAGCCTGGAGTCGGCCGCGTGCGCCTCCCACGGCGAGGCCGCCGACAGGCCCGACCACATCAGCCTGCGCACGGCGGCGACGGAGACGGCCGAGGTGTTGCCGGCGATCTCGCGGCCCAGCGCGTACGCGGCGGGCAGCAGCTCGTCGTCGGGCAGCACCCGTGACACCAGGCGGCCCTCCAGCGCCTCGGCGGCGGGGAAGATCCGGCCGGTCACGGCCCACTCCATGGCCCGGGAGATGCCGACCACCCGGGGCAGGAACCAGCCCGACGCCGCCTCGGTGACGATGCCGCGCCGGGCGAACACGAACCCGAACCTGGCACTCTCGGCGGCCAGCCGCACGTCCATGGGCAGTGTCATCGTGACGCCCACGCCCACCGCCGGGCCGTTGATCGCGGCGATGACGGGCTTGAGCGAGGCGGCGATCCGCAGCGCGACCGTGCCGCCGCCGTCGCGCGGCGCGCCGTCGACCAACTCGGCCTTCTCCCCATGGCCGGGCGCCCGGTGGTCGAAGGTGTCGCCGCCGCCGCTCAGGTCGGCCCCGGCACAGAAGGCGCGTCCGGCCCCCGTGACCACCACCGCGCGCACGTCGTCGTCGGCGTCGGCGAGGTCGAACGCGCTGATCAGCTCGGCGCGCATGGTCAAGGTGAACGCGTTGAGCCGCTCGGGGCGAGACAGTGTGATGGTGGCGACGCGATCGGCCACGTGGTACTCGATCTCGGAGAAGGCCATGACCCGAATCTTATTCGGTTACCGATGTTCACCCTCCGATAAAGACATATTTCGCATCCAATGCGTAGGCTGCCCGCGCTGTTCGTGCCTGCGGGTTACGGTGGACTTCGGGGAAACGGGGATGGCGTGCAGGATGGCATGCAGGGCAGGAGACCGGTGAGCGCGGCAGCGGTCCTCGGCTGGCTGGCGCTCTCGGCGCTGGCGCCCGGGGCCGCCCATTTGCGCGCCGGCCGGCGCCGGACCGGCCTGATCCTGCTCTCGTGCTACGTCGCCGGGCTGTTTGCACTGCTGGCGGTGGCGCTGACGACCGACAACCTGCTGGGGTCGCTGACCCAGGACTCGTGGCTGACCGCGATCGTCGTCGGGGCCGTGTCGCTGGGCGTCGCCTGGTTCGTCGTGATCGTGCACTCCTTCGTGGTGCTGCGTCCCGGACGGCTGCCGCAGAGCGGCCAGATCCTGGCCGGCACGCTGGCCGGGCTGCTCGCCGTCGTGGTGGTGGTGCCGTTCGGGGTGGTCGCGAACAACGTGTGGACCTACCAGAAGACCCTCGGCGACATCTTCACCGGCCCCGAGCCGGTCGAGTCCCCCGTCCAGGCCGGGCAGAAGCCGCCGGAGGACCCGTGGACCGGGCGGGAGCGGGTCAACCTCCTGCTCCTCGGCGGCGACGCCGACGACAACCGCACCGGCGTGCGCACCGACAGCATGAACGTGGCCAGCATCGACGTGAAGTCCGGCAACACCGTGCTGGTCAGCCTGCCGCGCAACCTGGAGAACGTGCGCTTCCGCCCCGGCACGCCCATGGCCCAGCGGTTCCCCGGCGGCTTCCGCCTGCCGGCCGACCCCGGCGGCGGCCGCAGCGACCTGCTCAACAGCGTCTGGGAGTACGCCGACGCCCACCCGGAGATCTTCGGCGGCCGCCGGCACCAGGGCCCGCAGGTGCTCATGGAGACCATCGGCTACACCCTCGGCCTGGAGATCGACTGGTACGCCCTGGTCAACATGTGGGGCTTCGCCCGTCTCATCGACGCCATCGGCGGCATCACCATCACCGTCGAGCAGGACGTCGTGTTCGGCAAGTACAACGAGGGCCTGGTCAAGGCCGGCACCAGGAAGCTCAAGGGCGCCGACGCGATGTGGTACGCCCGCTCGCGCACGTTCAGCGACGACTACACCAGGATGCGGCGGCAGCGCTGCGTGCTCGGCGCGCTGCTGGGCCAGGCCGACCCGGCGACCGTGCTGGCCCGGTTCAACCGGATCGCGCTGGCCGCCAAGGAGCTGATCAGGACCGACATCCCGCGCTCGATGCTGACGAACCTGGTGCCGCTGGCGCTCAAGGTCAAGAACGCGAAGGTGACGAGCCTGCAGTTCGTGCCGCCGCTGATCAGCACCGGTTACCCCGACTGGGACAAGATCCGCGAGCTGACCGCCAAGGCCGTCCGCGACTCGACCGCGGCCACGTCCGCCGTCGCGGCCTCGGCGACCCCGTCGGCCGGCCCGTCGGCGTCGGACGGCACGTCCTCCCCCAAGCCCGGCAAGTCCGCCGAACCGGGGAAGTCCGGGCCGCCGACGAAGGGGCTCACCGAGGGGTGCGGGGCGGGCTGAGTCCGCGCGAGACGCTCCGGAGCCCCGGTCACCGATGGCATCCTGGACGGACCGGCAAATCTGGAGGAGATTCGCGATGTCCCACCCCCTCGGCACGTCACCCGCCATCCGGCACACCCCTCTCGACGCCGACGAGAGAGCGCGGGCCGAGGCCGGCTTCGTCCCCCTGGTGGCCCAGCAGCTCGCCGAGAACGGGCGGTTCAGGGTGAGTGCCGACACCCCGGAGCTGGTGGAGGTGTTCCAGGGGGTCGCCCGCAAGGTGGGCGAGCTGCTCGGGCGGCCCGTGGTCAGCTACTCCAACGGCCGGTACATGGTGATCACCTTCGGTCAGGGCTCAACGGGCGGCTGAGGCCGGAAGGCGTTCCAGGAGGGCGCGCAGGATCCGGTGGGGGTGCGTCCACAGCAGGGCGCCGCCGACGCCGGGCACGACGTGCCGCACGGCTCCCGGGATGCGGGCGGTCAGCCCCTCCCCCTGGTCGGGCGAGTGGGTGGCGTCATGCTCGCCGTACCAGACGTCGACCGGCACCGTGATCGACGACAGGTCGATGCCCCAGCGGCCCATCGCCAGGACGGTGTCGCGGGCGTAACCGGCCGGCCCCTGCGCGAACGCCTCCCCCAGCGCCTCGCGGTACCCGTCGGCGAACTCCGGGCCCTGGTAGACGGCCAGGTCGCAGGCGGGGCTGCCGCCCATCACCAGGTCCCACATGGCCTGCGGGGTGAAGCCCGCGAAGACCTGCTCGGCGGCCTGCGGATCGTGCGTGGACAGCTCCGTCAGCCGCCGCAGCTCGTCGGGCAGCGCGTCGGCGAAGCGCGGGTCGGCCACCTCGTCGGCGGCGGAGACCAGGGCCA
Organism: Nonomuraea sp. NPDC051191; assembly: GCF_044455665.1. Lineage (NCBI taxonomy): Bacteria > Bacillati > Actinomycetota > Actinomycetes > Streptosporangiales > Streptosporangiaceae > Nonomuraea > Nonomuraea sp. NPDC051191. The sequence continues at coordinate 353,590 of NZ_JBITEZ010000002.1, read as the reverse complement.
GCGCGCCGACCACGTCTGCGGCGGCGCAGGCCAGCGCGAACGGCGCGCCCTGCGAGTTGCCGACCATGGCAGGACGCCCGAGGCCCAGACACCCGGCGAAGACCTCCACGTCGGCGGCGAAGTCAGCGAACGTGCGGCCCGGCGCGGGGGTGGAGGCGCCCAGTCCGGGCCGGTCGAGGGAGATCAGGCGCACGCCGAGGTCGCCGGGCGCCGCCGCGCCCATGCCGAGCCGGCGGCTCGTGGCGGCCCCCGGGGAGAGCAGGACCGGCGTCCCGTCCACCGGCCCCCATTCGGCCCAGCCCAGAAGCCGGCCGCCGGGCAGCCGTTCCGCGCCGGTGCGGGCAGGGCGTTCGATCAAGGTGGTCATGCGCCCATCATCGCGTGAGCACCTCGGGGGGCATCCACCGGTTTTCCGGGCGCGCCGGAGCCGCCGACGGGTGAATCCGCAGGTCATCCGGCACACTTGGCTTGTGCTCATCGATCTGGTCCCGCCCTTTGAAGGGCGTCACTGCGAGACGACCACCGCCGGCACCCTGCTGCGGCACGCGGGCGTGGAGTTGTCTGAGTCGATGCTGTTCGGGCTGGGCGAGGGGCTGAGCTTCGTCTACTGGGACAGCGGCTCGCTGGACGTCCCGCTGATCGGCGGCCGGGTCAAGCCGCACGCGATCACCGAGAAGCTGGCCTCGGCGCTCGGGTTCACGCTGGACACGCAGGAGACGTCCTCCCCCATCACGGCCTGGTCGAACGTCCGCCGCCACCTCGACGAGGGCACCCCCGTCGGGCTCCGGCTCGACTGCTACCACCTCGACTACATCAGGACGCCCTACCACTTCGGCGGCCACTACGTCGCGATGGTCGGCTACGACGAGGGCCACGCCCACCTCGTGGACACCGCCCAGCAGGGCACCCGCAACCGGGTGCCGCTCGACTCGCTCGAACGCGCCCGCGCGGCGACCGGGCCGATGACGGCGCACAACCTGTCGTACACGGTGGGGCCGTGCGCCGAGCCCGACCTGCCGTACGCCATCAAGGAGGCCGTCCGGTCCACCGCCGCCGCCTTCCTCAACCCGGCGATGAGGAACGTCGGCTACCGGGGCATCGAGCAGGCCGCCGCGCTCGTCCCCACCTGGCTGGAACGCGGGCCGACCGCGCAGCTCACGCGTACGGCCAACCTCATGGAGCGGGGCGGCACCGGCGGCGCGTTCTTCCGCAACCTCTACACCGAGTTCCTGGCCGAGGCCCAGACGATCGCGCCCGGCAAGGCCCTGGAGACGGCCTGCCAGGCGTACATGGCGCTGGCGCCCAAGTGGAGCCAGGTGGCGGACCTGCTGGCCCAGGCCGGGGAGACGGGCCGGCAGCAGCCGCTCGACGAGGCCGGGTCGCTGCTGTACGACCTGGCCGAACGCGAGCGGCTGGCCATGGAGACGCTGTACGAGGTGTCCTGAGAATCCCGCCGGACGCCCGGGGCGCGGGTCAGCGGGGGCGGCGGAAGGTGGCGCGCCAGCGGTGGCGACCGCCGTCGCGCAGGTCCTCGATCCGCTCCGCCGTCAGCCCGCCGGTCGCGAACGCCGCGATCTCCGAAGGCGTCAGCGGCCACGGCGGGCCGCCGACCGGGCCGCCGTGCTCGCGGCCCGACGCGATCACCAGCAGCGTGCCTCCGGGACGGACGAACGCGGCGACGCTCTCGGTGGCGCGAGCGTGCAGCGCCTCGGGCAGGGCCTGCACCGTCATGATCTCCACGACCAGGTCGAAGGCGTGCCGCCAGTCGGCGGGCGGGTCGAGCAGGTCGGCGGTGACGTACTCGACGGCACTGTCCGGGAAACGCTCGCGGGCCAGGCGCACGGCCGACTCGCTGACGTCGAAGGCGACCGTCGCGTAGCCGAGGGCGGCCACGTGCTCGGCGTCGTCGCCCAGGCCCGCGCCCACCACGAGCGCCCGCCCGTCGCCGGGCTTCCGGTCGGCGGCCCACTCCACGAGCAGGAAGTGCGGGGTACGCGTGTCCCACGGCACGATCGCGTCGCCGGTCGCCGACTCGGCGTAGAGGCGCTCGAACCAGCCGGTCGGATCGCCGTCCGCGAGCGACCGGGCGGCCAGCCGCCGGGCGTCGGCGTCGGGGTCGGAGTCGGCGGCGGGGTCAGGGGCGGTCATGCGTGGAACGACTCCTTGGCGAGGCGGCTCAGGCGGCTCTCGTCGATCGTGTGGCCCAGGCCGGGCTGGGTGAGCGGGACGGCGATGACGCCCGCGTTCGCGCCGACCAGCGGCGTGACGATCTGGTTCTGCTTGGGCGGCTGGGTGACGTCGCACGGCAGCGTGCAGCCCGGCAGGCTCGCGACCGCCACCGTGGCCGCCCTGGCCAGGCCCGCTCCCTGGCCGCCCGTGCACTGGATGTCCCAGCCCGCGGCGGCGGCGCGGTCGTGCGCCCGGCGGGCCTCCGAGAGCGACGGGAAGGCGGTGGGCCGCAGCAGGAGGACCCTGGCGGCGCGCAGGGTCAGGTAGTCGTCCAGCTCCGCGGTCGAGCGCACCTCGACGGCGACCGAGGCGGACACGTCGTCCTGCAGCGCGGCGTGCGCGTGGACGTCGCCGAGCGGGAAGGGCCGCTCGATGACCTCAAGGCCGTAGGAGTCGAGGGCGACGAGCTGGCCGAGGTCGGAGTAGGCGTTGCCGCCGTCGACGGCCAGGGTCAGCGCGGGGTAGGCCTGCCGCACCGCGCGTACGGGCTCGACGTCCCAGCCGGGCCTGATGTCGAGGGTGACGTGCCCGTAACCGGCGCAGACCTGCTGGTTGACGCGGGCGACCAGGCTCTCGACGGACGGGTCGGGCGCCAGCCGCACGGTGGCCATCACCGAGGTTCGGGTGCCGCCGATGGCGTGCGCGAGCGGCACGCCGCGCATCCTGGTCCACAGGTCCCAGCAGGCCATGTCGACGGCCGGGTCGCCGCTCGGCACGGCGTCGGGGTGCTCCCAGTCGACGCCGATCAGCAGCGCGGCCAGTGACTCCTCCAGCCGCGACCAGGCTTTGGGCTCGGGTGAGACGGCCTCGCCCCAGCCGGTCATGCCGCCGTGGTCGGTGAGCTTGACGAGCAGGCTCTCCGTCCTCGCGCCGTACGGCAGGACCAGCCGGAAGACCTCCAGCTCCCGCACTCGCGGCATGAGAACCCCCCTTTAGCCATGACGAGAGAGTCGTCGCGCCTGGTGAAGGCCGTCCACGCCGATGCGTTTGGCAGCGTTCTCAGCACTTTGACGTTCTCATCACTATGACGCGGTCCCTTCCATACTGCCTGCCTTGGCGGACTGCACAAAACGGGGGGCCAGCACGAAGGCCAGGACGGCGAGCACGACGGTGAATCCGAGCCCCACGGCGTAGTTCTCGCCGGTGGCGGTGAACAGGGCGCCGCTGACCGCGACGGCGACCACGGTGAACACCGACTCACCGACGCCCACGGCCGCGCTGTTCTGCCCCTCCTCGCCCTCCTTGGACATCTCCAGCACCAGCACGGACACCGTGGGGTGCAGAGCGCCGATGCCGAGGCCGGAGATGGCCATGGCGACGTAGGCGACCGCGATGGGCAGGGAGTCGACGAGCACGAGCGACACCAGCGTGATGCCGACGGCGATCATCGCGGCGCCGCCGCGGATGGCGGTCATGTGGCTGATCGTGCCGCGGCCCTTGATCCAGGAGCCGGTGGACCAGCCGAGCGCGCCGACCGTGAGGACGACGCCCGCGCCGGTGGCGGTCAGGCCGCGCTCGTGGATCAGCATGAGCGGGATGAGCACCTCGGCGGCCATGAGCGAGCCGTAGGCCAGGCCGCGCAGCACGGGAGCGGTCGGCAGGCCGCGGGCGGCGCGCAGCGAGCCGGGCAGCAGCAGCTTGGGCAGGGCCACGACCAGCAGCACGATGCCGGCCACGAGCAGCGGCAGGCCGGCCAGCTCCAGGGCGCTGCCGTACTGGATGAGGGCGGCGGCGACGGCGGTCAGCATGGCCCAGACGAGCTTGCGGCCGAGGCCGGGGGCGGGTTCGGCGGAGCCGCGCTCGGCCGAACGGCCGGCGGTGCCGCGCCACAACAGCAGGGCCGAGGGGATGACCAGGGCTGAGACGCCGAGGAAGATCCACCGCCAGCTCACGTTCTCCACGACGAACCCGGCGATGGCCGGGCCGATCATGGAGGGCACCACCCAGGCGGCCGAGAACAAGGCGAACACCTTGGGATGCATGGCCCCCGGGAAGACCCGGGCGACCAGCACGTACAGGGAGACCTGGATCAACCCGGCGCCGAGCCCCTGCACGAAACGGCCCGCGACCAGCACCTCCATCGTCGGTGCGAATCCGGCCACCAGGAGCCCGGCCACGAAGGTGGCCACGCCGACGGCGATCGGCTGCACCGGCCCCCGCACGTCGCTCCACCGGCCGCCGAGCACGGTCGCGATCACGCTGGCCGCGAGAGTGGCGCTGAAGGCCAGGTTGTACAGGGCCATGCCGCCCAGGTCGCCGGCCACGATGGGCATCGCGGTCGCCACCGCCATCGCCTCGAAGGCCACCAGCATGACGAGCGCGACCAGGCCGACGCTGAGCGCCCGGTACTGCGCGGACAGCACGCCGGCCGGGGCCGGGGCGACGTCTTCGATCGGTTCAACAGTCGTTGTCATGACCGTAAAAGTAGGGGGAACCGCGCGTCGACACATCGGGCGCGGGGCCTAGGCAATTGGGCCTAAGGCATGCGGGACTCGATGCCGTCGAGGAGCAGTTCGAGGCCGTAGCGGAAGCGTTCCTCGCCGTCGGCGGCGATCAGGTCGTCGATGTGCTCGACCAGGTACGGGAAGCGGTCGCGCGGCAGGGCGCGGTAGTAGTCGGCGATCTGGGTCGCGAACGCGGTGAAGTACTCCTCCGGCGTGGACATGTCCGAGGCGCGCAGCCGGCTGATGTGCACCGAGCCCTCGTAGGCGTCGCCGATGAGGTAGAGGGACAGGCGGTCGAGGCACAGGGCGGCCTCGCGCGGCGGCATCCCGGCCTCCACCATCAGCCCGTACACGAACTCGCCGGTGCGCAGCGAGTTCTCGCCCGTGGGGATGTTCGCCAGGGCCGCCCTGGCGACGTCGGCGTGCTTGTTCAGCACCCGGTAGACCTCCAGCGCGTACGCCCTGAGCTGGTCCTTCCACCGGCCGGGGTCGCGCTCGGGCAGCCGGATCTCGCCGAGGACGCGGTCGTAGACGAGTTCGAGCAGCTCCTCCTTGTTCGCGACGTGCGCGTACAAGGAGGCGGGGCCGGTGTCGAGCTCCTGGGCGACGCGTCTCATGCTCAGCGCGTCGAGCCCTTCGGCGTCGAGGACGCGCAGCCCGGTCTCGACGATGAGGTCCTGGCTGAGCTGCCGCCTGATCGGCGCGGGCTTGCGGGACTTGCGCCACGGCGGCACCGGCACGGCTTCTTCCTTGCTCCCCATGGCGAACACTGTACTTGACACGAACGCTGTTCGCTACTAAAACGGTGTTCGTAACGAACAGTGTTCGTACCAAGAACAGCGTTCTTAAGGAGTTCCCCCCGATGACAGTGACCAACTCGGCGCAGGCCACGGAGGCCGTCGCGCCCTACCGGTGGCGCTGGGCCGCCCTTTTCGTGATCCTCGCCGCCGAGGTGATGGACCTGCTCGACGCGTTGATCACCACGATCGCCGCCCCCACCATCCGCGCCGACCTGGGCGGCAGCGACAGCCTCGTGCAGTGGCTCGGCGCCGGCTACACGCTGGCCATGGCCGTCGGCCTGGTCACCGGCGGACGGCTCGGCGACCTGTTCGGCCGCAAGCGCATGTTCCTCATCGGCGCCTTCGGGTTCACCGCCGCCTCGCTGCTGTGCGGCGTGGCGGGCAGCCCCGAGATGCTGATCGCCAGCCGGGTGCTGCAGGGCCTGTTCGGGGCCGTGATGTTGCCTCAGGGCCTCGGGCTGATCAAGGAGATGTTCCCGCCGCAGGAGATCGGCAAGGCGTTCGGCATGTTCGGGCCCGTCATGACGATCTCGTCGGTCGGCGGCCCCGTGCTGGCCGGCTGGCTGGTCGACGCCGACTTCTTCGGCACCGGCTGGCGCATGATCTTCCTGATCAACCTGCCGCTCGGCCTGGCCGCCGCGCTGGCCGGCATCCGCTTCCTGCCCGAGTACCGCCTCTCGAACGCCACCAGGCTCGACCTGGTCGGCGTCGGCCTGGTCTCGGTCGCCGGATTCCTGCTGATCTACCCGCTGATCCAGGGCCGCGAGCTCGGCTGGCCCGCCTGGACGTTCGTCTCGATGGCCGCCTCGCTGGTCGTCTTCGCCCTCTTCGGCAGGTACGAGTCGCGCCGCGCCGCCTCCGGCAAGGACCCGCTGGTCACCCCCAGCCTCTTCCGCAAGCGGGCCTTCTCCGGCGGCCTGGTGGCCGGCCTGGCGTTCTTCTCCGGCATGATCGGCCTCAGCCTGGTCTTCAGCATCTACATGCAGGCCGGCCTGCACTTCAGCCCGCTCAAGGCCGGCCTGGCCAGCCTTCCCCAGGCGGTCGGCGGCGTGATCGGCTTCGGCCTGGCCATGTCCGGGCTCCAGGAGAAGCTGGGCCGCGGCCTGCTGCAGATCGGCGTGGTCGTCATGGCCGCCGGCGCGGCCGTGCTCGGGGTGACCATCCACCTGGCCGGCACCGACGTCGGCGTCTGGCAGCTCGCCCCCGGGCTGGCGCTGGTCGGCATCGGCATGGGCCTGACCATGGCGCCGTTCTTCGACATCGTGCTGGCCGGGGTCGAGCCGCACGAGTCGGGGTCGGCCTCGGGCACGATGACCGCCGTCCAGCAGCTCGGCGGCGCGCTCGGCACCGCCGTCCTCGGCACGCTCTTCTTCAACCTGCTCAAGGATCAGTGGAGCTTCGGCTCGGCCATGCAGGTGACCGTCTGGGTCGAGATCGGGCTGCTGGCGATCACCTTCGCCCTGTCGTTCCTCATGCCGCGCAAGGCCCGCCCCGAACAGGCCGGCCACTGAGCGCTGACCCGGCCGCGGCTCCCCTGCGGGGGTGGAGCCGCGGCCTCGGCCTTTCTCAGCCGCCGGCGTGACGCTCGGCCCACCGGGTGATGTCGCGGCGTTCGACGGCGGCGGCCATCAGGTCGGGGAAGGCGTCGGGGGTGCAGGCGAAGGCGGGCACGCCCATCGCGGCCAGCGCGGCGGCGTTCTCGTGGTCGTAGAAGGGCGCGCCCTCGTCGGAGAGCGCGAGCAGCACGATCACCTGCACGCCGGCCTGCGTCATCGCCGCCACCCGGCGCAGCATCTCCTCGCGCACACCGCCCTCGTACAGGTCGCTGATCAAGACGAAGATCGAGTCGGCCGGACGGGTGATGAGACCCTGGGAGTAGGCGATGGCCCTGTTGATGTCGGTGCCGCCGCCGAGCTGGGTGCCGAACAGCAGCTCGACCGGGTCGTGCAACTGCTCGGTCAGGTCGACCACCGCCGTGTCGAACACCACGAGCGACGTCTTCAGCGACCGCATCGAGGCCAGGACCGCCCCGAACACGCTCGAATACACCACCGAGGCCGCCATCGAACCGCTCTGGTCGATGCAGAGCACCACCTCACGCTGCACCGACCGCTGCCTGCGCGCGTAGCCGACCAGCCGCGACGGGACGACCGTGTTCCGCTCCGGCAGGTAGTTCTTGAGGTTCGCCCGGATCGTGCGGTCCCAGTCGATGTCGGCCACCCGCTTGGGCCGGTACGTACGCGCCGAACGGTCGAGCGCGCCCGTCACCGCCGCCCGCGTACGGTCGGCGAGGCGGCGTTCGAGCTCCTGGACCACCTTGCGCACCACGGCCCTGGCCGACTCGCGGGCCTGGGCGGGCATGACCCGGTTGAGCGCGAGCAGCGTGCCGACCAGGTGCACGTCGGGCTCGACGGCCTCCAGCATCTCCGGTTCGAGCAGCAGCCTGGTGAGGTTCAGCCGCTCGATCGCGTCCTTCTGCATGACCTGGACGACCGTGGACGGGAAGTACGTCCGGATGTCACCCAGCCAGCGGGCCACCCGCGGCGCGGACGCCCCGAGGCCGCCCTCGCGACGGCTCTGCCCCTCGCGGCCGTCCTGGTCGTAGACGGCGGCCAGGGCCGCGTCCATCTGCGCGTCGGCACCCTCCAGGGCGCGGCCGGTGCCGTCGGCGTCGCCGCCCCCGAGCACCAGCCGCCACCTGCGCATGCGCTCATCCACGGTCTCTCCCGGTGATCGCCAGCACGGTCGCCACGGCTCCCGCCGCGCGCCGCTCGTCCACGTCCGGCTCCGCCGCGCCGCCGGGGTCGCCCGTGCGGCCCGCCGCGCTCACCCGCTCTCCGACGGCCCGCCGCTCCGGCGCGGCGAACCCGCCGAAGGTACGGCGCAGCAGCGGCAGCACGTCGGTGAACTGGTCGGCGGGCAGCGCGGTCAGCCAGGCGTCGACCAGGCCCAGCAGGCGCGGGTCGTGCACCAGGAGCAGGCCGCCGCCGGACAGGAAGCCCTCGACCCAGGCCGCCGCCCTGACCGGGGTCTGGCCCCGGGACATGGCCCTGGACATGCGGTCGCCCGCGTCGTCGAGCTCGCCGCAGTCGAGCAGGAGGCGGGTGAGCCGGCCCTCGATGAGACCGTGCAGGTCAGGCCGGTCGGCGATGCCCCGCAACGTGCCCAGCCACCGCCCGCGCGGCGACGCCCCCTCACCGGCCGCTCCGCCGTCACCGGCCGCGTCATCAGCGGCCTCGGCGGCAGGTTCGGCGAGGAGGGCGACGGCGGCGTGGACGGCGTCGACGTGCTTCAGCAGCCCGGCCGCCGCGTCGTCGTCGAGCGCGGTGACCGCCACCGGCAGCCCGACGCAGATCCGGTCGAGCATCGAGCGCACGATCACCGCCAGCCCCTCGGCCGAGGTGCCGCGCACGTCGCCGTAGCGGTGGGCGCGCACCATCGCGGGCAGCGCCGCCATCAGGTGCGTGACGTCGGTGTCCAGCGCCGCCTTGGCCGACAGCGCGGCGAGCACGCCGGGCAGCGCCTTCGGCAGGTCGGCCAGCAGGCACAGCTCGACCAGCGCGGTCAGGTCGGCGAGCGCCGCCGACGCCGCCCCTGCCAGGTCGCGGGCCCGCTGCGCGGCCGCGGCGGCGACGGTGGTGCCGAGGGCGGCGTGCTCGATGAGCGCGAGGTCGTGCTCGGGCCGCCACTGCAGCGTCCACGACTCCCTGAACGTGCCCTTGCCGCGCGCCTGGCCCGGCGTGCCCCAGCCCACCTCCAGCATCCGCAGCCGGTGCAGCAGGTGGCTGCGCTCCAGGTCGAGCGGCTTGCGCAGGTCGAGGTCGAGCTCCCGGTCGAGGGCCTCGGGCCGGAGCTTGAGCCGCCGCCGCTGCTCGCGCAGGTCGCGCTGGAGCGGGACCATCGGGGTGCCGTCGGTGACGTGGCCCAGCCGGTCGCCGACGACCATGCGCCGCTGGATCAGCTCGACGGCCAGGTCGTCGCCCTCGCACAGCACCGCCCTGGCCGCCTCGGTGACCTCGCCCAGCCCGGCCAGCGGCCTGCCGCGCAGCCCCGCCAGGGTCGCGGCCAGGCGCACGGACTCGATGACGTGCGCGGACGAGACCGGCAGGCCCTCCTCGCGCAGCACGGCGGCGGCCTCGGTGAGCCAGCGCTCGACCGGCCGGTCGGGGGCGGCGAACAGGTGGTGGTACCAGCCCGGCGAGGTGATGCCCGCGCCGTAGCCGCTCCAGGAGGCCAGCCGTCCGTACGTCCACGGCACCCAGGTCAGCTCGGCCTTCACCCTCGGCATCCCGCGCAGCAGCGCGTTGTCGGCCGAGGCCGGGGGCAGCGGACCGGTCAGCGCGGGCACGTGCCAGGCGCCGCAGACCACCGCGATCGTGCCGAACCCCTCCTTGATCGCCGCGCGCAGCGTCCTGCGCATGTACGCCTCGCGCCTGGCCTCCCGGCCGGTCGGCTCGTGCCCCTCGCGCACGGCAGCCATGGCCTCGGCGATCGCCTCGAAGGGGGTGTCGCCGCGGTGCTCGACGACGTCCTCCCACCAGCGTTCGGGGTCGTCGTGCCCGGCGGCGGCCGCCAGCGCGCCGATGGGGTCGGTACGCAGCCCGTCGCCCCCCGCCTCGGCCTCCTCCTCGCCCTCGGCCTCGTCGGCCAGGGAGTGGGCGGCGGCCAGGTCGCAGAAGCGCACCGGGACGCCGGCGGCGACGCCGTACAGGATCGCCTGCCATTCGGGGGAGAACTCCGCGAACGGCCAGAACGCGGCCTTCGCCGGAGCGCCGGGCACGTGCGCGAGCAGCGCGACCGGCGGCTCCAGGTCGGGGGCGAGCGGCACGAGCGCGTCGGCCTCCGGCGGCCCCTCGACGAGGATCGCGTCGGGGCGCAGGCGTTCGAGCTCACGCCGGAGCGCGCGGGCCGAGCCGGGGCCGTGATGGCGCACGCCCAGGACGGACACGGTGCTCATGACACCTCGCGGCAGGCGCGGTAGAAGTCGCGCCAGTCGGGACGCTCGCGCACCACGGTCTCCAGGTACTCGCGCCACACCACCCGATCGGAGACCGGTTCCTGCACCACCGCGCCCACGATCCCGGCCGCCACGTCGGACGGCCGCAGCACGCCGTCGCCGAAGTGGGCGGCCAGCGCGATGCCGCTGGTGAGCACCGAGATCGCCTCGGCCGTGGACAGGGTGCCGCTGGGCGACTTGACCTTGGTGCGGCCGTCCTCGGTGACGCCGGCGCGCAGCTCGCGGAAGACGGTCACCACGCGCCGGATCTCGGCCAGGCCGGTGGTGGTCTCCGGCAGCTCCAGCGCACGGCCCAGATCGGTGACGCGGCGGGCGACGATGTGCACCTCCTCCTCGGCGTCGGCGGGCACGGGGAGCACGACGGTGTTGAACCGGCGGCGCAGGGCGCTGGACAGCTCGTTGACGCCCCGGTCGCGGTCGTTGGCGGTGGCGATGACGTTGAAGCCGCGCTCGGCCTGCACCTCGCGGTTGAGCTCGGGGATCGGCAGCGTCTTCTCCGACAGGACGGTGATCAGCGCGTCCTGGACGTCGGAGGGCATGCGGGTCAGCTCCTCGACGCGGGCGACCCGCCCCTCGGCCATGGCCCGCATCACCGGCGAGGGGGTCAGCGCCTCGAACGACGGGCCCTCCGACAGCAGCCTGGCGTAGTTCCAGCCGTACCTGACGGCCTCTTCGGCGGTGCCCGCGGTGCCCTGGACGAGCAGCGTCGAGTCGCCGCTTACCGCGGCGGCCAGGTGCTCCGACAGCCACGTCTTGGCCGTGCCTGGCACGCCGAGCAGCAGCAGCGCGCGGTCGGTCGCGAGCGTGGCCACGGCGACCTCGACGATGCGGCGGGCGCCGACGTATTTGGGGGTGACGCGGTCGCCGTCGCCCAGGATGTACCGGGTCACCGCCCAGGGCGACAGCTTCCAGCCGGGGGGCCGGGGACGGTCGTCGTCCTTGGCCAGGTAGGCCAGCTCCTCGGCGTACTGGTCTTCGGCGTGGGGACGCAGGACGGTCATGCGAGCTCCTTGTACATGTCGGCACGGAAACGCAGGAGGGCGGCGACCTGCTGGATCGGCGCCACCGGCGAGTAGCTCTCGGCCAGCGGGAACAGGGCAGGGTCGATGTGCTCGCCCGCCAGCTTGACCAGCTCGCCGAGGTTCCACGGCTGGACGGCCGCCACCTTGACGATCTTGTGGAGGACGGCCGTCGCCAGCCCCTCCCCCCACTGGGACGAGACGCCGCCGAGAACCATGATCAACTGGCTGTCCAGGTCGTGCTCGACGACGAAGCCGGCGGCGAGCTCCTGCTGCTCGCCCGGCGGGAGCGCTTCGAGCAGGTCGGCGATCGGGTCCCAGCCGAACATCGCGCGCGCCCACTCCGGGTCCTTCTGCAGCACCGCGGCCCGCACCCAGGCGGCCTTCACCTCGGCGTCCCAGTCGGGGACGCGCATCGTGAGCAGCTCGGACGGCGGCCGGCCCCAGACGCCCAGCGGGGCGCGGGCCAGGATCTGCTGCAACCACCAGGCCCGCTCGCCGATGCCGCGCGGCGGCTTGGGACGCACGCCGTCGCGTTCCATCGCCCGGTCGCACTCCAGGGGCGCCTCGACGGCGATGGTCGAGCCGGAGATCGACACGCAGGCCCGCGCCCGCTCGGCCATGCGCCTGGACAGGCGGGAGCCGGGCAGCCGGGTCAGCAGGTTGGCGGCGGCCTGGCGGACCTCGCGGCGGCGGTCGTCGAGCGCCGCTTCGAGGAACGGCTCGTCGCCCATGCCGAGCCCGTCGGCCAGCAGCTCGACGAACTCGGCCCGGTCGTCGGGCGTCTCCCGCTCCCACGTGCTCTCCAGCAGCTCCCTGGCCCCGGCGGGGTCGGCGGCGCGCAGGGCGCGCAGGTGGGCGCGGCGGTCGGCGGCGCCGCCCAGCTCCCACGTCTCGCCGGTGGGCTCCTCCAGCAGGTAGCCCCACGCCGGGTTGAGCCCGGCCAGCCAACGGCCGCGCTGCCCGGCCAGGACGCCCAGATGGGCCCGGATCGAGCGGTCGCGCCTGCCTCTTTCGAGCAGGTCGGGCAGCACGTCGCAGGGCACCCGGCGGCCGGTCGCGGCGGCCGCGGCCAGCCATTCGGGGAGCAGGCGGGCGTACTCGCCGCCCATGATGCGGACCAGCCGCTCGGCCGCGCGCCGGTCGACGGCGGGCAGCTCCTCGGCGGGGGCGGGCGCCGGCGGCGCGGACCCGACCGGGCGGCGGCCCGCGCGCCGCCGGGCCGTCTCGACGGCGGCGGCCTCCAGCAGGTCTCCTCCGTACGGCCTGCGGTCGGTGCCCACGAGGGCCGTGGAGGCCAGGTCGTCCCAGGTCACAGGATCACCGCCGTTCCTTCGTCGTCCCAGGTGGTGAGCGGGCGCAGGCCCTGCGGGGTCCATTCGGCGGCCAGCGTGACGGGGTGGCCGCCCGAGACGGCGATCAGCCGCCAGGGGTCACGGGCCCGGGGGTGCAACGGCAGCCCCCCGACCGACGCCCGGCCGGGGACGACGCCGGCCAGCACGACCGGCCACGACTCGGTCCAGGGATCCTCGGCCAGCACCCGCGCCACCTCGTCGAGCGCCTCGTCGGCCGACACCCCGACCGGCCCGGCGGCCCCGGCCGCGAGAGGCGTGGCGGGGTGGCGGGCGGCGACGAGGGCGCGCAGGGGGGCGGCGCCCGGGTAGAAGGCGAGGTCGGCGTCGATCGTGGTGCCCGTGACCAGGGAGGCGTCCAGCGGCTGGCCCTGAGGGGCGAAGGAGAGGATCAGCGCCGCCCGGCCGGTCGCCCGGCCCTTGAGCCAGACGCGGCGGGCGGTCAGCCGGTCGTGCTCGTCGTCGCGCCCGCCGAGCACGTGCCAGTGGTCGCGCACCGCCGGCCCGGCCAGCACCTCTTCCTTCGTGACGGGGAAACCGGTGCGGATCTGGACGGTCTGCGCCAGGGGCCCGGGGAGGTCGGCGCGGCGGCGGTAGGCGACGGCGAGGAGGTTGACCAGCGCGTACTCCTCCAAGAGCCGGCCGGGCCAGTCGTCCTCGGCGCGCACCTGGGTCAGCCGGGACACCAGGCCGGCGACGCCGGGGGCCTGGGCGTCGATGAGGCGCTTGGCCAGGCCGTCCCAGTCGTGCTCGGCGGAGGAGGCCAGGCCCTGGCGGATCTGGTCGGCCAGCCAGCGCTCCAGCTCCGCCAGCCCGGCCCCCACCCGCGCGTGCCGCACCGACTCCGCCCGCTCGGCCCGCTCCACCCGTTCCTTCCCTGCCGCCTCGCCATCGGCCACCCCGGCCGCATCGGCGCGGGCCGCCTCGACGCGGGCCGCGGACCTGGCGGCGCGCTCGGCGCGGCCGTCGAGCCACTCGGTCACCCACTGCGGCGCGGCCTCCTCGGCGGGCACGCCGTCGGCCGACCACAGCAGCAGCAGGCCCAGCGCGTGCTTGCAGGGGAACTTGCGGCTGGGGCAGCTGCACCGGTAGGCGGGCTCGCTCAGGTCGACGCACGCCAGGTAGGGCTTGGACCCGCTGCCCTTGCACTCGCCGTAGAGGACGCTGCCCGTCGTGCCGCGCGAGGACCACTTGCCCGCCGCGGCCACCCCCTGGGCCGCCTTCTGGGACGAGGCGTCGGGGGCGAGGGCGAGCACCTGATCACGGCTCCACCGTTCGATCACCTGCCGCAGACTAGCCAGGCCGACCGACAGTTCGCGCGGCGAGCACCCCGCCGACGGGCGCCGACGAACACGGGCGTGGGCGAGGTGGTCAGCCCGCGCGCCCGGTTCCTCGTAAGATCGGCCATGTGGAGCTGAGGATCTTTCCCGACGGCGCGCCCACCGAGGTCGCCGACGAGGCGGCCGCCCTGGCGCTGGCCGCGACGTTCGACGGGCAGGCCGTCCTCGACGGCGCCCGTTTCCTGCGGCGCGACGTCACCGGCGCGCCCGTCGCGTTCGTCGCCCGGCCGCCCGTGGCCGCCGAGCTCGACCTGCTTCCCCATCCGGAGGGCGGCTGGTACCGCGAGACCTGGCGGTCGCCCGTCACGATCCGGCCCGACGGCTACCCGGGCCCGCGCGCCAGCGCCACCGGCATCTACTTCCTGCTCCAGCCGGGCGAGGAGTCCGTCCCGCACATGGTGAGGTCGGACGAGGTGTGGCTGTGGCACCGGGGCGGCCCGCTGAGCCTGACCGTCGGCGACCGGGACGTCGTCCTGGGGCCGCTGGTGGAGCGGGGGCAGGTGCCGCAGGCGGTCGTGCCCGGCGGCGTGTGGCAGTCCGCGCGTCCGGCCGGGGACGAGGCGGTGCTGGTGAGCTGCGTCGTGTCGCCGGGGTTCGACTTCGCCGATTTCACCGCGTGACCGGAAAGATCGTCTTATATAGAAGGCATGCCGGGCATCGAGGCGGCCCTGACCGCCGCTGGGAAGAGCATCGCTGAACGTGCCATGCGCGAATGGCTGGCCACCCGGGCCGCGCGCAAGGACCGTACGAGTGAGCTGAAGGATCTCGTCCAGAGCGGGTTCCGTGACCGGCTGGCGCCGCGGAAGATCGACAACCAGCTCCAGGGCATCGCGCTGGCCGTCGAGGGCCGGCTGTCGCGGCTCGTCGAGCAGGAGTTCCGCGGGCTGGACGAGTCCGCGCGGGCCGCCGTCCTGCTGGAGGCCGTGGCCGCGCTGCGCGCCGCCGACCTGTCGGACGAGGCCCTGTTCGAGTCGGACGCCGACCCCGCCAAACTCGCCGGACGCATCCTGGCGGCCCTTCCGGAACCCCGCCTCGGGGAGGCCGAGGACCGCCTGTACACCGTCCTGCTCGCCGAGTCCGTCGACTGCCTGATCGGTCTCATGCGTCAGCTCCCCCAGTACCTGCCGCGCGCCGCCACCGAGACGCTGGGCCGGCTCAGCAGCCTGGCCGAGGGCGTCGAACGCCTGCTCGCCAGGATGCCGCAACGCACGCTGGAGGCCCCCGAGGGCACCCAGGACGACGCCGCGTTCGCCCGCCTCTACCTCGGTTTCGCCAGCCGCACCCTCGACGAGGTCGAGCTGTTCGGCGTCCGGGTGGAGACCTACCGTCCGCGCACGTCGCTGAGCGTCGCCTACATCAGCCTCAACGTCTCCTCCGGCGAACGCGGCCCGCGCACGCCGGAGCGGCTGTCGGTCGCCGCGCTCACCGGCGTGCACCCCGCCGAGCGCGGCACCGAGCGCATCGAGTCGGCGCTCGGCCGCTCCAGGCTCACGCTGCTGCGCGGCGACGCGGGTTCGGGCAAGAGCACGCTGCTGCGCTGGCTGGCGGTCACCGCCGCGCGCGGCGGCTTCTCGGGCGACCTGGCCGCCTGGAACGGCTGTGTGCCCCTGATGATCAAGCTGAGGAGCCATTCGTCAGGACGGCTGCCCGCGCCCGCCGACTTCCTCGACGACGTCGCGCGGGAGGTCGCCGGCCGCATGCCGCGCGGCTGGGTGGAGCGCGTGCTGGCGTCCGGCCGCGGGTTGCTCCTGGTCGACGGCGTGGACGAGCTGCTCGTACGGCACCGGCCGGCCGTACGGGAGTGGCTGTCGCGGCTGCTGGCGGCCTATCCGGAGCTGCGCGTCGTGGTGACCTCCCGCCCGACCGCCGCCGACGCCCGCTGGCTGGCCGACGAGGGGTTCGCGGCGGCCACGCTGGAGCCCATGACGCCCGACGACCAGCGGGAGCTGATCCGTCAGTGGCACGTCGCGATACGCGACTGCCCGAGCCTGCCGTGCGACCCCGGCGAGCTGGAAGGCTACGAGGTCGCCCTGCTGGCCAGGATGGAGTCCAATCCGCACCTGGGCGTGGTCGCCTCGACCCCGCTGCTGGCCGCCATGCTGTGCGCGCTCAACCTCGACCGCCGCACCCAGCTCCCGCGCAGCCGGATGGGCTTCTACGACGCCGTGCTCGGCCTGCTGCTCGAACGCCGCGACGCCGAGCGGCGGATCGACGACGACGTGTCCCTCGACCCCGGCCAGAAGGTGTGGATCCTGCGCGACCTGGCCTGGCGGCTGGTGTCGATGGGCCGTTCCGAGTTGTCGAAGGCGACCGCGCTGCGGCGGGTCGAGCAGAAGCTCGGCTCGATGACCCGCGTCTCGCACACCGCCTCCGACGTGCTCGAACACCTGTTACGCCGGAGCGGCGTGCTGCGCGAGCCGGTGCCCGGCCGGATCGACTTCGCACACCGGACCGTCCAGGAGTACCTGGCCGCCGGGCAGCTCGTGGAGGACGAGGACGTCGAGGCGGCGGTCGAGCGGGCGCACCTGGACCAGTGGCGCGAGGTCGTGGTGATGGCCGCCGGGCACGCGAACGGCCGGCTGCGCGGCGAGCTGCTGAGCGGCCTGCTGGACCGCGCCGACCAGGGCGGCAAGCACGCCCGCAGGCTGCGACTGCTGGTGGCGGCGTGCCTGGAGACCGTCCAGGAGATCCCGGCCGGGGTGCGCGACCGGTTCGAGGCGTGCCTGGCGCAGGTGGTCCCGCCGCGCACGGAGGAGGAGGCGACCCTGCTGGCGGCGGCGGGCGAGGAGATCCTGCGCCGCCTGCCCCGCGACCTGACGGGCCTGCCGGCGAGCCGCGCGGCGTGGACGGTCCGCACGACGTTCCTGATCAACGGCCCGGAGGCCCTGGACCGCCTGGCCGGCTACGCGTCCGACCCGCGGTGGCAGGTGCGGGAGCAGCTCCGCCAGGGCTGGGAGTACTTCGACGCCGACGTCTACGCCCGGCGGGTCCTGGCCGACATGGAGGACGTCACCTTCTCCAGCGCCCGCCATCTCCGCAGCGCCGCCCTCCTGAAGGCGTCCGAGGTGCTCGTCACCGTGCCCACCCCTCTCCCCGACCTGCGATTCCTCCGCGACATGCCCCAGACGCAACTGCTGAGCGTGCAGGACGCCCCGATCCGCTCCTTGGACGGGGTGGCGTCGCTGCCCCGGCTGACCGAACTCGGCCTGCACTTCTACGCCACGCCTCACGCCGTGGACCTCGGCCCCCTGGACGGATCGCCGCGTCTGCGCACCATGCGGCTCTGGGGAGTCCGGCTCGACGATCCGGCCTTCCTCGACCGTCTGCCGCGCCTGAGGGAGCTCGTCCTCGACCTGCGCGACGACGACCGGGACGCCTGGCACGCGCCGCTCGCCCGGCAGGACCAGCTGGAGTCACTGCACCTCCGGCGCGACGGCCTGCCGATCCCCGGGACGGTCTTCGCCGGGATGCGGCGACTGGAGAAACTGTGGCTGGACGGCGTCGCGGAAGCCGGCGCCTGCCTCGACGCCGCCTCCCTGACCTGCCCGTCCGTCGCCGACGTGTCCCTCGACGAGGTCGGCGGGCTCGATCTCGCGGCACTCGGCCGCTTCTCCCTGACCCGCCTCCGCCTGCGCCACTGCCCCGCCCTGACGGATCTCACCCCGCTGTGCGGGCAGACGCGGCTCTCCTCCCTGACCCTGGCCGTGTGCCCCGGCGTCACCGACCTGTCCCCGCTCGCCGCTCTGCCCGGGCTGCGCAACCTGAATCTGTTCCTCATGCCCGCCGACCTCGACGTGAGCCCGCTGGCCGGGATGCCGGGGCTCACCGTCCAGCTCGGGCGTACGCAGCGGGTGGTCAACGGGGACGGTGTCAGGGTCAGGAGGCTGTGACGCCCGGTAGTCGGTGGGGGCCGCTTTAACTACCCGGAATTTCGTGCTAAACGTGGCAATATCCCGTTCGGAGTTCCCATCAACCGGCCATGCCGGCCTGGCGCCCTGCTCTGATCACCGTCCAGGCCGTTGTCACAGAACGTCACAGAACGTCACAGAACTTGCACGGCGTACGCGTTCACCCCCCCCCAGGACGCCCGGCGCCCGCCCGCGTGCGGGCGCCGCCTCCTGCTGGACGAGAAGGGGAACCACCATGACCCTGCCCCTCGCCGCCACCCCCGCCGTCGAACCCGCGCCCGCCCGCCGCCGCGGGCTCGTGCTGCTGCTCAGCGCCCTCGCCGGATTCCTGCTGACCGTCGTGTGGTCGGCCGAGTTCGTGGACCAGACGATCGGCTCGACGGTCGCCGACACGATGCTCGGCCACGACGCCGACGCCACCCCCATCGCCGGGACGCTCTCCGGCATCGTGTTCGCCTTCGCCTCCGGCCTGGCGGGCTCGTTCACCGCGTGCAACATCGCCGCGCTCGGCGCGGTCGCGCCCCTCGTCGGGGCCAGGCCGTCGGTCGGCGCCCGGATCCGCGGGACGCTGCGCCCGCTCGGCTGGCTGGCCGCCGGCGCGCTGACCGTGTCCGGCGCGTACGGCGTCGTGGTGGGCATCGTCGGCACCTCCATGCCGCAGTTCGCCACGGCCAGACCCGCGCCGGGCACCCTGTCCCCCGGCCTGGTCCAGGCGATGGTCACGTTCGGGCTGATCGGGCTGGCCTTCCTCTACCTGGGCCTGGCCGCGCTCGGCTACCTGCCCGACCCGCTGTCCCGCCACCCGAGCGCCCGCATGGCCGTCATGGGCGCGCTGATCGGCGGCTTCCTGATCGGCCGCCCGTTCCCGCTGTTCCGCCAGCTCTTCAGGGACGCCGCCGAGAGCCACAACCCCCTGTACGGCGCGCTGGCCTTCATGCTCCAGTCGGCCGGCAACATCGTCGTCATGGCGGTCCTGTTCATGCTGCTCGCCCTGGCCACCGGGGGCCGCGCGCACCGCTGGCTGACCGCGACCCCGGCCCGCCTGGCCCTCATCACCGGCGCGGCGCTGGTCGTGGCCGGGGTCTTCACCCTTCTGTACTGGGACGTCCGGATCCTGGCCCGCCGCGACCTCATCTGGTACCCGACGGCGCCCTGGAGCTGAGCGGCGCGGCAGCCCGCTTCCTGGCGGGCTACCCGCCGTTTCTGCGGGAAGGAGGAAGGTGACCGTGGGAGGTGCGCGATGAGGGCCGTCATGAACGCCGCGATGCTGCGGATCCGCAGGCACCGGCCGGACCGCAACCCGTTGCGCCGCCGCTCCGACCGGCTGGAGAGCGCCGGGCTGGCAGTGGCGGTGCTCCTGGTCCTGCTCAGCGTCTGGCCGGCGGTGCTGGCCGGCCGGGTCGCCTACGAGGGCGGCCTGCGCGACGCCCGCGTGGGCCCCGGCCACCGCCAGCAGGTGACCGCGACGGTGCTGCGGGAGCCGCGGCCCGTGCGGCCGGGGTTCGGCGAGGCCGCGACCTCCACGGTGCCGGCGAGCTGGACCACTCCGGCGGGCTCGGCCAGGACCGGGCAGGTCCAGGTCCCGGCCGGTACGCGGGCGGGCCAGACCGTGCCCCTGTGGATCGACCCCGAGGGCGACCCGACGACGCCGCCGGCCGGCCACACCGACGTGGTCCTGCGCGGCGTGGGCCTGGCGGCGTTCGTCCAGGTGCTGGCGTGCCTGCTGGTGCTGGGGGCGGTCGCCGCGCTGCGCCGGCTGCTGGACCGGCGCAGGTACGCCGACTGGGACGCCGCCTGGCTGCGCGCCGACGACCGGTGGCGCCGTCCTCGCCGCCCGTAGCCGGGCCATCCGGTTTACCGCCGTACGTCCGGGCAGCCGTACGGCGGAGGAGGCGAGAGATGGAAGCCAAGGAGTGGACCGTGCGGATCCGACTCGCCGAGGACGGCGACGACACCTCGGCGCGGGCGGTCCTGACCACCCCGGACGGCACGACGGCCGAGGGCGCGGGCCACGCCCGCCGCAACCCCGCCGACCCGTCCATGCCGGTGGTCGGGGACGAGCTGGCCGTCGCGCGGGCGCTGGCCGACCTGGCCGGCCGGCTGGCCGGCGACGCCCGGCACGAACTGGGTGACGGCGGCCCGGTGCCGACCCAGTCCTGGTGAGAGCGGAGGCGGCGAAAACGGTTTGACGCGCCTGCCCCCGGCCCGCTGACATGGGCCTCGGACCGTACGGACCGAGGGGGAGCGCATGGGCGGCAGGATGCACGCGGACGAGGCCGACATCGACGAGGCCCTCGTGCGGCGGCTGCTGGCCGCGCAGTTCCCGCGCTGGGCCGGCCTCCCGCTGCGCCGCTTCCCCTCCTCCGGCACCGTCAACGCGGTCTTCCGGCTCGGCGACGACCTGGCCGTCCGCCTGCCGCGCGTCGGGAACGGCGTCGGCGACGTCGCCAAGGAGCGGCGGTGGCTGCCGCTGCTGGCCCCCGCGCTGCCCGTCCCGATCCCCTCGGTGCTCGGCCAGGGCTCACCGGGAGAGGGTTTCCCCTGGCCGTGGTCGGTGTGCCGGTGGCTCGACGGCGAGAACCCGGAGGCGGGCGCGCTCTCCGACGCCGAGGCGCTGGCCGCCGACCTGGCGGCGTTCGTCGCCGCGCTGCGCGAGGTCGATCCCGCCGGCGCCCCCGACGCCTACCGGGGCGGCCCGCTGGCCCGCCTCGACGACGCGACCCGGGCCGCGATCGGCGAGCTCGACGGCCTGATCGACACCGCCGCGGCCACGGCGGCCTGGAAGGAGGCGCTGAGCGCGCCCGGATGGCAGGGCGGGCCCGTCTGGGTGCACGCCGACCTGATGCCGGGCAACCTGCTGGTCCGCGACGGGCGGCTGAGCGGGGTCATCGACTGGGGCACGCTCGGCGCGGGCGACCCGGCCTGCGACCTGATCCCGGCCTGGAACCTGCTGCCGCCCGCCGCGCGCGAGGTCTTCCGCGCCGCGCTCGGCGTCGACGACGCCACCTGGGCCCGCGGGCGCGGCCGGGCCCTGTCCATGGCGCTCATCCAGCTCCCCTACTACAAGGACACCAACCCGGCCATGGCGGCCAACGCCCGGCACGTGATCCGCGAGGTGCTCGGCCGGCCCGTACGCTGACGGGATTCTTGGGTTTTTTCCGGCGAGATGATTGTCTGTCCGGAGGAACTACGAGGAGGCCACCGGTGAGCCGTCAGATCGTTTCAATCGTGGGTGGGAAGGACACCACCGGCGAGAGCGTGTACGAGTCGACCAACCCCGCCCGCCCCGGCGAGGTCGTGGCCCGGGTCGGCCTGGCCGACGCCGCCGCGTTCGCCGCCGCCTGCCGCACCGCCAAGGAGGCCCAGCGCGAGTGGGCCAAGGTGCCGGCGCCGGTGCGCGGACGGGTGATCGCCTCCATCGGGCGGCTGGTCGAGGCCAACGCCGAGAGCCTGGCCCGTCTGGTCACCCGGGAGATCGGCAAGCCGTACGCCGAGGCGCTGGGCGAGGTGCGGGAGATCGTCGACACCTGCGACTTCTTCCTGGGCGAGGGCCGCAGGCTCTACGGTCAGACCGTCCCCTCGGAGATGCCGGACAAGAACCTGTTCACCTTCCGCAACCCGGTCGGGGTGGCCGCGGTGATCACGGCGGGCAACTTCCCCGTGGCCGTGCCCTCCTGGTACCTCGTGCCCGCGCTGCTGTGCGGCAACGCCGTGGTGTGGAAGCCCGCCGAGTACGCCGCCGCCTCCGCCGAGGCCATGTACCGGCTGTTCGCCGCCTCGGGGCTGCCCGACGGGGTGCTCAACGTGGTCTTCGCCGACGGCGCCCAGACCTTCGCGGGGCTGGAGCTGGCCCTGGAGGAGGGCAGCGTGCACAAGGTCGGCTTCACCGGGTCGAGCGAGGTCGGCAGGAAGGTCGGCGAGCTGACCGGACGCCACCTGCAGTCGGCGTGCCTGGAGCTCGGCGGCAAGAACCCGATGGTGATCATGCCGGACGCCGACCTCGACCTGGCCGTCGAGGGCGCGCTGTTCTCCGGCTTCGGCACCGCCGGCCAGCGCTGCACCAGCCTCGGCACGGTCATCGTGCACGAGAGCGTGCACGACGAGTTCGTCGAGCGGTTCGCGCGGGCGGCCGGGGAGGCCAGGATCGGCGACCCCGAGCAGGACGTGCTGGCCGGCCCGCTGCTCGACCAGAAGTTCGCCGACCGGTACGAGGAGTACCTGACCTGGATCCAGCCGCACCACGAGGTCGTCTCGGGCCGCACCGGCAGGATCACCAAGGACAACCCGCGCGGCGACTTCGACGGCGACGGCGGCCTGTACTACCACCCGGTCATCGTCGACGGCGTGCGCCCCGGCGACCGGCTGTTCCTGGAGGAGACGTTCGGCCCGCTCGTCGGCGTCACCACCTTCACCACCCTGGACGAGGCCGTCGAGCTGGCCAACCGCCCCGGTTACGGCCTGTCGAGCTCGATCTACACGACCAACCCCAAGCACGCCTTCCGCTTCCGCGAGGGCATCTCGGCGGGCATGGTCAGCGTCAACAACTCCACCTCCGGCGCCGAGGCCCACCTGCCCTTCGGCGGCAACGGCAAGTCGGGCAACGGCAGCCGCCAGTCGGGCGTGTGGGTGCTCGACCAGTTCACCCGCTGGCAGGCGATGAACTGGGACTTCTCGGGCCGTCTGCAGAAGGCGCAGATGGACGTGGCGGAGATCGTCCCGGATCTGGAGTTCCGGATCTGAGAAAGGCGAAGCCGCCCCCGGGCGCCGGGGGCGGCTGTCACGCGTACGGGCGGATCAGACCTGGCCGGCCTTCTCCAGGGCCGCGCAGCAGGTGTTCACCAGCAGACGGGTGACCACGTACGGGTCGACGTTGGCGTTCGGGCGGCGGTCCTCGATGTAGCCCTTCTTGTCCACCTCGACCTGCCACGGGATGCGTACGGACGCGCCGCGGTTGGACACGCCGTAGGTGTACTTGTTCCACGGGGCGGTCTCGTGGTGGCCGGTCAGGCGCAGCTCGATGTCGGCGCCGTACTGGGAGACGTGCTCCATGGGCTTGTCGCCCTCGCCGAGCGACTCGCAGGCGGTGATGATGGCGTCGTAGCTCTCGCGCATGGCCTTGGTGGAGAAGTTGGTGTGCGCGCCGGCGCCGTTCCAGTCGCCGCGGGCGGGCTTGGCGTCGAGGGTGGCCTCGACGCCGAACTCCTCGGCCGTCCGGTAGAGCAGGTAGCGGGCGACCCACATGTGGTCGGAGACCTCAAGGGGGCCGGCCGGGCCGATCTGGAACTCCCACTGGCCGGGCATGACCTCGGCGTTGATGCCGGAGACGGCCAGGCCGGCCGTCAGGCAGCGGTCGAGGTGCAGCTCGACGATGTCGCGGCCGAACACGGCCTCGGCGCCCACACCGCAGTAGTAGTGGCCCTGCGGGGCGGGGAAGCCGCCCTCGGGGAAGCCGAGCGGGCGGCTGCCCTTGAAGAAGGTGTACTCCTGCTCGATGCCGAACCAGGACTCCTGGTCGGCGTACCGCTCGGCGATCGGGCGGAGCAGAGCGCGGGTGTTGCTGGAGTGGGCCTGCCCGTCGATCTCCTCGACCTCGCACAGGACGAGCACGTTGTCGCCGCCGCGGATCGGGTCGGGGCAGGTGAACACCGGGCGGAGCACGCGGTCGGAGGCGTGGCCCTGGGCCTGGTTGGTGCTGGAGCCGTCGAAGCCCCAGACCGGAGGCTCGGCACCGTCGGCCAGGATCTTCGTCTTAGAGCGCAGCAGAGCCGTGGGCTCGGTGCCGTCGATCCAGATGTACTCAGCCTTGTAGCTCACGGTGTTCCTTTCGGGATTTCTCTCAGCCACGCCGAGTCTTATGGACGGCCATTTCCCGGTTTTTGCCCGAATGTGAACGCCGTGTTAATCGTGCCGCCAACCGTGTCCTTATTAGGGGGTAAATCCAATAAGGGCGGTTAGCTGGGGCAGGTCGGCCGTCCGGGGGACGGCGGCCGTACGACGATCGAGGCCGGGGGATGATGATCATGGAGGATGTCTGGTTCGGCGCGTTCCTCGCGCCCGAGGCGGCGGGCGCCGACCGGGTGATGCGCCACGCGGAGCTGGCCGACCGGCTGGGCCTGGACCTGGTCGGCGTCCAGGACCACCCCTACCAGGCGGGCTTCCTCGACTCCTGGACCCTGCTGGCCTCGATCGCGCAGCGCACCGAGCGCGTCCGGCTGGTGCCCGACGTGGCCAACCTGCCGCTGCGCCCGCCCGCCGTGCTGGCCAGGGCCGCCGCCTCGCTCGACGTCCTCAGCGGCGGCCGGGTGGAGCTGGGCCTCGGCGCGGGCGCGCTCTGGGACGCCATCGCCGCCATGGGCGGGCGCCGCCTCTCCCCCGGCGAGTCGATCGACGCGCTGGCCGAGGCGATCACCGTCATAAGGGCGCTGTGGACGCCGGGCGACCCGGTGACCTTCTCCGGCGCCCACCACCGCCTGGAGGGCGCGCGGCCCGGCCCGTTCCCGCCGCACCCGATCGGGATCTGGATCGGCGCGACCAGGCGGCGGATGCTGGAGCTGACCGGGCGGACGGCCGACGGCTGGCTGACCTCCTCCTTCCACAGCCCGCCCGACGCCGTGACCGCGCAGGCCAAGATCATCGACACGGCCGCCGAGGACGCCGGACGCGACCCGGCCTCGATCCGCAAGGTCTACAACCTCTGCGGCAGCCTGTCGCCGCTGCGTGGTGAGGGCTTCCTCGACGGCCCGGCCGCCCTGTGGGCCGAGCAGCTCACGGAGCTGGTGTTCGAGGCGGGCATGAGCGGGTTCGTGCTGGCCCCGGGGGTGGAGGCCGAGCGGGACCTGCGGGTGTTCGCCGAGGAGGTCGCGCCCGCCGTACGGGAGGCCGTGGCCGGGGAACGCGGCCGGCCCGCGCCAGAACCGGTCCGGCGGCCGGTGCTGATCCCCGACCTGGACGAGGCCGGCCGCCCGAGGACGGCGGAACGCGCCCCCGGCCCCCTGCCGCCCGGCCAGGCCCGGCCCGGCCGCCGCCTGGTGGACGTGCACGACGGCTACCGCGCCCAGCTCCGCCAGGTCAGGGACGCCGTCGAGCAGGTCGCGGCCGAGACGGCGGCCCCCCACCCGGACGGCGGCCGGCTCGCGGTGCGCCAGAACCACTGGACGCTGGGCGTGTTCTGCGCGACCTTCCGCCGCCTGCTGACCATGCACCACGAGATCGAGAACGGCCGGACCTTCCCGGCCCTCACCGAGCACGACCCCGCCCTGGAGCCGGTGGTCAAGAAGCTGGAGCAGGAGCACGAGGTCATCGCCGAGCTGCTGGCCCGCCTGGACCGGGCGTGCGCGGAGCTGATCGCCGACCCGGCCAGGATCGACCGCGTGCGGGCCGGCGTCGAACGGCTCTCGCAGGCCCTCGCCTCGCACTTCGCCTACGAGGAGGAGGAACTGGCCGAGGCCGTCGGCAGCCTGGAGATCGGCCTCTAGCCCGAGGAGCCGTCGTGGACGTGTCCGCGCCCGTGTGGTGGCTGACGATCCTGGGGATCGCCGGCCTGCTGCTGTTCGACTTCTTCTTCCACGTACGGCGGGCGCACGTCCCCACGCTGCGCGAGGCGGCCGTCTGGTCGAGCCTGTACGTCGGGATCGCGCTGCTGTTCGGCGTGGGCGTGTGGGCGTTCGGCGGCGCCGAGCCGGGCGCGGAGTACTTCGCCGGGTACGTGACCGAGAAGGCGCTGTCGGTCGACAACCTGTTCGTCTTCCTCGTCATCATGGCGAGCTTCCGGGTGCCGCGCGCCGACCAGCAGAAGGCCCTGCTGTTCGGGATCGTGTTCTCGCTGATCGCCCGGACCGGGTTCATCCTCATCGGGGCCGCGATGATCGAGACGTTCGCCTGGGTGTTCTACGTCTTCAGCCTGATCCTGCTGCTCACCGCGGGCAACCTGCTGCGGCCCGAGGGCAGCGAGGGCCACACCGACAACTTCATGGTCCGCCTGGCCCGCAGGGTGTTCCGCGCCTCCGACACCTACGACGGCGACCGGCTGTTCACGGTGCGGGACGGCAGGCGGGTGATGACGCCGATGCTGCTGGTCATGGTCGCCCTGGCCGGCACCGACGTGCTGTTCGCGCTCGACTCCATCCCGGCCATCTTCGGCCTCACCCAGAACGTCTACCTGGTCTTCACCGCCACCGCCTTCTCCCTGCTGGGGCTGCGCCAGCTCTACTTCCTCATCGACGGCCTGCTCGACCGGCTCATCTACCTCGCCTACGGGCTGGCGGTCATCCTGGCCTTCATCGGCGTCAAGCTCGGGCTGCACGCGCTGCACGAGAACAACGTGCCGTTCGTCAACGACGGCGAGCCGGTGAACGTGACCGAGATCAGCACCGGGCTGTCCCTGTCGGTGATCGTCGGCGTGCTGCTCGTCACCGTGGCCGCCTCGCTGGCCAGCCCCCGCGGCCGGGCGCAGAACGTGCTGTCGGCCGTGCGCCGGCACGCCCAGGACTACCTCGACGTGGAGAAGGACCCGGCGCGGCGCGAGGAGGTCTACCGCGACCTGCTCGCGGCCGAGGCGCGCCTGGGCGAGCTGCCGGACCGCCAGCGGGCCCACGCCACCCGGGACGAGTCGCTGGCGGCCCTGGTGGCCCGGGCACACGCCGAGCACGACGCTTCTACGTCTGGGTGACCTGACGGGAGGTCAGCGGCGCCGCGATGTGCTCCAGCGGGGTTCGCTCCGCCTTCACCCCGAACGCGATCTCCACCAGCCCCGCCGCCACCATCATCGCCGCGCCGAAGCAGTAGCCGTAGAACAGCCTGGTCGGGTCGGGGTTGTGCTGGTCGCCGATGAGCGAGGCGAAGACGGTCGGCCCGAACGCCCCCGCGACCTGCCCGAGCGCGAAGAAGATCGCGATGGCCTGCGCCCGCAGCTCGATCGGGAAGATCTCGCTCACGGTCAGATACGCCGAGCTGGCCGCCGCCGAGGCGATGAAGAAGATCACCGACCAGAGCACGGTCTGCGTGACCGCCGTCAGCAGCCCCTCCTTGAACAGCCACCCGGTCACCGCCAGCAGCAGCCCTGAGGCGATGTACGTGCCCGAGATCATCTGCCTGCGCCCGACCGTGTCGAACAGCCTCCCCAGCAGCAGCGGCCCGAGCAGGTTCCCGGCCGCGAAGGCGAACATGTACTGCGGCACCGAACCCGCCGGGACGCCGTAGAAGTGCGTCAGCACCAGCGCGTACGTGAAGAAGATGGCGTTGTAGAGGAACGACTGGCAGATCATCAGCGTCGCCCCCAGCACCGAACGCTGCGGGTAGGTGCGGAACAACGTCCTGGCGACCTGCGACAGCGGCGCGTGGTGCTCGGGGACGACCTCCAGCGCCTGGTCCTGCGGCACCGGCTCCAGCCTGACCCGGTCCTCCCGCTCGACCTCCCGCTCGATGCGGCCGACGACCTCCTCGGCCTCCTCCTCGCGGCCGTGCGTCATCAGCCAGCGCGGGCTCTCCGGCAGGTGCCTGCGCAGCCGCCAGATGGCCAGGCCGATCACCGGCCCGACCACGAACCCCAGCCGCCAGGCCCAGTCGGGGTCCAGCGGCCCGCCCGGGTGCAGCAGCAGGAACGTGGCCGAGGTCGCCAGCAGCGACCCCAGCCAGTACGTGCCGTTGATGGCCAGGTCGACGTGGCCCCGGTAGTGGGAGGGGATCATCTCGTCGATGGCGGAGTTGACGGCCGCGTACTCACCGCCGATGCCCGCCCCGGCCACGAAACGCAGCAGCAGGAAGCTCCACACGTCCCACGACAGCGCGGTCAGGCCGCTGGCGACCAGGTAGATGCCGAGCGTGAGGATGAACAGCTTCCTGCGGCCGAGCCGGTCGGACAGCCAGCCGAAGTAGAGCGCGCCGACCACCTCGCCCATCAGGTAGACGGTGGCCGACAGGCCCACCTGCGTGGAGGTGAAGCCGAGCGTGTCGGGACGCTGCAGGAACGCCCCGACGTTGCTGGCGATGGTGATCTCCAGCCCGTCGAGCACCCAGGCCACGCCGAGCGCGATCACCAGGCGGGTGTGGAACGGCGCCCACGGCAGGCGGTCCATCCGGGCGGGGACCAGGCTGCGCACGACGCCGTCCTTGCTCATGCCTCCCTACTCTAGGTGACCGGGCGATCACCCGTCGGCGCGGGCGCCGTTGCCGTTGCCGTCGTAGCCGAGCAGTCGCATGGCCGTGTCCGGGTCCATGGCCGCGGCCAGGAGCTGGGCCCGCCGGTGGGCCTCGTCGCGCTCGCGTTCCGCCTTGGCCTGCGCCGTCCGTACGCCCCTGACCGCCACGAACGCCAGCCCGGCGCCCACGATCACCCCGACGACCACGACGAACAGCAGGAGCAGCAGGGCCGGCGAGGCGAGCGCGGGAGCCGCCGCGACGCCCGCGCCCGGCGTTGTGCCGGACCCTGTGATAGGCGCTGTGCCGAACACTGTGCCGAACACTGTGCCGGTCACCGCGAGCCCCGCGATGAGGGCCAGCGCGATCAGGCCGAGCAGGCTGGCCACGACCAGCCAGACCCGCCCGGCACGCCGCCGCCGCCGGGGCTCGGGGACCGCCACCGGGGAGCCCACCAATGGAACCGTGCCCGGAACCGCGCCCGGGACCGCGGCCGACGCCACACCCGCCACCGGGACCGCGGCGGGTCTCGGGCCGGGCGACCAGGGCACGAACTCGGGCCGGTCCACGGCCTGCGCCACCCCCTGGTCGAGCCGGGTGACCTCCGCCGTGATCACCTGCGCCACCGCCGTGCCGGCGCCCGCCGCCGGAGCGGCGAAGGCCGCCGCCCGTGGCTCGGCCCGCTCCTCCACCGGGCCGGGCAGGTCGCGATCGATGCGGCTGTGCTCCTTGTGCGCCCTGGCCGCGTCGTGGTGGTAGTCCTCAAGCTGCTCGTAGAGCTCGTCGGAGGCGTAGATCGTGCCGTTGACGAGCGGTCCGGGCTCCCTGCGGATGACGGCCACCACGTCGTCGCCATTGAGCGTCTTGTGCGTCTCCAGCGCGTGTGCCAGGCACAGCACCTCCCTGCGGTGCTCCTCCAGCAGCCGCTCGGTCTTCTCCAGCAGCCGCACCAGGTTGAACTCGATCCGCTCGCCCAGCACGTCGGGCGTCAGGTCGGGCTGGGCGCGCACCGGCTCGCGCTCGGTGATGCCGATGCCGCCGCCCGCGCCGCCCCGGCCGCGCACGGACTTGCCGCCGTGGATGTCCAGCTCCTGGAGCGCGGGCAGCGAGGTGACGCCGGACCCCATCCCCCAGTACGACTCCATCAGCGCGGTGAGGAACGTGGCCGCGTGCAGGTCGCCGGAGACGCCGGAGGAGTTGTCCTCGCCGAAGAACATGCGCTCGCCGGCCAGCGAGGCCAGGGAGACCATGATGTCGGCCTCGTACTCGGACTTCCAGCGGGTGAACTGGTCCTCGGGCTTGATCGAGGCGACCATGCCCAGGTAGTCGGCGCCCTTCTCGATGGTGGCGATGTCGATCTCCAGGTGGAACCGGGTCACGTACGCCACCACCGCGTGGCACGCCTCGTGCACGGCCACCGCGTGCCGCTCGCGCTCGATGTACTCGACGTCCTCGGGCGGGCCGAGCTGCTTGAGCCGCTTGGCGCGCAGCACGTCCGACCAGGTGATGACCTCCCGCCCGTCGCGGATGGCGGTGATCAGCGACTCGTTGACCAGGTCCTTGATCGTGGCCCCGGTCGCGTACGGCGTGATCGTGGCCAGCTTGTCGACCTGCTCCTCGGTGAGCTCGTGCTCGACCTTGTCGAAGTAGCCCTGGTACGTCCGGACCCGTCCGGCCTTGGACGGGTAGCCGACCTTGTAGATGCGGTCGATGCGGCCCGGCCGCAGCAGCGCCTCGTCCAGCGCGTCGGGCCGGTTGGTAGCCATCATGACGAGGATGCGGTATTTGGGCGGCGGCTTGGGCCGCATCCCGAGCAGCCGCCTGACCAGCCGGTTGAAGAAGCCACGCGGCTTCTTGAGCCCGGACAGCTCGGTGAGCAGCGCCTGGAGGGTGCCGGGGTCGCCGCTGTTCATCATGCCGCCGCCGGCGAAGAAGCGCTCGCGCCAGGTGCCCGGCGGGTCGTCGGCCTCGCGCCGCCCCTTGAAGGCCAGCACCGAACGGGTCTCCTCCGACAGGTACGTCATCCCGTGGCAGCCGGAGTGCGCCGAGAAGCCGCCCTGCCCGGGAGGCCCCTGCTGGGCCAGCTTGCCGCGCTTGCCGAGCGAGTCGGCCTCGTCGAAGAAGACGATCACGCCGCCGTACCGCAGCGCCAGCTTGCGCAGCTTCCTGAACAGGCCCTTGACCTTCAGGATGCCGATGCCCATGAACATGTTCGTGAAGGCTCCCGGATCCACGAACACGTACGGCTTGCCGGTCTCGCCGGCCACGGCCTCGGCCATCAGGGTCTTGCCGGTGCCGGGCGGGCCCCACAGCAGCAGGCCGCTGGGCACGTATCCGCCGCGTCGCTCGATCTCGTCGGGCCGCTCCAGGAAGACGATGTTCTCCTGTACCCGCTCGACCACGTGGTCCTGGCCCCAGACGTCGGCGAAGCGGGTCTTGATGTCGTCGGGGAAGTACGTCTCCACGCCGCCCCTGGACAGGAACCAGAACAGGCCGACGAACTGGATGATGACGAAGAAGAACAGGAAGACGATCTGCATCAGGAACGGCAGCGCCTGCCAGATCAGCGTCGGCGCCTGCAACAGCGCGACGAACGGACTGACGTCCAGCACCGCCCCCGCCACGAGCGCGGTCAGCGTGACGAAGAAGGCGATCTTCAGGGCTCTGGAGATGCGGTACCTGGTCCAGTCGTCGAAGCGCCGGTGCGTCCACCGTTCGAACCCGCCGAAGACCTTCTGGCTCCAGAACCGGTGGTAGCCCGACCAGTGCTCGCTGACCAGGAAGTGCAGTTGCCGCGCGGCCTCGGCGCCGAGCAGCCAGAAGATCCACTGGTACTCGTAGCCGATCTTCTGTGCCGCCTCGGGGAAGGTCACCACGCCCGTCCAGTCGGCCATCACCTTCCAGGTGAGGATCAGGTAGGCCAGGACCAGCGCGACGAGGAACTTGCTCCGGTCCCAGAACTGCATCTTCTTCCTGGTCACGGAGTCCGGGTCGGAGGGCCCGCTGCCGGGGGCGCGCAGCCCTTCGTGCTGAATGGTGGTGGTCACTGGCGCTCCCTCATCCGGGCACCCGGAGCAGCTTGAAAGAACCCGCGATCTTGTCGAACTCGGCGCCGCGGTCGCGGAAGCAGGTCGCCTGGCAGCCGATGAGCATGACCGAGACCGTCGCGCCCTTCTCGTCGAGAATCGCGGTCTGGTCGAACGTCTGGACGCCGAGGCCGATCTGGTAGTTGAAGCGCACCCGTACGCCCTTGGCGCCGTCGTCCAGAATGAGCACGTCGTCGCTGAGGAGCTCGAAGTTCGCGAACATCGGCGGCCGGCCGGTGGTCGTGACCTTCTGCTCGTACAGCTCGCGCATCGTGTCGGTCACCGGCAGGACGAAGTCGCGCAGCCGGTTGAGCGAGATCGCGTCGCGCTGCTGCTCGGTGAGTTTGTGCACGGTCGCGTACACGAAGGGGTCGGACGAGCTCAGCAGGTGGTTGACCGACGGCTCGGACGACTGGTCGAACGCCGTGGACCAGACCCGCTGCGCGCGTGTCGCCGCCGCCAGCGAACCGGGTTGGTCACCCGTCAGATACAGTTCGATCGGATAGGCGTTGAGCTGGGTGAACGAGGCGGGCACCTTGAAATAGGTGGTGCCTTCCCTGTCCCGTACGTAGGTGAAATCCGGCTGCCCGCAGGCCGACAGCATGAGGATCGCGACCATGAGCGCGATCCAAGCCCGTGTCTTTTTCACCAGGGCTTACCTCCGCTTTACGGACCAACGCAGTTGTTGTGCCCGCTTTCATGCGGAATGAGGCCGGATGCGCGCTGAGAAATCTTGACCAAATCTTGGCCATTGATTGGCTTTACTTGTTACAGATCGACAAAACCTGGTATGCGCCAGGCCGACACACTCTACGGTCGCCCGGGATACAACGTTCCTGCAACCCCCATTGGTTCACCACAGGAAGTAGCAAAGGATATGAGGACGCCCATCCCGAGCCTCGGAGCGCACCATGAAAGAACCCGCGACGGAGACCGTGGACTCCTTCGGCATGACGGCTGAGCGGCAGTTCGCCGACCTGTGGTCCAGGACCGCCCTGTCGGTCAAGGAGCGCCGGCTGCTCCTGCTCGGGCTGCTCGTCGGACAGGGGCTCGACGACATGACCGGCGTGCAGCTCGACGTCGCGCTGCGTGCGGGCGACCTGAGCGAGACCGAGCTGCGCGAGGTGGTGGTGTTCCTGACCCACTACGCCGGATGGACGCGCGGATCGCGGCTCAACGACCAGGTCGAGGAGCTGATCGAGCGGGTCAGGCAGGCTCGATCCGGTAGAGCGGACCCCGCAGGCTGAGCGCGTACAGCTCGCCGTCGAGCCCCTCCCCGAACGACGAGAGCTGCTCGACCCTGCCGATCTCGGCCGCCTTCGACGGCTCGCCCGCGGGCGCGGCCCTGACCCAGCCCGCGCAGAAGTCCCCGTACAGGAAGCTGCCGCGCAGCCAGGACAGCGCGGCGCCGCGGTAGACGTACCCGGCGATCACCGAGCAGTTGCCGTCCTTGTGCAGCGGGTAGGTGATGACCGGCTCGGTCAGGCCGCGGCCCGTGCCGCCACGGAAGGGCCGCTCGCCCTCGCGCAGGTTCCAGCCGTAGTTCTCGCCGCCCTTGGAGGCGGCCGGCTGGTGGTCGACCTCCTCCGCCGAGTCCTGGCCGACGTCGCCGATCCACAGGTCGCCGGTCCGCCGGTCGAAGCCGAACCGCCAGGGGTTGCGCAGGCCGTAGGCCCAGATCTCGGCCCGCGCGCCGTCCTTGCCGACGAACGGGTTGTCCTCGGGCACCTTGTACGGCCTGCCGCGCGGGTCGATGCGCAGGATCTTGCCCAGCAGCGTGCCGAGGTCCTGGCCGTTGCCCTGCGGGTCGCCCGCGCTGCCGCCGTCGCCGAGCCCGACGTAGAGGTGGCCGTCGGGGCCGAAGGCGAGCTGGCCGCCGTTGTGGTTGGCGTAGGGCTGCTCCTGGGTGAGCACGTCGCGCCGGCCGGTGGCGCGCCGGCCGTCGAAGGCCCATTCGGTGACGTGGGTGGCGCCGCGCGCGTCGGTCCAGTCGAGGTAGAGCCAGCGGCCCGAGGGATGGAAGGCCACGCCGAGCAGGCCCTGCTCGTTGCCGCCGCTCACCTCGCCCGACAGGTCCACGACGACGTCGCCGTCGGTGGCGCGCAGCCGGCCGCCCTGTTCGGCGACGTAGAGCCGCTCGTCGCCCGCGCGCACGGCGAGGGCGACCGGCCGCTCGAACCGGCCGAGCTCGCGGAAGCGCACCTGCCCGGGAGCGCTCTTCGGTTCCGGGCTCGCCGGCGTGGAAGCCCGGGTGGAGGCCGGCGGGGCGGGCGGGGCGGAGGACACGGTGGCCGGGCCGGGTGGCGGCGAGGCGGCCGAGCAGGCGGTGAGGGCCAGGAGGAGCACGGCCGCGAGGGGGCGCACGCCGTCCATACTCGCACGCCTGATCGGGGACGTTAAGGTTCAGAGCATGCCTACCGCATTGATCACGGGCGCCACCGCCGGCATCGGCGCCGCCTTCGCCCGCCGCCTGGCCGCCGACGCCTGCTCGCTCGTCCTGGTCGCCCGCGACGAGCGGCGGCTCGTCCAGGCCGCCGACCAGCTCAAGCTCAGGTACGGCGTGAACGTCGAGGTGCTGCCCGCCGACCTGGCCACCGAGGAGGGCCTGGCCAAGGTCGAGTCGAGGCTCCGCGACGGCGTCGACCTGCTGGTGAACAACGCCGGCTTCGGCCACCCCGGCGACTTCCTCAAGGTGCCGGTCGCCGACGAGCTGCGCATGCTCAAGGTCCACTGCGAGGCCGTGCTGCGGCTCACCCTGGCGGCGCTGCCCGCGATGCGCAAGCGCGATCGGGGCGCGGTGATCAACGTGGCGTCGGTCGCGGCGTTCTTCTCGCGCGGCACCTACAGCGCGTCGAAGGCGTGGGTGGTCAACTTCAGCGAGTCCGCGGCCAACGACGTGCGCAACCCGCGGATCAAGATCATGGCGCTGTGCCCCGGTTTCGTGCGCACCGAGTTCCACCAGCGGGCGTCCATGGACACCTCGGGCATCCCCGGGTTCCTGTGGCTGAAGGCCGACAACGTGGTCAGGGACGCCATGCGCGACCTCGCGCTCGGCAAACGGGTCTCGGTGCCCGACCTGCGTTACAAGGCCATCGTCGCGATCGGCAAGCTGGTGCCGCACAACCTGGCCGGGCGCGTGTCGGCCAGGCTCGGCCGCCGCTGACGCCGGGCGTACGACAAAGTGGGCCCCCGCCGCGGGAGGGGGTCGCGGTGGGGGCCCGGGACGGCCGTGAGGAACTCACGGCCGGGAACCGGCAGATCCGGCTGGACCTGCTAGCGGTTGGCCTCGTGACCGATGGCCAGGCCGCTCGTCGGGTCGAAGAAGTGCAGGTTGTGCGTGTCCAGCACCAGGTCGATGCGCTGGCCGGGACGCGCGTGGCTGCGGGCGTTGACGCGGGCGGTCCACAGGGACTTGTCGCCCACGAGCGGCAGCGCCGCCTCCTCGTCGTCGCCCGTGTCGGCGGCGGCGACGGTGTCCTTGTGCTCGACCGGCGGGGCGTCGATCAGGAACAGCACGTTGATCTCGGAGCCCAGCTCCTCGGTGACCTCCGCCTTGACGGGCAGGGTGGCCCAGCCGTTGGCGTGGTTGCCGGCCGAGTTGGCGTCCTCGAAGTCGGACGGGCGGATGCCGAGGATGACCTTCTTGCCGATGTACTGGTCGAGGCCCGGCTTGTCGGCGAACGCCGAGTCGGGGATCGGCAGGCTGATGTCGGCGAAGCGCACGGCCGCGCCGTTGTCGCGGACCAGCTCGGCGGTGACGAAGTTCATCGAGGGCGAGCCCATGAAGCCGGCGACGAACAGGTTCACCGGCTTGTCGAACAGGTTCTGCGGGGTGTCGACCTGCTGGAGCAGACCGTCGCGCAGGACGCAGACGCGGTCGCCCAGGGTCATGGCCTCGACCTGGTCGTGGGTGACGTACACGGTGGTGACGCCGAGGCGCTCGTGCAGGGTGTTGAGCGAGGCGCGCATGGAGACGCGGAGCTTGGCGTCGAGGTTCGACAGCGGCTCGTCCATGAGGAAGGCCTGCGGCTCGCGGACGATGGCGCGGCCCATGGCGACACGCTGGCGCTGACCACCGGACAGGGCGGCCGGCTTGCGCTTGAGGTAGGTCTCCAGGCCGAGCATCTTGGCGGCCTCGTTGACCCGCTTCTGGATCTCCGGCTTGGGCATCTTGCGGAGCTTGAGGCCGAAGGCGAGGTTCTCCTCGACCGTCATGTGCGGGTAGAGCGCGTAGTTCTGGAAGACCATCGCGATGTCGCGGTCCTTGGGCGGCAGGTGGTTGACCACCTTGTCGCCGATGGCGATCTCGCCGCCGCTGATGTCCTCCAGGCCGGCGATCATCCGGAGCGCGGTCGACTTACCGCAACCCGATGGGCCCACCAGCACCATGAACTCGCCGTCCTTGATCTCAAGGTTCAGCCCGTTCACGGCCTTCACGCCACCGGCGTAGATCTTGTCGACGTTCGTCAGAACGATGGATGCCATGACATTCCTTCGCGCTCCAGGGCGATCGGCCCGGATGTTGGTTCTCGGTTCCCGTGGATACGTTTTCACGTATCTCACCCGAAACGGACATCGGTGTCAAGGGGTACCGCGTGACCAGCCCTTGTGGGAACGGTGACCTTCCAGTGGGACGGAATCCATGATGGAATCGTTTCCATGGAGAAGCGGGCGACGATCAAGGATGTGGCCGAGGCGGCCGGCGTGGGCGTCGCGACCGTGTCCCGGGTGTTGTCGGGCGGCTCGGCCAGCCCCAGCACCAGGGAACGGGTCCTGGCCGTCGCCGCCCAGCTCGACTACCGGCCCAGCGCGCTCGGCCGCAACCTGCGCCAGCGCCGCACCGGCGGCCTCGGGCTGCTCGTGCCCGACCTCACCGACACCTTCTACGGCCAGCTCTCCGAGGGCGTGCTCGCCTGCGCCCGGTCGGCGGGCGAGCCGGTCGTGCTGGGCTCGACGGGCGGCGACCCCGAGCAGGAGGCCGAGCTGATCGGCATGCTCCTCGAACAGAGCGTCGACCGGGTCATCGCGGTGCCCTCCGGCGACGCCGAGACGTGGGCGCCGGTGATCAGGGCGGGCATGACGGTGGTCTTCGCCGACCGCCTGCCGCCCGAGGCCGGACGCGAGGAGGAACACGACCGCGACCCCGCCGAGAGCGCGCTCGACGATCTCATGCTCCTCGACGGCGTGTCCCCCCGGGGGCGCGTCCCCGAGGTCGCCGCGCGTCCGCCGGACGTGCCCGCCGTCCTGGCCGACGACCGCGCCGGCATCCGCACGGCCGTGCGCTACCTCAGGGGCCTCGGCCACCGGCGCATCGCCTTCCTCGGCGGCCCCGGGCACGACCGGCGGGCCGACGCCTTCCGCGAGGCCGTGGGCGCGCCGGTCGACGAGGAGCTGGTGGTCTTCGGCACCGGCAGCCGCGACTCGGCGTACGCCGCCGCCTCGGGCCTGTTCCAGAGCCGTCCCGACCTGTCGGCCGTCGTCGCGGGCGGGAACGTCCTGGGCGAGGCCGCCGTGCTGGCCGCCCGCGAGCTGGACCTGCGGGTGCCGCGGGACGTGTCGCTGGTGATGTACGACGACGTGCCCTGGGCCGAGCTGTGCGCCCCGCCGCTGACCGTGATCGCCCAGCCGGGGCGGGACATGGGGTACCGGGCGTGCGAGCTGGTGCTGCGCGAGGGCACCCGGCGGGCCCGCTCGGTGGTCCTGCCCACCGAGCTGATCATCCGGGGGAGCTGCGGCCCTCGCAGGTGAACGAGGGCTCCCGTACCTCTCAACCCCGTAGTACCTCAGAGCTACGCGGAAGGTGCATCCTCCAGCGGGAAGCCGACTACAAGGCGTGATCCCTACCTTCGGTGCCGGAAGGAAGAACCGGCACGAAAGGGATATCCGCCATGGCCTCGCTCAGGAACCGTCTGCTCGCCGCGCTCGTCACCGCCTCGGTGGCGCTGCCGGCGTCCGGCGCGGGCGGGTCCGCCGGGGTGCCCGCGCCCGTTCCCGCCGCCGTGGCGCCGCTGGGCGCCGCGACCCCCGCCGCGCTCGCCGAGCGGTACGCCGCCGGCCGTACGGCCGTCCTGGCCGCCGAGCACACCGCCGCCGCGCGGGGGCACCACCTGCGGGCGGCGGCGCTGCGGGCCATGGCGGACCCGTCGCGCACGTTCCTGTCCTTCGACGGGCGCGACGGCGGCCGGACCGTGGAGGTCTTCGGCGACCTCGCCACCGCCCGGCGGATCGCCGTCCTGGTGCCCGGCTCCGACACGAACCTCGACCGGTACGGCCTCCTGCGCGCCGGCGCGACCCGCCTGCGCGAGGCGCTCGGGGACGGCTCGGCGGTCGTCGCCTGGGCCGGGTACCGCACGCCCAGCACGCTCAGCCTGGACGTGCTCACGCCCACGCGGGCCGACGAGGCCGTGCCGGGGTTGCGGGCGTTCGTCCGGGAGCTGCGCGCGCTCAAGCCCGACGCCCGGCTGTCGCTGGTGTGCCACTCCTACGGCTCGGTGGTGTGCGGACGTGCCGCGCCCGGCCTGGACGTGGCCGACATCGTCCTGATGGGCAGCCCCGGCGCGGGCGTCCCCGACGTCGCCGCGATGCGCACCCGCGCGGCCGTGTGGGCCGGGCGCGGCGGCGGCGACTGGATCGGCGGCGTGCCGCACGCGCTGGTCGAGCTGCCGTTCGTCACGTTCGGGCTGGGGGCCGACCCGGTCTCGCCGGGGTTCGGCGCCCACGTCTTCCCGGCGGGGGACGGCGGCCACAGCGACTACCTGCGGCCCGGCTCCCCCGCGCTGACGGCCGTCGCCCGCATCGTCTCCGGAAAGGCCGCCCACGATGGCTGACTCCTCCCTGCCCGATTCCCCCCTGTCCGCCCCCTCCCACCGCACGCCCCGCGCCCTGCGCGGCCGCCCGTCGGACGGTCGGCGGGGGCTCGTCGCGCGGATCGAGGCCGGGACGCCGCCGGAGCGCGACCGGGCACTCGACGCCCTGCGGGCCCTGGCCATCCTCGGGGTGGTCGCCGGGCACTGGCTGGTGACCGCCGTGGTCACCGACAGCGGCAGCCTGCGCGTCACCAGCCCGCTCAAGGCCCTACCGCAGCTCGCCCCGGTGTCATGGGCGTTGCAGATGCTGGCGATCTTCTTCCTGGTCGGCGGCCTGGTCGCGGCGAAGGGCTACACGTCGGCGCGGGCGGCGGGCATCGGGTACGGCCCGTGGCTGCGCGGCCGGCTGGGCCGGCTGTTCCGCCCGGCCGCGGTCGTCCTGGCGGTGTGGGCGGCGGCGGCGGTCGCGATGCTCGCCTCCGGTGTGTCGCTGGAGGAGGTCCGGGTGCTGGTCAGGATGGCCGTGGCCCCGATGTGGTTCCTGCTGGTGTTCGCCGCGCTGACGGCGGCCACGCCGCTGGTCGCCCGCCTGCACCCGGTCTGGCCGTTCGCGGCGGTCGTGGTCGCCGACGTGCTGCGGTTCGGGCCCGGCGGCCCGGCGTGGCTCTGGTGGGTGAACGTGGCGGCCGGATGGCTGGTGCCGTACTGCCTGGGCGCGGCCTGGGCCCGCGGGGAGCTGCGGAGCCGGGCCACCGGCTGGACGCTGCTGGCCGGCGGCGGGGCCGGGGCCGTGGCGCTGGTGGTGTGGGGCGGCTATCCGGCGACCATGGTCGGGGTGCCGGGCGCCCCCGTCTCCAACCTGGACCCGCCCTCGCTCGCGGCCGTCGCCTACGGGCTCGCCCAGTGCGGCGCGGCGCTGCTGCTGCTCGGCCCGCTGCGCAGGCTGCTGCGCCGCCCCGCCGCGTGGGCGGCCGTGGCCGTCGCCAACCTGGCCGCCATGACGATCTTCCTGTGGCACCAGACCGCGTTGATCGTGGTGACCGAGCTGGGCCTGCTGGCGAGCCGGGTGCTGCCCGGCCCGCCGGGCAGCATCCAACTGCCCGGCCTGCACACGGTTCCCGACGGGTTCGGCTGGCTGGCGGCCCGGCTGGCCTGGCTCCCGGCGTTCGCGGTGGCGCTGCTGGTGTGCTGCGCCGCCTTCCACGCCTACGAACGCCGCGGCGCCCGCTAGAGCCCGCTAGAGCCCGCTAGAGCCCGCTAGAGCAGCTTCTCGATGGCCGAGACGACGGCCGGGTCGTCGGGGGTGGTGCGGGGACGGAAGCGGCCCACGACGTTGCCCTCGCGGTCGAGCAGGAACTTCTCGAAGTTCCACTGGACGTCGCCCGCCGCACCCTCCTCGTCGGCGGTCTGGGTGAGCTCGGCGTAGAGCGGATGCCGGTCGGGGCCGTTGACGTCGGCCTTGGCCAGCAGCGGGAAGTCGACGCCGTACGTCGCCGAGCAGAACTCCTGGATCTCCTCCGCCGTGCCGGGCTCCTGGCCGGCGAACTGGTTGCAGGGCATGCCGACCACGCTGAAGCCGCGCGGGCCGAAGTCCTGCTGAAGCTTGACCAGGCCGGTGTACTGGGGGGTCAGGCCGCAGCGGGAGGCCACGTTGACCAGGAGCACGGCCTTGTCCCCGGCGAGGTCGCCGAGCGTGGTGGGGTCGTCCGCGAGGGTGCGGAGCGGGATGTCGCGAAGGCTCATGATCTGAAGCTTACAGAACGACGCCGGCCGCAGATTGTGACCTATTCCTCATTTTTCCCCTAAAACCCCTGAATATCCACTATTCGTGATCTTGTAATTTCTCCCGATTTTTCATGGTCAATTAGGAAAGAAGGTCGTTTGTCAGGCAGGGTGACGCGGTCCCCGTCACCTTCGAAAGGGAATCCGCATGCCCATGCTCCGCCGTACCGGTGTCCTGGTCCTGGCCGCCACTCTCGTGGCGGCGACCGGCACCACGGCCGCACAGGCGCAGACCTCCCAGAGCAGCGGCAGGAACAAAGCCATCGCCAAGTCCCTGCTCGCCCAGCGCGGCTGGGGTGCCGCGAGCTACGGCTGCCTGGTCAGACTCTGGGCCAGAGAGAGCGGCTGGAACCACAGGGCCGGCAACCGGTCGGGCGCCTACGGCATCCCGCAGGCACTCCCGGGCCACAAGATGGCCTCCTCGGGCGCCGACTGGCGCACCAACCCGCGTACCCAGATCAGGTGGGGTCTGGGCTACATCAAGCAGCGGTACGGCTCGCCGTGTCGCGCGTGGGCGCACTTCCAATCCCACAGTTGGTACTGAGTCAAACCCCAGGTATGTCCGCGTTTTTCCTCAAGGACATGCCATATAGGCGACGGGCAGGGCAATCCCGGCCCAGCGAGATCGCCTTTTATCCGAATTGAGCGCGCAAACTCCTGTCCTTCGCGTGTCGCGATCGCAGCCCGCGGTCACGGCCCGTAATAGGAATCGTGCTAGAGGACACGTCGTGGCGCCTTCCGGGCCGTCCAGCACGATCGGGCGGTACAGGATCCCGGGGGGCCGCGCGGACCCTCCGCGTCCGAGCCACGGACGCCGGACGGCAGGGCGCCCCCGCGGGGGCGCCCGTCCGCACGCGACCCGGAAGCAAGGATCGCCTTGGACAGCAAACGCGTGCTCAGCGGCACTCTTCTCACTATCAGCGCGTTCGGCGTCACGACCGGTGCGGCCTGGGCGGAGTCCCAGCCACCGATGATCAAGATGCGGACCTGGACAACGTCAGCGCAACCGAAGATCGCGGCCGTGAGGCCCGCCGGAAGAAACAAGAAGATCGCCCTGGGACAGGTCGTCCAGCGTGCGTGGAACTACCGGGAGTTCCGCTGCCTGGACAACCTGTGGACCAGAGAGAGCAATTGGAACCACCACGCGCTCAACAGATCGTCGGGCGCCTACGGAATCCCGCAGGCGCTGCCCGCGGGCAAGATGAGCGGCGCGGGCAAGGACTGGAGGTCCAACCCCGAAACGCAGATCCGCTGGGGCCTGGCCTACATCAAGGGCAGGTACGGCAGGCCCTGCGGCGCCTGGGGACACTGGAGATCGCACAACTGGTACTGATCTCCCGCTCCGGAGGGCACCCGGGCCCGCCTCGGGTGCCCTCCTACTGGCCCGCGTGCACCGCGATGGCCTGGATCAGCAGCTCGACCCCGAACTCGAACTCCGCCTCGTGGTCGCACTCGGTCAGCAGCGGCGCCAGCGCGCTCACCTCGGGGAACAGCGCCGGATCGACCTCGGCGGCCTCGACCGTCCGGCTGTGGACGGGCGCGAACGTGGGCGTCACGCCGACCTCGCGCAGCAGCGAGCCCACGATGAAGGCGATGAACATGCGCAGCATGCGGACGGCGTCCGGCCCGTCGAAGCCCGCGCCGCGCAGCGTGGCCAGCGCCCGCTCGACCGGCAGCAGCCCGGCGTGGGAGTGGAGCTGACGGCTGACCACCACCATGGTCGAGCGCGGATGGTGATGGGCGATCTGCCGGAAGGCGCGGGCCTGCGCCCGCACCCGGTCGGTCCAGTGGGCGTCGGGGTCGTCGGTGAACTCGATCCCGCTCAGCACGCTCTCGGCCACGCCGTTGAGCAGGGCGTCCTTGTTCGGCACGTGGTTGTACAGGGACATCACGCCGACGCCGAGCTCGGCCGCGATGCGGCGCATGGAGACCGCGTCCGCGCCCTCACGCTCGATGAGGTCGATGGCCGCGGCCACGATGCGCGGCCTGGACAAGGGCTCGGTGGTCATAGCTCATTCTATTGACGCACGTACACCGTACGTGCAAGGGTCGAGCCGTGGACGTACACCGTACGTAATCCCCCTCGCGGAGGTCCCTATGTCGACGCACGATCTCTACACCCTCCCCGCCGAGCTCTCCACCTGGGACGTCGGGATGGCCGGCGCCAGCCGGTTCACCTGGGAGTACGACGAGGGCCGCGATCGCATGCTGGCCTTGTACCAGAAGGGCAAGGACAAGCAGTGGGACTCGACCAAGCGCATCGACTGGGACCTGGAGGTGGACCCGTACAACGTGCTCGGCATCCCCGACACCACGATCGCCATCTACGACACCCCGCTGTGGCACCGGCTCGGCCCCCAGCAGCGCCAGGACGTCCGGCTGCACGGCGCGGCCTGGCAGTTCTCCCAGTTCCTGCACGGCGAGCAGGGCGCGATGATCTGCTCGGCCCGGATCGTGGAGTCGGTCCCCGACCTCGACTCCAAGTTCTACGCCGCCACCCAGACCATGGACGAGGCCCGCCACGCCGAGACCT
Organism: Nonomuraea sp. NPDC051191; assembly: GCF_044455665.1. Taxonomy (NCBI): domain Bacteria; kingdom Bacillati; phylum Actinomycetota; class Actinomycetes; order Streptosporangiales; family Streptosporangiaceae; genus Nonomuraea; species Nonomuraea sp. NPDC051191. Next base: position 311,140 of record NZ_JBITEZ010000002.1, on the reverse strand, counting down.
ACGCCCGTTTCCTCCAGGAGAAGGTGGGCCTGGCCTACCCGATCAACGAGCATCTCAAGGCGCTGCTGGAGAGCACGCTCAGCGACTCCCGCTGGGACATGCCCTACCTCGGCATGCAGGTGCTCATCGAGGGCCTGGCCCTGGCCGCGTTCGGCGTGATGCGCGACATCACCACCAAGCCGCTGCCCAAGCAGATCCTCGCGTACGTGATGCAGGACGAGGCCCGGCACGTCGCCTTCGGCCGCATGGCGCTGCGCGACTACTACCAGAACCTGTCGGAGTCCGAGCTGCGCGAGCGCGAGGACTTCGTCATCGAGGGCTGCTACCTGATGCGCGACCGGCTGCGCGGCGCGGAGTCCTGGGAGCACCTGGGCCTGTCCAGGGCCGAGACCGACGAGGTCATGCGGGCCACCGACCAGTCGGAGTACCTGCGGCTGTTCCGCTCGCTGCTGTTCAGCAGGATCGTGCCGTGCGTCAAGGACATCGGGCTGTGGAGCCCCCGGCTGCAGCAGGCGTACGCCGACATGGGCGTGCTGGAGATGGCCGGCCAGTCGCTCGACGCCCTCATGAAGCAGGACGAGGACATCGCCGACCAGCTGGACGCGGCCCGCTTCGCCGCCGAGGAGTCCGAGCGGCACGCCGAGGTCGCCGACACCATCGCCCTCGGCTCGACCACCCCCTGACCGGCGGCGGGCCGAACGGCCTGACCTCAGCGTCCGCCGTAGAAGCGCCGGTGCAGCGCGTGCACCTCGTCGGCCAGCTCTGGGACGGGCCCGTCCACCGTCACGCCCGGCGCGACGGCGTTGACCGGCAGCGTGCTCACCGGCGGCGCCGGCACGCCGAGCTCGCCCAGCCAGTCGGCGAGCTGGGCCGACGACGCCACGTAGACGATGCGTCCCAGCCCCACCCAGGCGTGGGCCGCCGCGCACATCGGGCAATGCTCGCCGGAGGTGTAGACGGTGGCCGCCGCCCGCTCCGGCGGGGTCAGGTTGGCCGCCGCCCAACGTGCCAGCTCGAACTCCGGGTGCCGGGTGCGGTCTCCCCCGGCCACCCGGTTGTGGTCCTCGGCCAGCACGGCGCCGTCCCCGGCGACCAGCACCGACCCGAAGGGCTCGTCGCCCGACTCAAGCGCCTCGGCGGCCAGCTCGACACAGCGGCGCAGGTACGGCAGTTCACTCTGGTCGATCATCACGACTTCCTGTCCGGTGAGAAAAGGTGAGCGGAAAGGACAGCCCCGTTGGCCTACGCCGCACCCGAGCCGCAGGTGGACGTGTTGCCCGGCCGCCGCGACGGTGGCGGAGGCGGGGCCGGCGGCCAGGTCATGGGGGTCTCGTTTCCGCACGTTACCTGCAGAAACCCCCACATTTACCGCAAAAAATGGGTTGATCCCACGTATTAACCTGGATGGGATGCCTCCCGATACTGACACACCTCGCCGTCCCCTGCTCTCCTCCAACTCCCTGTGGCGGATGAAGTCCTACCTCCGCCCGTACGCCGCCAGACTGGTGCTCATCTGGCTGGCCGCGATACTCAGCATCGCCGCGAGCATCGCGCTGCCCCTGATCAGTGAGAAGGTCATCGACGGCCCCGTGACGCGGGGCGACTCCGACGGGCTGCTCCCGCTCGGGCTCATCGCCCTGGGCGTGGGCGTCGTGGAGGCCGGGCTGATCTTCCTGCGGCGCTGGACCCAGGTCAAGCCCGTCCTCGGGCTGGAGACCGCGATCCGCGACGACCTCTACGAGCACCTTCAGCGCCTGCCGATGGGTTTCCACGGCGACTGGCAGTCGGGCCAGTTGTTGTCGCGGGCCACGACGGACCTGTCCACGATCCGCCGCTTCCTCGGCTTCGGCATGCTCTTCCTGGTGATGAACGTCCTCCAGCTCATCACCGTGACCGTGCTGCTGCTGAACAAGTACTGGCCGCTCGGGCTGCTGGTGCTGGCCTCGGCCGTGCCGATCGTGTGGACGTCCCTGCGGTTCGAGAAGCGGTACATCAAGATCTCCCGGCAGGTCCAGGACGAGCAGGGCGACCTCGCCACGCTCGTCGAGGAGTCGGCCATCGGCATCCGTACGATCAAGGCCTTCGGCCGCCGCCACCACGTCTACGACCGGTACGACGAGGCGGCCCGCAAGGTGTACGGCAGCTCGGTCGACAAGGCCAACCTGTCGGCGAAGTTCTTCGCCTTCCTCGAAGTGATCCCCAACGTCACCCTCGCCCTGGTGCTGCTGCTCGGCGCCCTCGCGGTGGGCTCCGGCTCGATGACGCTGGGCACGCTGGTCGCCTTCACCACCCTGATGCTCCAGCTCGTCTGGCCCATCGCCAGCCTCGGCTACATCCTGGCCATGGCCCAGGAGGCGATGACCTCCGCCGACCGTGTCATGGAGGTCATGGACACCGTCCCGGCCATCGAGAGCGGCACCCGCACGATCGAGCTGCCCCGCGGCCACCTGCGGTTCGAAGGCGTCGGGTTCACCTTCCCCGGCGCGGACGGGCCGGTGCTGCGGGACGTCTGGCTGGACGTGCACCCCGGCGAGACGGTGGCCGTCGTCGGCGCGACCGGCGCCGGCAAGACCACGCTGACCGCGCTGGTGCCCCGGCTGATCGACCCCACCGTGGGCCGCGTCACGATCGACGGCGAGGACGTGCGCGCCCTCGACCTGACCACGCTGCGCTCGCTGGTGGCCACCGCGTTCGAGGAGCCGACGCTGTTCTCGATGAGCGTGCGCGAGAACCTCATGCTCGGCCGGCTCGACGCCACCGAGGAGGAGCTGGCCGACGCCCTCCGCACCGCGCAGGCCGGTTTCGTGTACGACCTGCCCTGGGGCCTCGACACCCGCATCGGCGAGCAGGGCCTGTCGCTGTCCGGCGGGCAGCGGCAGCGGCTCGCCCTGGCGCGGGCGGTCCTGAGCAGGCCGCGCGTCCTCGTCCTCGACGACACCCTGTCCGCGCTCGACGTGGAGACCGAGGCGCTGGTGGAGGAGGCGCTGCGGCACGTCCTGCGCGAGGCGACCGGCATCGTGGTCGCCCACCGCGCCTCGACCGTGCTGCTGGCCGACAAGGTGGCGCTGCTGCGCGACGGCACCATCACCCACGTCGGACGTCACCACGAACTGCTGGCCGACGTGCCCGAGTACCGCGAGCTGCTGGCCCAGGACGCCGACTTCGACCCCTCGGAAGGAGCGCTGCGATGACCACCGCCCCCGTCTCCTCCTGGCGCGGCGTCGCCTCCGAGGAGCAGGACGAACTGCCGGAGAAGGTCTCGGTGCTTCTGCGGGAGCGCTCCCGCAGGCTGCTCGGCGACCTGCTGCGCCCGTACCGCAAGCCCATCGCGCTGCTCACAGCGATCATCGTCGTCTCGAACGCCGCTGCGCTCGCGATCCCGTACCTGGTCAAGGTGGGGATCGACGACGGCATCCCGCCGATGACCAGAGGGTCCGGGCCGAGAATCCTGCTGATCGTGGTCGGGGTGATCCTGGCCGCGGCCGTCACGCAGGCGCTCACCCGGAAGGCGTTCCTGCGCCTGTCGGGGAAGATCGGCCAGAGCGTGCTGCTGGAGCTGCGCAGGCGGGTGTTCGACCACTTCCAGCGGCTGTCGCTCAGCTTCCACGAGAAGTACACCTCGGGCCGGGTCATCTCCCGGCTGACCTCCGACATCGAGGCCATCTCCGAGCTGCTCCAGTCGGGCTTCGACGGGCTGGTCAAGGCGGTGCTGACGATGTTCGGCACGGCCGGCCTGCTGCTGATCCTCGACGTGCACCTCGGCCTGGTGGCGCTGGTCCCGCTGCCGCTGCTGCTGCTGTTCACGCGGTGGTTCCGGCGCCAGTCGGTGATCGTCTACCGGCGGACGCGGGAGACGGTGGCCCTGGTGATCGTGCACTTCGTGGAGTCGATGACCGGCATCCGCGCGGTGCAGGCGTTCCGCCGGGAGCCGCGCAACCAGGAGATCTTCGCCCAGCTCAACGACGACTACCGGGACGCCAACGCGCGCAGCATGCTGCTGGGCGCGGAGTTCATGTTCGGCATCAAGCTGATCGGCAACCTGACCGTGGGCGGGGTGCTGCTCTACGGCGGCTACCTGGCCATCAACGACGAGGTCACCGTCGGCGTGCTGGCCGCGTTCCTGCTGTACCTGCGGCAGTTCTACGAGCCGATGCAGGAGCTCAGCCAGTTCTACAACACCCTGCAGTCGGCGGGCGCGGCCCTGGAGAAGCTGTCCGGGGTGCTGGAGGAGGAGCCGGGCGTGCCGGAGCCGCGGCGGCCCGAGCCGCTGCCCCAGCCGGCCCGCGGCATGGTCCGCTTCGAGGACGTGCGGTTCGCCTACGTCGAGGAGATGCCGATCCTGCCCGGCCTCGACCTGACGATCCCCGGCGGGCAGAGCGTGGCGCTGGTCGGCGCGACCGGCGCGGGCAAGACCACGCTGGCCAAGATGATCTCCCGCTTCTACGACCCGACCGCGGGCCGCGTCCTGCTCGACGGGGTCGATCTGCGCGACCTGGACGAGACGACGCTCCGCCAGGCCGTGGTCATGGTGACGCAGGAGAACTTCCTGTTCAGCGGCACGGTCGCGGACAACATCAGGTTCGGCCGGCCGGACGCCACCGACCGCCAGGTCCGCGAGGCGGCCAAGGCGATCGGCGCGCACGAGTTCGTCGCCGGCCTGCCCGACGGTTACGACACCGAGGTCGGCAAGCGCGGCGGACGCATGTCGGCGGGCCAGCGGCAGCTCATCGCGTTCGCCAGGGCGTTCCTCGCCGACCCCGCGGTGCTCATCCTCGACGAGGCCACCTCCAGCCTCGACGTGCCGAGCGAGCGGCTGGTGCAGCGGGCGCTGCGCACGATCCTCGCCGACCGCACCGCGCTGATCATCGCCCATCGGCTCTCGACGGTGGAGATCGCCGACCGGGTGCTGGTGATGGAGGCCGGCCAGGTCGTCGAGGACGGGCCGCCCGACCGGCTCATCGCCGCCTCGGGCCGCTTCGCCGGGCTGCATCGGGCCTGGCTGGAGAGCCTGAGTCAGTGATCCGGGACACCATCGGCCCGCCGCGCGGGCGGCGGGCTAATGGTGGACGGGCGTGACGGCCACGAGGCTCCGGTAAAGCTCGTACCCGATGAACAGGGCGACGGGCACCCCGATCGCAACGAGCAACCGGCCGGCCAGGGGCGCCCCGGGCAGGGGCGCCTTCCGCTCCTCCAGCGGCGGGCCGGACGCCGTGCCGAACCCGGGCGTGAGCTCGGGCAGCAGCGCGGGCAGCACTTCCGGCTCAGGCCGCAGCTCGGGGTGCCTGGCCAGGTAACCGCTGGGGAACGACGTCACGTGATAGCCGCCGCATCCCGGGCAGCACGCGCCCGACGAGGGAGGTTGCACGGCAACGCCGGAGCTGAGCCAGATCTCGACCTCGTTGCCGTGGTCGTCGGCGAAATGCCGGACGACGAATTCCTCCTCCCAGACACGCAGACAGCGAAGGCACTCGAAGGGCCAGGTCTCGCGGGTCTCGAACCCGTCGCGCACGAGGATCACCCCCGGCTGGGATTCGGTGGTCTAGGTGGTCTAGACCTGAGTCTGCGCCTGACCGCGCGCCTCCGCAAGGCGTAATTTATGACACTTCAAGCTACGAAACGCTCACCAAGTGTCATGGTTTACCGGCGATTTTCGCTACTTGTCCGCCCACCTCCGGGACCGGCGTCAGTACGGACGTCGCGGCGGAACCGGGCTGAGCAGCGGCGTCGCGTCCGGCACGCCGGGTTCGGCCGCCCGGAAAAGCTCCGGATGACGGGCCAGATACCCGGCCGGGAACGTGGTGGTCTGCTGACAGCCGCAATGCGGGCAGATCACCCCGGACGACGGCGGCGGCACCACCAACCCGTCCCTGAGCCAGATCTCGGCGGCGTTCCCGTGCTCGTCGTCGACGTGCCTGACGAGGTAGTCCTCTTCCCAGACGTGCCAGCAGCCGCGGCACTCCAAGGGCAGGGTCCTGCGTTCTTCCTCCACTGAGGTCACCCCCTCCCTACGAGTGTCCGCCTCCCCTCCCGCCTGCCGCAAGCCGGGGGTCACCGAACCGTGAGCACGAAGGTGGCAGCCCCCAGCACGACGCTGAGGGTGCCGAGCCAGGCGAACAACGCGTCGAGACCCGCGTCGATGGGCCGTCCGCCGTGCAGGGCCTCCTGGACCCGGCGGAACCGCACCCCGGTCCTGATCAGCAGGACGGCGCCGCAGAGCGCGGCCAGCGCGAACCCCGCGACGGCCACGGCGGGCAGGCCGTGGCGCACCGCGAGCCCGGCGGCGCCGAGCCCGCCCGTGGCCAGCGCCATGGCGGTACGCACCCAGGCGAGCCGGGTGCGCTCGCTCTGCAGGCCCTCGTCCCAGATCTCCTGTGACATCTACACCGACAGGATGATGAGGACGAGGGCGATGACGGCGACGGTGGCGACGCCGTACCCGAAGACGGCCGCGAGGGCGGGTGGCGGGAGCGGCGCCTGGTTGCGCAGGGCGCGCTGGATGTTGCGCCAGCGCGGATAGGCCATGCCCGCGGCCAGCGCGGACAGCGACACGAGCATGACGGCCAGCACTGTGCGGACCCACGGCACGAACACGTCCGCGGGGACCGCCGCCATGGCCACCCCGCCCGCGCTGAGCGCCAGCGCCGTGCTCAGCCACGTGAGAAAGGTGCGTTCGTTGGCCAAGGTGAAACGCGGGTCGGGCTCCATGCCTTATATGGTAATTCGTCCCCTTTTCCCCTAGAGAAGCCGGGATTTCAGCTGCACGCCTTGGCGACCTGCCGCGCGTAGTCGACCGCTTCGCCGGCCACCTTCTGGGCCGCGTCGACGGCGTCGTTGACGTTCTGCACGTCGATCCCACTCAAAGTCTTGGCAAGATCTTCGCTGGCCTGCTTGAGCGTGGTGTTGGCGGCCTTGTCGGCCACGTCGTTGAGCTTGCCCGCGGCGTCGTCGAGCGCCTTGTCCATGGCCTTGGGGTCGTCGGTGAGGTCCTTGACCTTGGCGGCCAGGTCGGTGACGATCTTCGGCGCCTCCAGGCACGCCTGGGCCTTGTCGATCGTGTCGTTGACCTCGCCGCACCCGGCGGCCAGGACGCATACGGCGAAGAGCGCCAGGGGAACGAACCGGCTCTTGATGAGTCGCATACCTCGACCTTACCCAGCGCTCCTGGGCACGCGGCGGCCCCGAACCCCTGGGAATCCCCTGATCTCCACCACACACCAGCCGTACCGCCCTGGGATCATAGCTGTACCTCCCGTCCACCGGGGAGGGCCCGGGTCGGGGCGTCCGGACGGTCAGGACAGGAGGCCCGATCGGTGGCCGGCGGACGCGAAGGCGGCCGTGATGCGGTCGAGCTGCGCGTCGGTGTGGGTGGCGGTGATGCTGACCCGGATGAGCGCCCGCCCCGGCGGCACCCCCGGCGACACCATGGCCGTGGTGAACACCCCTTCGTCGAACAACTCCCGCCACAACCGGAAGCACAGCAGGTCCTCCCCCACCGCCACGGCGATGACCGGACGCTCCGACGGCACGACCGCGTACCCCAGCCCCGCCAGCTCGCCGCTCAACCGCCCGGCCGCCGCGCGCAGCCGCCGTCGCCGTTCGGGCTCGGCCGCGACGATGTCCAGGGCGGCCAGCGCCGCGGCGGCGCAGGCCGGGGGCAGCGCGGCGGTGAACACCATGGACCGCGCGTGATGACGCAGGTAGAGGATGATCTCCTCCGGCCCCGCGACGGCGCCGCCGACCGTGCCGAGCGACTTGGAGAAGGTGATGGTCTGCACGTCCACGGCTTCCTCCAGGCCGTGCGCCTCGGCGGCGCCGCGTCCGCCGTCCCCGAGCAGGCCGACGTCGTGCGCGCTGTCCATCACGACGCGGGCGCCGTACGCGCGGGCGAGCTTGGCGATGCCCGGCAGGTCGCACACGTCCCCGGAGGTGGAGAACATGCCTTCTGTCACGATCATCCGGCCGGCGTCCGGGTCGCACGCGTCCAGCAGGCGTTCCAGGTGGTCCAGGTCGTTGTGCCGGTAGCGGCGTAAGCGGGCCCCGCCCAGGCGTACGGCGTCGATGAGGCAGGCGTGCACCAGCCGGTCGCCGATCACCACGTCGCCCGGCCCCAGCAGCGCGCCCAGTGCGAGGTTGGCCAGGTAGCCCGCGCTGGTCACCATGACCGCCGGACGCCCGAGGAACGCGGCGAGCCGCGCCTCCAGCTCCTCGTGCAGCGCGAGGGAGCCGTTCGCCAGCCGCGACCCGCCGCTGCCCGTCCCGAATCGCCGGACCGCCGCGACGGCCGCCTCCTTGACGCGGGGATCCCCCGACAGCCCGAGGTAGTCGTTGGACCCGGCCTGCACCAGCACCCGCCCGCCGACCACCACCTCCCCGTCGCCCGGCCGCTCCTCGACGGGGTGGTAGTAGGGATAGACGCCCAGATCCTTGACCGGCCGATACTCGGGCAGACGACACTTCGCGAACACATCGGTCATGACTTCTCGCTCCCCTTGGGTGCGGGCCCCTGAGAAGAAGTCTGATCGACCACCCTGCGAACCGCGCGCCTGGCAGCGGTCCTCCGGATGTCGTCGCTGGTCAGGACACGCACAAGAGGTCCGGACGGCAGAGGACGACGCCCGCGTTCTAGGATCTGGTTCATGGCAATGTGCGAGCATCTTTCCCAGGCCGACGACCCGGCGGCGAAGACCCCTGAGGGCTGCGAGGAGTGCCTGGCCATCGGCAGCCGGTGGGTGCACCTGCGGCGCTGTCTCGAGTGCGGCCACATCGGCTGCTGCGACTCCTCGCCCAACAAGCACGCGACCAAGCACTTCCACGAGACCACGCACCCGGTGATGCAGTCGTACGAACCGGGCGAGAGCTGGCGCTGGTGCTTCGTGGACAACCAGATGGGCTGACCTCGCAAGACCCTAACCTGCCCTGCCCTGCACGCGCAGGGCGGCGGCTCTGAGGAAGGCGTCTGTCGGGGTCAGCGTTCGAGGATGGCCTCCTCGAAGTCGAGCTGGGCCATCACCTCGCGCAGCACCTCGTCGTCGAGGCGGCGCTCGTCGCGCAGCCGCACGAACACCTCACGCTCGGCCGTGAGCATGTCACGGCGCAGCCGCCGGTAGAGGCTGCTGGGGGTCTCGGCGCCGCCCTGGGCGGTGCCGCCGCCCAGACGTTCCCACGCGGTCAGCGAACGCCGCCACGACTTCTCCTTGAGCTGGTCGATGACCTGTTTCTTGATCTCGTCGGGCTCGCCCTCCTGCTGGACCAGCCGTTCGAGCTCGGCCAGGCCCGCCTCCAGCGCGGCCTGCTGGGCGGCCGCCTCGGCCAGCGTGTCCTCGTAGCGCTCCTGCTCGCTCGACACGCGCAGCTTCCTGATCAGCGCGGGGAACGTCATGCCCTGGATCAGCAGGGTGCCGATCACCGTGGTGAACGTCAGGAAGAGCAGCATGGCCCGGTCGCGGGCCGGGATCTCCGGCGGGATGGAGAAGGCCGCCGCCAGCGACACCACGCCGCGCATGCCGGCCCAGCCGAGGATCACCGTCTGCTGCGGGCTGGGCGGCGACGCGCCCCGCCGTACGAGCTTGACCAGCGGGGTGAAGGCGAACACCCACACGAACCTGGACACGATCGTCACCCCGAGCACCGCCAGCGCGTATCCGGCCACCTGCCAGGGGCCGTAGCCGGTGATGCCCTTGACCACGGTCACGAGCTGCAGCCCGATGAGGGCGAAGACGATCGACTCCAGGAAGAAGTCGGTGACCTTCCACACGGCGTCGGACACCAGCCGGGTGCCGAACCCCCGCTGGTGCATGCGGTTGCCCAGGTAGAGGCCGACGACCACGACGGAGATCACGCCCGAGGCGTGCACCGGCTCGGGACCCAGCCCGGAGACGTGCACGGACTCGGCCGCGAGGTAGGCCGCGAACGGGATCAGCAACATCAGCGTGTTCTCGACCAGCGAGTCGCGGGTGTGCTGGAACACCCACGCGAACACGAACGCCAGCGCCAGCCCGATCGCCACCCCGCCCAGCGCCGCGAACAGGAACTGCGCCACGCCCTGGAGCAGGTCGATGCTGCCGCCCACGGCCGCCCCGATGGCCACCCGGTAGGCCGTCAGCGCCGTGGCGTCGTTGAACAGGCTCTCGCCGATGAGGATCGTCAGCGACCTGCGCGGCAGCCCGAGCCGCCGGCCCACGGCGACGGCCGCCACGGCGTCGGGCGGCGCGATGATCGCGCCGAGCGCGAACGCTGCGGCGAGCGGGAGCTGCGGCAGCAGCAGGTGGACGACCAGCCCCACCACGGCCGTGGTGAACAGCACCAGGCCGATCGACAGCAGCGCCACGGCCCGCTTGACGTCACGCAGGCGCAGGTAGGAGCTGTCGAGCGCGGCCGAGTAGAGCAGCGGCGGCAGGAACACGAACAGCACCAGCTCGGGCTGCAACGGCACCGACGGCACCAGCGGCGAGACCAGCAACCCGGCCGCGACCAGCAACAACGGGGCCGGCCAGCCCCGCCGCCGCGCCACGGCCGCCACCGCGACCGCGCCACCGGCCATCAGCAGCAGTTGCAGGCCCATGGTCGGATTCAAGGACGCTCCTCCAGCTCACCCGGGTGGATGCCGAGAGCGTACCGGGCGGGCGGGAGGAGGGTGTCACCACTCCCGGCGGTCGCGCCCGTCGTCGTAGTCCTGCTGCTGGTCGGGGCGCAGGCGTTCGCCGGTCGAGAACAGGGGGTCGCCGACATAAGGGCGGCCCATGTTCGGGTCGGACGACTGCGGCGGGTACTCCTGGCGGCCGAGCGCCAGCAGCGGGTCCACCGGGTTGGGCGGCGGGGACTGCTGGTAGCCCTGGTAGGTGTCGGCCGCGCGGTAGGAGTCCTGGGCGGGCGCGGGGTTGTGCCTGCGGCCCGCGCCGGGGATGCCGTGCATGGGCGTGCCGAGCCCGGCCGTGCTCTGGGCCTGGGCCTGAGGCTGGGACGGAGATGGGGAAGCCGGCTGCTGGTAGGAGCCGTACGAGTCCGAGTGGTACTGCTGGGCCGGCGGGAAGGGGTCGGCGGCCTGGGACGGGAAGCCGAGCGGGTCGGTGCTCAGCGGCTGCGGGCGGCGCTGGTCACCGGGGAGCTGGTAGACCGGCTCGCTGCTGTCGACGTACTGGGGACCGGTGAAGGGGTCGCCGGCGTACTGGGGGCCGCTCAGCGGGTCACCCGTGTACTGCGGGCCGCTGTAGGCGTCACCCGTGTACTGGGGGCCGCTCAGCGGATCGCCCGTGTACTGCGGGCCGCTGAACGGGTCGCCGGTGTAGTGGGCGCCGCTGTGCGGGTCGCCGGGGTACTGGGCGGCGGGCTGCTCCACGTACTGGGGGCCGGTGAAGGGGTTGCGCTCGCCGTACGACGGCGTCTCCCTGGGCCCGGTGGTCTCGCTGTAGGAGGCCACCAGCTTGTCCTGCGGCGCCGGGCCGCGCGCCACCAGCACGTCGTTGGGCGACAACGACGCGGTGGGCCGCTCGTCGAGCGCGGACGGAGGCTGCTGCTGGGCGTGGTGGGACGGCCGGTGGTACGTGCCGGTGCCCGGCATGACCTCGGTGCCCGGATCGGCCGCGGGCACCGCGGGCTGCTCGCCCGTGGCCTCGGCGAAGCCGTCGTCGAGCGTGTCGAGCAGCCTGCCGACGTCCTCCATCGGCATGCGGAAGCTCGCTGTGCACATCTCCCCTCGCCACAGGCTGAGGACCAACGTGCCCTCATGCCACGTGACCCGGAGGCACCGCTCCTGACCTCGTGCATCGAAGAAGACTTCGCCGAACGACGGCAACGGGACAACTTCCGACATGGCAGACATACTGCTTTAACCAGCCTTTATTCGTCCACTCAACCCCGGAAAACCCTACCTAAACGGTCTCACCACTGAGACCGTAAACCCCACTGACCACACGAGCAAGATCGTCCTGACCAGTTGGAGTTCCGATCGACAGTGTGCCACGCGACCCGCGAAAGGGGCCCGTGAACGCCGGGATGCGCATGGCCGAACACACCGCGTCCGGCGCGTCGGCCCGGGATTGCGGGTACCGTTGACGACCGTGCCGGACTCCCATCTCCCGTCAACGGACGAACTGCTCAGCATCGCGGTCGGCGCTCTCGGAGGGAGCGAACGGCAAGGCCAGATCACCATGGTCAAGGCCGTCCAGAAGGCCATCGACGACGAGGAGCACCTGGCCGTCCAGGCGGGCACGGGCACCGGCAAGTCGCTGGCGTACCTGGTGCCCTCGATCCGGCACGCCATGGACAGCGACACGCCCGTCGTGATCTCCACGGCCACCATCGCGCTGCAGCGCCAGCTCGTCGACCGCGACCTGCCCCGGCTGGCCGAAGCGCTGGGCAAGGAGCTGCCGCACGAGCCGACGTTCGCCATCCTCAAGGGCCGGCGCAACTACCTGTGCCGCTACAAGGCGACGGCGGGCTGGCCCGAGGAGGACGAGCAGGACCAGCTCTTCGACCCGCGCGAGGTGAGCGCCACCGGCCGCATGGTCCAGCGCATCCAGGAGTGGGCCGACGAGACCGAGACGGGCGACCGCGACGAGCTGGTGCCCGGGGTGAGCGAGCAGGCCTGGCGGCAGTTCTCGGTGAGCGCGCAGGAGTGCCTGGGCGCCACCCGCTGCCCGAGCGGCCCCGAGTGCTTCGCCGAGCTGGCCAGGGCGCGCGCGGGCGAGGTCGACGTCGTGGTGACCAACCACGCGCTGCTGGCCATCGACGCCATGGGCGACCTGCCGGTGCTGCCCGAGCACGAGGTCGTCGTCGTCGACGAGGCCCACGAGCTGGTTGACCGGGTGACCTCGGTGGTCACCGCCGAGCTGTCGGAGGCGTCGGTGATGCTGGCCGTGCGCCGCGTCGGCCGGCTGATCGAGCAGCCGCTCGCCGACCAGCTCATGGAGGCGGGCGAAGACCTCAAGGCGCTGCTGGCCGCCGCGCCGCCCGGCCGCATCGACGAGCTGCCGCAGGTGCTCGGGCTCACGCTGCAGCTCATCCGCGACACCGCCTGGCGCTGCGTCACCGCCATGGGCCCGCGCAACGCCGACAAGGACGACCCCGACAAGGCGGGCCAGCGCAAGGCCGCCTTCACCGCGCTCGACGAGGTGCACGACACCGCCGTCCGCATGCTCGACGCCTACGGCCACGCCTCCGAGGCCGACCGCGCCGAAGTGGTCTGGCTCGACGGCGCCACCGACCGCCGTCCGCCCATGCTGCGGGTCGCGCCGCTGAGCGTGAGCGGCATGCTGCGCGACCGGCTGTTCGGCGAGCGCACGGTGGTGCTCACCTCCGCCACGCTCGCCCTCGGCGGCACGTTCGAGGGGCTGGCCGCGCAGTGGGGGCTGGGCGACAGCAAGCGCTGGCAGGGCATCGACGTCGGCTCGCCGTTCGACCACCCGCGCGCCGGCATCCTCTACGTCGCCAAACACCTCCCCCAGCCGGGCCGCGACGGGCTTCCGGAGCAGTATCTCGACGAGATCACCGAGCTGATCGAGGCGGCCGGCGGGCGCACGCTGGGGCTGTTCTCCTCGATGCGGGCCGCCAAGGCCGCCACCGAGGCGCTGCGCGAGCGGCTCGACGTGCCGCTGCTGTGCCAGGGCGACGACTCCACCATGCTGCTGGTCAAGCAGTTCGCCGAGGACGAGCCGACCTGCCTGTTCGGCACGTTGTCGCTGTGGCAGGGGGTCGACGTCCCGGGGCCGTCGCTGCGGCTGGTCATCATCGACCGGGTCCCGTTCCCGCGTCCCGACGACCCGCTCACCTCGGCCCGCCAGCGCCACGTGGCGGCGCGCGGCGGCAACGGATTCATGGCGGTGGCCGCCAACCACGCGGCCCTGCTGCTGGCCCAGGGCACCGGCCGGCTGCTGCGCGCCCAGAACGACAAGGGCGTCATCGCGGTCCTCGACCCGCGCCTGGCCACGGCCCGTTACAGCGGTTTCCTCCTGGGCTCGCTGCCGCCCTTCTGGCGCACCACCGACCCGGCCGTCCCCCGCGCCGCCCTCAAGCGCCTGTCCACCGAGTCCTGACCTTTTCAGGCAGGTCACGGCACACCACGGAGAGGGGCGAGGCGGGCTCGCGTCGCGGCGGCCCGCCGGTGAAGGGTCAGCGGGCGTTTCCTGGACGGCCCCGGGCCGGAGTACGGCGGGTGGGCCGACCAGGCGAAGCCGTACGGGAAAAGGCCCTGACCCGGCGGCGGGAAAGCTAGAACGGGGTGAGGTCGGGGCGCTTCGGGGTGAGGCCGTCGCCGGAGGAGGTGCCGCGCAGGCGGCGGGACATCCACGGCATCAGGTGCTCGCGGATCCACAGGGCGTCCTCGCGGCGCCGCGCCCGAGGGTCGACCATGCGCTCCGGCCACTCCTTGCGCCAGTCGTCGAACGGCACCCCTAGCACGTCGAGCACGCGGGCGGCCACCAGCCGATGTCCGTCCTCGTTCATGTGCAGGCGGTCGGCGCTCCAGGCCCGCCAGTCGCGCAGCCCCTGCATCGACCACTGGTCGACCAGCCGGCACCCGTAGAGGTCGGCGATGGAGCGGATGTGCAGGTAGAAGATGGCGAACCGGCCGCGCAGACGCCGCATCAGCGGCGTGTCACGCGGGTCGACCCCGGTGAACAGCAGCACGTCCGCGCCTCCGGCCCGCAGGTCGCGCACCGCGCGGGACAGGCGCTTGGCCATCACGTCGGGGTCGCTGCCCGGCCGCAGCAGGTCGTTGCCGCCTGCGCAGAAGCTCACCAGGTCGGGGCCCATCTCGACGGCCCTCGGCACCTGCTCGGCGATGATCTGGTCGAGCAGCTTGCCGCGGACGGCCAGGTTCGCATAGCGGAACGCCGGGTCGTCCGCGGCGAGCCGTTCGGCGACCCGGTCGGCCCAGCCGCGGTAGTGCCCGTCGGGGCCTGGATCGTTCAGTCCTTCCGTGAAACTGTCCCCGAGGGCGACGAAGGACTTGTATTGCCTCATGAGCTGCTGTTCATCTCCGCGATAGCGTGTAGCGCCAGGACGTAGGACTGTAGTCCGAATCCGGCGATCGTGCCCGTCGCCACCCCGGCGACGACCGAGGTGTGGCGAAACTCTTCCCTGGCCGCGGGGTTGCTGATGTGCACCTCGACGAGCGGGGCGGTGCGCTGGGCGATGGCGTCGCGCACGGCGTAGGAGTAGTGGGTGAAGGCGGCCGGGTTGAGCACGACGGGGATGCGGCCGTCGGCGGCCTCGTGCAGCCAGCCGATCAGCTCGGCCTCGTCGTCGGTCTGGCGCACCTCGACGTGCTCGCCGAGCTTGCGGCCGGTGTCGCGGCACAGCTCGGCGAGGTCCTCAAGCGTCTCGGCCCCGTAGACGTCGGGCTCGCGGGTGCCGAGCCTGCTCAGGTTGGGGCCGTTGAGCACGAGGATCATCGCGCGATCTCCTTGTAGGCGGCTTCGAGCAGCTCTTCGGCGGGGTCTTCGAGCCGGGCGGGCCTGGCCAGGTCGTCGAGGACGACGAAGCGCTGCTTGGCGCCGCGGTTCTTCTTGTCCAGCCGCATGTGGTCGCGCAGCCGCGGCCAGGCGTCGGCGCGGTAGGAGACCGGCAGGCCCACGGAGGTGAGGATCGCGCGGGTGCGGCCCACCAGGTCGGCGCGGCCGGACAGCCGGGACAGCTCGGCGGCGTAGACCATGCCGACGGCGACGGCCTCGCCGTGGCGGATCGTGTAGTGCTCGTCGCGCTCGATGGCGTGGGCGAGCGTGTGGCCGTAGTTGAGGATCTCGCGCAGGCCCTGCTCGCGCAGGTCGGCGCCCACGACGTCGGCCTTGACGCGGATCTTGCGCTCGATCAGCTCGCGGGTGTGGGGGCCGTCGGGCCTGGTGGCGCCCTCGGGGTCGGCCTCGACGAGCGCGAGGATCTCCGGATCGGCGATGAAGCCGCCCTTGACGATCTCGGCGAGCCCCGCCACGTAGTCGGCCTTCGGCATGCCGGGCAGCACGGCCAGGTCGCAGAGCACCCCGGCGGGCGGCAGGAACGTGCCCACCAGGTTCTTGCCCTCGGGGGTGTCGATGCCGTTCTTGCCGCCGACGGCGGCGTCGACCATGGCCAGCAGCGTCGTCGGCACGAGCACGACCTGCACGCCGCGCAGCCAGGTGCCGGCCACGAACCCGGCCAGGTCGGTCGTCGCGCCCCCGCCCACGCCGACGACGGCGTCGGAGCGGGTCAGGCCGTGGCGGCCGAGCGCGGACCACAGGCCGGCGGCCACCTCGGGCGTCTTGCACGCCTCGCCGTCGGGGACGGGCAGGTCGGCCACCTCGTAGCCGGCCTCGGCCAGCGCCGCGAGAACCGGGCGGGACAGCTCGGGCAGGCCCTGCGGGCGGACGACGGCGACCGTGCGCACACCCGGCCTGAACAGGCCCGGCAGCTCGGCCTGCACGCCGCTGCCCACCACGACGTCGTAGGGGCTGTCGCCGGAGACGGAGATCCGCGTCGCGGTCATGCCGGCAGGCCCTCCAGGATCTCGTCGGCGAGCTCGCCGGGCTCGCGCTTGTCGGTGGCGAGCGTGACGACGGCCAGCCGCTCGTAGACCGGCCGCCGCTCCTCCATCAGCTTCTTGAGCTGGCTGCGCGGGTTGAGCACGAGCAGCGGCCTGGCCGAGGCGAGGCCGACCCGCTGGACCGCGTCGGCCAGGCCCACCTGGAGGTAGACCACGTGGTGACCGGCGAGCAGGGCCTGGGTCTCCTCGTTGAGCACGGCGCCGCCGCCGAGCGACAGGACGCCGTCGTGCTCGGCCAGGGCGCGGCGCACGGCCTCGTGCTCCAGCTCGCGGAAGCGGGCCTCGCCGTCCTCGACGAAGATGTCGGCGACCGGCTTGCCGGCCACGGCCTCGACGTCGGCGTCGGTGTCGCGGAAGGCGACGCCGAGCCGCTCGGCGAGCAGCCGTCCGAGCGTGGTCTTGCCGGATCCGGGCGGGCCGATGAGCACGGCTCTGGTCATTGGTCGCTCACCTCTTCTCGTTCGCGCCGCGAGGCCGTCACTTGATCACCATCGAGGAGAGGTAGCCGGACAGGTTGCGGGCGACCTCCTCCACCGAGTCGCCGCCGAACTTCTCCAGGGCCGCGTCGGCCAGCACCAGCGCGACCATGGCCTCGGCCACGATGCCCGCGGCCGGGACGGCGCACACGTCGGAGCGCTCGTGGTGGGCCTTGGCGGCCTCGCCGGTCTTGACGTCGATGGTGGCCAGGGCCCTCGGCACGGTGGAGATGGGCTTCATGGCGGCGCTGACCCGCAGGACCTCGCCGTTGGTCATGCCGCCCTCGACGCCGCCCGCGCGGTTGGTGACGCGCTTGACGCCGCTCGCGGCGGTGTACTCGATCTCGTCGTGGGCGCGCGAGCCGGGCCGCCGGGCGGTCTCGAAGCCGTCGCCGACCGCGACGCCCTTGATCGCCTGGATGCCCATGAGGGCCGCGGCGAGCCGGGAGTCGAGCCGGCGGTCCCAGTGGGTGTAGCTGCCCAGGCCGGGCGGCAGGCCGTAGGCGAGCACCTCGACGACGCCGCCGAGCGTGTCGCCGTCCTTGTGGGCCTGGTCGATCACGGCGACCATGGCGGCGCTGCCCTCGGCGTCGGAGCAGCGGACCGGGTCTTCGTCGATCCTGGACAGGTCGCCGGGGCCGGGCAGGATCTCGGTGGGCGTCTGCGCGCCGCCGATGGAGGTGACGTGGCTGAGGATGTCGACGCCGAGCGCCTGCTTCAGGAAGCGCCTGGCGACCTCGCCGAGCGCGACGCGGGCGGCGGTCTCGCGGGCGCTGGCCCGGTCGAGCACCTGGCGGGCGTCGTCGAAGCCGTACTTCTGCATGCCGGCCAGGTCGGCGTGGCCGGGGCGGGGGCGGGACCGCGGCGCGTTGCGGCCCAGGCCCTCCAGCTCGGCCGGGTCGACCGGGTCGGCCGACATGACCTTCTCCCACTTGGGCCACTCGGTGTTGCCGACGCGGACGGCGACCGGGCTGCCCATGGTGCGGCCGTGGCGTACGCCGCCGACGATCGTGACCTGGTCCTGCTCGAACTTCATCCGGGCGCCGCGGCCGTAGCCGAGCCGCCGGCGGCGCAGGGCCTCGTCGATCGCGGCCGTGGTCACCTCGACCCCGGCGGGCAGTCCTTCGAGGATGGCAACGAGTTCGGGGCCGTGGGACTCTCCGGCCGTCAACCAGCGCAACATGACTCCAAGTCTTCCACGTGCGGCCGGGTGGGATGTCCGTCGTTCACCAGCCGAGACAGAGCACCACAAAAGCCCCGAGCAGCATGAACGGCCCGAAAGGGAACTGGGTGTGCCGGTCACCCCGCCGGGTGAGCAGCAGCGCCACCGCGTACAGCGCGCCGAGCGCCTGCCCGGCGAACGCCGCGGCCACCCACGCCTGCCAGCTCGTCGCGGCCGCCGCCATGCCGATGAGGCCGGCCAGCTTGACGTCGCCGAGCCCCATCGCGTCGGGCCGGGCGAACCACAGCAGGCCGTAGACGGCCGCCAGCGCCGCCGCGCCAAGGAGCGCGCGCGGCAGCTCCCCGGTGGGGAGCAGGGTCAGTGCGATGATCGGGTACGCGGGCAGCGTGATCGCGTCGGGCAGCAGGGTGGTGCGCCAGTCGATGACCGCCAGCGCCGTGCCGGCCAGCGCGAGACCGGCGTACGGCGGCCCGGCGAGCCAGGCGGTCAGGGCCGTCACGGCGGCGGTCAGCACTTCCACGCCGGGCGGCCAGGGCGGCGGGGGCGCGAGGTCGTCGTAGGAGTCGGCCAGGGCCCTGACCTGGCGTCCGGCGACCAGACCGAGCAGCGCCATCAGTGCGACCACGAGCCGACCTTAATGCGGCGGCCCGGCGGCCGTCCCGGGATCGCGCCGGGCGGTCCGGGTATGGCGCTCGCCAAGAGGGAAGCCGCGCCCCGGCGGGCCTTCGCGCCCCGGACGGTGGGCCACGACGCACTCCGGCGGTCATGGGTTCGGGGGCGATCCCCCAAGGAACTTTGATCGTCCGGGCCGGGGTGGCACGCGCTCCGGAGGGTCGTCGGGAACCTACTTTCTGTCGTGGCCCCCCCGGAAGAGTGACCGAGAGGAAGACCCATGTTCCGTGGCATCCTGGCCGGCGGCCTCGCGCTGAGCGCCGCAAGCCTCATCATGACCGGCCCCGCCGCGTACGCCGACCTGCAGGCCCCGTACGCGCGGGCCGCGGCGATCGTCGACGCGGACGGCGAGCTGAACAACGGCAAGAACATCCTCAAGACGTGGCGGGCCTCGACCGGCCGCTACTGCGTGATGGTCGACAAGCACGTCACCACGTCCGCCGCGGTGATCCAGATCACTCCGCGGGCGCCCCGCCGCCTGCCGTTCATCGCCTACCGGAGCCCGTCGGCGACCTGCCACGAGACCAACACCATCACCGTCGGCGTCTACGACACCAGCACCGGCCGGCTCGCCGACGGCGGCTTCGACCTGACCATCTCCTGATCCGAGAACCGAAGGAGCACCCGATATGAACATCATCCGGCGCGCCGCCGTCGCCGCGCTCGCCGCGGCCGCCGTCCTGACTCCGGCGGCGGCGCACGCGGACACCCCGTACGCCCAGGCCTCGGCCGTCGTCGAGGCGGACGGCACGGTGGCCGACAGCAAGAACGTCGAGGAGGTCAAGCGCCTGTTCCGCGGGACCTACTGCGTGATCCTCGGCGAGGACATCGACTACGACGGCGCCGTGGTGATCCACGTGACGCCGACGGGCCGGGCCACCTACCCGCGTTCGCTGGCGGTGCAGCGTGGGGCGGCGATCTGCGGCGGCCACTACCGGGCGGTCGCCGTCTACAGCCAGCTCGCCAACGGCGTGGCGGCCGACACCGGGTTCTACCTGACCGTCTCCTGAGGACGTCCGCGGACGCCCCCGGCCGGTGACCTGCACCGGCCGGGGGCGTCGGCGCGTCCGGCCGTCCGCGGGGACGGGCGCGTGGAGGGCGGTGTCAGCCGCTTCTGCGGGAGAACCAGCGGCGGCGGGGCGGGGCCGGCTCCATCCTGGCGACGGTGACGCCGCTGAGCTGGTCGACGGTGCCGGACTCGACCGCGGCCAGCGCCCGCAGCACCTCGCCCTCGATCACGAACTGCACCGGCCCGGCCACGTCGACCACGACCGCCGCGGCCTCCTCGTGCACGGCCGCCCGGCAGACCTGGAGCGTGCCGGTCTGGATGGGCCGGGCGTCCTCGCGCCACCTGGTCAGCGCGTCGGTGCCGGTGAAGGCGAGCACCGCGTGCCTGCCGTCCGCGCCGACGAGCTTGGGCAGCGCCATCTCGCTCTCCTTCTCCTGGCGCAGCCCGTGCTCGCCGACCTCGGACTCGGTCAGCAGGGCGACCACCGGCACCAGCAGCCGCGCGCCGCTCAGGGCGGCCAGCACGTCGGCGGGGCCGCACGTGCCCGCCTCGTAGGCGGCCAGGGCGGCGGCCACCGCGGGAGCGGCGCTGCCGTCGTCGTCGGGGTCGAGTGGTTGCGGGATGGTCGGCACAGCGAATGAGACTACCCGCGGCTGCCCACGCTCCGGTTCCCGGCGCGGTCCTGCCGGTGCGGGGCGTGATGCCCTGGCGCTAGCCGAGGTCGGCGATGGCCGCGACCGGGCCGCCGCCCGAGGGCCCCTGGTGCACGGCGGCCACCGAGACGAACACCGCGGGGTCGCCGGTGACCGAGGCCGCCACCCCGCCGACGGCCGCCTTGATCTGCCGGTGCCAGTGCACGTCGGAGTCGTCCAGCATGATGTTGCGCCGCCCGCGCACCCGCCCCGACGGGTCGGCCTCGCACTTCATGAACACGTTGACCAGCCGCCCGCCGAGGTCGGAGGGGTGGGGGCGGTCGGGCAGCGGCAGACCGGCGTCCCTGATGGCGTCCCAGATGCCGTCGGCGTCGAGCGCGTCCTTCATGATGCTGTGCCCGATGCGGTAGCGCCCGCCGATGCCGCGCACGTTCCCCACCAGCACGATCTGCGCCCGGTCCAGCTCCACCCCGGACGAGCACGAGGCCACCGACGAGTACAGCGACAGGTCCTTGTGGATCTGGTCGGCGGCCGGCATGTCGATCTCGCCGAGCGCGACCGCGATGCCGAGCGCGGTGGTGGAGTTGGACAGGTCCATCGACGGGCCGGTCTCCTCGATGGCGGTGTCCTGGCCGCGGCTCCTGGCCTCGGTGATCGTGGCCAGGGTGAGCAGCGGCGTCTTGGTCTGCACGTAGTGCACGTCGCGCGGGTCGTCGATGCCGGCGATCTTCATGGCCTCCCGCACCCCGGCGGCCACCTTCTCCACCATCGCCGGGCGGCCGATGTCCTCCGGCAGGATCACCTCGCTCATCGCCACGCCCACCGACAGGCGCGGCTCGTCGCCGGCCGGGGCGTCCGCCGTGGTGGCGAAGACGGTGGCGTGCGGGCTGAGGACGCCGTCGGTGCCGCCCGACCACACCAGCGGCACGCTCTCGGGGGACGGGTGGCCGTGCTCGGCCAGGACCTCGCGGAAGGCGCGGTCGGCCAGGATGCGCGTGTAGTCGTTGACGCCGCCGTTGCCCTCGGTCTTGCCGATCACCGCGAGCACCCGGCGCGCCTCGATCACCCCGTCCGCGATGAGCCGTGACAGCCCGGAGGCGTCGGTCACGCTCTCGATCGGCACCTTTCGCACTTCAATCGGGTCCGGCATGCGTTGCCCCTTCTCCAGTACCGGCTTCCCCACCGTCGCGACGCTAGCCGAGCGGCCCGGCGAGGTTCATGGGCAATGTCTGCCCATGAACGGCCGCCGCGATGTCAAGGTGCGCTCGCCTCTCAAGCTCTCGGCGGAACCTCGAAGCTCACAAAAGCACCGAAGGTAGTGTTCCCGGATGTGATTCGCGAAGCCCACGTCAACGGCATCAAGCTCGTCTACCGCGAGGAGGGCGACCCCGCCGCTCCCCCGCTGGTCCTCGTCCACGGCAGGACCGCGAACCACAACGACTGGAACGGCATCACCCAGCACTTCGCCGCCCGCCACCACGTCCTCGCCCCCGACCTGCGCGGCCACGGGGCCAGCGACCGGCCCGGCGAGTACGCGGTGGGCACGATGGCCGAGGACATCGTGGCGCTCCTCGACCACGTGGGCCTCGGCCGCGTCCGGCTGGTCGGGCACTCGCTGGGCGGCATGGTGTCCTACCACGTGGCCATGCGCCACCCGGGACGCGTCGAGCGGCTGGTGCTGGAGGACGTCACGCCGCCGTACCCGATCGAGGGGCGGCAGCCTCTCGTGGAGGACGACTCCACCGGGTTCGACTGGCGGATGATGCACCAGACCGAGCCGTACATCGTCGATCCCGACCCGGCGCTGGCCGCCGAGCTGGGCAGGATCACGGCGCCCACGCTGGTGCTGTCGGGCGGGCGGCAGAGCCCGTTCGACGCCCCCGCGCTGGCCCGCCTGATCCCCGGCGCCGAACTGGTCACGATCGAGGCCGGGCACCTCGTCCACGCCACCGAACGGGCCGCCTTCCTGGACGCGGTGGACGCCTTCCTGGACGGGTGAGCCCCGGACGTCCGGAGCTCTATGCTGGTCACCCCCCACGATTCTCGGAGACCCGCTGTGTCCAGCCCCCCACCGGCTCCCCGTCCCGGCATGACCCCGGAGCGGGTCGGGATGTTCAGCGACGCGGTGTTCGCGATCGCCATCACGCTGCTCGTCCTGGAGATCCCCCGCCCGGCCGAGGAGGACTTCCGTGACCTCGCCGGTTTCCTGGGCCACCACCAGGGCTCCTTCGTGGCGTTCGTGCTGGCCTTCCTCATGCTGTGGTTCAGCTGGCGGGCCCACCACACGCTCTTCGACCAGCTCCACCGGGTCTCCCAGCCGGTCCTGCTGCTGCACGTGCCGCTGCTGCTGTTCTCGGCGTTCCTGCCGTACACGATGAACCTGTGGAGCGAGATGTCGGCGACGGACGTCGACGTCCAGGCGTCCAAGGGGGTCGCGCTGGCGCTGTTCGCGGGGACGGAGGCGATCCTGATGTTCTGCCAGGGCGCGCTGTTCACGCTGGCCCTGTCGCAGGGGCTGCTCAACGGCAACGCGAACAGGCGGCGCATGGGCACCTCGGCCTGGGTGTACTGGGGGTGCGGCGTGTTGTGGGCGGCCAGCGCGGTCCTGGCCTTCGGCGTCGGCGAGAACTCCACGTACGTGTGGATGGCCACGCCGGTCGTGGTCGCGGTCATCGTGTTCGTCCGCAGGCGGCTCGCGCCGGCCGCGATTCAGCCGGATGTCACGGGGCAAACGTGACCCCAATGTCACAAAGATCCGCCAAGGTGGAAAGGTGCGAACGAGGCTCAGCGATCACGTAAGGGAACGACTGGGCACATTCGGCCTTATGGCGCCCTCGATCGTGCAGTGCGCGGTGGGCGCGGCGCTGGCCTGGATCGTCGCCGTCGACCTGCTCGGGCACGCCCGGCCGTTCTTCGCGCCGATCTCCGTGCTGATCTGCGTCGGCGTGGGGCTCGGCCAGCGGCTGCGGCGCGTCGCCGAGCTGGTGGTCGGCGTGAGCCTCGGCGTCGGCGTCGGCGACCTGCTCGTGTCGTGGATCGGCTCGGGGCCCTGGCAGCTCGCGCTGGTCGTCGGGCTGGCCATGGCCGTCGCGCTGCTGCTCAACGGAGGGGCGCTGTTCGTCGCGCAGGCGGGGTCCTCGGCCGTGCTGGTGGCCACGCTGCTGCCCGGCGAGAACGCCGGCGGCCTCGACCGCATGGCCGACGCCCTCACCGGGGGTGTCATCGGCGTCGCGGCGGTCGCGCTGATGCCCGCCAGCCCGTTCACGATCGCGGCCAAGCATCTGTCCGGCGTGCTGGACGCGCTGTCGACCGTCCTGGAGCAGGCGGCCGAGGCGATCGAGAAGCGGGACGTCGACCTGGCCGCCGAGGCGCTGGATGAGGCGCGCACGACGCAGGCGGCCGTCGAGGAGTTCGCGATGGCGCTGGAGACCAGCAAGGAGATCACCATGATCTCGCCGCTGCACTGGCACCGCCGGGCCGCGCTGGCCCGGTACGAGACCGCCGCCGTGCCCGTCGACCTGGCCCTGCGCAACGCCCGGGTGATGGTCCGCCGCACGCTGGCGGCGCTGGGCGAGGCGAGCCCGCCGCCCACGGCGCTGGCCGAGGCGATGCGGGAGGTCTCGGAGGCGGCGCTGCTGCTGCAACTGGAGCTGGCCGCCGGGCGTGATCCCCTGCTGGCCCGGCAGGCGCTGCTCGCGGTGGCCGGCCGGGAACGGCCCGAGCGGCTGGGCTTCTCCGCACATGTCATCATCGCGCAGCTGCGCTCGATCGCGGTGGACCTGTTGCAGGCCACGGGCCTGGAGCACGAGGAGGCCAGCCAGGCGCTCACGCCGCTCGACGAGCCCCAGGCCGGCTAGCCCCGCACGCCCGCCCCCACGCGTCCAGCCCCGCACGTCGGGCCCCGCACGCCCGCCCTCACGCGTCCAGCCTCGCACGTCGGGCCCCCCGCACGTCGAAGGCGGGCGCCCGTACGGGCGCCCGCCTTCACGGTCTCGCGAGGAGGTCAGACCGTCAGGAGTGCGGCCTCGGCCTCCAGGGTCGCGGCGGTGGCGTTGATCACCGCGGCCACCCGCAGCGCCTCCTGAACCTGCTCACGCGGCATGCCCGCGCCCCGCAGCACCTGCTCGTGCGACTCCAGGCAGCGGCCGCAGCCGTTGACCGCGGAGACCGCCAGGCACCACAGCTCGAAGTCCGTCTTGTCCACGCCCGGGTTGCCGATCACCGACATCCGGAGCCTGGCCGGCAGCGTCGCGTACGTCTCGTCGCCGATCAGGTGGGTGGCGCGGTAGTAGACGTTGTTCATCGCCATGATCGACGCGGCCGCCTTGGCGGCGGTGAACGCCTCGGCCGACAGGTGGTCGGCGGCGTCCTGCGAGAGCTCGGCGATGACCCGCGCCGACCTGGTGGCCAGCGCGCACGCCAGGACCGCGCCCCAGAGCTGCTGGTCGGTCAGCGACGAGGTGGTCGTGACCGAGCCCAGGTTGAGCCTGGTGTCCTTGGCGTAGTCGGGCAGGAGCGACTTCAGGGTGTCGACGCTCACTGGGCCAGCAGCTTCTGGGCGTCGAGGCCGGCCTCGCCCTTGTTCCAGTTGCACGGGCACAGCTCGTCGGACTGCAGGGCGTCGAGGACCCGCAGGACCTCCTTGACGTT
This sequence comes from Nonomuraea sp. NPDC051191, assembly GCF_044455665.1. Taxonomy (NCBI): domain Bacteria; kingdom Bacillati; phylum Actinomycetota; class Actinomycetes; order Streptosporangiales; family Streptosporangiaceae; genus Nonomuraea; species Nonomuraea sp. NPDC051191. The sequence continues at coordinate 285,984 of NZ_JBITEZ010000002.1, read as the reverse complement.
GCGGCCCACGGAACCGGCGGTCACCATCGAGAACTGGATCTCGTTGTTCTGGTCGACGATGAACGTGGCGCGCTGGGCGACGCCGTCCTGGCCGAGCACGCCGCAGGCCTCCGACAGCTCGCGCTTGATGTCGCTCAGCATCGGGAAGGGCAGGTCGCGCAGGTCGTCGTGGTTCTTGCGCCAGGCGTGGTGCACGAACTCGGAGTCGACGGAGACGCCGAGCACCTGGGCGTCACGGTCGGCGAACTCGCCGTTGAAACGGCCGAACTCGGCGATCTCGGTCGGGCAGACGAACGTGAAGTCCTTCGGCCAGAAGAACACCACGCGCCACTTGCCCTCGTAGGTCTTGTGGTTGATCTCAGCGAACGCCTTGTCGGGGTCGAGGTCGACACAGGCCGTGAGTTCGTACTCGGGGAAGCGGTCACCGACGGTGAGCAAGTTCCTTCTCCTTTGGAGGAAGTGCGGGTCAGGGCACCTACGTTGCCGCACCTACCATTGATTCGAGAAATCGAGCAGTCGAACCAATCTGAGAGGTGATTCCTATCAGTGAGCCCACGCCCACCCTCGCTCAGCTGCGCTCCTTCCTCGCCGTGGCCGAGCATCTCCACTTCAGGGAGGCGGCGACGGCACTGAGGATGAGCCAACCCACCCTGTCCGGAAATATCGCCTCATTGGAGGAGATATTGGACACACAGCTCCTGGAGCGGACCACCCGGAAGGTGCTGCTCACGCCCGCCGGCGAGCGCGTGGCCGAGCACGCCTGGCGGGTTCTGGCCGCCGTGGAGGACCTGATGGGCGAGGCCGCCCAGAACCGCGAGCCGTTCAGCGGCCCGGCCCACCTCGGCGTGATCCCCACCGTGGCGCCGTACGTGCTGCCCGCGCTGCTGCCGATGTTCGCCCAGCGCTTCCCGCACCTGAAGCTGACCGTCCACGAGGCCAAGACGGACACGATCGTGGAGGAGATCCGCGAGGGGCGGCTCGACCTGGTCCTGCTCGCCCTGCCGACGGACGTGGGCGGCCTGGTGGAGGCGCCGCTCTACGACGAGGAGTTCCTGCTGGCCCTCCCCCGCGACCACCCCCTGGCCGCCGACCCGGCCCCGCTCGACCGCGACGCGCTCAAGGGCCTGGACATCGTCCTCCTCAACCAGGGCCACTGCCTGCGCGAACAGGCCATCGACGTGTGCCGCGAAGTGGGCGCGCGGGCCACCGCGACCACGTACGCGACCAGCCTGCCGACGCTGGTGCAACTCGTGGCGGGCGGTCTGGGCGTGACGCTGCTGCCGGAGTCGGCCGTGCCGGTGGAGACCGGCAAGCGGGTACGCCTGTCGCTGCGCCGCTTCGCCGCCCCGGCCCCGGGCCGCACGATCGGCCTGGCCTACCGCGCCTCCTCGGCCCGCGTGAGCGAGTACGCCCAGCTCGCCAAGGCCATCCGCACCGCCATCCGCCAACGCCGCCTCCCGGTCAAACTCACCTCCTGAACGCACGCAGCGCCGCGGCGATCTCCGCCGCGGCCTTGGTCATCAGGTCGGGATGGGCGTCACGCCCGAACAGCGAGGTCCGCGGCCTCCAGGAGCCCGAGGTCGCACACCTGGACGAGGCCGCCCACCGCGACACGGGCGATGCGCAGCCCCTGTTCGAGGCTGACGTGGCGGACGCCGGTTCGGGGTCAGCGGGGGACGAGGTGGAAGAAGGAGCCGTCGGTGGGGGTGGGGGTGGGGTCGGAGAGGTCGTCCAGGCGGGTGGTCGCGTCGGGCGGGAGGGCGAGGTCGAAGGCGGCCAGGTTCTCCTGGAGCTGCCGTACCGAGCGCGGCCCGAGCAGCACCGACGTGACGCCCGGACGGCCCGCGACCCAGGCCAGGGCGACCGCGGCGGGGTCGGCCCCGAGTCCGGACGCGACCTCGGCCAGCCCTTCGGCGACGGCCAGGTTGCGGTCGTTGAGCAGCGACTGCGCCCAGCGGGTCGCGCCGGGCATCGCGGCGCCGAGCAGGCGGCCCATGCGGCTGTCCGGGTCGGGGATCTCGCCGCGCCGGTAGCGGCCGGTCAGGACGCCGCCGCCGAGCGCGCCGTACACGACCGTGCCGAGGCCGAACCGGGCGCAGGCGGGCAGGATCTCGGCCTCGACGACCCGCTGGATCAGCGAGTACTGCGGTTGCAGGCTCACGAACGGCGTGCCGCCCACCCGTTCGGCGGCCCACTGCGCCTCGACGAGCTGGGCGGCGGTGAAGTTGGAGCAGCCGAGGTAGCGCACCTTGCCCGAGCGCACGAAGCCGTCGAGGGTGGCCATCGTCTCCTCGATGGGCGTGCCAGGGTCCCACTGGTGGCACTGGTAGAGGTCGATGTAGTCGGTGCCGAGGCGGCGCAGGCTGGCCTCCAGGGCGCGGGTGAGGTGCCGCCGGGACAGGCCCCGCCCCTCCGGGCCGACCGGCATGGCACCCTTGGTGGCCAGCACGACCCACTCGCGCCGGCCGCGCAGCGCCCGGCCGACGATCTCCTCGGTCTCGCCCCGGTGGTAGAGGTCGGCGGTGTCGATGAAGTTGCCGCCCGCGTCGAGGTAGGCGTCGATGACGCGGCCCGCCTCGGCCTCGTCGCCCGCGGCCAGGCCGTACTCGGTGCCGAAGTTCATGGTGCCGAGGCACGCGCGGGAGACGCGCAGCCCGGAACGTCCCATGGTCTGGAAGTCCACGAAAGCCCCTAGAATCGGAATGACTGTTCCGCTTGGATGCCGGGAACGATACGGAACAACGGTTCCGGATGTCAACGCGAGGAGGAGCCATGCGTGCCGACGCCCGGCGCAACCGTGCCCGCGTGCTGGAGGCGGCCGAGGTCGTGCTGGCCCGCGACGGGCTCGACGCCTCGATGCGCGAGATCGCCACACTGGCCGGGGTGGGCGTGGGGACGATCTACCGCCAGTTCCCCACCAAGGAGGCCCTGTACCAGGCGATCGTGACCGACCGGCAGGAGCGGCTGGCCGCGATGGCCGAGGAGCTGGCCGGCGCCGCCGACGCGGGTGCGGCCTTCTTCGAGTTCTTCGACCGCATCGTGGCCCACTCGACGGTCAAGAGGATCCTGGTGGACGCCCTGGCCAGCGCCGGCATCGACGCCAAGGCGGGCGCGCCCGACATCAAGGGCGCGATCAGCGCGCTGCTGGTGCGCGCGCAGGAGGCCGGGGCGGTGCGGGGGGACGTGGGCATGGCGGAGCTGCTCGCCCTGCTCAGCGCCGCCTGCCTGGCGGCGCAGCACAACAACTGGAGCGACGACCTGCGGACCAGAGCCCTGGCCGTGATGTTCGACGGCCTGCGCAGGCCCACTTCTGCGTCAGGCGCCTGAGCCCGGCTACCCCTGGGACAGGCGCTTGAGCCGGGTGACGGCCTCGTCGATGACCTCGTCCTTCTTGCAGAAGGCGAAGCGGACGAAGTGGCTGCCGCGTTCGGGGTGTTCGTAGAAGACCTGCGTGGGGATGGCCACCACCCCGGCCAGCTCCGGCAGGCGACGGGTCAGCTCCAGGCCGTCGGTGAAGCCCAGCGGCCGGATGTCGGTCTGCACGAAGTACGTGCCCGCCGGCCTGAGCACCTCGAACCCCGCCGCCGCGAGCCCGTCCATCAGCCGGTCGCGCTTGTCCTGGAGCCCGGCGCGCAGGGCGGCCACCCACTCCAGCTCGGTGCGCAGCCCGTACGCCACCGCGAGCTGCCAGGGCGCGCCCGCGGTGAAGGTGAGGAACTGCTTGACCGTCGAGACCGCCCGTACCAGCTCGGGCGGCGCGCACACCCAGCCGGTCTTCCAGCCGGTGACCGAGAACGTCTTGCCCGCCGAGGAGATCATGACCGTGCGCTCGCGCATGCCGGGCAGCGTGGCCAGCGGGACGTGCTCGACGCCGTCGAAGGTGAGGTGCTCGTAGACCTCGTCGGTGATCGCGATCAGGCCGTGCTCCTGGCACAGCTCGGCGATGACGGTCAGCTCGTCCCTGGTGAAGACGGTCCCCGTCGGGTTGTGCGGCGAGTTGACCAGGATCGCCCGGGTACGCGGCGTGACGGCCGCGCGCAGCTCGTCGGGGTCGAAGGTGAACCGGCCGTCCACCGGCCGCAGCGTCACTGCCGCGAGCCTGGCCTGGGCCAGCGCGATCGAGGCCGCGTAGGAGTCGTAGTACGGCTCGAAGGCGATCACCTCGTCGCCCGGCTCGCACAGCGCCAGCACGCTCGCCGCGATGGCCTCCGTGGCGCCCACGGTGACCAGCACCTCGCCCGCGGGGTCGTAGTCGAGCCGGTAGTGGGCCATCCGGTGCTCCGAGACCGCCTGCCGGAGCTCCAGCACCCCCGGCCCCGGCGGGTACTGGTTGGCGCCCGAGGTGATCGCCTGCACCGCGCGGTCGAGCATGGCGGCCGGGCCGTCGGTGTCGGGAAAGCCCTGTCCGAGGTTGATGGCCCCGGTCTGCACGGCGAGCGCGCTCATCTCGGCGAAAATTGTCGTGCCGAAGGCGCGCATCCTGGAAACAAGTGGTTCCGTCACGCCCCCACACTATTAGTCTCGTCTCGTGATCATCCGGGTCGTGCTAGCCCTCGCCCTGAGCGTTCCCCTTCCCATGCGTGACACGCCCCCTCCCGTCGAGGCCGTGCCCTGCCCGGTCGCCGTGCCGGAGCACACCGTCTGCGGCTTCCTGGCGGTGCCCGAGCGCCGCGACACGCCGGGCCGGACGGTCAAGGTCGGGTACGCCGTCCACACCTCGACGGCCCCCGCCCGCAGGCCCGACCCGATCGTGTACATGGGCGGCGGGCCCGCGTCGTCGTCGTTGCAGCTCACCGGGTTCCTGAGCCAGATGTTCCCCGACCGCGACGTGGTGACGATCGAGCAGCGCGGCGGGAAGTACTCGCGTCCGGTGCTGGGCTGCCCCGAGACGGCCGAGGCGATGCTCGGACGGCTGCGCAGGCCGCGCGCCGACGTCGCCGCGGCGGCCCGGCGCTGCCGGGCCCGCCTCCAGGAGCAGGGCATCGACCTGCGCGGCTACAACACCAAGGAGATCGCCGCCGACGTGGTCGCCCTGCGCCAGGCGCTCGGCTACCCCTCCTGGAACCTGTTCGGCGTCAGCTACTCGACCCGCGTCATGACGGACGTCGCAGCGGCCGACCCGGAAGGCGTGCGCGCGGTCGTGCTGGACTCGTTCCTGCCCGAGTCCGTGGCCTGGTACGACGACGCCGACCGCAACCTGCGCGACACCATGGCCGCGCTCGGCACGGGCGACGCCTTCGACCGGCTGGTGTCCCGGCTCAACCGCGCCCCCGCCCGGGTGCCGGCCACCGATCCGCTGCTCGGCCGCCCGTTCACGGCCACGATGTCCGGCGACGACGTGGCCACGGTGCTCGCCGAGGCGCTGCACGAGGCGGACGTGTCGGCCGTCGCGCCCGCGCTGGTCGGCGGCCTGGCCGAGGGGCACGACGAGCTGCTGCGGCCGCTGGCCGACGCGGTGGGCCAGGGGCTGGTGTCGCACGAGTTCGGGCTGTACCACGCGGTGCAGTGCCAGGACGAGGTGCCGTTCAACACCTTCACCACCAGATCCCGACTTTTCACGGTAAATGTGGACAAAGCGGTGTGTGATGCTTGGCGGCTCCCCAAGTCCACCCCCGTGAACGCCGTCCCCAAGGCCCCCATCTACGTCGTCGGCGGCGACCGGGATCCCACCACCCCCGCGCGGACCGCCGGGGCCGCCGCCAGGGCCATCCCCGGCGCCCGTTTCGAGACGTTCCGCGGCAGCCACGCCGTCTTCCTCACCAGCGCGTGCGCCAGGAAGCACATCGCGGAGTTCGTCGAGACCCCCGACCGCGCATGGCCGAAGCCCTGCGAGCCCGACCCGGCCCAGCCGCCCACGCTGCGGCTCGCCGACACGCACGTCACCGGCGCGCCGTACCTGATCTCGAAGGCTCCCTGGCTGGCCGCGCCCTTCGGGCTGTTCGCGCTCGTCTCGCTCGTCCAGCTCGCCGCCGGCGCGCTGCGCGGCCGGTCGGTGACCGCCTTCGCGGGGCTGGCCGGCGTCGCGTTCGCCGGGCTGACCGGCCAGGCCGTCTACGGCATGGCCGAAAGGAACGAGACGGCCCTGGCCGTCGGCGTCCCGGGCACGATCGGCCTGTACACGTGGATCGCGGTGGCCTCGGCCGTGCTGAGCGTCGCGGCCCTGTTCCACGATCGGCGGTGGCCGCACATCGTGGCGGCGGTCGCCGGCGCCGGATTCCTCGTATGGTGGTTCACCTGGTTCCTGTGACGCGCATCCGTGAGCTGGACGCCCTCCGCGGCTTCGCGGTGGGCGGCATCATGCTGGTCAACACCTGGCAGCACGCGAGCCACGAGCCGTACACCGGGATCGACCGCGCGATCGAGGCCCTGTTCCAGAGCCGCTTCTACCCGATCTTCTCGCTGCTGTTCGGGATCAGCTTCGTGCTGTTCCTCGACCGCTCGAAGAGCCGCTGGGCGCTGGCCCGCCGGCTGGCCTGGCTGGCCTGCTTCGGCCTGCTCCAGCACACCTTCTACGAGGGCGAGGTGCTGACCGACTACGCCCTCTACGGCCTGGTGGTGCTGCTGCCCGCCTCGTTCCTGCCGGGCGGCCTGCCGGTGCTGGCGCTCGGCGTCGTGGCGACCGTCTGGGCGACCTGGCACGGCGCGGGCCCGACGCTCATCCCGGGCCTGTTCCTGGTCGGCATGGGGCTGATGCGGCTGCGTCCGCCGCGGAGCCTGCTGGCGCCGGTGTTCGCGGGCTCGGCGCTGACGTCCTTGGTGCTGACGGCCACCTGGGCGGGCGTCGCCGACGTGCCCGGGGCGGGCGACTGGACCGTCTACAGCGTGGCCGCGCTGGCCGGGGCGGCGGCGTACACCAGCGGGCTGCTGCTGGCGCTGCGGCCCTGGTTGTCGGCCCTGCTGGAACCGCTGGGCCGGATGGCGCTGACCAACTACGTCACGGGCACGGCGGTGATCGCGCTGTGCACGGTCCCGCTGAAGACCGGCGCCACCCGCTGGCCGGTGCTCGCGGTGGCGCTGACGACCGTGGTGGCGCAGACGTTGATCAGCGGGTGGTGGCTCACCAGATTTCGGTACGGCCCCCTTGAGTGGATCTGGCGGTGCCTGACCTGGTTTCGACTGGTGCCCAACCGGTTAGAGTCGGGCCGTGACCACAATCGCCCTCTGCCAGATTCCGGTCTCTCCTGACCCCGCCACCAACCTCAAGAGGGCCAGGGAGGCGCTCGCCCGCGCCGAGGGGGCCGACCTGGCGATCTTCCCCGAGGCCACGCTCACCCGTTACGGCAGGCGCGTCACCGAGCTGGCCGAGCCGCTGGACGGGCCGTTCGTGTCGGGGCTGTCGGAGGCGGCCCGCACGCACGGCCTGGCGGTGATCGCCGGGGTGTTCGAGCCGGGCGAGGGCCCGGCCGGGTCCAAGGTGCACAACACGGCCGTGGCGATCGGCGCGGACGGCGCGATCAAGGCCGCGTACCGGAAGATCCACCTGTTCGACTCCTTCGGCTCCAAGGAGTCCGACATGGTGGCGCCGGGCGCCGAGCCGACCGTGGTCGAGCTGGCCGGGCTGCGCGTCGGGCTGGTCACCTGCTACGACATCCGCTTCCCCGAGCTGACCAGGGCGCTGGTCGACAAGGGCGCCGACCTGTTCGCGGTGATCGCCGCCTGGGGGTCGGGCCCGCTGAAGGAGGACCATTGGGTCACGCTGGTCCGCGCACGGGCCCTGGAGAACACGATGTGGACCGCCGCCGTCGGCCAGGCGCCCAACCCGGAGGAGTCGAAGGACGGGTTCGGCGTGGGGCGCAGCATGCTGGTCGACCCGCTCGGGGTGGTACGGGCCGACCTCGGCACCGGCCCGGGGGTCCAGCTCGTCCGCCTCGACACCGAATGGACGGCCACCGCCAGGGCCATGCTCCCGTGTCTGGATCACCGGGTGCTCAAGGGTCAACCGACCGTAAAGTAGAGCCATGAGCGGAACGCAGATGCAGAAGGTCGTGCCGCCGCGTCTGCTCGTGCCGTACCTGTCGGGCAAGCGCACCGTGATCTCCGGTTACGTCTACCGGGTCCAGGACTGCGTCAGGCTGACCACGCCGGCGGCCCTCTACTACGGCCTCGACCTGTCCTTCGACGGCTCGGAGCTGTTCCCCGAGGTCCCCGAGCTCTACGTCATGCGCTGGCACGCCCGCGACGTCGACACCTACGCGGTGCCCTACGGCCCGCACATGGGAGGTGACTGGAGCGACGTGCCGCCGTTCGCCGGCAACGGGTTCACCACCTCGCCCGACCACGTGGTGCCGCAGTTCCACACCGTCCCGATGCCGATCCCGGCGGGCGCGGAGATCGTCCACGTCACCGGCGAGGGCGAGCGGCCCTTCGCCGGCTACGACGGCCTGACCTGGCGGCCCGCCGCATGAGCGAGGAGATCACGCCGGTCGCCTCCGGCTTCGTGGCCCGCTTCGGCGAGCGTACGCTGCCGGCCGCGCTCGGCCCCGACAACGACCAGGTCGTGCTGTTCAGCGAGGTCGACCTCGACGGCTTCGAGCCCTCCTCGGGCTACTGGCGGCGGGTGGTGGCCAGGTCGCAGCTGGAGTGGCTGGTGCTCATCCGCACCGTCGGCGCCTTCGGCGGCGAGCCGTGCATTGTGCTCGACGAGGACGACGACGGCCTGCACATCGCCTACACCGGCCACAGCGGCATGAAGGCCGAGGCGCTCGGCTACTGGATGGTCGACCACGGCGCGTACGAGGTCGTCGTGCCGCGCGAGGAGGTCTTCTCCATCCGCGTCGAGCGCGTGCCCGTGCCGTAGCCTCTCAGCCGAGGCCGCGATAGCGGGCCAGGCGGGCCGCCAGGCGGTCGGCCGGGCCCACCTTCAGCAGCTCGGCGATCTCGTGCTCCAGCGCCCGCCCCACGCGCTCGCAGAACTGCCTGGGCTCGTAGGCGGCGTCGGGCAGCTCGGGGATCACCCGATCGACGATGCCGTCACGCCGCAGGTCGGTGGCGCGGATGCGCTGGGCCTGGGCGATCTCGGGGGCGAAGTCGACCGACCGGTAGAGGATGGCCGAGGCGCCCTCCGGCGGCAGCGGCGACAACCAGGCGTGCTGCGCGCACAGCACCCGGTCGGCCGGCAGCAGCGCCAGCGCCGCCCCGCCCGCGCCCTCGCCGAGCAGCAGGCAGACGGTCGGGGCGTCGAGCGTGACCAGCTCGGCCAGGCAGCGGGCGATCTCGGCGGCCAGCCCGCCCTCCTCGGCCGACTTCGACAGGTCGGCCCCCGCGGTGTCGACCACGGTGACCAGCGGCAGCCCCAGCTCGGCCGCCAGGCGCATGCCGCGCCTGGCCACCCTGAGCCCGGCGGGGCCGAGCGGCGAGCGCTGGCGCTGCCTGCGCCGGTCCTGGCCGAGCACCACGGCGGGCGCGGACCCGAACCTGGCCAGCGCCAGCACGAGCCCCGGCTCGTTCTCGCCGGCGCCGCTGCCGCTGAGCGGCGTCACGTCGGTGGCGGCGAGCTTGAGCAGCGTGCGCACGCCCGGACGGTCGTCGCGGCGCGAGCGGGTGATCGCCTCCCACGCCTCGACGGGCCGCAGGTCCTCCTCGGGCGGCTCGCCCGCCTCGACGGGGGCGCGGCCCGCGCACAGCACGGAAAGGGCCCTGATCGCGACCCTGCGGGCGTCGTCGGCCGACACCACGGCGTCGACCAGGCCGTGGTCGTAGAAGTTCTCGGCCACCTGGACGGCCTCGGGAAAGGGGTAGCCGTGCAGCGCCTCGAACACCCGCGGCCCGAGGAACCCGATCAGCGCCCCCGGCTCGGCCGCGGTGACGTGCCCGAGCGACCCCCAGGAGGCCAGCACGCCGCCGGTCGTCGGGTGGCGCAGGTAGACGACGTACGGCAGCCCCGCCGCGCGATGTTGTTGCACCGCGACGGTGATCCGGACCATCTGGACGAACGCCAGCGCGCCCTCCTGCATCCGCGTGCCGCCCGAGGCCGGGGAGGCCAGCAGCGGCAGCCGCTCACGCGTGGCCCGCTCGATCGCGGCCGCGATGCGGGTGGCCGCGGCGACCCCGACCGATCCGGCCATGAAGGAGAACTCGCAGACCACGACGGCGACCCTGCGGCCGTCGAGCAGCCCCTCGCCGGTGATCACCGACTCGTCGTAGCCGGACTTCGCGCGGGCCGCCGCCAGCTCCTCGGCATAGGAGGAGCCGGGCTCCGCCGGGTCGGCGGGCGGCGCGTCCCACGATTTCCACGACCCCCTGTCGAGGACCGCTTCGATCAGTGTGCGCGCGTCCGGACGGCTCACTATCGCTCCTAACGATCAACCGATGATGCCATGGTGACGCACGAGGGTACATGCCGGAGCCGGGAATTGCCGATCATCCCTCCCGCTCTTCGAGCCAGGCGAGCACGGCCTCGCCGTCCTGGCCGAGCGCGGGGGGCGCGGTGTGCTCGGCCGCGGGCAGGCCGTCGAAGCGCAGCGGCGGCCCGGGCAGCTCGATCGGGCCGAGCACGGGGTGGTCCACCTCGACCACCAGCCCCTGGGAGCGGGTCTGCTCCCAGGCGTAGACCTCGTCGATCGACCTGATCGCGCCCGCGGGCACGCCGGCCTCGCCCAGCCTGGCCAGCCAGTGGGCGCGGTCGTGGTCGGCCAGGGCCTTCTCCATGTCGGCGATCAGCTCATCCCGGTGCGCGAATCTCTGCCTGTTGGTCGCATATTTCGCCACATCAGGGTCGATGTCGAGTAGTTTGGCGACCTTCTTCCACTGGCCGTCGTTCGCCACGGCGATCTGCAGCAGGCCGTCGGCGCAGCGGAAGGCGCCGTAGGGGGCGATGGAGGCGTGGTGGTTGCCGTTGGCGCCGGGGACCTGGCCGCCGACCGTCCAGGCCGTGCCGTGGTAGGAGTGGACGCCGGTGACCGCGGCCAGCAGGGACGTGCGCACCACCCGGCCCCGGCCGGTCCGCTCGCGCTCGTACAGGGCCGCCGCCACGCCGTACGCGCCGTGGATGCCGGCCAGCAGGTCGGCGATCGAGGCCCCCACCCGGTACGGCTCCTCGCGCGAGGGCCCGGTCAGCGACATCAGCCCCGCCTCGCCCTGGGCGATCACGTCGTAGCCCGGCCGGCCGCCCTCGGGCCCGTCGTGGCCGAACCCGGTGATCGACAGGACGACCAGGCGCGGGTTGAGCTCGTGCAGGCGCTCGACGGGGAAGCCGAGCCGGTCGAGTACGCCGGTGCGGAAGTTCTCGATCAGCACGTCGCTCTGCCGGACGAGCCGCTCGATCAGCTCCCTGCCCTCGGCGGACTTGAGATCGACCGCGATGGACTGCTTGTTGCGGTTGGCCGCCAGGAAGTAGGTCGAGATGTCATGGTCGGGCCCGACGAAGGGCGGCCCCCAGCCGCGCGACTCGTCACCCCCGTCGGGATGCTCCACCTTGATCACCCGGGCGCCCAGGTCGCCGAGCATCTGCGCGGCGTGCGGCCCCGCGAGGGCCCTGGACAGATCGAGCACGACGACGTCGCCGAGGGGTCCGGGCAAGGTCAACCTCCAGCTTGCGTTGGGCCGGAAGAATATTCTCTCAGGCGGCCGTCGCCCATCGCCTACCCTGGTCCGGTGAAATCCCTGGCCCGCCGCATCCAGGCCCTGCCGCCCTCCTGCGGGCCCGTCCGCCTGGTGGCCGTCGACGGCCCGGCAGGCTCGGGCAAGACCACGTACGCGGGCCGGCTCGGCGCGGCGCTCGGCTGCCAGGTGATCCACAGCGACGACTTCCCCGTCCACTGGGACGACGGCCCCGGCGCCTGGTTCCGCCTGCTGGACGAGCAGGTCCTGCAACCGCTGCGGCACGGCCGCCCGGCCGGTTTCCGCAGGTACGACTGGGTGGGCGAGCGCTATGCCGAGCACGTCGCCGTGCCGGCCGGGCCCGTCCTGGTCGTCGAGGGCGTCGGCACCGCCCGCCGGTCGGCCGCCGGCCTGCTGGCCTTCACCGTCTGGGTCGAGGCCCCGGACGCCGTGCGGCTGCGGCGCGTCCTCGACCGCGACGGCCCGGAGCTCGAACCCCGCTGGCGGAAGTGGTTCGCGGCCGAACGGGCCTGGTTCGCCGCCGACCGCACCCGCGAGCGCGCCGATCTCGTCGTCGAGACGTGAACCGGGTCGCCCTCCCGCCCGACTGAGCAGGGTGACGGAAGGACGACATGACAGATGAGCTGCTCGTCGTACGCGCCCAGCTGGGCGAACGCGCGGCGATCGCCGAACTCGTGCACCGGTGGCACACCCCGGTCTGGACCTACGTCCGGCGCATGCTGGACGCCGAACGGGCCGACGACGTCGCCCAGGAGATCTGGGCGGCCGTCGTGCGCGGCCTGCCCCGGCTGCGCGCCCCCGGACGGTTCGCGCCCTGGCTGTTCACCATCGCCCGCCGGGCGGTCACCGACCGCCTGCGCGAGGAGTACGCGAGGGCGGAGAGCGCGGCCGAGCCCGAGCCGGTGACCGAGGACCCCGCCGGGGCCGTCGTGGACCGCGCCGGCCTGGTGGCCGCCCTGTCCGCCCTGCCCCTTCCCGAGCGGGAGATCCTCGTCCTGCACTACCTGGAGGACCTGCCGGTCGAGGAGTGCGCCCAGATCTGCGGCATCCCCGCCGGAACCGTCAAGTCCAGACTCAGCCGCGCCCGCCGCCTCCTGCGCGACCACCTGAAGGAGATCGACCATGACCGATGAGCCGCGCCTGACCGCCGACGAGATCATCGAGCGCCTCGAACCGTCGCTGTCGCCGTGGCGGCGCGTGCGCGCGCTGACCGCCCTGCTCGCGGGGACCGCCGGGACGGTCTTCGTCTGCGCCCTGTGGTGGACCGAGCCCGGCCCACTGCCCGGCCGCACCCACCTGGCCTTCGCCGCCCTCACCGCGTTCTGCCTGGCCTGGGCCTGCTACGGCGGCTGGCTGAGCACGCGCAGGACGCCGCTGTTCGCCCGCGACCGGGTGATCGCCGGCTGGATCGCCCTGGCCGCCGCCCTGCTCACCACCGCGCTCGTCGCCGCCGTGGCCACCGGCGCGCTGGCGCTCGGGCTCGCGTTCGTGGCGGCGAGCGCCGTGCTGACCGGGCAGGCCCACGCGCGGCGGGCGCGGCTGCTGCGGCTCAAGCGGGATCTAGGTGGGTGACGTCGTTGAACGCCACCACCTCGAACCCTCCGCCCGCGGCCCGCCAGACCGACAGCGACGCGTTCAGCACCGGCGCGAACCGCAGGACGTCGGCCAGCTCGGCGTCGTCCCGCCCGGCCATGACGTGCCGCAGCCCCAGCACCACCGAGTCGTGGGCGACGATCAGCACCCGCCGCCCGTCGGCCGCCTCGCGCAGCCCGGCCAGGAAGTCCTTGAGCCGGACCACCACGTCGGCCAGCGACTCGCCGCCGGGCGGCCGGTAGGCGTAGGGGCCCTCGGCCCGCATCCGCCGCACCTCGCCGGGGAAGCGCTCGCTGATGGCGGCCAGGTTGAAGGGCGCGAACGCGCCCGACTCCTGGTCCCTGAGCCGCCCGTCCACGGTCACCGGCAGCGCGGCGGCTCCCCAGGACTCCCGGACGGCGTTCCAGGTGTCCAGCGCCCGCAGGTACGGCGAGCACCACACCACCTCGGGCGCCTCGCCGTCGGGCAGCCCGGCCAGCCTGCGGCCGAGCGCCTGCGCCTGGAGCAGGCCGAGGTCGGTCAGCGACACCTCGTCGTCGCCCCGCTCGTAGACCAGCGGCCGGTCGCCGGCCTGCGCGTGCGCCAGGTTCGCCTGGCTCTCCCCGTGTCGTACGGCGATGATCCGCGAAGGTCCCATGCCGGACATCCTCGCATCCGGAGGCCGCACCTGGCCGGGGTCGCCGGAACGGGCCGTCGTAGGGTGATCTCATGACTGAAGTCGCAGTACTCGGGGCCGGGCTCATGGGCGCCCCCATGGCCCGCAACCTGCTCAAGTCCGGCCTGTCGGTCAGGGTGTGGAACCGTACGCGGGACAAGGCCGAGCCGCTGGCGGCCGACGGCGCGCTCGTCGCCGGCTCCCCCGCCGAGGCGGTCGAGGGCGCCGACGTGATCGTCACGATGCTCAGCGACGGCGACGCCGTCCATGACGCGATGACCGCCGCCGCGCCCGCGTTCCGCCCCGGCCAGGTGTGGGCGCAGATGAGCACGGTCGGCGTGGCCGCGGTGGACCGCCTGGCCGCGCTGGCCGCCGAGCACGGGCTGACCTTCGCCGACGCGCCCGTCCAGGGCACCAGGCAGCCGGCCGAGCAGGGCAAGCTGGTCATCCTGGCGGCGGCCCCCGAGCAGGCCCGGCAGGCGCTCGCCCCGGTCTTCGACGCCGTCGGCTCGCGCACGCTCTGGCTCGGCGAGGACGGCTCGCAGGGCACCGGCACCAAGCTCAAGATGGCCGCCGTCAGCTACGGCATCTCGATGACCGGCATCGTGGCCGAGGCCCTGGCCCTCGCCAAGGGGCTCGGCCTCGACCCCGGCATGGTCCGCGAGGTGGTGACCGGCGGCCCGATGGACAACGTCTACTTCCAGGCCAAGTCGAAGGCCATCCTGGAGGGCGACTTCGAGCCGTCCTTCACCGTCCACAACGCCGAGAAGGACACCCGGCTGATCACCCAGGCGGGCGAGTCGGCCGGGGTGCGACTGGACATGGTGGCGGCGGCCGGCGAACGCCTGCGCCGCGCCGAGGCCCAGGGACACGGCGACCAGGACATGGCGGCCACGTACTTCGCGAGCTTCGGCGAGGAGTAGCCCGCACCGGCGCCTACAGTTCGTCCACCTCGGCGAACGTTCTTCCGCCGGACAGCCTCGGGTAGCCGGGGCCGCGGTCGAAGAAGCGGTCCGCGGGGGGACGGAGGCGGGCGCGGAGTTCGGCGGTGCCGCGTTCGTCGATGCGGTCGCCGTCCAGGACCACGCCGTAGTCGCCGAGGGCGCCGGCGATCGAGACCTTGCCGTCGCGGACGTCGGCCGCCACCGCCCTCGGGTCGCGGTCGTAGGGGGAGCCCCAGCCGCCGCCGCCCGTCGTGCGGATGCGGATCAGGTCGCCGGCCTGGACGGGGTGGTCGTCCACCAGGCCGTCCATCTCCTTGCCCGCGATCTCCACCCGGAACGGGCGCCCGGCCAGGCCGCCGTTGACGCCCCAGCACGACAGGATCGACCGGTCGGCGATCGACATGTACGACGCGTCCCGGAGCATTCTGATGTGCTTGTCGTAGCCCAGCCCACCGCGGAACATGCCCGGACCGCCCGAGTCGCAGGCCAGCCCCAGCCGCTCCACCCGGAACGGCCAGCGCGCCTCGGCGAACTCGACCGGGATGTTGCGCGAGTCGGGGACGATGTGGATGGTGTCCTCGCCGTCGGCGTACCAGCGGCCGCCCGAGCCGCCGCCCAGGACCTCGCGCATCAGGTACGGCATCCCGTCGGCGTCGGTGCCGTACACGCCGGTGTAGCGGATGGTCTCCTGGTCGGCGGGCATGCGTCCGCCTGTGGCCTTGGCCAGCACGCCGGCCAGCACGCCGAGCAGGCGCAGGATGACGAACGTGCGGGCGTTGGTGGGGGCGGGGAAGACCGGGGTGAGCAGCGTGCCCTTCTCCGGGAAGACCATCTTGATCAGCGGGACGACGCCCTCGTTGACGTCGAGCTCGGCCATGCGCTCGGGCGTGTCGGCGAGGTTGCGCAGCACGGGCGCGAGCCACTTCTTCAGGAAGACGCCGTCGGCGTAGTCGCCCGCGTGGTTGATCGGGCCCTTGGCCTGGGGCGAGGTGCCGGTGAAGTCGATCGTGAGCGGCGCGTCGGCGGCGTGGTCGACGGTGAGCGTGATGCGCTGGGCGTGCAGGCGGGGCTCGTCGACGCCGTCGTGCTCGGCGTAGTCCTCCCAGACGTACGTGCCTTCGGGGATCTTGGCGAGCAGTTCCCTGCGGAAGGTCTCGGTGGTCTTGGAGACGATCGCGTCGAAGCACTCCTCGACGGCCTGCCTGCCGTACCGGTCGAACAGCTCGCCGAGGCGGCGGGCGCCCATGAGGCAGGCCGAGCACTCGGCGTCGAGGTCGCCGGCCAGGGAGTCGGGCATGCGGGAGTTGCGGGTCATGATGCGCAGCGCGGTCTCGTTGGGGACGCCCTGGTCCCACAGCTTGATCGGCGGGATCATCAGGCCCTCTTCGTACACCGAGCGGGCGTGCGAGGGCATCGAGCCGGGCACCGCGCCGCCGATGTCGTCGTGGTGGCCGAACGCCTGCACGAACGCCACCACCGCCCCGTCGTGGAAGACCGGCACGGTGACGCACAGGTCGGGCAGGTGGCCGATGCCGCCCTCGGACAGGTAGACGTCGTTGTGGAAGTAGACGTCGCCGGGCTTCATCGTCTCGATCGGGAAGTCGCGCACGATCGGCTGGACGAGCGCGCTGTAGGAGCGGCCGGTGAGCTTGCGCAGGCGGGCGTCGTGGATGCCGGCGCGGAAGTCGTGCGCGTCGCGGATCATCGGGGAGCGGGCCGTGCGGGCGATGGCCGTCTCGACCTCCTGCTCGACGGAGGCCAGCGTGCCCTCGACGATCTCCACCAGGATCGGATCAATCACGTCGGATCTCCACATTTCCGTATTCGTCCACCTTCGCGGTGAAGCCCGGGTGCACGGGGATCGTCGATCCGTACTCCTCGATGACCGCCGGGCCCTGGACGGTGGCGCCGGGGCCGAGGGCGGCGCGCTGGTGGATCGGCGTGTCGCGGGTCTCGTCGAAATGCACGGGACGGACCGAGGTGGCCCCGCTGCCCGGCCCCTCCAGCCGCCGGACGGCCGGACGGGTGATCGGACCGATTCCCGAGACGCGCAGGTTGACCCATTCGACGCCGTGGCGGGGGTCCTCCCGGTAGGCGTAGCCGTACAGCTTCTCGTGGGCGTCGTGGAAGCCGTCGATCACCGTGCGCTTCCAGTCGTCGTCGAGCGGGCCCGCCGGGGCGGCAACGCGCACCTCGAACGCCTGCCCGTAGTAGCGCAGATCGGCGCTGCGGACGTAGACCGGGTCGTCGAAGCCCTCGCGGTCGAGCGCCTCGGCGGCCTGGCCCTCCAGTTCCTGGAAGATCTGCGCGGCGGTCTTGAGCGCGAGGTCGCGGGTGACGTACGTGCGCACGTAGTCGTTCTTGACGTCCACGGTGAGCAGGCCGAACGCCGAGACGTTGCCCGGGTCGCGCGGGACGACGACGGCCGGCAGCCCCAGGATGTCGATCAGGCGGCAGGCCAGCAGCGGCCCCGACCCGCCGAACGTCACCAGCGGGAAGTCGCGTACGTCGAGGCCGCGCTTGACGGTGAGCTGCCGGATCGCGTTGCTCTGGTTGAACGCGCTGATCTCCAGGATGCCGGTCGCGGTGCGCTCGGGGGTGAGCCCCAGCTTGGCGGCCAGCGCCTCGACGCCCTGGCGGGCGGCCTCCACGTCGAGCGGGATCTCGCCGCCGAGCAGGTGGGGCGGGATGCGGCCGAGGAAGACGTGCGCGTCGGTGACGGTGACCTCCGAGCCGCCCTTGCCGTAGCAGAGCGGCCCCGGATCGGCGCCGGCGGAGCGGGGGCCGACCTTGAGCGTGCCCTCGGGCGAGATCCAGGCCACCGAGCCGCCGCCCGCGCCGACCGTGACGATGTCGATCATCGGGATCTTGCACGGGTAGCGGCCGACCGTGCCCTCGGTGGTCAGCGACGGCTCGCCGTCGATCACCACGGCCACGTCGGTCGAGGTGCCGCCGCCGTCGAGGGTGATCACCGAGGGGTGCCCGGCGGTGGAGGCGATCAGCGCCGCGCCGAGCGCGCCCGCCGCCGGGCCCGACAGCACGGTGGTGATCGGCTGGTTGACGACCTCGCGGGCCGACAGCACGCCGCCGTTGGACTTCATCACCGAGAACGGCATGCCCAGCCGGTTGGACAGGTTGGCGATGTAGCCGCGCATGGCGGGCTTGACGGCGGCGTCCACCAGGGTGGTGATCGAGCGTTCGTACTCGCGGTACTCGCGCAGCACGTCGCTGGAGAGCGAGATCACCGCCTCCGGGTGCTCGCGCCAGAGCACCTCGCGCATGCGGCGCTCGTGCTCGGGGTTGGCGTAGGAGTGCAGGAAGCACACGCCGACCGCGTTGATGCCCTTCGACCTGAACCAGCGCGCCGCCTCGACGGCCTGCTCCTCGGAGAAGGGCCGCACCTCGTTGCCGAGGTGGTCCAGCCGCCCGCCGACCGTCCTGACGAGATGCACGGGGACGATCCGCGGCGGCTTGACCCAGAAGTAGGAGTTGCCGTAGCCGTCCGGCACGCTCTGCCTGGCGATCTCCAGGACGTACTCGAAGCCCTCGGTGGTGATGAACCCGAGGTTCGCGATGCGGTCTTCGAGCAACTGGTTCGTGGCGACGGTGGTGCCGTGGACGATGGAGGCGACGTCGAGCTCGCCCAGCTTCCCGATGCCCGCGACGAACCCGTCGGCCGGGTTCGCGGGGGTCGAGGGGGTCTTGGTGGTGACGATCTCACCGGTCTGCTCGTCCACCGCCACGACGTCGGTGAACGTGCCCCCGGTGTCCACTCCGATACGGACGCTACGCATGGCTCCTCAGCTTCGGCGACGGCCGAGAACTTCGTCGATGACCCGGGGCGCGTTCTGGGTGCCGACATAGGCCGCCAGGCGCACCACCAGCTCCTGGGACTTCGCCAGTTCGGCCTCGACCTTGGCCTTCCCCGACTGCCCCGCCTGCACGCCGAAATAGGCGCCCATGATCGTGCCCACCACCCCGGCGACGCCCGCGAACAGCGCGGCGAACTCCTTGGTGGCGAACACGGCGGCGCCGAAGGCGATCAGGATCGCGACGATGCCCGCCACGACGACCAGGAAACCGTACCGCCATCGGGTGGCGTCGGCCTGGGCGGCCGTCACGTCGTCCTGTGTCAGCATCGCGTCGAGCGTCGGTGGATTGTCGGTGACCACAGTTCCTCCTGATAGTCCAGGGGAGAAATGTCCCACGAGGTCATGGGACAAGCCAAGCCGCTAAGCTGGCCTCCTGTGACCGAACTGTCTGCCTTGTCTGCCGTGCCTTCTGGAGCGCGGGACGCCGTGCTGAAGTTCTACTTCGGCCCCATGGACTGCGGGAAGTCCACTCTGGCGCTCCAGATGAACTACAACCACGGCCGCCAAGGGCGGCGCGGGCTGGTCCTGACCAAGCACGACCGCTCCGGCGGCCCGAAGGTCACCAGCCGGATCGGGCTGGGCCTTGAGGCGATCGAGGTGGAGGACACCCTCGACCTCGTGCGCCTGGTCACCTCGCACGAGCGCATCGACTACCTGATCTGCGACGAGGCCTGCTTCTACACGGTCGAGCAGATCGAGCAGCTCGCCGACCTGGTGGACGAGCACGGCATCGACGTCTACGCCTTCGGGCTGGCCTCCGACTTCCGGTCGGTCATGTTCCCGGGCGCGCAGCGGCTGTTCGAGCTGGCCGACGAGGTGTGCCGGCTGCAGGTCGAGGTGTTGTGCTGGTGCGGCCGCCCGGGGCAGCTCAACGCGCGCGTGGTGGGCGGCGTGCTGGCGCGGACGGGCGAGCAGGTCGTGATCGGCGACACCGACGCCTCGGCGGTGCGCTACCAGGTGCTCTGCCGCCGCCACCACCGCTCCGGCCAGCTCGGCGAGGGCGCCACCCCGGCCTGACCCCGGCGCCACACACCAGCCGGCGCAGGGCGCCGCTCCGGTCTCACACCAGCCGGTGCAGGGCGTCCCTGAACAGGCGTTGCTCGTCCTCCGGCAGGGTGGAGAGGAAGGCGCGCTCGGCGGCCTCCACGGCCGGCACCGCGAGGCGCATGGTCTCGCGGCCGCCGTCGGTCAGCTCCACCGCGTTCTTGCGGCGGTCGCCCGGGTGGGGCCGCCGCGCCACCAGCTTCTTGGCCTCCAGCGCGTCGACCATGGCGACCATGGTCGTGCGGTCGATGCCGAGCCGCTGGGCCAGCTCCTGCTGCGACAGCGGCTCGGGGGCGTCGATCACCGCCAGCACGGCGAGCTCCCGCCCGTCGAGGCCGTACGGCTCCAGCGCCGGGCCGGTGAACTCGGCCAGGCGCAGCGCGGCATGCTTGAGCAGGTAACCAAGGCGACGGCTGGACACCCCCCGATTCTCGCACCGCCGCGGGCGGGGCCGTTCAGACCGCGCAGAAGCCGTCGTCGTCGCACCCGTCGGCCGGCGGCGCGAGCTGGGTGATCGGCGTCTGCCCGGTACGCTCGGCGACCTCGTCGATGGCCGCCGCGAAGGCGTCCTCGGGCTGCGCGCCCGACACCGCGAACTTGCCCTCGAACAGGAACAGCGGCACCCCGCTGATGCCCAGCGCCCCGGCCCGGCCGAGCTGCTCGCGCACCTGCTCGGCGCCCTCGCCGGTGTCCTCGACGCCGACCTCGGCGGCCAGGCGGCTCAGCACGCCGGGGTCGCCCACGTCCGCGCCCTCGCCGAAGTACGCGCCGAACAGCCGGTCGGCCATCTCCTTGCCGAGCCCCTGGGCGGTGGCGACCTCGATGAGCCGGTGGGCCTCGAAGGTGTTGGCGCTGACGGCCCGTTCGTAGTCCATCGCCAGGCCCTCTTCGGCGGCGACGGACCCGACGCGCTCGGTCATCTGCCGCGCGCCGGGCCCGAACTTGCGCTCAAGGGCCGGGATCAGCGGCTCGGCCTCGGCGGGGGCGTCGGGATTGAGCTGGAACGGGCGCATGGTCACCTCGATCGTGCCGCCCTTGGCCCGGAAGCGCTCGGCGGCGCGGGCGAATCTGACATGCCCGATGTAACACCAGGGGCACACGACATCGGAGAAAATCTCGACTTTCACCTCAGCCACAACCACGCGGCCCGCACGGCGATTCCTGCGGGCCGCTCCCGCAAGGAGCCGATCAGCCGGCGGCCAGTTCCTCCAGGCGGTAGGGCAGGTAGGCCGAGTCGTCCACCAGCGCGGACGCGCCGCGCCACCATCCGAACCACTCGCCGCTGCGCCACATCCAGTCGACCCGCTCGATGGCGGCCACCACGTCGCCCACGGTCCCCCAGCGTTCGCCCAGCTCCTCCCGGGTGACGCCGTGGCGTACGGCCCAGGCCCGCAGGACGCCCGCGGCGGCGGCCGGGATCTCGCGGGCGTAGGGGTCGGGCTTCTCGCCGGGGAGCCGGTGGGGCCCGAGCCCGGCCGCCACCCCCCAGCTCCACTGGGCCTCGGCGGGCCTGGAGTAGCGCAGCGACTGGAAGTCCAGATTGGACCCGAGCGCGTCGTCGGAACGGCGGGCGACGACCGCGTCGAGCCGGCCGCCCGCGTCGAAGTGCACCACGAGCCGCTGGCCCGGCCTGACTCCCGGCGGCAGGGAGAAGCGGTCCTCGGCCTGCCAGGAGTTGAGGTCGACCGCGGCGGCGGGACGGCCCCAGAGCTGGTCGGCGGCGTCGTCGGCGCTCCAGGCGGCCAGCATCTCCAGCGCGGTCAGGTCCGTCCACGGCTCGATCGCGACGGCCGTGCGCAGCACCTCGTCGGGAGAGGGCAGCTTGCCGCCCCTGGGCCGCGTCCACCAACCGTCGCCCAGCTCGCGGGTGCCGACGAGGAGCGCGGCGATGGCGGCCAGTTCGGCCGATCTGCGGGTGAGGGAGGCGCCGAGCGCGAGCCCGAGCGCGCGGTCGGTCCGTTCGTCGCCGAGCACCGGCCGCACGTCGGCGACCAGGGTCTCGGCGGTCGGGCGCTCGTCGCCCAGCAGGTTGCGTACGATGCGCCTGGCTTCGGTCCGTGCGTCTTCAGCGTGTGCCTGCCGCATACCGCCACGCTACGCCCGGAGATCCTTTTCCGCGAGGGTCGTCGGGGCGCGTCCCTCAGCCACGCCGGCCGCGTCCGCCTCGGGCGAGCAGCCAGCCGACGGCGACGCCGGTGAGGGCGACGCCCGCGCCCATGCCGAAGGAGGCCAGCAGCGCCCACGGGCGGGTCTCGGCGGCCCGTCCGGGAGGCCGCTGGAAGACCGCGGGAGCGGCCTGGGCGGGTGCGGCGTCGGCCGGCGCCTGGGCGGCGGGGAGCGGGGCGCAGAGGTGGCCCTCGACGGCGGAGAAGAACTCCCCCGCCGTGCGCCGGGCCACCGAGCCGAGCATGCGCTGCCCGACCCCGCCGATCATCCCGCCGATCACGGCGTCGGCGTCGTAGTCGACGCGGGTGCCGCCGTCGATCTCGCTCAGGCGCACCTGGACGGTGGCCTCGACCGTGCCGGGCGCGCCCTGGCCGCGCGCCCGCAGGGTGAAGCTCTCCGGCGCGTGCGGCTCGGCCAGCGCCACCTCCCCCTGGTAGACGCCCTTGACGGACGCCACGCCCGCGTTGACCGTCATCCTGTAGGTGTCCGGCCCGGTCTCCTCCAGGCGCTCGCAGCCCGGGATGGTGCGTACGAGCACCGCCGGGTCCTGGAGCGCGGCCCACACTCGATCACGTTGTACGCCGATCACGGCGCTGCCCGCCACCTTCATGCGGCCACTCTAGGCACCGGTGAGCGGCTGGTTAAGGGCAAGACCTGCCAGTCGCGCGACGCGTCGTGCGGATCAGGGCTGGCAAGATGGTGCTCCATGTGCTGGGGGCGTGGAACGGTCTGGGGCGGGGCCGGGCGTGGCGGGCTGGGTCCCGTCGTGCTCGCCGGGGTGCTGTCGGCGCTGGTCGCCGGGTGCGCGCAGGGCGGCACGACCGGCGACGTCGAGCCGGGGCCGTCGGCGAAGCCGTCCGCGACCGGCGCGCGCACTCCCCGGCCCACCCCGCAGGGCCCGCCGGGGGCGCTGCCGCGTGCGGGCGAGGTAGGCCCGATCAGGGGCGAGGACGGCCTGCCCCCGGTGATCAGCTCGATCCCCACCAAGCGCAAGGTCGTCTTCCTGACCATCGACGACGGCTGGGAGCAGGACCCCGGCTTCGTCAAGCTGGTACGCGACCGGCGCGTGCCCATCACCGCCTTCGCCATGCGCGACGCGGTCGAGGCCAAGGGCAGCCCCGACCCGGCGGGCGGCCCCGGCCGCTACGTGGGCGCCGGCAAGTGGGGATATTTCCGCCAGCTCCGCGATCTCCACGTGCCCATCGAGAACCACACGCTGACCCACCCCGACCTGCGCCGCCTGCCCTTCGACGGCCAGCGCCGCGAGATCTGCGGCTCGGCCCAGGTAGTCGGCAAGGAGATCGGGACCCGGCCGTCCCTGTTCCGGCCGCCGTTCGGCAGCTACAACACCGACACGCTGCGGGCCGCCCGGCGCTGCGGGATGAAGGCCGTGCTGCTGTGGACGGCCAGCGTCCAGCCGGGCGGCAAGATCGCCTATCAGGTGCCCGACAAGCGCCTGCGTCCCGGCGACATCCTGCTCCTGCACTTCCGCCCCAACCTGGCGGCGGACTTCCGCGTGCTGATCGACAAGATCCGGCGGCGCGGTTTCGAGCTGGGCAATCTCCAGGCCTACCTGGACGCCTCCGGCGGGGTCCGCCGGGCGGGGTAGAGAACGATCCGCCCGGCGGGTGACGCGCCGGGACGCACCCGTACGGAATCCTCGACGAGTAGCCAGAAAACGGGGGATGTGACCAAGGTCGCATCGCGATGCTCTACGCCCTGTAGTACTACTACAGGTAGAAGTACTACAGCCTGTAGAGCGATGAGCGGGTGGGGAACAGATGGACGCGCTTGACCTGGCACGGTGGCAGTTCGGGGTCACCACCGTGTACCACTTCTTGTTCGTACCCCTGACCATCGGTCTGGGCATCTTCGTGGCGGGCCTGCAGACGGCCTGGCACCGTACGGGCAAAGAGCACTACCTCAAGCTCACGAAGTTCTTCGGGAAGCTGTTCCTGATCAACTTCGCCATGGGCGTGGTGACCGGCATCGTGCAGGAGTTCCAGTTCGGCATGAACTGGAGTGAGTACTCCACGTTCGTCGGGGACGTGTTCGGCGCCCCGCTGGCCATGGAGGCGCTGCTGGCCTTCTTCATGGAGTCCACGTTCCTCGGCCTGTGGATCTTCGGCTGGGACCGGCTGCCGAAGAAGGCGCACCTGGCCAGCATCTGGGCCGCCGCCATCGGATCGAACCTGTCGGCCTACTTCATCCTCGCGGCCAACGCCTGGATGAAGCACCCGGTCGGCTACGAGGTCGTGGACGGCAAGGCCAGGATGACCGACCTGTGGGCGGTGCTGACCAACTCCACGGCGGTCGCGCAGGTCCCCCACGTCATCGGGGCGGCGTTCATCGTGGCGGGCGGGTTCGTGCTGGCGGTCAGCGGCTACTGGCTGCTCAGGACGCGCGCGCCGATGTGGCGCAGCGCAGCCCGGGGCGCGCTGGTCATGACGGCGATCGCGGGGGCGGTCGTCGCGGGCACCGGCGACATGTCGGCCAAGCTGATGTACGAGCAGCAGCCCATGAAGCTGGCCTCCGCCGAGGGCCTGGAGCGCGACACCGCCGGGGCGGCCTTCTCCCTCGCGCCCGGCATCGAGATCCCGAAGGTCCTCAGCTTCCTGGCCACCAACGACCTCAACGCCACCGTCCAGGGCACCGAGGACCTGCAGAAGCGCTTCGAGCAGCAGTTCGGCCCCGGCGACTACCGGCCCGACCAGACGATCGTGTTCTGGTCGTTCCGCGTGATGATCGTGTTCGGCATGGCCACGGCGGGGCTGGCGCTGCTCGGGCTCTGGCTGACCCGGCGCAGGCGCGAGGTGCCGCCCTGGCTGGCGCGGGCGCTGCTGCTCGCGCTGCCGCTGCCGTTCGCCGCGGTGATCGCGGGCTGGCTGCTGAGCGAGATCGGCCGGCAGCCGTGGACGGTCGCCGGCGAGCTGCTGACCGCCTCCAGCGTCTCGCCCGGCGTGACCCTGGCCGAGGTCGCCATCTCGCTGACCGTCTTCACGCTCCTGTACGGCGGCCTCGCCGTGGCCGAGGTCGTCCTGCTGGCCAAGCACGTGCGCAAGGGCGTCGAGGAGCCGCAGCCGGCTCCCGAGGCGCAGCCGCTCGAACCGTCGCTGATGTACTAGAGGGACCAGACCATGATCAACCTGTGGTTCGTCATCATCGCCTTCCTCTGGACCGGGTACTTCGTCCTCGAAGGCTTCGACTTCGGCGTCGGCCTGCTGGCGCCGCTCCTGAGCAGGAACGCCGCCGAGCAGCGTCAGAGCCTGCAGACCATCGGCCCGGTCTGGGACGGCAACGAGGTGTGGCTGATCACGGCGGTCGGCGCCATGTTCGCCGCGTTCCCCGCCTGGTACTCCGGCCTGTTCAGCGCCTTCTACCTGCCCGTCACGCTCATCCTGGTCGGCCTGATCGTGCGCGGCGTCGGGCTCGAATGGCGCGGCAAGGTCGCCAACCCGATCTGGTGCGACGTCGGCATCCTGGTCGGCAGCGGCCTCCCGGCCTTCCTGTGGGGCGCGATCTTCGCCGACGTGCTGTTCGACAGCGGCCCGGCGGCCCTGGTCGGCGGGGTGTTCACGCTGACGCTCTGCGTGCTGCACGGCGCGGTCTTCCTGGCGCTGCGGACCACCGGCCCGGTGCGCCGCCGGGCCAGGACCGCTGCCATGGCCGCGGCGGCGGTGGCCATCCCGGTGGCCGTGCTCGCCCTGTCGAACCTGGGCTCACCGCCCGCCCTGGCCGCCATGGCCGCGCTGGCCGCCGCCGCCGCGCTGATCTGGCGGCGCAGGGAGGGCTGGGCGTTCGGCGCGACGGCCGCGGGCATCGTGCTGGCCACGCTGGCGGTCTTCATCGAGCTGCGCGTCGCGCCGCTGCCGGGGCTGACGCTGGCGCAGGCCGCCTCGGGGCCGTACACGCTGACGATGCTGAGCTGGATCGGGCTGATCACGCTGCCGTTCGTGCTGGTCTACCAGGGCTGGACGTACTGGGTGTTCCGCAAGCGGGTCATCCTGACGGCGGCGTAGGGCCCGCTAACCGACCTTGCGCATCTGGTTCG
This sequence comes from Nonomuraea sp. NPDC051191, assembly GCF_044455665.1. Classification (NCBI taxonomy): domain Bacteria; kingdom Bacillati; phylum Actinomycetota; class Actinomycetes; order Streptosporangiales; family Streptosporangiaceae; genus Nonomuraea; species Nonomuraea sp. NPDC051191. The sequence continues at coordinate 260,100 of NZ_JBITEZ010000002.1, read as the reverse complement.
TGCGGTGGTCCTTCAGGTGGAGGTCGCCGCCGAGCCGCTCCTTCAGCAGCTCCAGCACCTTGCGGCTGGACAGCACGGTCCACAGGTTGCCGACCAGGTGGGGGTTGTACTCGGGGGCGGCGTCCATCCAGGCGTCCTTGCCGGACTGGCTGGCGAACGTCGTGACGAAGAACTGGCCGTCGGGGGTCCGGCAGTAGCCCGTACGGATCTCGGCGGCGTCCACCTGCATGCGCGGCTTGCAGCCGACCTTGGCGGCGAGCTGTTCGACGGTCTGCGGCGCCGCCGCCCGCGGGGCGCTCGGACCGGGCGCCGCGGAGCCGCCCCCGGAGGAGCAGGCGGCGACCAGCCCGGCCAGCAGCGCGAGAGCGGCCAGACGTGGAAATGTCGTCATGTGCGGAGGTACGCACGGCCGCCCGCGCCGGTTCAGCGCAGGACGACGCAGCCCCGGGCGCGCAGGAGATCGAGCACCGGCGGGTCGTCGTAGAGCTTGTTCCAGCGCAGGTCGAGCTTGCGCAGCCCGGTCAGCGCCGCGAGCGAGTCGGGCAGCTCGCGCAGCCGGTTGTTGCGCAGGTCGAGATGGGTGATCCCGGACGGCAGCACGGGCAGCTCACTCAGGTGGTTGTTGCGCAGGTCGAGCACGCGCAACCCGGTCAGCGCCGCGAGGGAGGCGGGCAGCCGGGTCAGCCGGTTGCCCTGCAGGTGCAGCTCGCGCAGGCTGCCGAGCCCGCCGACGGTCTCGGGCAGCGCCTCCAGCCGGTTGTTGTACAGCCGCAGCTCCACCAGGGACGTCATCGACCCGAGCGCGTCCGGGAGCCTGGTCAGCCGGTTGTCGGTCAGGTTGAGGTAGGCCAGCCGGTCGAGGCGGCCGAGCGCGGCGGGGACGTCGGTGAAGCCGTTGTCGCTCAGGTAGAGGTAGTCGGTGAGCGGCAGGTCGCCCACCTCGGGCGGGATCGAGGCGAGCCGGTTGTGGCCGAGGTCGAGCATGCGCAGCCGGGTCAGGCCGCCGATGTCCGGGGAGATCTCGGTGAGGGCGTTCTCGGCGAGGTTGAGGGATTCGAGCGCGGTCAGCTTCCACAACGCGGCGGGCACGGAGGTCAGCCGGTTGCCGCCGAGCGCCAAGTGGCGCAGGCGCGGGCCGAGGTCGCCGGGCAGACGCTCGATCCGGTTGCCGTAGAGGAACAGGGTCTCCAGTCCGGGCGGGCAGGCGGGGACCTCGCTCAGCTCGTTGCCGTCGAGGTGCAGGGCGCGCAGCGCGGTCAGGCCGGACAGGCCGGGCAGCCCGCGCAGCCGGTTGCCGTCGAGCCGCAGCTCCTCCAGCGAACCGAGCCCGGCCACCCGGTCGGGCACGTGCGTGATCCCGTTCCAGGCCAGGTCGATCGTCCGCACGTCGTCGGGGACGTCGGGGAAGGCGGTCAGGCCGGCGCCGGGAGCGAGCATGCCGCAGATCATCGCATACGCAGCCCGTACAGGTCGGACGGCGAGATGGGCATGCGGTCGATCTCGATGCCCTCGGCGTCCTCGATCGCCGAGGCGATGACCGCCGACACCGGGATCACGCCGGCCTCGCCCGCGCCCTTGATGCCGAGCGGGTTGAGCGGCGAGGGCGTCTCCAGGTGGGCGGTCTCGATCGGGGGGATCTCGGTGGCGTACGGCATGAGGAAGTCCATGAAGGAGGCGTTGACGAGCTGGCCGTGGACGTCGTACTCCATGCGCTCGTACAGGGCGCCGCCGATGCCCTGGGCCACTCCCCCGTGGATCTGGCCCTCCACGATCATCGGGTTGATCAGCCGGCCGCAGTCGTGCACGACGGCGTACCTGACGACCTTGATCTCGGCGGTGTCCGGGTCGGTCTCCACGATGGCCGCGTGCATGCCGGAGGCGAACGTGGACCTGATCGGCGAGTAGTAGCCGCGCCCTTCCAGACCCGGCTCGTCGCCCTCGGCCACCGGCGGCCGGGACGGGTCGGCCACGCCGGAGAACTGGGTCGCCCTGGCCGTCTCCTCGTCGAAGGCGTACCGCAGCGGGTTGGCCAGCACGGCCACCGTCGAGAGTGGGATCGCGGCGGTCGGCGCGCCGACGACGTGCACCATGCCGTCGTCGATCTCCAGGTCGGCCGGGTCGGCCTCCAGCGCCTCGGCCGCGATGCGCAGGGCCTTCTCCTTGACCTTCCGGCAGGCCAGGGCGATGGCGTTGCCGCTGACGACGGCGGCCCGGGAGGCGAAGGTGCCCACCGCGTACCCGAACCTGCGGGTGTCGCCGGTGACCACGCTGACGCGGTCGATGGGCACGCCCAGCTCGGCGGCGGCGATCTGGGCGAAGGCGGTCTCGTGGCCCTGCCCCTGGGAGGTCAGGCCGGTCGAGACGTGCACCCGGCCGTCGGAGGTGATCTGCACGTGCCCGCCCTCGTACGGGCCGACCCCGGTGCCCTCGACGTAGCAGCCGATGCCGATCCCCCGGCCGGGACGCCGCTCGAAGGTGTCCCAGCCGATCAGCTCCTTGATCATGCGGAGCATCTCCGGGTAGTCCCCGCTGTCGTAGACGAGCGGGCGGCCGTCCTGGAAGATCATCCCCTGGTCGTACGGGAACTCCTCGGGCCGGATGAAGTTGGCCGCGCGCACCTCGGTCCGGTCCTTGCCGAGGTAGCGGGCGATCTTGTCCATGGTCCGCTCCATGCAGAACACGCCCTGCGGGCGGCCGGCCCCGCGGTAGGGCGTGACCTGCACGGTGTTGGTGTAGACCGCGGTGAACTCGACCCGGTAGGCCCCCGGCTTGTACGGCCCCAGCAACTGCGTGGAGGTGACGATGGGGACGATGATCCCGTACGGCGTGTAGGAGCCGTGGTCGTGCAGGATCGTCACGTCCAGGCCCAGGACGCGGCCGTCGTCGTCGAAGCCGACGCGCACGTGGTGGATCTGGGCGCGTTCGTGAGCCGAGGAGATGAAGTGCTCCCTGCGGTCCTCGGTCCACTTGATCTCGCGGCCGAGCGTCATCGCGGCCCACGGCACCAGGATCTCCTCCGGCCACGGGTGCACGATCTTGACGCCGAAGCCGCCGCCGACGTCCGGCGCGATCACCTCGACCTGCGGCAGCGGCAGCCCGAGCGCGGCGGCGACGGCCATGCGCACGCTGGTGGAGGTCTGCGTGCTGGAGTGCACGCGCAGGTCGCGGCCGTCCCAGCGGGCGTGCACGCCGCGCCCCTCCAGGGGCGTGCTGGCGCTGCGCTCGATGTCGAGCCGGAAGGCCAGCGTGTGCGGCGCGCCCTCGACGGCCTCGCGCGCGCCCCTGCCGTCGGCCCCCGGCACCTCCTGGACGAGGTGCGCCCCCACGTTCCCCGGCACGTCCTCGTGCACGAGCTGGACGCCCTGCACCGCCTCGGCCAGGCCGACGACCGGCTTGAGCGGCTCGTAGGCGACCTCGATGAGCGCGCAGGCGTCCTCGGCGGCGTACCGGTCGGCGGCCACGACCATGACCACGGGCTCGCCCACGTGCCGCACGACCTCCCTGGCCAGCGGGTACGCCGTGCGCCCGTGGGTGAGCGCCGGGTGCGGGATGAGCAGCGGCAGCGGCCGGCCGACCCGCTCGGGCAGGTCCTCCCAGGTGTAGATCGCGACCAGGCCCGGCACGTCGAGCGCGGCGGACACGTCGATGTCGCCGACGCGGGCGTGGGCGTGGGGCGACCTGACGAACGCGGCGGCGAGCGCGTCGCGGCCGAGGTCGTCGAGGTAGCGGCCCTGGCCGGTGAGCAGTCTCGGGTCCTCCCGCCGCTGCACCGGCTCACCGAACAGTCTGGTGCTCACGACACCTCCACACACGGCCCACCGGCCGGAAGCGAGCTCATGACTCCTCCGCCAGCAGCTCGGCGGCGCGGTGGACGGCCTTGATGATGTTCTGGTAGCCGGTGCACCGGCACAGGTTGCCGGAGACGCCTTCGAGCACCTCTTCGTGGGTGGGCGCCGGGTTGTCGGCCAGCAGGGCGGTCACCGTGCACAGGAAGCCCGGGGTGCAGAAGCCGCACTGCAGGCCGTGGCACTCGGCGAAGGCCCGCTGCACCGGCGAGAGCCCGTCCGGGCCGGCCAGGCCCTCGACGGTGGTGATCTCGCGCCCGTCCACGGTGACCGCGAACGTCAGGCACGACCGGACCGGCTCGCCGTCGAGCAGCACCGTGCAGCAGCCGCAGACGCCGTGCTCGCAGCCGACGTGGGTGCCGGTCAGGCCGAGGTCGTGACGCAGGCAGTCGGACAGCAGGCGGCGTCCGGGGACGCTGACCCGCCTGGCCGTGCCGTTCACGGTCAGCGTGATCTCATGTTCCACCGGTCGCCGTCCCCTCCCGTGCCGCTTCGCGCAGTGCCCGTTCGGCCAGCACGCCCACCAGGTGCCGCCGGTAGGCCGCGGTGGCGTGGATGTCCCCCTCGGGGTCGGTGCCCTCCCGCACGGTCCGCGCGACGGCGGGCCAGTCGACGCCCGCGGCCGGCCGGTGGCCGCACTCGCGCGTCACGTCCATCAGGACGGGGACCGGGCCCACGCCGACGCAGGCGACCCGGGCCGCGGCGATGCGCAGGTCGTCATCGAGCGTGACCACGGCGCAGACGCCGGCCAGGGCGTAGTCGCCGTGCCGCCGGGACACCTCCTGGAACGCCGTCCCGGCCCGTCCGCCGAGCGCCGGGAAGTACGCCGACACGGCCAGCTCGCCGGGGCGGACGTCGGACTCCATGGGCCCGACGAAGAACTCCCGGGCCGGCACGTCCCGCTCGGTGATCCCGGCGGCGCTCCAGCGGGCCAGCCGTACCGAGCCGCCCAGGACGGCCAGCACCGCGGGCAGCTCGGCGGCCGGATCGGCGTGCACCAGGCTCCCGACGACCGTGCCCCGGTTGCGGATCACGGGGTGGGCGACCAGCCGCAGCGCCTTCGTCAGCAGCGGGTGCGCGCCGGACCGGGCCACCCGCGAGTGCCGGGCCAGCGCGCCCACGCGGACCCCGTCGCCGCCCGCCTCCACGGTGTCCAGGACGGCCAGGCGGTTGATGTCGACGACGTGGCCGGGGGCGGCCAGCCGCATGTTGAGCATGGGGATCAGGCTCTGGCCGCCGGCCAGCACCTTGCCGTCTACCTCCGCGAGCGTCCGCAGCGCCTCGCCGAGGTCGCGGGGCGCGTGGTAGTCGAACGGCGGCGGCTTCACCCGGCCTCGCCCTGGACCGGCCGCGGGGAGCGTCCGGCGATGACGCGCAGCAGGTGGTAGCCGCCCACCACCACGACGGTGCCGAGCGCGATGCCCTCAAGGGAGAAGTCTCCGCCGATCATGTGCGTCACCGGTCCGATCGCCAGGATGATGCCCGCGCCGATCGGGACCATGTTGACCGGGTCGGCGAAATCCACCCGGTTCTCGATCCAGATCTTGGCGCCGAGTAGTCCGATCATGCCGTACAGGATGACGGTGACGCCGCCGAGCACGCCGCCCGGCGTGGCGGCGACCAGCGCGCCGAACTTCGGGCACAGGCCGAACAGGATCGCGATCACGCCGGCGATGTAGTAGGCGGCCGTGGAGTAGACCTTGGTGGCGGCCATGACGCCGATGTTCTCGGCGTAGGTGGTCGTGGGCGAGCCGCCGACGGCGCTGGTGACGACGGTGGCGGCGCCGTCGGCGATGATCGCCCGGCCGATGTAGGGGTCGACGTCGGTGCCGGTCATCTCGCCGACGGCCTTGACGTGACCGACGTTCTCGGCGATGAGCGCGATCACCGCGGGCAGCACGAGCAGCACCGCGGAGAAGCGGAAGTCGGGCGCGTGGAAGTCCGGCAGCCCGAACCAGTCGGCCTTGGCCACGGCGTCGAAGCTGACCCGGTCGTGCGGGAAGGCCGTGGCCACGCAGTACGTGCCCTCCGCCGGGCAGGCCGCGCCGGCCGCGTCGCGCAGGTTCTGGCCGGGCAGCACGGAGGTGACCGGACCGGCCGCCCGGTCCAGCACCCACGACAGCGCGAACCCGGCGACCAGCCCGATCAGCACCCCGACGCGCCCGGCGAACCCCTTGAACGCCACGATCACGACGAACGTCACCAGCATCGTCACCAGCGCCACCCACTGGTCCTGCCCCCAGTAGACGTCGGCGACCACGTACGCCAGCCCGAACCCGATGAGCATCACCACCGCGCCGGTGACGACGGGCGGGAAGATCCGGTAGATGATCTGCACCCCGAGCAGGTGCACGGCCAGCCCCGCGAGCGCCAGCACGAGCCCGGCCACCAGGATCGAGCCGGTCACGAGGGCGTCCGCGACGGACTGGTCGGTGCCGACGGCGGCCCTGATGGCGAACACGCCGCCGACGAACGACGCGCTGGTGCCCAGGTAGCTGGGCACCTTGCCCTTCACGATCAGCAGGAACATGATCGTCGCGACGCCCGACATCATCACGGCGACGTTCGGGTCGAGCCCCATGACCAGCGGGAACACGAACGTGGCGCCGAACATCGCGATCACGTGCTGGGCGCCGAAGCCGACCATGCGCGGCCAGCTCAGCCGCTCGTCGGGCCTGACCACCTCGCCGGGCGCCAGATGCCTGCCGTCACCGTGTCTGGTCCATCCGAAAACCATCTGCGCCCTCTCTTCCGGGCCGGCGACCGTGCCTTTGCGGGCACATTAGGACCGCCGCAAGGCGGCTACACGGGCATGATCTGCCAAACATCCCGCGGTCACCAGAGCGAACCTCTCGTACGGGAGGGTCGCCGACCGGAAAGAGAGGGGTTATCGGCCGGTTTCGGGCACCGGTTCGCGGCGCGTGGCGCGCAGCAGGTGATAGCCGATGAGCAGCACGATCGTGCCGAGCGCGATGCCGCTCAGGGAGAACGTGCTGGTGATCGGGAACGCGACCGGACCGATGGCGATGATGATGCCCGCGCCGACCGGGACCAGGTTGACCGGGTCGGACAGGTTCACCTTGTTCTCGATCCAGATCTTGGCGCCGAGGAGGCCGATCATGCCGTACAGGATGGTGGTGACGCCGCCGAGCACGCCGTCGGGGGTCGCGGCCACGAGCGCGCCGAACTTGGGGCACAGGCCGAACAGGATCGCGATGACCGCCGCGATGTAGTAGGCGGCCGTGGAGTAGACCTTGGTGGCCGCCATGACGCCGATGTTCTCGGCGTACGTGGTGGTGGCCGGGCCGCCGACCGAGGTGGCGACCACGGTGCCGACGCCGTCGGCCATGATGGCGCGGCCCATGTAGCCGTCGACGTCCGCGCCGGTCATCTCGCCGACGGCCTTGACGTGGCCGACGTTCTCGGCGATGAGCGCGATCACGACCGGCAGCACCAGCACGATCGCCGACACCTCGAACACGGGCCCGTGCAGCGACGGCAGGCCGATCCAGTCGGCCTTGGCGACGCCCTGGAGGTCGACGCGGAAGTGCTCGGTCACCTTGCCGGTGGCGTCGGGGGACAGGATCTTGCCGCCCACCAGGTCCCAGACCCACGACAGCACGAACCCGAAGACCAGGCCGAGCAGCACGCCGATCCGCCCGAGGAAGCCCTTGAAGACCCCGATGAACACGAACGTGGCCGCCATCGTGAGCAGCGCCACCCACGGGTCCTTGGGCCAGTAGACGTCGGCCGCGACGTAGGCCATGCCGAACCCGATCAGCATCACCACGCCGCCGGTGACGATCGGCGGGAAGACGCGGTGGATGATCTGCACGCCCAGCAGGTGGATGGCCAGCCCGCACAGGCCCAGCACGACGCCGACGGCCAGCAGCGCGCCGGTGACGGTCGCGTCGCCGCCCCCGGCCGCCCGGATCGCCACCACGGCCCCCACGAAGGACGCGCTGGACCCGACGTAACTGGGGATCCTGCCCTTGACGATCAGCAGGAACAGGATCGTCGCGACGCCGGACATCATCACGGCCAGGTTCGCGTCGAGCCCCATGACCAGCGGGAACACGAACGTCGCGCCGAACATCGCGATGACGTGCTGGGCGCCGATGCCCACCATCCTGGGCCAGGAGAGCCGCTCGTCAGGCTTGACGACCTCTCCCGGCGTCAGATGTTTCCCGTCGCCGTGCAGCTTCCACCTGAACACCGCGAACCCACCTCAATCTTCCGCCTGACCAGCGGCGACGTCTTCCGAACATGTCGGAGAGCACAATAAGGGGTGTCGCGACCATCCGGATACGGCGGGCCGTTATTGCACGTGGATCGTGAACCCGTCGCCGCTGACCACCTGGCCCGTGCGGATCTTGGCCGTCTTCCGCAGCTCGACCTCGCCGTCGACCTGGACCAGGCCCTCGGCGATGAGATGTTTGGCCATGCCGCCGGTCTCGGTGACCCCGCAGTACTTCAGCAGGTCGCACAGCGGGATGTACTCGGAACGCAGTTCGAAATCCAGATCCACGAGCCCCAAGCCTAGATGCCGCGCATGCGCAGCACGTGCAGGGCCAGGGTCAGGTTGAGCCGCAGGTGGGGGTCGTCGGTGAAGTTGCCGAGCAGGCGTTCCAGCTTCCCGATCCGGTAGCGCAGCGTGTTGTAGTGGAAGTGCAGCCTGCGGGCGGTCTCGGCGACGTTGAGATTGGTCTCCAGGAGCACCTGGAGGGTGCGCCGCAGGTCGGCGTTCTCGGCGTCCTCGTCCCAGGCCAGCGGGCCCAGCGTCTCGCGGACGAACGCGTGCAGCTCGCCGGTGTCGTTCACCAGCGACAGCAGCCGGTAGACGCCGAGCTGGTCGAAGTGCGCGACCGCGCCGGGCCCGTGGAGCTGCCGGCCCACCCGGGCCGCCTTCAGCGCCTGCGAGTACGCCTCCGGCAGCGTCCCGGCCCCCGGGCTCGGCCGCGAGGTCCCGGTCGAGAACGTCGCGGGCGGCACGTCGGCGAACGCCGAGGCCGCGTCCTTGGCCACCCTGGCGGCGTCGAGCGAGGCGTCCACCACGGCGACGACCTCGTGCGAGAACCCGGCCACCGCGCCGCGCGGGTCGTGCCGCCGGACGGCCGCCGTCCAGCAGGACACCAGCCGGTCCTGGGCGCTGCGCTCGTCGCCGTCGGGGTCGAGCTCGGCCACCAGCACGATCACCGGCCGCGCCAGGTCCCAGCCGAACGCCCTGGCCCTGGCGTTGACCCGCTCGGCCGTCCCGGCCCGGCCGGTGAGCACGTCGCGCAGGAAGTCGGCCCGGTACTTGCTCTCGACGGCGTTGACCGCCTCCTGCCGGGTCACCACCAGCGCGGCGACGGTCGCGGCGCGTTCGAGGATGCCGATGTCGCTGTCCCTGATCGCGCCGGTGGCGCTGTAGGCGATGATCCGGCCGTGGTGGTGACCGCCGGCCAGCACGGGGGCCGAGGCGAACGCCCTGCCGCGCCCGGACGCGTCAGCGGTCCGCGCGGGCGGCGGGCCCTCGCGGGAGATCGACTCGCGCAGCGCGGCGACGTGCTCGGCCGCCCCGGCGGTGGCCAGGACCCGGCCGGAGCCGTCGACGGCGGCCACGGCCACGTCGAGGAGCTGGGCCACCTCGGCGGCGACCTCGTTCAGCCCGCCGCCGGCCAGCACCACGTGGACCAGCGCCCGGTGCGCCTCCTCGGCGCGGGCGAGGACGGCGGCCTGGCGGTTGAGTATGTCGGTGAGCACCTGGTTGAGGATGTCGTCGAAGCCGACGTCGTTGGGCAGCAGGATGAGCGGGAAGCCGAGCCGGTCGGCCTGCTCGGTCATCTCGGCGGGCAGCTCGTCCACGTACCGGCCGAGTTTGATCGCCAGGGCGGCCAGGCCGCGCTCGTCCAGGTCGGCGACCAGGCGGCCGAGCGACTGCGGCGTGTTGCGTAGCGGGTAGCCGGTGGTCAGCAGCAGCTCGTGCGGCTTGACCCAGGCCAGGATGTCGGGCACCTCCATGACGTTGAGCCGCTGCACGATGCGTCCGAGCCCGCTCTCCCCCGCGATCAGCCTGGCCTCGGCCAGTGTCGAGACGCCGAGCACCTCTCCGACGGAGACGCCGTGGATGATCGTTCCGGTGCTGGCCAGACGCACGGGGGGCTCCATGTGGTGATTGTGACTCCACAGGTGGTCTGTCAGGAAGAGCCAACCTTCCCGCTGACTGTTGGCAAATTTCTCCGTACGGAGGGTTCTCCGGCCGTTCTACGGTCAGGACCAGGGTCCGATGGGAGGTTCGGTGACCGTCAGTACTCATGCGCGGCGTTCCCGCGTCCGCGTGACGGGCGCGGCGAGCACCGCCGTGCGTCCCGTGCTGGAGGGGCCGCGCAGCCCGGCCCGGGTGCTCGCGGCGTTCGCGGCGGGGATATACCTGGAGGTCAGGACCGACTGCGAGCCGTCGGTGATCGCCCTCATCACCGGCGAGGCGGCCCGGCTGCCCAACTCGGTGCTGATGGCCACGCCGCTCCCCCATGTCACCGTGGGTGACGACGCCTCCGTGGGCGACCGCGGCGTCGAGCTGGGCTCGCTGAGCCTCGGCGTACGCCGCTGGTGGGACCCGGCTCCCGCGCTGGGCCCGGTGGACCCGCTCAGCCTGGCCGGCATCGTCCTGGACGGCCCGGGACGGCCCGGCCTGGCCGGGAACGACGCGGTCGAGCTGCTGGCGAGCAGCTGCGCGCAGGCCCGGCTGCTGGGCGCGGTGACGGCGGCGGAACGGCTCGTGGGGCTCGGTCCCGGGCTCACGCCGAGCGGCGACGACGTGCTGGCCGGGCTGCTGGTGACGCTGAGGCACCTCGGCGCGGCGACCGGCACGGAACGGGCGGTCTGGCTGGCCGACTGGCTCGCGGCCACCGTCACCTTCGACGCGCGCACCCGTACGACGCCGATCTCGGCGACGCTGCTGCACTGCGCGGCCAGGGGCGAGGCCAGCCCGGAGGTGACCGGCGTGCTGCGCGGCATCGCGGGCAGGCAGGCGCTCGAACCGGCGTTGCGGCGGCTGCACCGGCTGGGCCACACCTCGGGCGCCGATCTCGCGCAGGGCATCTCGATCGGGCTGGACTCGGTCCGGGCGTTGAGCGGGCGCCGGTGAGCGACGACCTGATCCAGCTCCGAAAAGGGACGTACCACGACTCAGTCACCCTGATGCGAATAAGTCGTACGTTGACCGAAATGCCGGGCGTGGAGGTGGCGATGGTGGCCATGGCCACCGAGCTCAACCTCGCCATCGTGCGCGACCTCGGGTTCACGCCCCCGCCCGCGGGGCCCGGCGACCTGCTGATCGCCGTCCGCGGCGGCGACCCCGCGCGGGCCGTCGAGGAGCTGGACGCCCGCCTGGCCGCCCGGACCGCCGCCGGTACGACCACCGCCGGGGAGCAGCCGCCGCGCACCACCCGATCGGCCGCCAGGACGCCGGCCGACCTGGTCCTGGTGTCCGTGCCCGGCGAGCACGCCTTCTGCGAGGCGTACGACGCCGTCGAGGCCGGGCTGCCGGTGATGATCTTCAGCGACGGCGTGCCCCCGGCCCAGGAGCGGTGGCTCAAGGAGCTGGCCGAGGAGCGCGGCGTCCTGGTCATGGGGCCCGACTGCGGCACCGCAGTGGTCGCGGGCGTCGGGCTCGGCTTCGCCAACGTGCTGCGGCCGGGGCCCGTCGGCCTGGTCGCCGCCTCCGGCACGGGCGCCCAGCAGGTGTCGTGCCTGCTCGACTGGGCGGAGGCGGGCGTCAGCCACATCATCGGCGTGGGCGGCAGGGATCTGTCGGCCGAGGTCGGCGGGCTGTCCACGATGCGCGCGCTGCGGCTGCTCGACGACGATCCGGCCACCGAGCTGGTCGTGCTGGTCGGCAAGCCGCCGGACCCGGCGGTGGCGCGGGCCGTCCGGGAGGTGGCCGCCGGGATGCACACGCCGGTGGTGGAGGCGATGCTGCCGGAGACCGACCTCACCGAGGCCGCCGCGCGGACGCTGCGGGCCCTGGGCCGGAGCGTGCCCGAGTGGCCGTCGTGGCCGGGGGCGCTGCGCGGGGAGCCGCGGAGCGTCAGGGGGCTGTACGCGGGCGGCACGCTGTGCGCGGAGGCCGCCGTCCTCGCCGGGCCCGGCGAGTTCACCGACTTCGGGGACGACGCCTACACCAGGGGCAGGGCGCACCCGATGATCGACCCGACGCTGCGCCTGGAGGCCCTGTCACGCGTCCGGGCGGACGAGGTGGTGCTCCTGGACGTCGTGCTCGGCCACGTCGCCGACCCCGACCCGGCGGCGTCGCTGGCGCCGGCCGTCGCCCGTACGCCCGCCACCGTCGTGGTGGCCCTCGTCGGCAGCGCGGGCGACCCGCAGGACCTGCACCGGCAGGCCGCCGCGCTGCGCGGGGCCGGGGCGGCCGTGTTCGTCTCCAACGCCGAGGCCGCCCGACACGCCCGGAGCCTCCTGTGACCCCCACCGCCCTGGTTCCGTCCGTTGCCGTTCGCCGTGTCGCCGGGAGGGTGTCGTGAGCCTGTTGTCGGGGCCGCCGCGGGTGATCACCGTCGGCGCGGGGCTGCTCGACGAGGCGCTGGCGGCCCAGGCCGTGCCGACGACGCCCGTCGCCTGGCGTCCGCCGCTGCCCGGCACCGCCGACGCCCTGGCCAAGGTGCTGGCCGACCCGCGCAGGACGGCCGCCAACGAGCTGGCCGTGCGCAGGCTCACCGGCGCGCGGCCGTACCTGGTGGGCCTGCGGCGGGCCGCCGAGGTGCTGCCCGTGGGCGCGTTCCTGCACGCCGGGCCGCCGATCGAGTGGGAACGCGCCTCGGGCCCGATGCGCGGCGCGCTGATCGGCGCGATGTTGCTGGAGGGCCTGGCCGGCGACGAGCGGGAGGCCGAGGCCGGGCTGGCGGCGGGCGCGGTCGCCCTGCGGCCGTGCCACGAGCACGCCACGGTGGGGCCGATGGCGGGCGTGGTGAGCCCGTCGATGTGGCTGCTGGAGGTGCGCGACGAGGAGCACGGCGGCACCGCCTACTGCTCGCTGAACGAGGGCCTGGGCAAGGTGCTCAGGTACGGCGCGTACGACCCCGAGGTGCTCGACCGGCTGCGCTGGATGGACGAGGTGCTCGGCCCGGTCCTGGCGGCGACGCTGGCCCGTACCGGCCCGGTGGACCTGCGCTCGCTGATCGCCCAGGCCCTGCAGATGGGCGACGAGCTGCACAACCGCAACCGCGCGGCCACCTCCCTGCTGCTGCGCGAGCTGGCCCCGGCCGTCGTCGAGGCCGCGCCCGCGCAGGCGGCGCAGGTGCTGCGCTTCATCAACGGCAACGACCACTTCTTCCTCAACGCGGGCATGGCCGCGGGCAAGGTGAGCACGGACGCCGCCCGTGACATCCCCGGCTCGTCGCTGGTCGTGGCCATGGCCAGGAACGGCACCGACTTCGGCGTGCAGGTCTCCGGGCTCGGCGGACGCTGGTTCACCGGCCCCGCCGGGGTGCCGGACGGGCTCTACCTCGGCGCGTACGGCCCTCAGGACGCCAACCCCGACATCGGCGACTCCACGATCACCGAGACCTCCGGGCTGGGCGGCTTCGCGATGGCCGCCGCCCCCGCGATCGTGCGCTTCGTCGGCGGCGAGGTCGCCGACGCGGTACGGGCCACCCGCTCGATGTACGAGATCACGCTCGCCGAGCACCCCGCCTACCAGATTCCCGGGCTCGGATTCCGCGGCACGCCCGTCGGCATCGACGTGACGCTCGTCGCGAGGACGGGCATTCTGCCGGTCGTCAACACCGGTATCGCCGGGCGGGTGGCGGGCACCGGTCAGGTCGGCGCGGGGCTGGTCGAGCCGCCCGCACAGGCGTTCACCAGCGCCTTGATCGCGCTCGCCGCTGAGTAAGTGATCAGTTTGAAAAGCCGTATATCGGCAGGTCAGGACGGCTGTAAAGGGCCATCGCCTTCCATTACCGATTTTCCGCCGATATCGTGGCGAACCTCATAATCTGCAAGTAGCGCATGGCGCACGGTGTCGCGTACGGCGATCTACCGCACGAAGTGGTCACGCTCTGATGTGACAGATGAGGCTGAATGGGGGCGGCAAGATGGCAGCCGACCGCTTGCTCGGCGGGCCCGGCCCGGACCAGGGTGCACCGGGGGGTGACCCGCAGAGCCAGGGGCGTCTGGTCGGCAGGCGTTACCGGTTGATGTCGCCGGTCGGCAGGGGCGGCATGGGGATGGTGTGGCACGCCCACGACGTGCTGCTCGACCGGGACGTGGCGGTGAAGGAGCTGATCCTGCCGTACGGGCTGGATCAGGCGGGCACGCAGATGGCGCACCGGCGCATGCTGCGCGAGGCCAGGTCGGCCGCGCGGCTGACGCATCCGGGCATCGTCACCGTCCACGACGTCGTCGAGGAGGACGGCCGTCCGTGGATCGTGATGGAACTGGTCCGCGCCTGGTCGCTGGAGCAGGCCGTACGGCAGAGCGGGCCGCTGCCGGTGATCCAGGCCGCCGAGATCGGCATCCGTGTGCTCGACGCCCTCCGGCACGCGCACGCGTCCGGCATCCTGCACCGCGACATCAAGCCGGGCAACGTGCTGCTGACCTCGGACCGGGTGGTGCTGACCGACTTCGGCATCGCCGCCATCGAGGGCGACGTGACGATCACGCAGACCGGGCTGCTCATGGGCTCGCCCGCGTACGTGCCGCCGGAGCGGCTGTCCGGTCAGCCGATCGGGCAGGCGGCCGACCTGTGGTCCTTCGGCGCGACGCTGTACGCGGCCGTGGAGGGGCGGCCGCCGTACGAGGGGCCGGACGCGATCGCCGTGCTGGGCGCGGTGCTCACCCAGGAGCCGGTCAGGCCGCAGCGGGCCGGGTCGCTGCTGCCGGTGATCGAGGGCCTGCTGCGCAAGAACCCGGCCGAACGACTCACCTCCGAGCAGGTCGCCGAGATGCTCGAAGCGGTGCTGCGCGCTCACGGCTCGGCCCGGCCGCGCCCGGTCGAGACGCTGCCGGGCGAGCCGGACCAGACGCCGCTGGGGCTGATGCCGCCGCTGGAGTTCCCGTCCGGGCCGATGCCGTCGCGCATCGTGGAGACCCCTTCGGGGCCGGTGCGGGTGCCGTACGACCCGCTGGCCGGCCCGGCGGGCGGGTACGCGATGCCGCCCTACGACGGGCTGTCGAGCCCGTCGGGCAGCCATCGCACCGACCAGCTCCCGTCCCCGGCCGGCGGCTTCGACGCCTTCGGCGGCCCCTCGGGGCCGCACCGGATGGAGCCGCCCGCCGACGACCCCGACGACCTCGACGCGCCCGTCCCGCCCGCGCCGCAGCCGATCCTGCCGCTGACCTCGGACAGCAGGGCGGCGGCGACCTCGGCCCCGTGGCCACTGGCCTCGGCCGACGACCTGCGCGAGCACTCGCGCGACCTGTCGCACGACATCAGCCACAGCCGCCTGGCGACCCTGCCCGGCTCCTCGCCGCGCTCGGACGCCACGCGCACCGGCCAGTCGCGGACCGGCTCCACACGCACCGGCTCGACGCGAACCGGCTCCGCACGGACCGGTCCCTCGCGCTCCGGCTCCTCGCGTTCCGGCACGAGCCGCCGCCGGGCCCAGGAGGGCGGCGGCCCCTGGACGCGTAACGGCAGGCCCACGCCGCTGCTGATCGCCGGCGCGGTCGCGGGCGTGGCCGTGGTGATCGGCGCGATCGTGGTCATCCTGTCCGGCGGCTCGCCCCAGGTCTCGCCCGGCGCGTCGCCGGGCGCCTCCGCGAGCGCGGCGCCGAGCAAGGCCGGACCGTCGCCGGTGCCCGACGGCTACAAGGAGCACACCGCGCCCGGCTTCGCGGCGGCGGCGCCGGACGGCTGGAAGCTCGCCACCTCGGGGGACGCGGCCACGTTCACCGGCCCCAAGGACTCCGGCACGCGGATCACGGTCGAGCAGGCCGCCCCGCAGGCCGACGGGCTCGCCGAGCTGAGCCGGCGCGAGGCCGACGGCGGCGTGGAGGGCTACATCCAGGTGCAGCTCCAGGCCACGGACTACCGGGGCTGGAAGGCCGCCGACTGGGAGTACACCTACACCTCAGCGGACGGCGTCCCGATGCACGCCCTGACCCGGTACGTCACGCTCGACGACAAGACCGCCTTCACGATCTCGTTCGATATGCCCGAGCTGAAGTGGGACGACCAGGCCGAGGCCCGCAAGGTGTTCCTGGACACGTTCCGCCAGACCACCTGACCCCCCATATTTGTATCGATCAGTCCAAAACGTGCTAGCGTGCTCGTCATGGCACGACCACGCACGTTCGAGGAGGACCGCGCCGTCGAGGCAGCCATGCGCGCGTTCTGGGACGCGGGCTACGAAGGCACCTCGACCCAGGACCTGTGCGCGGCCACCGGCCTCGGCCGCAGCAGCATCTACAACACCTTCGCGAGCAAGCGCGACCTCTACGAGCGGGCCCTTCGCCGCTACCACGAGGAGCGCACGTCCGCGCTGATCGAGCTCATGGACTCCGGCCTGCCGGTCGTGGAGAAGATCCGGACCGTGCTGTGGCAGGCGGTCGACCCGGAGGCCGGCGACCCGGCCGGCTGCCTGGTGGTCAACGCCCTGGTGGAGGTGGCCCCGCACGATCCCGGCATCGCCGCCCTGCTGCGCCGCGACGGCGAGCGACGGGTGGAGGCGCTGCGGGGCGCGATCGAGCGCGGGCGGGCCCTCGGCGAGATCGACGCCGGCAAGGACGCCCTGGCGCTGGCGCACTTCGTCGTGGCCACGGTCAGCGGCTTGCGCGTCGCGGCCAGGGGCGGGGCCGGGCGGGCGGTGCTCGAATCCATCGCCACGACCGCGCTGACCGCTTTCTGACCTCGCGCCGTTCTCTTTTGATGCTCGAATTTTGTACTGAACGTTCTAAAACAGGAGTGTCGATCATGCCTTTGGCGGTGTTCATCCTGGGGTTGGCGATCTTCGCCCAGGGCACCTCGGAGTTGATGCTGGCCGGACTGCTGCCGGAGATGGCCGCCGACCTCGGCGTGTCCGTCCCGGACGCGGGACTGCTGATCTCGGCGTTCGCGATCGGGATGCTGGTGGGGGCGCCGGTGCTGGCCGTGGTCACGTTGCGGTGGCCGCGCCGTACGGCGTTGCTGACGTTCATGCTGGTCTTCACGCTGACGCACGTGGCCGGGGCCCTGACGTCGAGCTACGGCCTGCTGTTCGCCACCCGCGTGGCGGGCGCGGTCGTCTACGCCGGGTTCTGGGCGGTCGCGGCCTCCACGGCGATCGGCCTGGTGCCGCCGAACGCCAGGGGCAAGGCCATGAGCGTGCTGGTGGGCGGGCTGACCGTGGCCACCGTCCTCGGGCTGTCCCTGGGCACGGTCATCGGCCAGCACCTCGGCTGGCGCGCCGCGTTCTGGGCCGTGGCCGCGCTGTCGGCGCTGGCGGCCGTGGGCGTTCTGGCCACGATCCCCGGCGGCCGGCCGGAGCGGGAGAACGCGCCGCGCATCGCCGACGAACTGCGCTCGACGCTGAACCCGCGCCTGTGGATCGCCCTCGCCACCACCTCGCTGGCGACCGGCGCGCTGCTGGTCTCCTTCAGCTACCTGAGCGCGATGCTGGTGGACACCACGGGCATGGAGGCGGCCTGGGTGCCCGCCGTCCTGGCCCTGTACGGCGTCGGCGCGACGATCGGCATCACCATCGGCGGGCGCACCGCCGACGCGCGCCCGTTCCCGACCCTGTACGCGGGGATCGCCGGCCTGGTCGTGACCTCGGTCCTGCTGGCTCTGGCGGCGCCGGTCGCGGTGCTGGCCGTCCCGCTGATCGTGCTGCTCGGGGCGTTCGGCTTCGCCACCAACCCGACGCTGAACACCCGCGCCTTCACCCTGGCCAAGGACGCCCCCACGATGGCCGCCGCGATGAACGTCTCCGCCTTCAACGTCGGCATCACCGTCGGCCCGTGGCTCGGCGGGCTGGCCATCGGGGCGGGCGCCGGGTACCCGTCCGTGGGCTGGATCGGGGCCGTGCTCGGCGTCGCGGCCCTGGGCACGGTGGCTCTGTCCGCCCGTACGCGCCGGGAGCCGGTCGCCGCGGCCCACCGGGCCGAGGCCGTCCCGAGGCCGTGAGGTACCGTCCTGGCCATGGAACTGGCGAGCATCCACTTCTATCCCGTCAAGTCCACCGCCGGACACGACGTCCACCGGGCCGAGGTGCAGCCGTGGGGGCTGGCCGGCGACCGGCGGTACCTGGTGACCGACGGGCAGGGCGGCCTGCTGACCGCCCGCGAGCACCCGATGCTGCTGGCCTGCGTGGCCGAGCTGGACGGCGACACCCTCACCCTGACCGGCCCGCACGCGCCCCCACTGCGCGTCACCCCTACCGACACCCTGACCACGGTGACCGTCTGGCGCACGCCGGTCGAGCTCACCGACTGCGGCGACGACGCGGCCCGCTGGCTGTCGGACCTGATCGGCCGTCCGGCGCGGCTGGCCTGGCTCGACGACCCGACCCGCCGTCCCGTCAACCCCGAGTACGGCCTGCCCGGCGACCGGGTGAGCCTGGCCGACGGCTACCCCCTGCTGCTGACCACGACCGCGTCCCTCGACCGGCTCAACGACTGGATCGCCGAGACGGCGGCCGAGCGCGGCGAGGAGGTCCGGCCGCCCCTGCCCATGGGCCGCTTCCGGCCCAGCGTGGTGATCGACGGGGCGGAACGGCCGTTCGCCGAGGACGAGTGGCGGCGGCTGCGCATCGGCGAGGTCTCCTTCCGGGTGACCAAGGGCTGCGACCGTTGCGTGCTGACCACGATCGACACCGCGACCTACGCCAAGGGCAAGGAGCCCATCAGGACGCTGTCCCGCCACCGCAAGTGGGACGGCAAGGTCTGGTTCGGCATCAACCTGATCCCGGACGCCCCCGGCACGATCACCGTGGGGGATTCCGTCACCATCTTCTGATAGAAGGCACCTTTCCCAAGAGAAATGGATGCCTGTCCTCTTTAGGGTGATGTCGGGGTATATGCGAGACTTCACAGGTGACCAGCACCCCCACGAAACCCCCCGTCTCCCTGCCTGACCTCGTCAACGTCCAACGCCGGACCCTGGTCGTCCTGTCCGCCGCGCAGATCGTGGGCGGTGTGGGCGTGGCCGTCGGGCTGGCGCTCAGCTCGGTGGTCGTCGACGAGCTGTCCGGCTCGACCGTGATCAGCGGGTTCGCCGGGACCGCGACCGTGCTCGGGGCGGCGCTGCTCGCGCTGCCGACCGCGCGGCTGTCGACCCTGGGGGGACGCCGGGCGGGCCTGTCGCTGACCTACCTGGCGGCGCTGGCGGGCTGCGCGATCTCGGTGGCCGCGATCAGCCTGGGGAACTGGCCGCTGCTGCTGGCCGGGCTGGTGCTGGTCGGCGGTGGCAGCGCGGGCAGCCTGGCCGCCCGCTACTCGGCCACCGACCTGTCGCCGCAGGGCCACGCGGGCCGGCACCTGTCGCTGGTGGTGTGGGCCTCGACAGTCGGCTCGGTCGCCGGGCCCAACCTGGCCGAGCCCGCCGACCGGATGGGCATCCAGGCGGGGCTGGCGGCCAAGGCCGGGCCGTTCGCGTTCGCGGCGCTGGCGTTCGCCGTGGCGCTGGTGATCATCATCGGCGGCCTGCGTCCCGACCCGCTCAAGCTGGCCCGCGAGCTGGACGGCGCCCCGGAGCCCGGCCCCGGCCGCCATCGCACGATCAGGACGGGCCTGCGGACGCTGCGCGAGACTCCCATGGCCCGCCGCGCGCTGGTCATGATCGCGGTCTCGCACACCGCGATGGTCTCGATCATGTCGATGACCCCCGTGAAGCTCCACCACGACGGCTCGACCCTGAACGTCATCGGCCTGGTGATCAGCCTGCACATCGCCGGCATGTACATGCTCTCGCCGGTCGTGGGCTGGCTGTCCGACCGGGCGGGCAAGGTGCCGGTGCTGCTGCTCGGCTCGGCGCTGCTGCTCGCGGCGGCCGTCCTGGCGGGCACGGCCGGGCACCGCGTGTGGCAGGTGACCACCGCCCTGATCGTGCTCGGGCTCGGCTGGTCGTGCGGGCTGGTGGCCGGGTCGGCGCTGGTCACCGAGTCGGTGCCGATCGACCGCCGTCCCGCCGTGCAGGGCCTGTCCGACCTGCTCATGAACGTCTGCGGCGCCACCGGGACGATCATCGCGGGCGCCATCGTGGGCATCCTGTCCTACGGCGTGCTCGGCCTGGTCGTCGGCGTCATGGTCACCCTGTCCGGCCTCTGGCTGGCCTCGGCCCGCTACCGCGAACGCGCCTGACCGGCCCGGACGGTCACTTGGCGTCGCCGTAGCAGGCGACGGCGACGGTCTCCATCGGGAAGCGCACCGGGGTGGAGCCGAACAGCAGCCTGCTCGCCTCGGCCGCCGCCGTCGTCACCGCCGCGGCCACCTCCTCCGCCTGCTCCAGCGGGCAGTGCACCATGACCTCGTCGTGCTGGAAGAACACCAGCCTGGCGGGCTCGGGCAGCAGCCCGCGCAGCACCGCCAGCAGCGCCAGCGCCCATTCGGCCGCCGTGCCCTGCACCACGAAGTTCCTGGTGAACCTGCCCCGGTCGCGGGCCGCCCGCCCGCCCTCCGGGCCGGACACGAGCTCCTTCCACCGCCCGGACGGCGGCGGGCTGGTACGCCCGAGCCACGACCGGACCAGCCGCCCCTCTTCCCCCGCCTTGGCCGCGTCCTCCACGAACTGGTACGCCTTCGGGAAGCGCTGCCGCATGACGGCCAGCAGCTTGGAGGCGTCGCCGCTGGTGCCGCCGTACATGGCGGACAGCATCGCGATCTTGGCATTGGCGCGCTCGCCTCCGAACGACCGGGCCAGCGCAGAGTAGAGGTCGATCTCCCCCGCCGCCCTGGCCAGCCCTCCGTCGCCGGCCATCGCGGCCAGCACCCTCGGCTCCAGCTGGGCCGCGTCGGCGACGACCAGCGTCCATCCCTCGTCGGCCACCACGACCCGGCGCATCACCTTGGGGATCTGCAGCGCCCCGCCGCCGCTGGTCGCCCACCGTCCGGACACCACGCCGCCGACGACGTACTCGGGGCGGAAGCGCCCGCCGCGCACCCACTGGTCGGCCCAGACCCAGCCGTGGAAGCTGTACAGCCGGGCCAGCTCCTTGTAGGCCAGCAGCGGCGCGACGGCCGGGTGCTCGATCTTCTTCAGCTCCCACGACCGGGTCGTCTTCAGCGCCACCCCCGCGCCCTTGAACGCCTTGACGAGCTGCTGCACCGAGTCGGGGTTGACCGGGTGCCCGAGGGCCGCCGCCACCTCGTCGGCCAGCGCCTGCAGCTTGGCCGGGCGCATGCCGTGCACGGGACGCGGTCCGAGCATGTCGGTGAGCAGCGCGTCGTGCACGTCCCGGCGCCAGGGCATGCCCTCGTCCGACATCTCGGCCGCGACCAGCGCGCCCGCGGACTCGGCGGCGACCAGCAGCCGGAAGCGGCCCGGCTCGGGCAGCGCCTCGATGCGGCGGAGCTGCTCGGCCAGCACCTCGGCCACCGCCTCGGCCCCCAGCGGCTCGGGCGCGAACAGCGTGCCGGACACGCTCGGCTGGTCGTCGGGCACCGGCAGGCCGTGCAGCCGGGCGTGCGCGGCCCGCGCCGAGCGCGGCTCGCCGTAGCGGCCCTCGTGGGCGAGCAGGAGCCCCTCGGTGAGCGCGAGGTCGTGGCAGCGCGCGACCCGCACGC
Organism: Nonomuraea sp. NPDC051191; assembly: GCF_044455665.1. Taxonomy (NCBI): domain Bacteria; kingdom Bacillati; phylum Actinomycetota; class Actinomycetes; order Streptosporangiales; family Streptosporangiaceae; genus Nonomuraea; species Nonomuraea sp. NPDC051191. The sequence goes on along the minus strand of NZ_JBITEZ010000002.1, from coordinate 238,558 downwards.
CCCGCTCCAGCAGCGGCGGGTATGTCTCCCGCGTGTCGGCCCAGACCCACCGCGGCCCGGACCCGGCCTCCAGCTCCCGCACCGCGGACGCCGGATCGGCCACGCGCCGGGCCGTTCCCCCGACGGGGAGCACCGTCTCCCCCGCTACCACGACATACACGCACATAAGGGTGCCAAACAGCTACGACAAACCGATGTGCACCTCGTCCTCCAGCGGCGGCCGGAGCTCCTGCTCCAGGCAGCCGGTGGCGGCGAAGCACCGCAGGGTCAGCCGGTCGGGCGTGACCGACACGTGCAGGAACTGCTTGAAGAACGGCGGGTGGTCCCAGTCGGACAGCTCCGACAGGAAGCGGTGGAACACCTTGTCCACCGGCAGCCTGAACGGCCACGGCCAGGCCCCGAGCAGCCGCGCCGCCCAGCGCATCCGCCGGGTGACCGTGACCTGGCCCTCGATCGGCCGGGCCGGCCGGTTGCCGATCCGGCTCGACATGATGCACACCGCCTCCTCGGGCGTGAGGCGCAGCCACTTCATCCGCAGCCGGCGGGCGTAGAGCTGGCTGTAGAAGGACAGCGAGTCGCCGCGCAGCGGGTAGCACTTGAAGTCGTCCTCGGCCACGCCGGCGACGTCCACCCTGTCGATGATGTGGGTGGCGTGCATGAACGCGCCGCCGCCGCCGGTCACGACGTACTGGATCACCCGGTCGCCCACCTTGACCGGATAGCGCTGGTAGTTGTGCACGTCTCCGCCGATGGCCGCGACGTACCGGTGGGCCGGGTCGCGCACGATGTCATCGATCGTGCCGCCTTCCTCCAGCAGTGACGGCTTGTGGACGTTGCCGGTGTAGATGGGCTTCCCGGTCACCAGGATCTTCGGCCGCGGGTCGAGCGAGACGCGGCGCAGCCAGGCCGTCTGCGCCTTGTCGATCACGTTCTTGATGCCGGTGTCCACGCCCACGATCACCAGGCTGTCGCTCTCGATCGCCCAGTACGACGCCGGCTGCGCGGCCTGCTGGGCCGGCCGCCCCCGTAGCTTGCGCGCCTCGGCCAGCTTCGCCTCGTCGATCGTCTCCGGCTTGCGCCACAGCAGGCCGCGCAGCCCGCGGTCCGGCTTGGGCTTGAGTGGCGGGGCGTCGCAGAAGACCCGCATGAAGCCGCCGAGCCCGTCGTACCAGTCGTGGTTGCCGGGGATGGCGTAGATCGGCGCCTCGTAGTCCTGGTACGGGCGGAAGAACTTGTTCCCGTACTCGTTGCCCGACCCCGTCGGGTAGATGACGTCGCTGGCGATGACGGCGAACGACGTGTCCTCCCCCAGCCTCAGCATGCCGGGGACGACGGCGTACTGGGAGGCGTCGCCCTCGCCGGTGTCGCCGAGGATCAGGAAATTGAAATTTCCCCCGACGCCGGGCTGGATGCGAAATTCCGGATCTATCCCGCGCGCTTCCTGAGCCGCGATCCACCGTTCCCGCACCTCCCCGGAAGGATCACCGAACAAGCCGGCCAGGATCTCGTTCCTGGACAACCAGAGCGTGCGTAAATTCAACCAGGTGAATCCGCCCTTGTCCGGCCTGAGCTGGGCGAACGTCCCCGGTTCCGCACAGCCCCAGCCGGCCCCCGCCTCCGACACCCGTGAGGAATGTTGTTTCCCGCGCTCGGCCGCCACTTCCACCATGACCACATCTTTACCGGCATCTTCCATTCGCGCACACTCCACGCTCCGTACTCCCGGAAACACAGATGGTGCGGCATGGTGTAACCTCACGTCCCCAAGCAAGCCCTTGGGACGCGGAGGTGGGCTCCCATGAACCGGAACGGCCCGGACGACGCGACCCGGATGGGCACTCCCGACGCGGCGGCCGTGCAGGCGCTGCTGGCCTACGCCCTGCGCCTGCCCCGGTGGGGCCGGGGCGCCGAACGGGCCCGCGAGGCCATCGCGCAGAGCCGGGCGCTGGCCGCCAGCTCCCCCGCCGAGTACACCGGCCTGCTGGTCCACTGCCTGCGCACCACGGCCGGGCTGCTGCTCGACCGCTCCCGCGCCGTCGAGGCGCTGCCCATGGCGCAGGAGGCGGTGGCGCTCAGCCGCGGGCTCGGCGGCGGCCACCTCGCGGTCTCGCTGTACCGGCTGGCCGAGGCGTACGAGGCGCTCCACCGCTACAGCGACGCCGCCGAGACGCTGGCCGAGGCCGATCAGATCCCGGGCGGCGACTGAGGCACGAGCACCCCGGGGTTGAGGATCCCTGCCGGGTCGAGCCGGTCCTTGACGGCCTGGAGCACTCCCACGCCCAGCGGGCCCAGCTCCGCGCCGTAGGCGTCCCGGTGGTCGCGGCCCACCCCGTGGTGGTGCGAGATCGTGCCGCCGGCCTCGACGATGGCCGCGTTCACCGCCTCCTTGGCCCGCTCCCACTGCGCGACGGGGTCGCCCTCCTGCGGAGTCACGACGGTGAAGTACAGCGACGCGCCGGTCTCGTACACATGGGAGACGTGGCACATGACCAGCGGCGAGCCGAGGGCGCCGAGCAGGGCCAGCCGGACGGCGTCGTACAGGCGCGGCAGGTTCGACCAGAAGCCGGCCGTCTCCAAGGTCTCCACGGTGGCGCCCGCGCCGAGCAGCGAGTCGCGCAGGTACGGCGCGGAGAAGCGGCCGTGCTCCCATGCCTGGCCGGGCTCGGGGCCCAGCGGCTCGCCGCCGTGCCGGGCCAGGACCGCGGCGGCCGCGGCGTGCCGGTGGCCGATCCAGTCGCCCTCGACGCCGAGGATCACCAGGCAGCCGGAGTCGCCGCCGCCGATCGCGTCCGGCCGGGCCAGGCCGATCATGGTCTCGGTCTCGTCGGAGAGCCGCAGCACGGTAGGAAGCGGGCCTTCCTGGGCGAGTGCCCGCACGGCGGCCGTCCCCGCTCGGAACGACTCGAACCGCCAGCCCTCGTAGCGGCGCTCGGCCGGACGCCTGCGCACCCGCAGCCGCAGCGACGTGATGACGCCGAACGCCCCCTCCGACCCCAGGACGAGCTGGCGCAGGTCGGGCCCGGCCGCGGACTTCGGCGCGCGGCCGAGCTCCAGCGTCCCGGACGGCGTGGCCAGCGTGAGGCCGACGACCATGTCGTCGAAGCGGCCGTACCCGGCCGAGGCCTGGCCGCTGGAGCGGGCCGCGGCGAAGCCGCCGAGCGTGGCGTACTCGAAGGACTGGGGGAAGTGCCCGAGCGTGAGGCCGTGCTCGGCGAGCAGCCGCTCGGCCTCGGGGGCGCGCACGCCCGGCTCGAAGTCGGCCACCATCGACTCGGCGTCGACCGAGCGCAGCCGGTCGAGCCTGCCCAGGTCGAGCGCGATCACGCCGGTGAAGCCGGCCCGCGCGGCCACGAGCCCGCCGACGACGGAGGTGCCGCCGCCGAACGGCACGACCGCGACCCGCTCGGCCGCGCACAGCCGCAACAGCTCGGCCACCTCGTCGTGCGAGCCGGGCAGCACGACCGCGTCGGGGGCGTCGGACCCGTCGCCGGCGCGCATCCGCAGCAGGTCGGGCGTGGATTTGCCGCGCGTGTGCCGCAGCCTGGCCTCGTGCGACGTCAGCACGTGCGCGGGCCCGGCGACGGCCGCGAGGGCGGCCAGCACCGGCTCGGGCAGCGCGACCGGCGGCAGCCGCACGTCGTCGAAGGCAGCGGCCGGGGTTTCGGGCGCGCGCACGCCGAGGAGGTCGTGCAGCAGCTTGCGGATCTGTTCGGGCAGCTCGCGGGCCTTGGCGGGGTCGCCCCAGCCACACCAGAGCATGGGTTCACCGGTCACGCATACACTGTGACACATGACGTCGAACCGTCACAATGAGGGCGTGCTGGACGCGGCACGCGCGTGCGTGCTGGCCTACGGCGTGCGCAGGACCACGCTCACGGACGTGGCCAGGCGGGCGGGCGTGTCGCGGATGACGATCTACCGCCGCTGGCCGGACGTGCGCTCGCTGGTCGCCGACCTGATGACGCGGGAGTGGGTCGCGGTGGTGTCGCGGCTCGACCTGTCCGATCCGGTACGCGCGATCGTGGACGGCGTACGCGGGCTGCGCGCGCACCCGCTGTGGCGGAAGATCGTGGAGGCGGACCCGGAGCTGCTGCTGCCGTACCTGCTGGACCGGCGGGGGGCGAGCCACGAAGCGGTGCTGGCCCTGCTGGAGCCGGCCGTCGGCGGTCCGGCCAGGGCGCGGGCCGTGCTGCTGGTGGCCCAGTCGTTCCTGCTGTCGGCCCCCACGATGCTCGACCCCGTGACGCTCGACGACCTGGACGCCGAACTCGCCGCGCTGCTGGAGGCCTACCTTGGATAGCTCGCTGAACGCCCGCAGAAGGTCGTACGAACTGGGCGTGGTCGCCGGGGAGCGGCTCGACGTGCTGGTGGTGGGGCTCGGTGCGACGGGAGCCGGCGCGGCCCTGGACGCCGCCTCCCGCGGCTTGAGGGTAGCCGCGATCGACGCGCACGACCTGGCTTTCGGCACGTCGAGGTGGAGCTCCAAGATGGTCCACGGCGGGCTGCGCTACCTGGCCAAGGGCCAGGTGGACGTGGCCTACGAGAGCGCGGTCGAGCGCGGCATCCTGCTCAGGACGACGGCTCCGCACCTGGTCAAGGCGCATCCGTACCTGCTGCCGCTGACGCCGGCGGTCGACCGGCGGCAGGCCGCCGTGGTGATGGCCGGCTACCGGCTCGGCGACGGGCTGCGGACCGCCGCGCGCACCCCGCGCCGCCTGCTGCCCGGCCCCACGCGGCTCGGCGCGGCGCGCGCCCACACGCTCGCCCCGGTGCTGGCGCGCGACGGCCTGCGCGGCGGCCTGCTGTCGTGGGACGGCCGGCTGCTCGACGACGCCCGCCTGGTCGTGGCGCTGGCCAGGACCGCCGCCGGGCACGGCGCCCGCGTCCTGACCCGCTGCCGGGCCCTGCGGCTCACGGACGAGGGCGCCGAGGTGCGCGACGAGCTGACCGGCGAGCAGTTCACCGTCCGGGCCAGGGCGGTGGTCAACGCGACGGGCGTGTGGGCCGGGCAGCTCGACCCGGCGGTGCGGCTGCGTCCGTCCAGGGGCAGCCACCTCGTGCTCGACGCGGGGACGTTGCCGGGGCTGATCGCCGGCATGCACGTGCCCATTCCCGGAGAGACCAACCGATTCGCGCTCGTACTTCCCCAGGGCGACGGGCGCGTCTACGTCGGGCTGACCGACGAGCCGGTGGACGGGCCGGTGCCCGACGTTCCCGAAGTGCCCGCGGAGGACGTCACAGCGCTCCTGGAGGTGCTGAACGGCATCCTTGAGGTCCAGGTGACCCCTGAGGCGGTCGCGGGCGCGTACGCGGGCCTGAGGCCGCTCCTGGCCGCCGACGGCCGCACGGCGGACCTCTCGCGCCGGCACGCGGTCCTGTCGGACGGCGGCGTGGTCACGGTCGTCGGGGGCAAACTCACCACATACCGGCGAATGGCCGAGGACGCCGTGGACCGGGCAGTCTCCCTCAAAGAGCTCGACGCCGGACCGAGCCGGACGAAGAAGATCCCCCTGGTCGGCGCCGGACCGCAGCCGGGCGGCGTGCCGGCGCGGCTCACCGAGCGGTACGGCAGCGAGGCCGAGGCGGCGTACGAGCTGGTCAAGGCCCATCCGGAAGAGGTCGGGCTCGGCCTGACCAAGGGCGACCTGCTCTGGTCGGTCCGGCACGAGGGCGCGCTGGACGAGGCCGACCTGCTGGACCGAAGGACCAGGATCGGCCTGGTCGCCGCCGACCGCGACCGGGCGCTGCCCGCGACACGCGACGTGCTCGGGATCCGGTGACCCCGCCCCCGAACCCGCCGATGCGTTAGGTTATCCTTACCTAATTCGTCGGGAAGGGGGAGGCGTTGGCGAGGGGCTGCGAGCACATGGCGGGCTGCCACACGGGAGCCATGCCGACCCTGGCCAGCGCCACCGTGGGAGCCAGGCTCTGGCTGCTCGTCGAGTACGACGGCCCCTGGCCCTCCCACCTGGAAAGCTTGCAACTTCCTGAAGAAATCTCCGAACTCGTGCGCCGAGCGCTCGAACGCGGTATCAGGCCCCAGCTCATCAGGCGTCCGGGGAGGCGAACCCGCCAGCGGGACCAGGGAATCCGTGTGCTATTGGCCTACGCGGCGGGCGACCGCCCCTGGTTGGCCCGCGGTGTCGTCGCAGGTCCGGACGATCTTGACCTGGACGCCTTCGTGGCGGGAGTGCTCCCGGAGTCCTGCATACTTGAAGACGAGCCGGTATTTCTGGTCTGCACGCACGCCAAGCGCAATGTGTGCTGCGCCCGCATTGGACTACCCCTCGCTCGGTCGCTGGCCGAATCTTTGCCCGACAGAGTGTGGGAAACGTCACACGTTGGCGGCGATCGCTACGCCGCCAACCTCGTGTGCTTGCCACACGGAATTTTCTACGGCAGCATGTCTCAGGCTGCTGCACTGGCAGCGGCTAACGCGTACCGGTCGGGCGAGGTCATTCTCGACCGTCTCCGGGGGCGCGCAGGCATCCCTGAGCCATTGCAAGCCGTCGAGCATTTTGCCCGAGCCCATACGGGAGAGTGCTCCGTCGGCGCAGTGGCCGTGGAATCCTCCAGGTCGGACGGCGACGTCACCGAAGCAGTCGTGCGCTGCGGAGACGTCCGGTTCCAGGTTGTGGTTGAGCCATCGGCGTTCACAGCGCCGTGTGGTACGGCTTGCGCCGAGACGATCACCACCTACCGGCTGGTTTCGCTGGACAGGCTCACGCCTGTGCGGTACGCCACGCCCGCCCTCGCCTGACTAGGGAACATCACGGCCCGTCCTTGCGTTGGAACAGTGACGCCAAAAGCGTCCAATGCGGCTCAATTACCGAAATACCTCTCACGAAGGTGGTTTTCTCATGTCTCAGGTACGTCGGCAGCTCGCCCGCCCGCGCCCCAGCTGGGGTTGGCAGGATGATGCCGCGTGCCGGGGTGAGGATCTCGTGCTCTTCTTCGGCCCCGACGGGGAGCGGCAGCCCGAGCGTGACGTACGTGAGCGGAAGGCCAAGGCGATCTGCGCCGGGTGCCCTGTCCGCAACGAGTGCCTAGACTACGCGCTGTCCCGGCCGGAGAAGTACGGCACGTGGGGCGGTCTCAACGAGGACGAGCGCGCCAGCGAGCGTCGCCGTCGCATGCGCCGCGCCGCCAGCGCCGGCATCTCCGCCGCCTGACACACCTCGGCAGCATCAACGATCATCGCGTGATCACTCAGTTGTCCCGATGAACCGGAGCCTGGCCTTCCATGTCCAGGCTCTGGCGAACCCGGTCGGGGTAACTGCCTGATCAGGCCCGAGATCGTCATCCCGGACACACCCGGCCACCCCCGCCCGATCCTGGGCAGGGGTGGCCGTCGCGGTTTCCACCGCACCCACCTTTTCTCCAGGCATTTCCGTCTTTCCTGCGGACTCGACCTTTCTTCCGAGCGTGTCCGCCTTTCGTGCCGGCTCGGCCTTTCCTCCGAGCTCGGCCGCCTCTTTCCCGGCTCGCCCCTTCCTCCAGGCGGGCCTTTCTTGTGGGCGTACCCGCCTTGGTTTTTCTGCGGGCTTGGGTGTGTTTGCTCCTGGTATGGCCGGTTTCCTGGCGGTTGCCCGTTGTTCGGAATGCCGTCATGTGGCGCCTCTAGCGTGCCCGCCATGAGACGCATCACCACCTTGACGTGCGCGGCGGCCATGACGCTCGCCCTCGCCGCCCCCGCCACGGCCGCCCTGGCCGACCCCGCTCAGCCCGAGGGCCGGGGCAGCGCGACGTTCGGCCGCGCCACGCTCACCGGCTTCGCCGCGCTTCCCGCCCAGACCTACGTCCCCCGGAGCGAGCCGTCGGGCTCGCTGCTCGGCACCGCGCCGGTCAACGGCGTCACCCCGCCCTTCCCCGGCCAGCCCGTGCAGGGCTTCAGCGGCATCGCCCGCCGCCACGACGGCAGCTTCGACGTGCTGTCCGACAACGGCTTCGGCAACAAGGCCAACAGCGCCGACTTCCTCCTGCGCGTGCACAACGTCAAGCCGGACTTCGACGCCAGGACGGTCGAGGTGCTCGGCGGCTTCAACCTCACCGATCCGCGCGGGCTCGTCCCGTTCGCCCTGACCCGCCCGGACCGTACGCTGACCGGCTCCGACTTCGACGTCGAGTCGATCGTGCGCGCCACGGACGGCACGTACTGGATCGGCGACGAGTTCGGCCCGTTCCTGCTGCACTTCGACCGCAAGGGCCGGCTGCTCGACGCCCCGATCGAACTGCCCGGCGTCAAGGCCCCCGAGAACCCCTACCTGAACGGCGGCCGTCCCAACCTGGCCAGCAGCAAGGGCTTCGAGGGCATGGCCAGGTCGGTGGACGGCCGCAGGCTCTACCCGCTGCTCGAAGGCACGGTGAACGGCGACCCGGCGGGCACTCTGCGGATGAACGAGTTCGACCTACGCAAGCGCGCATACACCGGGCGCACGTGGACGTACCGGCTGGAGGACCCCTCGCACTCCATCGGCGACGCCGTCGCCGTGGACGAGAACCGCTTCCTGATCATCGAGCGGGACAACCTCCAGGGCGACGCCGCCAAGGTCAAGCGCGTCTACCTGGCCGACACGCGGGACCGGGACCACGACGGCGCACTGGACAAGACGCAGGTGGCCGACCTGCTCGACCTGGCCGACCCGCGCGGCCTCGGCGGCACGCCCGGCACGTTCCGGTTCCCGTTCCAGACCATCGAGGACGTGGCCGTGCTCGACGACCGCACCCTGGCCCTCCTGGACGACAACAACTTCCCCTTCTCCAGCGGCCGCACGCCGGGTCGTCCCGACGACAACGAGTTCATCACCGTCCGCCTCTCGCGCGGCCTTCAGGCGGATCCGCGAATTTTTCGTTAGAGGCATGTAGAGAGGCGCGGGCCGGCTCCGACCTCCTGGTGACACAAGCACGAAGAAGGAGTCCGGCAATGCAGTCCACGCTTCAGACCGTCACCTCGGCCGACGGCACCCGCATCGCGTTCGAGAGCGGCGGCGACGGCCACCCGGTGATCCTGGTGGGCGGCGCGTTCAACGACCGCACCACCGTCGCCGCCCTCGCCACCGCGCTCGCCCCCGGCTTCCGCGCGATCGCCTACGACCGCCGCGGCCGGGGCGGCAGCGGCGACGCGCCCGCCTACGCCGTCGAGCGCGAGATCGAGGACCTCGCGGCGCTGATCGAGCACGCGGGCGGCTCGGCGAGCGTCTTCGGCCACTCCTCCGGCGCCATCCTCGCGCTGGAGGCCGCCGCGTACGGGCTGCCGATCGCCCGCCTGGCCGTCTACGAGCCGCCGTACGTCGTGGACGGCGCCCGCACCCCTCCCGGGGACGACTTCGCCGAGCGCCTGCGCGCCCTCATCGCGCAGGACCGCCGCGACGACGCCGTGGCGCTGTTCCTGACCGAGGGCGTCGACGTGCCGGAGGAGACCGTGGCGGGCATGCGCTCGGAGGGCGTGTGGGGCTGGTTCACCGGCCTGGCGCACACGCTCCCCTACGACGCCGCCGTGTGCGGTCCGGGGCAGCTCCCGCCGGTCGAGCGGCTGTCCCGGATCACCGTGCCCACCCTGGCGATCGGCGGCGACCAGTCTCCGAAGTGGATGCTCGACGCCGTACGGGCGGTCGCCGAGGCCGTGCCGGGCGCGCGGCACCTGGTGCTTCCCGGCGAGGACCACGGCGTGCTCGGCCGGCCCGAGGCGCTGCGTCCGGTCCTGGCGGATTTCCTGTCCTGAGCGGGATCATCCGCTCGCGCGGCTTCTGCCGAGGGCGTCCCGCAGCTCCGCCGCCGCCGCGGGGGTCAGCAGGGGGTGGGAGTAGAGGTCGAGCAGGGTGAGCGCGAGCAGGTGGGCGCCCTCGGGGCTGAACACGTCCACGCCCAGGCCGCGGGAGACGTGCTTGTGCAGGACGCCGATCGACAGCGACATGGCCGTGGACACCGTCGCGCGGGCCTTGCGGCCGGCGAACGGCTCGTCCGTGCGGGTCTCGTCGAGCTCTTCGAGCCACCGCTCGCTCAGCTCGGCGATGCCGTCGAACAGCGGCTCCGCCCAGCCCTCGGCCAGCGCCCGCGCCACGTACAGCCGGTAGGGCGCCAGCGCGTCGAGCGCGGCGGCCACGGGGTTGCTCCCGGCGGGCACGGCCCCGGCGCGGACGTCGCCCTCGATGCGCCGGACGATCCTGATCAGGTGCTCGTCGCACGCCTCGCGCAGCGCCCGCTTGGAGCCGTAGTGGTGGCGCAGCAGCCCCGGGGACACGCCCGCGGTCTCGGCGATGGCCCGGGTCGTGGCCCCCTCGAAGCCGTGCTCGCCGAAGTGCAGCAGCGCCGCCTCCCTGATGCGGGCGCGCGCGGTGAGGTCTTCGGGCTCGGTCATGCGGTACGGCTCCCGTCCGGACGTACGGATCGTGACGACCCTACACGCGGACGCACGAAGCGGACGGAGATAAGGTGCGCCCTATGCCGGATTCACCGCTCGTGACCGCGGACGACCTCGACGAGGCCGTCGCCCTCGCCGTCGACACCCTGCGGGACGCGCCGCCGCAGGCGTGGGAGGAGCAGGCGGGCTCGCTGGAGTGGACCTGCTGGGAGACCGTCGAGCATCTCGCCGACGACCTGTTCTCCTACGCCGCCCAGCTCGGGCTCAGGGTGCCGCCGCTGGACACGTACGTGCCCTTCGCACTGGACCGGCGCAGGCCCGGCGGCCCGAACAACGCCGTCCACGCCGACCGCGCGGCCGGGCCCGTCGGGCTGCTGCAGGTGCTCCAGGCCAGCGGTGCGCTGTTGTCGGCCATGGTCCGCACCGCGCCGCCGGGGGCCGGAGGTCATCACATCTTCGGCACGGGGGACGCGACGGCGTTCGCCGCGATGGGCCTGGTGGAAACGCTCGTGCATATGCACGACGTGTCCGCTGGGCTCGGCCTGGCCTGGGAGCCGTCCGCGGATCTGTGCTCGCGGGTGCTGGCCCGCCTGTTCCCCGACGCCCCCGTGGACACCGCCCCGTGGGCCACGCTGCTGTGGACGACCGGCCGCGGCGAGCTGCCCGGACGCCCGCGCCTGCCCCGGTGGCGCTGGTACAACGAACCCCGCTGATCAGACGATCAGGTCGTCGAACTCCCCGTCCTTGGCCCCGAGGACGAACGCGCTGATCTCGGCCTGCGTGTACACCAGCGCGGGGCCGTCGGGGAACCGGGAGTTGCGCATGGCGATCTCCCCCGTGGGCAGGCCCGCGACCTCGACGCAGTTGCCGTTGGGGTTGCTGCGCCTGCTCTTGCGCCATACGACGGGGAGGTGACCGGCGGGGGTTCCGTTCCGGAACTCGTGCATGGGGGACAGCTCCTAGCGATCTTACGGATGCACGTGCATCCGCGTTTGCGCTGACCATACGACAGCACGACAGACTCCATATACCGGATGCCCAAAAATCCGACTATGGAGTGGATCACAGGAGTTTCAGCAGCTCATCCGGAAATGAACTGTTCCAGAAAGCGCCTCGTCTGCTTCGGCTCCAGCGCCTGGATGCTCAGCCGGTCCATGACCTCCATGAAGTGGTCGGAGTCTGCCGGCTTGTCCAGATAGAGGGCGCTGGTGAGCTGCTCCATGTAGACCACGTCGGGCAGCTCGCGCTCGGGGAAGCGCAGGATGCTGAACGAGCCGCCGGCCGCCGCGTGCCCACCGCTCTCGAACGGCACCACCTGGACGGTGACGTTGCGCTCCTCCGTGGCGTCGAGCAGGTGGCGGACCTGCTCGCGCATGACCTCGGCCCCGCCGAGCGGCCTGCGCAGGACGGCCTCGTCGATCACGGCCCAGAGCTTGAGCCCGCTCTCCAACCGCCTCTGGCGGGTGGTCCGCAGGGTGACGCGGCGGTCGAGCTCGGAGTCGAGCGCCTTCTCGTTGCCGAGCCGGATGACGGCCTTGGCGTAGGCGGGCGTCTGCAGGAGGCCGGGGATGAACTGGTTCTCGAACGTGCGGATGGCGGAGGCGGCGCCCTCCAGGCCGATGTAGACCTCGAACCAGCCGGGGAGCAGGTCGCCGTACTTGTGCCACCAGCCGGGGGCGTTGGCCTGCAGGGCCAGGGCGAGCAGCGGCTCCCGGTCGTCGGGATCGGTGACGCCGTAGAGGGTGAGCAGGTCGGCGACGTCCCGCTGCTTGAAGCTGACCTGCCCGAGCTCAAGTCGGCTGATCTTCGCATGAGATGCGCGAATGGAGTATCCGGCATCCTCTCGGGAGATTCCCTTCTCGGTACGGAGTCTGCGCAGTTGCGTACCCAGCAGGATCCGCAGCACCGTCGGGCTTCCCGGCGAGTAGCTGAGAAGCTTTCCCTCCGCGCTCTGTGCGCTCACTCGACCGCTCCTAGATCATCTGCACGTGCAGATGGTATTCGCATCGGTAAAACACGAAAAGTCTTGCATCAATAACCACACCCCGTAAAGATGGGCACTGGATCACCAGACCGCGCTTCGGGGGCCAGGATGACGACTTTCGACGCTCGGCCGCAAGCCGCCATAGGTTCCGGGCCACCAGGGTGGCTCGCCTCCATTCTGGTGGATGGGCGGGCCGGACCGTGCGACGCGGTGTTCCCGTTCCACGAAAGCACCGCGTCCGAGCCGGGGTGCGTGGCGATGGCCCGGCGTTTCGTGGACCAGACCCTCACCTCGTGGGCGGTCGCCGACCTGGCCTTCGACATGCAGCTGGTGGTCTCCGAGCTGGTCACGAACGCGATGCGGCACGGCGGCGGGGCCGTACAGCTGCGGCTGCTCTTCCGGCGGCCCGAGCTGGCCTGCGTGGTGACCGACCACAGCCAGACCGTCCCGGTGGCGGCGCAGACCGACGTGTTCGCCGAGTTCGGGCGCGGGTTGCGGCTGGTGGACGCGCTCTGCAGCGCATGGGGCTGGTTCGCCCCCGGCGGCTCCAGGAAGCTGGTGTGGGCGGTCCTGTCCACCTAGACACCGGCCCGAGCGTCGGTGTCCGGTAGGGGTCACCTCCGGTCCAGGAGGTCCAGCACGTCGGCGTCGGTGAGCTGGTCGAAGTGCTCGTACCACTGGCCGACCGCTCTGAAGTCGACCGGGGTCAGCAGCACCACCACCTCGTCGGCCTCCGCCCGCATCATCCTGACGGTGTCCTCGGCGCCGACCGGCACGGCCAGCGTCACCTTGGCGGGACCGGCGGCGGCGACCGCGCGCAGGGCCGCCCTCGCGGTGACGCCCGTGGCCAGTCCGTCGTCCACGACGATCACCTCGCGACCGGCCAGCGGCGGCAACGGCCGGCCGCCCCGGTACACCTCCACCCTCCTGGCCAGCTCGTGCCGCTCCCGCTCGACCACGCCGGCCACGTCCTCGGGCGTCATGCCCAGCCGGTCGAGCATCGTCAGGTCGAACACCGGCTCGCCGCCCTCGGCGATCGCCCCCACCCCCAGCTCGGGCGCCGGCGGGTAGCCGATCTTCCGGGTGACGAGCACGTCCAGCTCCCCGCCGAGCCGTCGTACGACGGGCACGGCCACGGCGACCCCGCCGCGCGGCAACGCCAGCACGACGGGGTCGTTCACCTCCGGCAGCCGCTCGGCCAGCAACGCCCCGGCCTCGGCCCGATCCGCGAACAGCTCCATGACCTGTGCCTACCCCCACAACCCGCCCTACTCGCCCCCCACCCCAGGAGGCGGAAGGGGGGCGGGCTCGCCCCCACCTCCCGCACCGAGCGGAACAGGAGGTGCGCCCGGCCCCACCTCCCGCACCAACCGGAACGGGAGGTAGGCCCGGCCACACCTTCCGCGTCAGGCAGGGCGGGAGGTGGGCTCGGGGTCAGGGGCGGTTGCGGTTGGAGCGGCGCATCTCCTTGTGGATGATCTTCCATTTGTTCTGCTGCTCCTTGCGCAGCCGCGCGTCCGTACGGGACGCCATCCACGCGGCCTCGCGTTGCAGCTTGCGCCAGCTCTGCAGCCGGCGTTCGGGCAGCTCGCCGCTCTCCATGGCGTCCAGGACCGCGCAGCCCGGCTCGCTCACGTGCCCGCAGTCGGCGAACCGGCACCCCTGGGCCAGCTTCTCGATGTCGGAGAAGACGAGATCCACGCCCTCCCCGATGTCGTAGAGGCCGATGCGCCGGATGCCAGGGGTGTCGATGATCAGGCCGCCGCCGGGCAACGGGATCAGCTCCCGGTGGACGGTCGTGTGCCGCCCGCGCCCGTCGGCCGCCCGGACCTGCTGGGTGTCCATCGCGCCCATGCCGGCCAGCGCGTTGACCAGCGTGGACTTGCCCGCGCCGGACGGCCCGAGCACGACCGCCGTACGGGAGCCGTGCAGGTAGCTCGCGGCCAGCGAGACCCCCTCCCCCAGCAGCGAGGAGACGGCGTGCACGTCGATGCCCGGCGCGGCGGCGCGTACGTCGGCCATCAGCTCGTCGAGCCCGGCCTCGAACAGGTCGGACTTGGTCACCAGCACGACGGGCGTGCCGCCGGACTCCCAGGCCAGCGCCACCAGACGCTCGATACGGCCCAGGTCGGCGAAGTCGGTCGCGTGCATGGACGGCTCGGCCACGAAGACGACGTCGACGTTGGCCGCCAGCACCTGGCCCTGACCGTCGCCGGACAGGCCGCCGACCGAGTCGCGGCTCACGCCGCCCCGGACGAACGCGGTGGTTCTGGAAAGCACCTGGTCGAGCTCGTACCGGCCTTCGGGCAGCCATCTGAGCGCGGCCCAGTCGCCGACGCACGGCAGGGCCACCGGGTCGTCGGCGGAGGAACGGCGCACGCGGGCGCCGTACTTGACGTGGTGCTGCCCGTCGGCGGCGATCACCTCGGCGGCGCCGCGGTCGACGCGGGCCACCCGCGCCGGGACGGTGTCAGCGGGAAGCTCGGCGGCGCGCAGGTCGGTCCAGCCGAGCAGGGAAAGATCGTGAGACAAGACGGTGAAACCTTTGATCGAGAAGGAAACGGGCAGCTCAGACGAGCCCCCGGAGGTAGAGGGACGGCAGACGGAAAAGAACGACCCGCATGGTCCTCACCTCCTCGATCGGTTGCGCAAGCGACTCTAACCACCTGTCCCGGGCGATGCAATCGGATTATCTTCGCCGATCCGTTGAACCCTGCCAGGGCGGCCGAGCGTACTCCCTCCCGACGGACGCGAGAAAGGGGAATGATGCGGATCAGCACGTATCCCCCGCCCTCGGCGGAGGACGCGGCCCCGGCGGGCAAGACGCGCCTACGCCACTTGATCCGGCGGGTGCGGCCGGACGACGAGGTGGTCGTGTCCGCGCTCTACCGGGAGTACCACCGGCCGCTGCTGGCCTTCGTGGTACGCCTGACGGCGGGCGACCGGCAGTGGGCGGAAGACGTGGTGCAGGAGACGATGATCCGGGCCTGGCGCAGCGCCGAGCGGCTGGACCCCGACTCGGTCTCGCTCATGCCATGGCTCGCCACCGTGGCCAGACGTATCGTGATCGATGACCGGCGGCGCAGAGAGGCGCGCCCGCCGGAATCGGGCGACGGCGCGCTGGACAGCGTGCCGGTGCCGGACGAGTTGGAGGGGCTGCTGCACCAGGTGGTCGTGTCAGAGGCGCTGAAGGCGTTGTCACCGGCGCACCGCGAGATCCTGAACGAGACGATCCTGCGGGACCGGTCGGTCAACGACGCCGCGGCGGCGCTCGGCATCCCGGTGGGCACGGTGAAGTCCCGGGTCTACTACGCGGTCCGCGCGCTGCGGGTCGCGCTGGAGGAGCGGGGGGTGACGGCGTGAGCCCGGGAGTCGAGCACACCGACGTGGGCGCCTACGCCCTCGGCCTGCTGGAGGCGGACGACCGGGTGGCCTTCGAGGCCCACCTGCGCACCTGCCCCTCCTGCCGCTTCGAGCTGTCGGACCTCGCGGGGGTCGCCGGCATGCTGCACGGCCTCGGCCCCGTGGAGGACGCCGGCCCTCCTCCCGATGAGGGGCAGGCCGCCGTGGTCGACCTGCTCCGCCGTAAGAAGGCGGCCGACCGGCGGTCGCGCAGGGGCACGTTCCTGCTCGGGATGGCGGCGGCGGTCGCGCTGGCGGCCGGCGGGCTGACCGTCGGCACACAGCTCACCGGCGGCGGCGACCCGCCGCAGGCCATGGCGGGGCGCACCGACCACATGGGCCCGGCCGAGCAGTTCTACGCCGACGGCACGCCGATCGCGGGCAAGGGCGTCGACGGGGTGTCGGGCGGCCTGGTGGTGGAGTCGAAGGCCTGGGGCACGCACGCGGCGCTCAAGCTGTCGGGGGTGAAGGGGCCGCTGGAGTGCGAGCTGGTGTCGGTGGGCAAGTCGGGCGAGCGGCGCGTGATGACCGGCTGGGCGGTTCCGGCGCCGGGCTACGGGGTGCCGGGCTCGCCGGCCCCGCTCTACATGCACGGCGGCAGCGCGACGCCGCTGAAGGAGATCGACCGCTTCGAGGTGGTCACCAGGACGGGCACGACCCTGCTCACCGTCAAGACCTGAGCCCCGCTTCGGTGAAGGCCCTTCCGCCGGCGGGCGGGAGGGCCTTCGGCGCGTTCACGAGGACGCGCGGTCGGCGGTGACGACGGCGTCGAGCAGGCCGGGGAACGCCTGGTCGAACTCGGCCCTGCGCAGGGTGTTCATGCGCGAGGTGCCGACGTAGTGCTGGCGGATGAGGCCGGCCTCGCGCAGCACGCGGAAGTGGTGGGTGGCGGTGGACTTGCTCACGGAGATGTCGAACCCGCCGCAGCTGATGTCGGCGGGGGCGTCGCTGAGCTGGGTGACGATGCTGCGCCGGACCGGGTCGACGAGGGCTTCGAGCACCCGCTGGAGGGTGACTTCGCGCAGGTCGGGGTGGTCCGGGGTGCGGTCGGCGTCCATGGGGCCATAGTACGACAATCATCGAAGTTTGACGACGGTCGTACTTTGGCGGTTGAATGACGGCCTCTGACGCGGAAGGACGAAGTGATGACCAGGACGGTGCTGTTCCACGAGCTCGGCGGGCCCGAGGTGCTGAGGCTGGAGGATGTGGCGGCCGGCGAGCCGGGGCCGGGCGAGGTGCGGATCCGGGTGGAGGCGATCGGGCTCAACCGGTCCGAGGCGCTGTTCCGCAGCGGGCACTACATCGAGCCCGTACGGCGTTTCCCCGCCCGGCTGGGCACCGAGGCCGCCGGCGTGGTCGAGGCGGTGGGCGCGGGCGTCACGGGGCTGGAGGTCGGCCGGCCGGTGAGCACGGTGCCGGCGTTCTCGCAGAACGACTACGGCGTGTACGCCGGGCGGGCCGTCGTGCCGGCGGCGGCGGTGCTGCCCCGTCCCGAGGGGGTGGGCCCGGTGGAGGGCGCGGCGGTGTGGATGCCGTACGTGACGGCCTATGGCGCGCTGGTGGAGGTGGGCGGGATGCGTCCCGGTGACACGGTCGTGCTGAACGCCGCCTCCAGCAGCGTCGGCCTGGCCGCCATCCGGGTCGCCGACCGGGTGGGCGCCACGCCGATCGCCCTCACCCGTACCGCCGCCAAGAAGGAGGCGCTGCTGAAGGAGGGCGCGGCCGAGGTGATCGTCACCGAGGAGGAGGACGTCACCGAACGGGTGCTGGCGGCGACGGGCGGGCGCGGGGCCGAGTTCGTGTTCGACGCCGTGGCCGGGCCGGGCGTGACGGACCTGGCCAGGGTGGTCGCCCCCGAGGGCCTGCTCCTGGTGTACGGCGCGCTGAGCGGCCGGCCGACGCCCTACCCGGCGATCGACCTGGGCATGCCGGCGCTGAACATGCGGACGTACACGATGCACGAGACGACGCGGGTGCCCGAACGGCTGCGGCGGGCGGCGGCGTTCGTGGCGTCGGGGCTGCGTTCCGGGGCCTTCCGGGCGGTGGTGGATCGCACGTTCGACCTGGAAGAGATCGTCGAGGCCCACCGGCACCTGGAGTCGAACGCGCAGTTCGGCAAGATCGTGGTGACGGTCCGGCAGTGACCGTTCCGCGGGACGGTTGAACCTCGGACGGGCCGGGCCGCGTACAGCCTGGAGTACACGCCGCTCCGTCCAGGGGCGGTCGCCCGATGCCGGTCAGGGGCGATTCGGTCCGCCCCCGCCGGCCGTGCCGGCCGGTCCACGCGGACCGGCCACCGCGACGGGGGAACTCCGGCCCCCGCTCGCGACCGGCGCCCCGCCGCACACCGGGAGCCCGTGCGGCGGGGCGTCCGGCCGTCCGCCGTCAGCGGCGGGACGGGCCGGGCGCCGGATCAGGACAGGCCGGGCGCGGGGAACTGGGCGGTCAGCTCGCTGACCTCGTGGTGGACGCGGGTGATGACGTCCTCGGCGTCGCCCTTGGCCAGGGCCGTGACGACCTCGTCCATCCAGGCGCCGATCTGCCGCATCTCGGCCTCGCCCATGCCGCGCGAGGTGACCGACGGGGTGCCGATGCGGATGCCCGACGGGTCGAACGGCTTGCGGGTGTCGAACGGCACCGCGTTGTAGTTGGTCTCCAGGCCGGCCCGGTCGAGCGCCTGGGCGGCGGGCTTGCCGCCGATGCCCTTGGGCGTCAGGTCGAGCAGGATCAGGTGGTTGTCGGTGCCGCCGGAGACCAGGTCGAAGCCCCGGCTGGACAGCTCTTCGGCCAGGGCCTTGGCGTTGGCGACGACCTGGTGGGCGTAGTCGCGGAAGGACGGCTGGGCGGCCTCGTGCAGCGCGACGGCGATGGCGGCGGTGGTGTGGTTGTGCGGGCCGCCCTGGAGGCCGGGGAAGACGGCCTTGTTGAGCGCGGTGGCGTGCTCGTCACTGGTGGCCATGAGCATGGCGCCGCGCGGGCCGCGCAGCGTCTTGTGGGTGGTCGTGGAGATCACGTCGGCGTGACCCACCGGGGACGGGTGGGCGCCGCCCGCGACCAGGCCGGCGATGTGCGCGATGTCGGCCGCGAGCACGGCGCCGACCTCGCGGGCGATGGAGGCGAAGCCCTCGAAGTCGATCGTGCGCGGGATCGCGGTGCCGCCGCAGAAGATCAGCTTCGGCCGGTGCTCCAGGGCCAGCTCGCGGACCTCGTCGAGGTCGACGCGGCCGGTGTCCCGGCGCACGCCGTAGCGGACCGGGTTGAACCACTTGCCGGTGGCCGAGACCGACCAGCCGTGGGTCAGGTGGCCGCCGAACGGCAGGCCCATGCCGAGCACGGTGTCGCCGGGCTGCAGGAAGGCCAGGTAGACGGCCAGGTTGGCAGGCGAGCCCGAGTACGGCTGGACGTTGGCGTGGTTGACGCCGAACACGCCCTTGGCCCGCTCGATCGCCAGCGTCTCGATCTGGTCGATGACCTGCTGGCCCTCGTAGTAGCGCTTGCCCGCGTAGCCCTCGGAGTACTTGTTGGTCAGCACCGTGCCGGTCGCTTCGAGCACGGCCTTGGACACGTAGTTCTCGGACGCGATCAGTTTGACGGTGTCGGCCTGGCGGCGCTCCTCCGCCTTGATGAGCTCGGCGAGCTGCGGGTCGGCGCTAGCAAGAGAACTCATGACTCCCCTGTCGTCATTGACAATTGGCGAAGACCCAGGCGCTCGGCCTCCGCTCACGGTTGATTCGCTCCCTGGTGGTCGATCCCACCGAATGCGCCAGTCGCGTCGCCCTAGACGATAGCGGATGCGCCGCAGGCCGCTCGTCCCGCTACTTGGTCCGGCTCACACCGGGCCAGAGCCGGTCGACCTCGGCGTTCAGGATGGCCCCGATGAGCACGGCCAGGGCGGTGATGTACAGCCACAGCAGCAGCGCGATCGGGGCGGCCAGGGAGCCGTAGACGGACACGGGCGAGAACCAGGCCGCCAGCACCGCCCGCAGCACGGCGGCGCACACGATCCACAGGAACAGGGCCAGGATCGCGCCGGGCAGCTCCCGGTACCACTTCGTCCGCACCGGCACGCTGACGTGGTAGAGCACGGTGAGGAACAGCACCGAGCCGATGATCACGACCGGCCAGTAGAGGACGTCGATGAGGATGCCGTACTCGCCGGGGAGGGCGTCCTTGAGCAGGGTGGGGCCGATGACGAGGATCGGCATGACGATGATGCCGATGATCAGGCCGACGACGTAGAGGCCGAACGACAGGAGCCGGGTGCGGATGATGCCGCGCTCCTCCCCCAGCCCGTACGCGACCGAGATGAGGTCGACGTAGACATAGAGCGCCCGCGAGCCCGACCACAGCGACAGCAGGAAACCGAGGGAGATGATCGAGACCTTGTTGGCGTCGTCCCTGAGCACGTCGGTGATGAGCGGACTGATCACCTTCTTGACGGCCTCGTCGGTGAACAGCAGCCCGGCCTGATCGATCACCCAGGTCTTGACCTCGGTGACGACGCCGCCGCCGAGCCAGGTGCCGAGCTTGCCCAGCACGCCGATCAGGCCCAGCACGAACGGCGGCAGCGACAGCAGCGCGAAGAACGCGGCCTCGCCGGCCAGGCCGGTGACCCGGTAGTCGACACCGGCGTTCGTGGCCGCGCGCACGATCGCCCACGACTTGGTGTCGAGCACCCAGTTCAGCCTGGCCCGGGCGTTCGAGGCGAGCCGCCTCCTGGACCGGGAAGGCGCATTGGTGGACGTCATGGCACCCAACGGTATTTCGCAGTGACTCTCCGGGACAGCTTACGTCCCGGCACCTGCCCTAGTCGTTGTCCACGATGCGCGCGCCCAGCGGAAGGAGGGAGACGGGGATGAGCTTGAGGTTCGCGATGCCGAGGGGGATGCCGATGATGGAGATGAACAGCGGGATCGAGGTGATCACGTGCCCGATCGCCAGCCAGATGCCCGCGACCACGCACCAGATGATGTTGCCGATGAGGGAGAAGACGCCGGCGTCCGGGTCGCGCACGACCGTCCGGCCGAACGGCCACAGAGCGTAGGCGGCGATCCTGAACGAGGCGATCCCGAACGGGATGGTGACGATGAGGACGCAGCAGATGATCCCGGCCACGGCGTAGCCGATCGCCAGCCAGATTCCGGCGAACACGAGCCAGATGACGTTCAGAATGGTCCGCATGCTCACAGGATGTCACCGGCCGTGCCGCCGACGTCATCCGGTACGACCCTGAACTTACCCTGACCGCGGCGGCCGTCCCTTCCCCGGCGGCCCGGCGAACGCCTGCGCGATCTCCATCCAGGCGCGGGCGGGCTCCCCTGTCGCCTCCAGGGCCGTGTCCGACAGGTGGACGCGCTGGGTGACGAGCAGGCAGAAGTCGAGCATCGGGCCGCGTACGACGGCGGAGGCGTCCGCGGGGCCGGCGGTCCACGGGTCGCCGGCGGGGGTCGTGAGCTCGACGCGTACGGGCTCGGCGGGCTCGGGCAGGCCGCGGGCGGCGAAGCTGTAGGGCAGGGCGCGGCAGCCGAGCAGGGCCACGTGCCGCAGCCGTTCGGTGGGTTCCCGGGTGACGCCGAGCGCGTCGGCCACGTCCTGGCCGTGGGCCCAGGTCTCCATCAGGCGCGCGGTGACGAAGGACGCGCCCGACATCGCCGGCCCGAACCAGGGCACCCGTACGCGGGCGCCGAGCGTGCCGAACGCCTCCAGCGAGCCGGCGCGGGCCGTGCGGAACCAGGCGTGCAGCTCTCCCGGCGGCATCGCGCGGCAGGCGGCGGCGAGGTCGTCCACCGAGCCGGCCCGCGCGGCCAGGGCCCGGAAGGCGGCCGGATCGGTGACCGACACCACGGCGGCGTCGTCGAACCAGGCCAGATGGCTCACCTGGTCGCGCACGGCCCATCCGTCGGCGGGCGTGGGCGTCTCCCAGTCGGCGGGTCGCAGGGGCGCCAGCAGCGCCTCCAGGGATTCGGTCTCGGCCCGGAGGTCGGCCAGCAGCCCGGCCATGAGGTCCACGCACGCCAGCCTAACCCGAACAACGTTCTAGGAGAATAATGCAGACGTGATCTGCGAGAGCTGCAAGGACAAGCGTCACGACGACTGCCGCGGCGGCTCCTGGTGCGACTGCCAGCACCAGACAAAAACCCGCCAAGAGGATACCGCGTCTGGAGATCCGGAGGGACACGAGCCTGAACCGGTCGTGAACTGGCTCCGCCAGGGCTAGTTGGGACCGAGCCACCCTGGACGCGCCTACTGCCCTGAGCTTATGCGTGAACGCGCATGAGGCTTGATCCAGAGTGGTGCTTCACCTAGCGTCCCAGTCACGAACGCGACTAGGAAGGGCGGGGCTCATGCGGCTCAGGCTGATCGCTGACGACGATTGCAAGAGCGGGGACTGTCCCAAGATCTACGCGACGGACCGAGGCACCATCGCCGTACAGGGCTACACGGTCACCGATCACGGGCTGGCCCTACCCGACGGGGAGACCATGGTGGAAATCCCCCTCACCGTGCTCCTCAAGGCCGCACATGCCGACTTGGCTTGAGGGCGACGACTGGTCGCGCATGTTCCGCGACTTCCGGCAATCGGTGTTCCGACTGGAAACCCGGGATCTCTACACCATGCCGGACGAGGAGGACGAGTTCCGGCGGTTCCTGGAAGGCGAGAAGCCACCGGCTGATCTCTGGTACCCCTGGCTGGACACCGTGGTTCAAGCCGTACAGGCGGGCAAGAGCGTGCAACGAGTCCACGTCGTCACCTCTCCCCTGTCTTCGTACATTCGCTATGAGGCCGAGTGGGGGTATGTGTTCAACATTCAAGTCGGGGAGGACATTCGCATCCTGGATCTGGCCACCACGCCTGATCCCGGGCTACCGGAACAGGACTTCTTCCTGTTCGACGACACTAACGTCGTCCTCATGCACTACCGCGACGACGGCACGCAGATAGGCAGGGAACTGCTCGACGCCCCCGACATCGCACGGTACGTCGAATGGAAGCGCATGGCCCTTGAGACTTCTACGCCTTTCGTGGACTACTACCAAGCGTGAAGCTAGATCCGAGTCAGGCCGGACAGCACAGGCAAGATCTTGCGGACGCGCTGCGAACCCTGCGCACGGCTACCGGCCTTTCCGGAGAACGTCTGGCCCGCCGGGCCAACATGAGCCAGTCGAAGGTCTCTCGAATCGAGAACGGCAAAGTCCTGCCGAGCTTGGCTGATGTCGAGCGCATCCTCCAGGCCCTTGATGTGGACCGGAAGACGGCTGACCAGCTTCTCCATCTGGCCAGGGTCGCCAATACGGAGTTCCGTGATATTCGCGCCTCGGTGCGCAAAGGTCTGCATCATCTCCAGGGCGAGATCCGGTCACTGGAGGCCGGGGCCTCTCGCGTGCGGTTCTTCCTGCCGTCGATGATTACGGGACTCCTCCAGACGCCTGAATACATGCGGGCTGCCATGAGCACGCCCGTCATGCCCATGAGCGGCGACGTTTCGCGCGCCATGGCGATCAAACTGGAACGCCAGTCGGTCTTGCATGATCCTTCCAAGCGTTTCCATTTCTTGCTCACCGAGTCGGCCCTGCGCTGGAAACTCTGTCCGCCTTCCGTCATGGCCCTCCAGGCGGACCGGCTTGCATCCCTGTCACGCCTCCCAACCATCAGCCTTGGCATCCTGCCTCTCACCGCGAGCGTTGCGGACGGACCGCTGAATGGCTTCACCCTGTACGACGATCGCTTGGTCACCGTGGAGACGTTCACCGGCGACATCGTTCTTCGTGATCCCAAGGACATCGGATACTACGCAGAACTATTCGATTTCTTCGCTGGCCATGCCTGGCACGGCGACCGTGCACGGGCATTCTTGGCAGAGGTAGCGGGCGACTTTATGCAGGAACGTGACTCCCTGTAGAAGGCCCTTGATCAGGCTGCATACCGTCGAGTCATGCCCTCCGATGACATCACCGCTACACCTCACCAGACCTCGACCAAGGGCGTAACCGCCGACGCCGCTGAGCGGCTGTATGCGGCGTTGGGGCCGGTGCATCAGGAGTTGAAGAGGCGCCATATCCCGTGCCTGCAAGTGGCCTTGATCAGCCTGGAGCTGTGGGATCAGCGGCCTCAGCGATCGTTCCCCGAGTACCACACCCCCGCGATTGAGGTGTGGGACCGGCAGGGCAAGCCCATCGCGGCGGTCACGGTGAGCCTGGATCTCACGCACTTCTACGTGACCGTTCCGACCGAGCAGGATGAGCCGTACGTGGTGCCTGCCGAGGCTCCCGAGCTGGTGGCGGCGTTCATCCCTGGCTATGACCGGGAGGCGTCGTGAGCCTGGTGACGAAGGTGTCGGAGACGGGCTTTCGCTACCCGTACGTGATCGGCTGGACCGGCGAGGCAGTAGAGGAACACGCTCTGCGCTGGAGGCCGCACCGCGACGGGGAGCGGCTGAGCTATGCCGTCGAGCGCAGGACCGACGTTGCTTTCGGGGTGCTGCGGCTGCGGCAGGGCCAGAGCATGATGGGCAAGCCCGACTTCACCACGGTCAACACGCGCCGCCAATGGCGGTGCATGGACAAGCTGCTGTGCCAGGTGTGCGCGCAGTCGGCTGTAGACCCGGACACGGGCCGGACCTGGTGGCTTCTTTCATCAAGCGAGGGCGCGGCAGGGGACGGATTCACCAATGCCCCGCCGACATGTCGGACCTGTATACCCGAGGCCATCTCGCAGTGCTCGCACCTTCGCCGCAACGCTGCGGTGTTCACCGTCGGGGCCTCCTGGCCGTACGGGGTGCGAGGGGATGTGTTCCTGCCGTACCTGCCGCCCGTAGTGCCCTTCCAGGAGAACGCGGTGGTGAGATTCGCCGACACAGAAGGCATCAGGCATTGCATCGCGCGAGAGCTGCTGGTGCGACTACATGACGTGCAGCCGGCCGTAACGGACCGTGAAACCCGGCGGGCCGCATGAGCCCGCCTCCAGACAGCCCCGGCTGAGAACCGTTGACCGACCCGTCAAGCCTCAGCCGGGGTGCAGTACCCCCGGCACTCGTTCTTCCCCGCCGGGGTGGGGGTCCTGGCCGTCCTTCCGCAGACACAGACCCCAGGTGGTACGGCCAGGGCTCCCCCGGATCACACACGGGCGGTTCAGTGAAAGGAGCGTGCCCATGACGTCGCTCAAGGGAATGAAGACCGGGATGGGTCTTCTGGAAGACCCGCGCTATCCCGGCAACGACGATGCCGCTCAGGCGTTGTTCGACCGTATCGCCGATCGCATCGCGAAGGATCACGGCATGGACAGGAGCCGGGCGGGCGGCGCGCTGGGGCAGGCGATCATTCTTGTCACGGTCGCCGCTCAGGACACCTCCAAGGCGCTGTGCCCGTCGCCGGAGGTGGACAAGGCGTGGGACACCTGGCTGCTCTACACCCGCGAGTACCAGCACCACTGCGCCCGATACGGCCGCTTCGTCCACCACACGCCCAACGACGACCCGGCAGTCCTGGCCGAGCGGCTGCACTTCTACAGCCCGGCCGAAACCGCTGATCTGCTGCGGGAGCAGGGGTACTACGTCCGGGACGAGTTCTGGCCGCCGGATGCCATCGGGGCCTCCAAAGCGAACTGTACGAGTTGCTACACCGGCGATCACGAAGGCGACGGCGGCTGACCGGCTGACCGTACGAGGGAAGCAATGCACTGGCACGCCTACACGTGGTTCGGGAACGGGCAGGACCTCAAGCACGAGGCCGAGCGCCGCCCCACTTCACCGGACTTCCGTACTTCGGCCTTGCCGCCGATGCGGACAGGCGACTGGCTGATCAAGCCACGATCGCGGATCGCCGAGACGTTCGCTGACGCGGTCAAGGCCGGTGAGTGGATGGCAGCGGAGTACGCGGCACAACGGCCGGACAGCGACCGGATACCCGTGGTGGAGCGTCTGGTGACATCCGTCGATCTGCTGCCTCGTGGGGTGGATGTCCAGTGGGGTGAGTGGCTGCCCGCAGGACGGTTCATCACGATTGGCATGGTCTGCTGCCCGAACCGGCATCTGGACCATCCGTGCCCGATGGTCCGCTAGAACGGCACAGGCCGGTCCTCGCATACGTCACCTCTTTCACGTACCGCCCTGAGCATTGACGTACCGACCGGGCCGGGACAGAGGTTGAAGTCCAACCTCTGTCCCGAGGACTACGGTTAAGCCGCGACTTCGTCCACCGTGGCCAGGCTTGCCGCGTCCGGCTTGACCTTGGACCTCGACCGGGAAGCCCTGGCGGGCCGCTTCGTGGGGGCAGGCGTCGGAGCCTGCGCGGCCATCATCGACGCCAAGATCTCCTGAAGCATCTCGGTTCCGGCCGGGGTAGTCAGGAACGCCCGCACGGCGCTCTCGGTGACGGCGGGATCGGCGGGCACCTGCTCGACCGGCTCAGAGCCCTTGTCCGATTCAGGGAAGCTGCTCTGCGCGGCGTCGATCTCGTCCCACTCCTTTTCGCTCAGGTAGTACGCCACACCGGGAGCGGCAGGCTTCATACCCGAGAGGACTTCTGTTTCATCAGACATGACCTCGGCGGGGGCCAGGGCGAGCACCGGAGCCATGTCCTCGGACGCATCCTCGGCGGGGATGTCGTCACGGAACACCTCCCAGATGGTGTCATCCTCGACGGTGTCGCCCTCGTCCGCGACGGGCGCACCCACGTACCGGTACATCTGGGCGGGCCTGCCGCCCGTGCTGGCCGCCTTGAAGCTCTCGATGGTGTCCATGTCCGCGATCAGGGCCTCAAGCCCGGCCTTGCGGATACCGAACTTGCGGTAGATGACCGTGGAGGCCACGCCCGCCTCTCCGTGTTCGGCGATGAACTGCTCAACCCGCACGCCCAACGGCACATCCTGCGACATCTCGGCCTCGGGCAGGATGAACGAGACCGATTCCACGCTGTAGGTGACCAGCGCCAACGCGGCGTCCAGATCCGCCACGCTGATCTCCTCCCGGTGGTCGGCCAGCGCGTACAGCGCGGCCAGACGCACCATGTAGGCCATCGCCCGTTCGGTGTACTGCGACAGTTCCTCAGAACCGTTCGTCAGGGCCTCACAGATGGGCCTGTGAGTGGCCTCGAAGACCCGAGCCACATGGGCGGGCACGCTTACCGTGTCAGCGTCACGCGCCCAGTCGGCTACCTCCCGCAATGCCCGAGCACACGCCCGGATCACCTGGGCCGTGTCGGTGGACTCGAAGACGGGCAGCGTCTTGGACTGCATCACGTAGACCGGGAAGAACCGGTTGTACGTGCCCCCGGTTGCGTCGCGGCTGCCCGCGATGGCCGCCCAATTCTTCGGCTGGGCGTGGCCGACGATGGCCACGTGCGGACGGCGGATCTTCACGTCATCGTGCTTGGTCTTGTGGGCGATCGTCTGGCCGTCCCACGCCTTGCGCAGGTAGACACCCACCTTGGCATCACGCCGGGCGTTGGCCACGAACGTGTCCATCTCCTCCTCGACGAACAGCACCGGTGTGGCCGTGCCGTTGACGGTGCGCTCCTCCAGCTCCCCGATGAAGCCCAGCCCGGTGGCCGGGAGGCTGTGGACGGTGTTGTCCTCGGTGAAGGTGCGGAAGGCCGCTTCCAGGACGCGGGAGGCGATGCCGGTAGCGGTGCCCTTGCGGCCCTTGCCGGACGGGCCGACCAGGACCGGCCAGAACATCAGCGGGGATGCTCCCTTGCCGGTCTCCACGGCAGGCCCGTTGCCCACGTAGGCGGAGAACCCGGCCATGAGGGAGACGAGGACACCCGTACGGTCGCCCTCGGTGTAGGGGTCAAGGGCAGAGGTGATGGAGCCGAACAAGCCAGAGAAGGCGGCAGGGCTGATGACAGGGCGAGAGTCGAGCATGAGCGGGTAGCCTGTTCTGTGCTGGCCTCAGAGCGGCTAGGGACGGCAATCACTGACGCTCTGAGGCTGGTCTTGTTGAGGGCCGACTTTCTTATGTTCGTGAGCATCGTCATCACGAAGTGTCGGCGGCCAGCGGTTGAAGCTGGCAGACAGGAAGCTAGAGGGACTTCTTTCCTTTTGTCAATTCCTCAGGCTGCCCAACTTCTTGTTTGTGTGCGAGCGCACACCCAGGGGGGATACCCAAATTCATCACATGGGCGAGCCCGAAGGTCCTGGCTCCTCCGCCCCTCCCGTACGGTAAAGAAAAAAAGTTCCTCAAAATAGGGGTTCTGGAGACGCACAGCAGCTTTGAGACCTACCGCTGTGAGCGGTGGGACATGTCAGAGGCCAAGGCGACCCGCCTGCTCCAGGCAGCCGCTCTATGTACAGCCTTGCCAATTGGCAAGGGTCCTAAGACCGAATCTCAGGCCCGAGAGCTGGCCAAGCTCAAGACCACAGACGGTGGTTTCCGCATCGCGGCACTAAACCAAAAAGGCCCCGAGCCGTCCACGCAGGACGAACTCGGGGCATGGTGTGAGCAGTCAGCTCGGACAGATGGGGCACGGCAGGAACTCGGGGCTGACGGCGCAGGCCGGGGCGGTGGCGCAGCCCGCCGACATGCATCCGGCGATGAACGCCCGGTGCTCCTCGCTGGCCCGGTAGACGGGGCACTCCCACTCGTGGCCCTGGGCGGCACTTGGGCAGCACTCGGGCTCCGGGCCCACTCGCCGGCTTCCTCTACCTGGCCTTTTGCGTCCGCCGGCAAACCGGCCGTTAGCCCTGGCCTGGTAGGCGTGGCCGTAGTTGTTCACCCTCGCTCACTCCCGTCCAAGGTGACCAGCTCAAGGGCCCGCAGCAGGCGGGCCAAGGTCTCGCTGCTCTGCCGGTGGGCGGTGATGAGACGGTTGACCACGGCCGCGCCCTTGGACCCGATGTCCACGGTGTCACCGACCGCCAATTCGGCCTCCAGTCGGGCGCAGATGTCGGCGGTATGGCAGGCCCGGCGCAACAGCGTCAGCTTGTCCTCGGGCAGATCGAATTCCTCGGTGACTGATTCCCAGAGCCGTCGCCCTTCCGGGCCGAACTCATGCATGATGAATCTTCTCCTGACACGCGAAAAAGCCCCCAGGCTCACGGAGAACCTGGGGGCAGGGCTGGAAAGGGTCTCCGGAATGTGGCTACCCTTCAGGCGGTCAACCCTTGAAGGTCAGGACCACTTCACGGCGGCCTTCAAAAGGCCCTCAGAATTGAGTACAGCCGCGTCTGGCGGGCGAGAAGGGTACTCGCTTCCGGGTACCCTTGCCCGTCGAGAGGGAGTGCACAGCATCCCTTCGGAATGGCTGACAGTTTGTCAGTCGTCCGTGGCCTGCTCTGGACGATCAGGCCCACTTCACAGCGGCCTTGAGCAGCCCTTCGGAGTCCTTGACGGCTGCGTCCGGCTTGGTCGGCTGGGCGCCACCGGGGAACGACAGCACGCGTGCGCCGTACAGGTGCAGGGCGTCGATCTGAGTCGTGCGGAACTTCTCCACCGGCTGCTGACGGAAGCTGGTGAACTGCGACGCGAACGTGGTGAACGACTGGTGCCCGGCGAGGATGTCCACGCCGGTCGGCATGGCCGTGGTGGACACGACCGTGAACCCGGCCAGCCGGGCGACCACACCGTTGGCGGTGGCCCCGCCCTGACCGAGGGCGGCGGCGTTGGCGATGTCCGGGGCGCGCAGCAGGTAGCGCTTGACCTTGGGTGAGACGACCACGTACCGGCCGCCGGGGACGTTGGCGGTGTCCAGGCGCTCCATCGCATCGAAGACCGCTTCGAGGAGCGCTTCGCCCTTGTCGTAGCTCTTGCTGATGCCGCTCACGTCCACCTGCGGCATCGCGGTCGCGGAGGCCGCCACCGTCCTACCGACGAACGTGTCGGTGGCAGTCGCCAGAGCCTTAATGGACTCCTGGGTGGCCGGGGCCGCAAGTGCCCCTTCCACCTGGACCTGCTCGATGTTGTGGACGTAGAAGGCGACGTACTCAGCTTCGGTGATGTCGAGGTACTGCTCAACCGTGGCCAGGTGCTGAATGGTCATGCCGTCGGCGTGGGTGTACTTGCCGACGTTGGGACGGATGATCCCGTTCACCACAACGCGGTCGCCCTTGTCGCTCACGTTCCCCTCATACTGGCGGTTGGCCACCAGCGGCGAGGCCCAGACGAGCAGCGGGTCGAATTGGGTGAGGAGTTCGTTGCTCCACTCGGTGGGCACGAACGAATAAGTGCCGTCGTGGGCGTATGCGGGCATCGGCTCGATGGCCAAGGGATTGTCCTTTCAGAGACAGTTAGCGACGCTGGCGAGCGTCGAGCGGAATGCTGGGCTCCTGGTAATAGCCGAACTGTCTCTGCGGGCCGATGCCGAGATTCTGGGCGAACTTGGGCTCGGAGGGACCGAAACGGCTAAGGAACCCGGTAAGGGCGGTGGAGTCCACGTCTCCGGCCTCGTTAATGAAGGCCGTGAGGTTCAGCGCGGTCAGGGCTTCGTCGTCCAGCTCCACGCCGCACTCATCGCGGGCGATGGTGCGAAGCTGGGTGAGGGTGTCCTGTTCGCGCCGCTGGGCGATGATCTGCTCCAGCTCCGCCACCTTGGCCGTTGCGGCCTCCAGGTCGGCAGTGGCTCGCTTCCACTTGTTCTCGTTGACGCGGCTGAAGTGCTTCCAGCGGTCTGCGTCGTTCTCGAACTGGGGGTTTCCTTCAACGTCGGCCACCGGCTCGGGTGCGGTGGTGGCCTCAGTCGTGATGTCGTCCATTTCGGATCTCCTGTGATGGTCGCCGCCCATTCCAGGCGGCGGGCATGAAAAAAGGCAGTCCGAAGACTGCCTGGGTGAGGCAAAGGGTCTCGGCCCTACGGCCTAGCCCCCTCGACAAGTACATATAGGGGTGGACTCTCCAGAGAAGTCCGAAGGGGGAGCGAAGCCCACGGTGGCTCTCACTCCCCCCAAATGTATATAGGTGCGCATTTCTCGGATTCGTGCAGTCCGAGAGGTGTGATGTTGGTCACCAGATCCGCATCTACACCTCTTTATACCTGTGAATTTCGCTAATCCGCACGAACCGCCTGCAGTGAGGTTGGTCACCCTAGGAGAGGGGTGGATTTCCTTTCTCCCCATGTCTATCTGCCGGACAAAGGCCGGGAGGGCCAGGCGGAGGCACGTGACAATCGTCACCGAACTTGCCCTACCTGTATATGACCCGGACTCCGGCCAGGCTGTGCAGGCCGCATGGAGTGAGGTCCGTCACATGTCGAGAACCGGCCGTTAGATCGGCCGGCTGTTGTCTCCGAGGAGTCCTCTGACACAACAACAAGAAGTGCCCCGGCCTTGGGGACCGGGGCACGAAGTGAGCTAATAAAGAAGGTGGGTGATCAGGAGTCGCAGCCCTCACGGAAACTCCTGGTGTCGTCTCCTCGGTCGCGGGGCTAGCTGAACCTAGCCCTCGTTCTCCACCTTCACCTGCTCCTGTCGCTGTAGCTGTGGCTACAGCTCCACCTACTCCTCCAACTGGTACTACTACTTGTGCACCGCTGAACGGGGCACAGGAGCGCATGCTGGCCGTCCTAAATGGCCCAGCCTTCCGGCAGGCCGTCATTGACCGAGCGCTTCCACGCCTGCGCCGCATCATCTGGGTTCACCTCGGCCACAGGGGCAGAGGCTCCGGCACCCAGGGCTTCACCCTGGCCCGCAACTGCCGATGGCACGGCCTTGGCCTGCTTATCGGCCACGGTCACCACCTCAGGCTTGAGCGCGTACAGCAGCGCGCTGTACCCGTTGTTCTTCACCCTGTCCAGATCACCCGTTAGCGAGCACGGCACCGATAGTGCCAGCCGAGGAGCCGTGCCGCCTTTGCCACCGACCCCGTCTTGGGTCAGGAAGCCCAGCGTCAGCAGATGGCCGAGTTGTTCGTAGAGATCATGCCCATTCCCGGAATAGCCGACCATGCGGGCGATATGCCGGATGCCCACTTCACTGACGTTCCGTCGTCCGTTGACCGACAGCGATACACCTACGGCCAGATGGAGCGCCGCGCGAGTGATGTCCGGGTGTCGCAGCAAGCCACGCTTCTCCCCAAACTCGCGGTACACCATCCGTTGCCACTGCAGGATCGAGTCGCTGTCGGCAGTCACGATCTGGCGGGAGACGACCTTGTTGGTGGCGGTGTCATCTGACATGGAGTTCCTATGGGGCCGTGAGCTGGGAAGACGCGGAGACACGTCACGCTCGCATGGATACCTGATGCCGTCCGACTTGGACAAACCGTGACATGGAGAGGCCCCGGCCCTTGTCCGGGCCGGGGCCCGTCGTGAACGTCTAGATCGGCTGTCTACCCCTCAGCACGCGCTACGGCGTCTAGCATGCCGGAAAGCGTTTGACTTGGAACGCCGACCGCCTTGGCCGCAAGCTCCGGAAAGATGCCGAAATGCATATGGAAGAAAGGCTCTCCCTGCCTGCTACGCGGCGACGGAGCAACCGGCGGCGGCACGTAAACCACCTGCGGCATGGACTCGGAGTCCGATGCATCCACCCAGGCACGGCCGCCGGGCATGACTTTGACGTAGCTCATGAAGACCCCGGAGGAACGGAGAAAGGCATTCTTCTCCGACACATCAAGGCTCTCCCAGTACTCACCCCATGTCTCGCCCGTAGGCACCCAGTCGGTACGCGGGGCCACGACGGGAAGAGCTTCAAGCGCCGCGATTCGCGCATCAAGTGCATCCATATTACGTTGTGCGGTTACCCGGGCGGTGCTGGAACGTGCGCTCGCCAATTGAACTGACACAGCCTCATAGTTGGCCTGAAGCTCTTTCAGCTCCTCCGTATGATCCTCCCCTGGGAGTCGCCTCTCCACGAAACGCGGCAGGTCGCCCAGCAGCGTAAACAGGTTCCGCACGAATAGCGTTTCGACCTTGTCTGACTGAATAGATCGGTTCCCGCATGGGAACAGCTTTCCGGAAGCGCACTTGTAATAGCGCTCCCCGCGCGAGCTGCGGTTCTCGTGCATCGGTTGGCTACAGATTGCGCAGAACAGCACCCGAAGCAGCAGGGAGGCGTTTGCTCTGCTGCCGGACTTCTTCATCGTCCGCTCGTTCAGGACTTCCTGGAGTTGGTCCCAAGTCGCGCGGGAGACTAGCGGCTCGCCCCGCATTACAGGCATGCCGTCGTCGCCCCTGACGACCTCCTCCGGCCCACGCCCGTTACCGCCCTTGAACGTCTGCTGTCCCAGAAGGTTCCGCGAGCGAAGGATCTCGGTCAGCCCGGCAGGGCTCCAGTGGCGCAGCGCCATTGGCGGGTGCCATTTTCCGTTGCGTATCCGCTGGAGATCCTTAGGGGTGGGAATGCCCTGGAGGGTGAGATCACGGGCTAGTGATCGAACGGAGTGACCCGCCAGCACTTGGTTAACGATGCCCTGGATGATCGGGGCATAGACAGGATCGTGGACAAGTCGCCAGCCGCTCGACGTCCCCACCGCCATATACCCGTACGGCACTGAACCGCCAGGGTGGCGGCCGATCCGGCGCATGTACTTCTTGGCGTCTGTGGTCCGGTCCGAGATGGACTGCGCTTCCATCTGGGCCGCGAAAGCGAAGATCATGAAGATCAGCTCGGCAACAATGTCCGAGGAAAGGTCGAAGGAGATCGGCCCACCGCTGGGCCCCTCCGCGAACACCAACACCTTGCGGTTCTGCTTGGCCCACTTGGCCAACTCGGCCATGTCCGCCATAGATCGAACGGCCCGGTCCTGCTTCCACCAGATCACGGCGTCGAACTCGTGGGCCCTCTCGTTGAGCCACTTGCCGAGGTTGGGGCGCTCGAAGGGACTCGTCTTGGTCGCGGACACGTCCAGGTCCACGGCCTCGCCGACGACGGACCAACCGCGCCGCTCAGCTTCCCCTGAGGTCCAAGCGAGCTGACGCTCTGGGCTGGTGGTTTCGTCGGTCAAGACCGACAGGCGGATGGCGAGCAGCGCACGCACCGGCAATACCCTTCATGCCTGAATGTCCGTTTTGGACACGCAACGGATGTTATGGGTATTTGTTCAGTGCTACTGCCAGCACCAGAGCGAGGAGCGGCCGCAGGAGTCTGCGCTCGACTGGCCGCGCCAGGGTTAGGGTCCGGCGGAGTCCAGACTCTGGACCCCATCTTGGACATCCGGGATCTCCGGAGTATCTTCAGAGGTATGCCAGCGGACCCCATGCTCGTCGGTCGACGCCACGTCGACCTTCAGCGTGTCCGCAGTGCCATCTGTTGCGACGCCCGCTAACTCATCTTCTCCACCGCAGAGCGCGTCGCAACCACCTGAACCCCTGCACTCGACGACGAGGCAGGAGGAACGCTGCGCGCGCCCACAATTCGAAGGACGCGCAATGAGCACCCCTGCCAGCCGGCATCACAAGCGCCCGCGCGGCGAAGGCCAATGGGCCCTCGGTTACCGGGAGCCGCTGAACAAGAACGAAGAGAACAAGAAGAACGACGACGGCCTCAACGTCCGCCAGCGCATCATCGACGTCTACTCCAAGCGGGGCTTCGACTCGATCGACCCCGCCGACCTGCGCGGCCGCATGCGCTGGTACGGCCTCTACACCCAGCGCAAGCCCGGCATCGACGGCGGCAAGACCGCGATCCTGGAGCCGGAGGAGCTCGACGACCGCTACTTCATGCTCCGCGTGCGCATCGACGGCGGCCAGCTCGACCTGCGCCAGCTCCGCACGATCGCCGACATCGCCAACGAGTACGCCCGCGGCACGGCCGACCTGACCGACCGGCAGAACATCCAGCTCCACTGGATCGAGATCGAGTCGGTGCCCGACATCTGGGAGCGCCTGGAGGCCGTCGGCCTGTCCACCACCGAGGCGTGCGGCGACACCCCGCGCGTGATCCTGGGCTGCCCGCTGGCCGGGATCGACGCCGAGGAGGTGCTGGACGCCACCGACGACATCCACGCGATCAACCGGCAGTTCATCGGCAACCCCGAGTACTCCAACCTGCCGCGCAAGTTCAAGAGCGCGCTGAGCGGCTGCCCGGCCCACTGCACGGTGCACGAGATCAACGACGTGGCCTTCGTCGGCGTCGTCAACGAGCACGGCGAGGCGGGCTACGACCTGTGGGTCGGCGGCGGCCTGTCCACCAACCCGATGCTGGCCAAGCGCCTCGGCGTGTTCGTCAGCCCTGACCGCGTCGACGACGTCTACGCGGGCGTGATCGGCATCTTCCGCGACTACGGCTACCGGCGGCTGCGCCACAGGGCCCGGCTGAAGTTCCTGGTCAACGACTGGGGCGTGGAGAAGTTCCGCGAGGTGCTGGAGACCGAGTATGTCAAGGAGAGCCTGCCCGACGGCCCGGCGCCGGCCCTGCCGCGCGGCAGCCGCCGCGACCACGTGGGCGTCTACCCGCAGAAGGACGGCAACTTCTACGTCGGCTTCGCGCCCAAGGTGGGCCGCCTCGACGGCGACAAGCTCCACACGATCGCCGACATCGCCGAGCGGCACGGCTCGGGCCGGGTGCGCACCACCGTCGAGCAGAAGATGGTCGTCCTCGACGTCGCGCCGGACCGGGTCGAGTCCCTCGTGGCCGAGCTGGAGGCCAACGACCTCCAGGTCAACCCCTCCACCTTCCGCCGCCAGACGATGGCCTGCACCGGCATCGAGTACTGCAAGCTCGCCATCGTCGAGACCAAGGCCACCGCCGCGCACCTGATCGACGAGCTGGAGCGGCGGCTGCCCGACTTCGAGCAGCCGCTCACCATCAACGTCAACGGCTGCCCCAACTCCTGCGCCCGCATCCAGGTCGCCGACATCGGCCTGAAGGGCCAGCTCGTCGTGGACGAGAACGGCGAGCAGGTCGAGGGCTACCAGATCCACCTGGGCGGCTCGCTCGGCGTCGAGTCGGGCTTCGGCCGCAAGGTGCGCGGCCTGAAGACCACCGCCAAGGCCCTCCCCGACTACGTCGAGCGCGTGGTGGGCAACTACGACGCCCAGAAGAAGGAGGGCGAGACCTTCGCCAACTGGGTGCAGCGCGCGGACGAGGCGGACCTGAAATGACCACGCGAGCGGTTCCCTTCCACTGCCCGTACTGCGGCGACGAGGACCTGGAGCCCTACGAGGGGGACGGCGGCTGGTACTGCCGCGCCTGCGCCCGCGCCTTCAAGCTGAAGTTTCTCGGAATCGGAGTGAAGATATGACGCTGGTCGACATCGAAGTCGGTTTAAGAGATCAGCGCGGCACGCTCGACCTGCAGGACATCGTCGAGTCCGCCGCCACGTTCCTTGAGGGCGCCCCGGCCCGGGAGATCATCCGGTGGGCCGCGGCGACGTTCGGCGACCGGTTGTGCCTGACGTCCTCCATGAGCGACGCGTTGCTCATCGATCTGGTGAGCCGCGTCAAACCCGGCGTGGACGTGCTGTTCATCGACACCGGTTACCACTTCGCCGAGACCATCGGCACGCGTGACGCGGTGCGGCAGGTCTATGACGTCAACGTGATCGACATCAAGCCGTCCAGGACGGTCCAGGAGCAGGATCGCGACCTCGGGCCGCGCCTGTTCGGCCGCAACCCGGACCTGTGCTGCTACCTGCGCAAGGTGGAGCCCCTGAACCGGGCGCTGGAGCCGTACCTGGCGTGGATCTCCGGCATCCGCCGGGACGAGTCGTCCAGCCGTACGGACACCAGGGTCGTCGAGTGGGACGCCAAGCGCCAAATGGTGAAGGTCAACCCGATCGCCGCCTGGACGCAGGAGGACGTCGACAACTACATCGCCGACAACGGGGTGCTGATCAACCCGTTGCACTACGACAACTACCCCTCGATCGGCTGCGCGCCGTGCACGCGCCAGGTGGCCGAGGGCGAGGACCCGCGCAGCGGCCGCTGGGCGGGGCTGGGGAAGGTCGAATGCGGCATTCACCTGTGATCCCCGGAAGGGGCCGCGTCCCGTTGGCAGGCGGGCCGGCCCCCGGGCGCGTGCCACTGGTGGCGGTGGCGCACGGGTCGCGTGACCCGCGGGCCGCCGCCACCGTGGCCGCGCTGCTGGACCGCGTGCGCCTGGCGCGTCCCGAGGTGCCGGTGCGGGTGGCCTACCTCGACCACTGCGCCCCCACGCTGGGGCAGGCGCTCGACGGGCTGGGCGAGGCCGTGGTGCTGCCGCTGCTGCTCACCGAGGCCTACCACAGCCGGGTCGACCTGCCCGCCGCGCTCAACGAGGCCCGCGCACGCGACCCGCGCCTGCGGGTGCGCTACGGCACGACGCTCGGGCCGCACCCGCTGCTGCTGCCGGCGCTGGAGCGGCGGCTGTCGGAGGCGGGCGTCCCGGCCGGCGACCCCGACACGGCGGTGGTGCTGGTCTCGGCCGGTTCGAGCGACGCCAGGGCCAACGAGGTGGTCGCCGGCATGGCCCGCGCCTGGCGGCGCGCCGGCTGGTGGACGGTGACCGCGGCCTACGCCTCGGCCGCCGGGCCGACCCCCGAGGAGGCCGTCGCGCGGCTTCGGGCCGCGGGCGCGCCGCGCGTGGCCGTCGCCCCCTACCTGCTGGCTCCCGGCTTCTTCGCCGACCGCATCCGCCGGGTCACCGCCCCGGCCGTCTGCGCCGACGTGCTCGGCCCTGCGCCCGAGCTGGTGGACGTGCTGCTCGAACGGTACGAGGCGGCCCTGCTCGACCGCGTCCCGGTGGCCGGCTGAGCGCTCAGCACCGAGCCGTGATCTCGCCGCTCCTCGGATCGACCCGGATCACGTCGGCCCGGCACGAGCGGGTGCGGGCGTCCACCAGCGTCAGCCGCCACTCGGCGGCGTAGGACGCGGTCCTGGCCAGCAGCAGCTCGGCGCTCGCGGCGGTCATCGGGCCGGTTCCCACGTCGGCGGCCCGCACGACGGCGGCGCTCACCTCGTTCACGCCGTCGCGGGCCGTGGCGTCGCCGAACCAGCCGGGAGGCTGCCGGACCGTGGGCCCGCACGCGCCGGTGGCGGCCAGGTCGCCGTTGAGCCAGACCAGCCCGTAGCCGCCGGACGGGCAGGTGAGGGCGAAGGACAGCCTCTCGGCCTTCGCCCTGAAGGTGAACGTCTCCCGCCTGCCTCCCTGGGAGTAGCCGTGGAAGAGCGGCAGGCCAGGCTGGGCGCGGCCGGGCGACGGCTCAGCCAGGGCGCCGACCCACACGTCTCCGGAGGCGGAGGCGGCCTGGGGAACGGGCCGGGCGTCCACGGTGAGCACCGTGACGGCCGTGACCGCCAGGGCCGCCGCCGCCACCGAGCCCGCCGCCCGGCCCCGGCGCCACCGCAGGCGGCGGACGCGGGCGTCCACGTCGGCCAGCGGGATCCCGCCCGGGGGCGCTCCGGCGCTGTCGTGGTCGAGCAGGTCGCGCAGTCGCTGTTCTGTCATCGTCAGCTCCCGGTCTCCGCCGCGGCCCTGGCCGCGGGGTCCAGCCGCAGCTTGGCCAGCGCGCGGCTGGCCTGACTGCGTACGGTGGCCACCGAACAACCCACGATCCCGGCTATCGCCTCGTCGGGCAGGTCCTCGAAGTACCGCAGCACGACCACGGCCCGCTGCTTGGGCGGCAGCGCGGCCAGGGCGGCCCTGAGCGCGTCACGGGTGCCGATCCCGGCCGTCTCGTCCCGCTGCGGCTGGTCCGGGAGCTCGCCCGTGGCCACCTCGCCCCGCCAGCGCCGCCGCCACCAGGAGGCGTGCGTGTTGGCCAGGATGCGGTAGACGTAGGCGTCGGGGTCCGCGCCGACGCGCCGCCAGGCCAGCCAGGCCTTGGCCAGCGCGGTCTGCGTCAGGTCCTCCGCCATGGCCCAGTCGCGGCACAGCAGGTACGCCGTCCTGAGCAGGCGGGCCGAGCGCTGCTCGACGTAGCGCTCGAAGTCGGCACGATCCCGCATCGAGAGATCCTCACTGTCCGGTGATGTTCACCGATCAGTACGCCGAGGACCCCCGCGTACGTTGCACGGCCTCAGTAGCCCCGGTGGTCGCGGCGGCGTTCGCGGCGTTCGTGCTCCAGGGCGCGGTGCTCGTCGCGGATCTGCCGGCCGACCTCGCGGGCGTCGTCGCGCATCCGGCGGCCGATCTCGCGCCAGTCGTCGCCGTGCAGCGCCCGCCAGTGCTCCCGCCAGGCGGCCAGACCGCGCTTGAGCGGCTGGGCGCGGGAGTCGCCGAGC
The DNA here is from genome assembly GCF_044455665.1 of Nonomuraea sp. NPDC051191. Taxonomy (NCBI): domain Bacteria; kingdom Bacillati; phylum Actinomycetota; class Actinomycetes; order Streptosporangiales; family Streptosporangiaceae; genus Nonomuraea; species Nonomuraea sp. NPDC051191. The sequence continues at coordinate 199,742 of NZ_JBITEZ010000002.1, read as the reverse complement.
ACCTTGACGTCGCCCATCACGGCGTAGGCGCGCACCCGGATCACCGGCACGTTCATCCCGGGGGCCGCCTCCAGCACGTCGACCCTCTTGTCGCCCATCACGGCGACGCCGTCGAGGTCCACGTTCACGCCGTCCGGCACGATGATCTTGACGTCGCCCATCACGGACACCGCCGTGACATCGACCACGTCCGTGCGCACCTCGGCCTCGCGCAGGTCGAGCAGCACGTCGCCCATGACGGCGACCGCGCCCAGCTCCTGGTCGATGCGCCAGGTGCCGCGCCGCTTGGTGTCGCCCATGATGCCGACGAACCAGCGCCGCTTGCCGCCCTGCCTGCCACCCTGGTGGGCCGGGGCGGGCACGGGGCCGGCGCCCATGGGGAGGTCCTGGGTGAGCAGCGCGAGCTCGGCGTGCGTGGTCGCGGTGTAGGCGGCCTCGGTACGGTCGGTCAGCTCGGCGAGCGTGAGCCGGCCCTCGACCGAGGCGACACGGAGCTGCTCCACGACGGCCTCGCGTTCGGCGTCCGACGCGCGCACCTCACCCGGATCTGTCATAGACGCAACATATCGCGTCTTGGACCGATCTGGACTCCTCCCTTGGGAGGAACATCCGTACACCCTTGGATGGGCACGCTCCCCGGCACCACCCCCCTGGCCGCTGCCGCGCGCGCCCGTCAGCGTGCTCCGGCGACCCCGGGCGGCGAAGACGCTAGGGTCCTGTCATGCATGAGGAACAGCTCTACCGCGCGGCGTTGAACGGCGAGACCGAGACCGTGGGCAAGCTGCTCACCGGGGGCGCCGACCCCAACAAGGCCAGCGAGGGCGAGGAGGCCGGGCTGCCGCTCTGCGCGGCCGCCGCCTGGGACCGCGTCGAGGTCGTCGAGGCGCTGCTCGCTGCCGGGGCCGCGGTCGACGGCCGCGAGGCCGGCGGCTGGACCGCCTTGCTGTGGGCCGCCGCCAACGGCCACGCCGCCACCGCCCGCGTGCTGATCGAGGCCGGGGCCGAGCTCGACGCCGCCAACGACGACGGCGACACGCCGCTGACGCTGGCGGCCAGGCGCGGGGCGCTGGGCGTGGTGCAGACGCTGCTGGAGGCGGGCGCCGACCACGAGAAGTTCGACGGCGACGGCGACAGCCCGCTCGACATCGCGGCCGACTGGGTGGGCGTGCACCTGGAGTCCGCGCTGCTCGACCAGATCGCCCAGGAGGGCTGGGAGTACGTCGTCGGCCGCCAGTACGCCAAGGACGGCACCGAGCTGGTCACCGTGGCCGGCCGCTCCCCCGACGGCTCGGAGACCGAGCAGGTGCAGGCCCAGCGTGGCCACGCCGCCATCGCGACCGTCCTGGAGGACGCGGCGGGCGTCTACACGCCGGCCGACCAGCTCGTCGCCAGGGCCGTCGCCCACCGCGACGTCGACGAGGACGCCGAGACCTGGTGGATCGTGGCCGACTCGCTGGGCCGGCGGGCCGACGACGAGACGTACGAGGCCCTGGCCCGGCTGTGCGTGAGCGAGGACGCGCGGGAGCGGGAGTTCGGGGTCGACGCGATCGCCCAGTTCGGCTTCGCCGACGGCGAGAAGCCCTATCTCGACCGCACTCTCGCGCTGCTGCAGAAGATGGTGACCACCGAGGGCAACCCGCAGGTGCTGCGCTCGGTGCTGGCCGCGCTCGGGCACCAGGGCGACCCGCGCGCGCTGCCCGCCGTGCTCGACATCATCGGCCGGCCGGGCCACAAACGCACGATGACGGACGCCATCGCGCTGGCCGACGTCCTGCCCGCCGACCACGAGGAGGGCCTGGCCCTGCTCATCGAGATGTCCCGGGACGAGGAGGCCGAGATCCGCGACTGGGCCACGGCCGGGCTGGCCGGGCTGTCGGCGGACACGCCCCGCATCCGGGAGGCGCTGGCCGACCGGCTGGGCGACGCCGACCTGCGCACGGTGGCCGAGGCGGCGCGGGGGCTCGCGACGCGCGGCGACGAGCGGGCCGAGCAGGGCGTCCGGCGGGTGCTGGAGGAGAGCGACGACGACTACGCCAGAGACCTCGTCACGGGGATCGGCGAGGAGTGATCCCGGCGCCCCCGGCGCCCCCGCCGTGCGGGGCCGCCGGGGGCGCGGGTTCTCGGCCGGGCCGCGGACCGCCTGCCCGCCCGGTCAGTCCGACAGGGCGGTGCGGAGCCGGGTGAGCACGGCGCGCAGGATGCGGGAGACGTGCATCTGCGAGATGCCGAACTCGGCGGCGATCTCCGACTGGGTCATGTTGCCGTAGAAGCGCATCAGCAGGATGTTGCGCTCGCGCGACGGCAGGGCGTCGATGAGCGGCTTGACGGCGTACTTGCCGAGCAGCGTGTCCAGCGAGTCGTCCTGGGAGGGCAGGAAGTCGCCGAGGTCGGCGCCGTCGTTGTCGCCGCCGACGGGGGCGTCCAGCGACAGGGCGCTGTAGGCGGTCGAGGCGTCCATGGTGAGCAGGACGTCCTCCTCCGTGATGTTCATGTGCGCGGCGAGCTCGGAGACGGTGGGCGAGTGGCCGAGCGTCTGGGTGAGGTCGGCTGTGGCCTTGTTGAGCTCCAGCCTGCGCTCCTGGTAGACGCGCGGCACCTTGACGGCCCACGTGCGGTCGCGGAAGTGCCGCTTGACCTCGCCGACCATCGTGATCATGGCGTAGCCGCGGAACTCGTGGCCGAGCTCGGGGTCGAAGCCGTTGATGGCCTTCATCAGGCCGACGTACGCGGCCTGGCGCAGGTCCTCCATCGGCTCGCGCTGGTGGCGGTAGCGACGGGTGACCTCGGTGACGAGGGAGTCGTACATGGTGACGACGCGCTCGCGGATGCGGGCCTTGTGCTCGTCCGAGGCTTCCGGCCTGTTCATCTCAGCCAGAAGCTGTTCGGCGGTCATTTCGTCGAGTGCGATTTCCAGGACGGCCATCTGAGTAGCTCCATATGCCCGATGGCGGCTCTGCCCATGGAAAAAGCCCAGGCAGAGGCACGCCACGTTTGAACGTGAGATGAAGCCCTCTGCTGGACTTCGGATCAAAGGATTCCCTATGGATCCCGATTTATCACCTTATATTAGGTAACAAATCGATCACAGCCTACCCGCTCACGGCCCCGACAGCGCGGGAGCCGTGGTCAGGACGTCGCGGGCCAGCGCGAGGTCGCCCGTCAGCTCGGCCGGGAACGTGTCCGGCTCTCCCCTGCCGCCCAGCAGGAAGCAGAACGCGACCACGTCGGCCGTCACGTGGGCGTCCGGCGTGCCCGGCGCGGTGTCGGAGACGCCGAGCGGGATCCGCCACTCGCCGCCGCCGGCGCCGGTCAGCGTGAGCAGGAGGGTGCGGCCGGAGCCGTCCAGGCCGGACAGCAGCATCGTCCAGGGCAGCAGGCGGGCGCACAGGTCGGCCGTCGGGCGGATGTGCTCGGGCACGGGGTCGGGCAGGCGGATCCCGGCCGTCGTGGCGGCGTCGGCGGTGTGCACCCACGTCTCCAGGCTCCTGGCCAGGACGTGGTCGCGCACGGCCGCCTCCATGCCGTCCACCGTGGCCGGCCGGGCCGGGTCGAGTCCGTCCAGGTGGCGGCAGAGGGCGTCGGCCTGGGCCCGCCAGTCGCGCCTGGTCTGCTCGGGGCTGCGGGCCCGCTCGTACGCCTGCACGTCGGCCGTGCGGCCGGCCCCGTCGGAGGCGGCCGGCGGAGGGCCGAGCACGGGCGCGCCGACGGAGGCGGCCAGCAGGCCGTCCTTGGCGGCCAGGTGGGCCACGAGCTCCTGCAACGTCCAGCCCTCGACGATGACGCGCGACCAGTCGTCGTCCACGGCCGAGGCCAGCAGCGCGTCCATGGCGGCGACGCGGCCCGCGTACGGCCGCGCCCAGCCGGCGGTCGGCGCCGCGGGGCGGCGGCGGGCCCTGGCGCCGGCCAGGAGCTGCGGGCGCAGGGAGCCGACCGGCACCGCCGGGTCCTCCATCAACGCGTCCAGAAAGAGGCGCTCGACAGGATCCATCAGCCTTCTTCCTCCGCCAGCGCGTCCGCCAGGCGCCGCAGCGCCAGCCGGATGCGCGACTTGGCCGTGCCCTCGGGCACGCCCAGCTCCTCACCCACCTGCCGATAGGTACGGCCGCCGTAGTAGGCCAGTTCGACCGGCCGGCGCAGCCCCTCGGGCAACGACGTCACCGCCTGCCGAACGCGCTCGGCCTCCTCGGCGGCCAGCACGGTGTCCTCCGGCCGTACGGGCTCGCGCTCGAACAGCTTCGGCCCGAGGACGGAGACCCGGCGGCGTTCCTCGGCCCGTACGTGGTCGACCCCGCGGCGGTGGGCGATCGTGGCGAGCCAGGCGCGCAGCGTGCCGCGCTCCGGGTCGTAGGCCAGCGGGCGCTCCCAGAACACCAGGAACACCTCCTGCGTGATGTCCTCGGCGATCACACGGTCCCTGGTGACCCGTAAGGAGAGCCCGAAGATCAGCGCGGACAGCCGATCGTAGACCTCCCCGAGCGCCGACTCGTCGCCGCCGACCACCCGCTGGTGCAGCAGGCGGTCGTCGTACGGTGCCTCCACTGGCACCACACTCCCGTGGTCCGGACCAAGACGGCGGGTGCGCCGCGACCCGAGCATGCCATTGTTCGCCGGAAATGTTGAGGCGGACGACCCCCCGCGGCGGCTCCTGAGGCCCACGATAGTGTCGAGAGGACGACGACAGGAGGGATCACCCGCCATGGCCACCACCCGCACCGCCACCACGCAGTGGAAGGGCGCCCTGCTCGACGGCTCGGGCACCGTCTCGCTCGACTCCTCGGGCGTGGGCACGTTCGACGTCTCCTGGCCCTCCAGGGCCGAGGCGGCGGGCGGCAAGACCTCGCCGGAGGAGCTCATCGCCGCCGCCCACTCCTCCTGCTTCGCCATGGCCCTGTCGCACGGCCTGGCCGGCGCGGGCACGCCGCCGGAGTCGCTGCGCACGAGCGCGGACGTGACGTTCCAGCCGGGTGAGGGCATCACGGGCATCGTGCTCACCGTGCAGGGACAGGTTCCGGGCATCACGGCCGAGCAGTTCCAGGAGGCCGCCGCGACCGCCAAGGCGAACTGCCCGGTCAGCAAGGCGTTGGCGGGCACCACGATCACACTGAACGCCGAACTCCTCTAACGGGAGCGCTTTGGCGTGCGACAATCGGGTCACATGCGCGAGGTCTGGCCGGGCGAGCCCTATCCACTCGGCGGCACCTGGGACGGCGTCGGCACCAGCTTTGCCGTGTTCTCCGAGGTCGCCGAGCGGGTCGAGCTGTGCCTTTTTCACGATGACGACAGCGAGGAGCGGGTCCCGCTCCCGGAGGTCGACGGCTTCGTCTGGCACGGCTACCTGCCGGGGATCCAGCCGGGCCAGCGGTACGGCTACCGCGTCCACGGGCCGTACGAGCCGTCGCAGGGGCGTCGTTGCGACCCGTCCAAGCTGCTGCTCGACCCCTACGCCAAGGCCATCGACGGCGACCTGACCTGGAACGAGGCGCTGTTCCCCTACTACTTCACCGATCCGTCGGTGCGCAACAGGGAGGACAGCGCCCCGTACATGCCGAAGAACGTGGTGGTCAACCCGTTCTTCGAGTGGGGCAACGACCGGCCGCCGCGCATCCCGTACCACGAGACGGTGATCTACGAGGCGCACGTGCGGGGGCTGACCATGCGCCACCCGGGCGTGCCGCAGGAGCTGCGCGGCACGTACGCGGGGGTGGGGCATCCGGCGATCATCGAGCACCTGCTGTCCATCGGCGTGACGGCGGTCGAGCTCATGCCGGTGCACCACTACGTGCCCGAGCACTTCCTGGTGGCCCGGGGGCTGACCAACTACTGGGGCTACAACACGATGGCCTACCTGGCGCCCCACGGCCGCTACTCCGGCTCGGGCACGCGGGGCCAGCAGGTGCTGGAGTTCAAGGCCATGGTGCGGGCGCTGCACGAGGCGGGCATCGAGGTCATCCTCGACGTGGTCTACAACCACACGGCCGAGGGCGACCACATGGGCCCCACACTGGGCTTCCGGGGCATCGACAACGTCAACTACTACCGCCTGCACGACGGCGACCGGCGCTACTACCTCGACTACACCGGCTGCGGCAACTCGCTCAACGTGCGCTCGCCGCACGCGCTGCAGCTCATCATGGACTCGCTGCGCTACTGGGTGCTGGAGATGCACGTCGACGGCTTCCGCTTCGACCTGGCCTCGGCCCTGGCCAGGGAGCTGCACGACGTCGACCGGCTGAGCGCGTTCTTCGACCTCATCCAGCAGGACCCGGTGATCTCGCAGGTGAAGCTGATCGCCGAGCCCTGGGACGTGGGGCCGGGCGGCTACCAGGTCGGCAACTTCCCGCCGCTCTGGACGGAGTGGAACGGCAAATACCGCGACATCGTGCGCGATTTCTGGAGGGGCACGAACTCCGCCCTGCCCGAGTTCGCCTCCCGCCTGACCGGCTCGGCCGACCTCTACGAGTCCTCCGGCCGCCGCCCGGTGGCCTCGATCAACTTCGTCACCTGCCACGACGGCTTCACCCTGGCCGACCTGGTCTCGTACGACCACAAGCACAACGAGGCCAACGCCGAGGAGAACCGCGACGGCACCAACGACAACCGCTCCTGGAACTGCGGCGCCGAGGGGCCGGTGGAGGACCCGGACATCGTCGCGCTGCGCCGCCGCCAGCGCCGCAACTTCCTGACCACGCTGTTCCTGTCGCAGGGCGTGCCCATGCTCTCCCACGGCGACGAGATCGGCCGCACGCAGCGGGGCAACAACAACGCCTACTGCCAGGACAACGAGCTGGCCTGGATCGACTGGTCGATGCTGCACGCCGAGTCCGACCTGCTGGCGTTCGTCCGCACGCTGTCGAAGCTGCGCCGCGAGCACCCGGTCTTCCAGCGCCGCCGCTTCTTCCATGGCCGCCACCCCGACAACGGCAAACGCGACCTGGTCTGGCTGACCCCGGGCGGCAAGGAGATGACGGCCGGCGACTGGCACACCGGCTACGCCAAGTCGCTGATGGTCTACCTCAACGGCGAGGCCATCACCGAGCCGGGCCCCCGTGGCGAGCGGATCGTCGACGACTCCTTCCTCCTGCTCATCAACGCCCACCACGAGAACCTGTCGTTCACGCTGCCGGGGCCGGAGTTCGGGGCCGAGTGGCTGCCGGTGCTCGACACCGGTCACGACGTGGTGGAGGAGGCGTCCGGCGACGAGCGGTGGCGGGCGGGCGACCTGGTGGCGGTCACCGGCCGGTCGTTCCAGGTGTTGCGGCTGCCCAGGGAGCCCCGGACGCCGTAGCCGGCCGGGCCGCTAGAAGAGGCGGGCGATGCCGGCCGTGACGAGGAGCAGGGCGAACGTGGTCACCCCGGCCACGCCGTGCAGGACCACCGCGAGCACCGGGAAGCCGGTGGCCCGGCGCTGGTGACGTCCGCCGCCGAGCCAGCGGGTGAACATCGCGAAGCCGAGCAGCGCCGCCACGGTGAGCCCGCAGAAGGCGATCCAGGCCAGCGGCACGCTGCCGGTCAGCACGTACGCGACCCAGCAGGCCAGCGACGACACCGCGAGCGCCGGATGGGACAGCAGCAGCGTCACGGGGAAGCGGGTGACCTTGGCCTCCTGCCCGCGCAGGCCGCCGGCCGAGAGCCAGCGGTAGAGCAGGTACACCCCGATCAGTGCGGCGATCGCCCATGCGGCGGCGGTGACCAGGCCCACGTTCCCTCCCGGCAAGTCCCTTCCGTCACCGTATGCAGGCAAGGGGCCTTTCGTCCTTCGATTACCCAAAAGTGCTGTCGGCGGCAAACCCCCGGGACGGATTGTCAGTGGGGTGTGCCAAGGTAGAGGAGTGCGGCGCATCTATCCCGACATTCAAGACAACCCGGACATCGAGCAGGCGTACGCCTACCCCGAGGGGCGGCCCTGGCTGCGGCTCAACATGGTGTCCAGCGCCGACGGCGCGGCCTGGCTGAAGGGGCGCTCGGGCGGGCTGTCGAGCAGGGGCGACAAGCGCATCTTCGGCGTCCTGCGCGGGATGTCCGACGTGATCGTCGCGGGGGCGGCGACCGTCCGCACCGAGGGCTACGGCCCGGTCAAGCCGCGCGCCTCCTGGTCGTCGATGCGGGCCGGGCGTCCGGAGGTGCCACCGATCGCGGTGATCACCCGCAGCCTCGACCTCGACCTCGACGGCGAGCTGTTCACCGACGCGACCAGCCCGACGATCGTGATCACCTGCGAGGCCGCGCCCGCCGAGCGGCGCAAACTGGCCGCCCAGCGGTCCGACCTGATCATCGCCGGCGACGACGGCGTCGACATGCGGCTGGCCGTGCGCGAGCTGCACGAGCGCGGCCTGACCCGCGTCCTGTGCGAGGGCGGCCCGCGCATCAACGCGCAGCTCTCGGCCGACGACCTCATCGACGAGTTGTGCCTGTCGGTGAGTCCCATGCTGGTCGCGGGCGGCGCGGCCCGCATACTGAACGGCGTGGCCGCGCAGGTCCCGCTTGACCTCCGCCAGGTCCTGGAAGAGGAGGGGGTCCTCTTCTGCAGATACACGAGGGAGCAGAGCCCATGACCGAGCAGCCCGTCGAAGAGCCGGTGCCCAACCTGCCGGTCCGGCCGCCCGTGCCGCCGATGCTGGCCAAGCCGGTCAAGGCCATGCCCAAACAGGACGGCACGCTGTTCTACGAGCCCAAGTGGGACGGCTTCCGCTGCATCGTGTTCCGCGACGGCGACGAGGTCTACCTCGGCAGCCGCAACGAGCGCCCGTTCACCCGCTACTTCCCCGAGCTGGTCGAGGCGGTCAAGGCCGAGCTGCCCGACAAGGTGGTCGTCGACGGCGAGATCGTGCTGCCCCGGGGGGCGCAGCTCGACTTCGACGCCCTCCAGCAGCGCATCCATCCGGCCGCCTCGCGGGTGAAGCTGCTCTCGGAGCAGACGCCGGCCCAGTTCGTCGCCTTCGACCTGCTGGCGGTGGGCGACGAGTCGCTGATGGAGGAGCCGTTCTCCGAGCGTCGGCGGCGGCTTGAGGAGCTGTTCCCGCACAAGGGCGGGTCCGTCCGGCTGACGCCGGTCACCACCGCCGACGAGCAGGCGCGCGAATGGTTCGAGACGTTCGAGGGGGCGGGGCTCGACGGCATCATCGTCAAGCCGGGCGACCAGCCCTACGTGCCCGACAAGCGCACGATGTTCAAGGTCAAGCACGAGCGCACGGCCGACGTGGTGATCTGCGGCTACCGCGAGCACAAGAGCGGGCCCATCGTCGGCTCACTCCTGCTCGGCCTGTACGGCGACGACGGCCGGCTCCACCACGTGGGCGTGGCGGCGTCGTTCCCCATGGCGCGCCGGGCCGAGCTGGTGGAGGAGCTCAGGCCGTACCTGGCGGAGCTGAGTGAGCACCCGTGGGGCCAATGGGCCGAGCAGTCCGCCGCCAACGCCGGGCAGCCGGCGGCGGGGCCCGCCACCGGCGGGCAGCGGGTGCCGGGCGCGGTGTCGCGGTGGAACGCCAAGAAGGACCTGTCGTTCATCCCGCTCAGGCCCGAGCTGGTGATCGAGGTGGCCTACGACCAGATGGAGGGCGACCGGTTCCGGCACACGGCGCACTTCCGGCGCTGGCGGCCCGACCGTACCCCGCAGTCGTGCACGTACGAACAGTTGGAACGGCCGGTCAGTTACGATCTCGATGACATCCTCGCCCGTTAGGGGGCAAAGCGGTCTAGTCTCTCCCGTATGACCACCGGTGATGAGCTCAAGGCGGCCGTGTCCGCGCGGCGCGACCTCGGCCCCGACTTCGAGGACGCGCTGGTGGAGTCGTTCCTCGACAAGGTGGGCCAGGAGGTCGATCGGCGCGTCGACCAGCGCCTGGCCGGCGCGGCTCCGCGCGCCAAGGCGCCCGCCAGGGGGTCGGACGGGCAGCGGCTGGCACTGGCGATCGTCTCGCTCTCCCTGGGCACGCTGTCCACGATCGCGCTCGCGTTCGCGGGGGGCGGGCGGGCGTTGATGATGATCCCGATCTGGGTGGGGATCATCATCGTCAACGTGGTCTTCAACAGCTCCCGCGAGAAGTAGGCCCCCGGCCCGGGCGCCGCCGCCGTCCGGCGAGGCCCCGGGGTCAGGTCAGCCAGATGAGGCCGGCGAATCGGCCGCCGGGCTGTTCGCGGCGGTGGGAGTAGAGCTCGGCGGACTCGATGGTGCAGCGCGCGTCGTGCCGCACGTCGGGCACGCCCGCCGCCCTGAGCTGGGACTCTATCCCGGCCCGCAGGTCGAGCGCCGGGGTCTCCCACGACGTCGTCGACCAGGTCGCCGGCACCTTCGAGGCGACCCGGTCGCGCAGCTCCGCGGGCACCTCGTAGCAGCGGCCGCACGCGCCCGGGCCGATCAGCGCGACCATCCTGCCGGGGCGGGCGCCCTTGGCGGCCATGGCCTCGACGAGGGCGGTGGCCACGCCCGCCTCGGTGCCCGGACGGCCGGAGTGCGCGGCGCCCACCATCCGCGCCTCGGGGTCGGCCACCAGCACGGCGGGGCAGTCGGCGCCCAGTGAGGCCAGCGCCAGGCGCGGCTCGGTGGTGAACACGCCGTCGAGCGGCGGCGGGTCGTCGCCGAAGGGCTCGCTCACGTACGCGACCTCGGCGCCGTGGACCTGGCGCATGTACACGACGGCGCGCACGCCCAGCTCGGCCGCCAGGGTCTCGCGGTTGGCCCGTACGGCCGCCGGGTCGTCGCCGACCATGCCGCCGAGGTTGCGCGAGCCGTACGGCGGGGCGCTGACCCCTCCGTGGCGGTCGGTGACGACGGCGTGCACTCCGGGGGCCAGCAGCATGCCCCCGATCCTAACCGCGACTCCCGGGCGAACAGGAGCCGGACCGCCAGGGACGGGCCAAGGGTCGTGGATCAGGGGGTTGCGGGGTTGGGGGAGGAGCCGGGGCCGCCCGGGGAGGAGCCGTGGAGGATGACGCCGGGCCGGCGGCCGAGTTCCAGATACATGCTCACCTCGTCGAAGCGCCATTCCCCCACCTCGACGACGTTCGGCAGCCGCCCCCACTCACGGAACCCGAGGCTCCCGTACAGGGCGATCGCGCCGTGGTTGTTGCCGCGCACGCGCAGTGTGAGCGTCTCGATGCCGGCGGCGCGGGCGTCGTCCGCGAGGCCGGACACGACCAGCCGGCCGAGACCGAGCCCGCGCGCCTCCGGGTGGGCCATGACCTTGCCGATCTCGCCGGAGTGCCGGAAGACGGCCTCCTGGCCGCGGCGCCAGACCCCCATGGCCTGGACCGTGCCGTCGACCGTGGCGAGGGCGAGGCGGCCCTCGCCGTTCGCCGCCGACGCGAGCGCGGCCCGCACCCAGGGGTCGGTCTCGTCCCGGGTGGGCGGCGCCAGGTAGCCGACGGCGCCACCCAGCTCGACGACGGCGTGCAGCACGCGGTGGACGGCGGCGAGCACGGGTTCGTCGGCGGTTTCCGGCCAGGTCAGCTCAATCTTCACGGAAGACCATTATGCCCCGATCCATCCAGGACTGGCCCATCGCTGGCAAGCAAGCATATGCTTGGGCGCGTGCCTGAGTATCGCAATCTCATCGGCGGCGAGCTGGTCCCCGCGGACCGGACGATGGACACCGTCAACCCCGCCACCGGCGAGGCGTGGGCGAGCATCCCGGCCAGTGGCGCACGGGAGGCCGAGGCCGCCGTGGCGGCGGCGCGGGCGGCCTTCCCCGCCTGGTCGGCCATGCCCGCGCTGGGCCGGGCGCACTTCCTGCGCAAGGTGTCGGAGCTGTTCGGCCGGCACGCCGAGGAACTGGCCCGGCTGGAGACCCGCGACAACGGCCGTATCCTGCGCGACACGCTCAAGAAGGACCTGCCGGGCATGGCGTACCTGTGGCAGCTCGCCGCCGGGCAGTGCCTGGACGCGGTCAAGGGCGACACCGTCCTGCTCGGCCCCGACACGCTGGGGCTGACGCGGCGCGAGCCGTACGGGGTGGCGGTCTGCATCATCCCCTGGAACTCCCCCATTTCCACCTTCTCCGCCAAGGCCGCCTACGCCCTGGCCGCCGGGAACACGGTGATCGTCAAGCCCGCCGAGCAGGCGAGCGCGTCGGTGCTGCGGCTGGGCGAGCTGCTGGCCGAGGTGTTCCCGCCCGGCGTGCTGAACATCGTCAGCGGGCTCGGCGAGGAGGTCGGCGACGCGCTCGTCCGGCATCGGGACGTCGCCAAGGTCAGCCTCACCGGCTCCACGGCCACCGGCCAGGCCATCACCCGGGCCTCGGCGGACGCGCTGAAGCCGCTGACGTTCGAACTGGGCGGCAAGTCGCCCAACATCGTCTTCCCCGACGCCGACCTGGACGCCGCCGCGCAGGGCGTCACGGTGAACTCGGTCTACACCGGCAACGCCGGGCAGGTGTGCGTGGCCGGCTCGCGCATCCTCGTCCACCGGTCGATCTGGGACGACCTGCTCGGGCGGATCAGGCACATCTGCGCCGGGCTGGTCCTGGACGACCCCCTCGACCTGGCCACGTCCATGGGCCCGATCGTGTCGGCCGGGCAGTTCGAGCGGGTGCGGTCGTACCTGGAGACGGCCGAGAAGGAGGGGGCCGAGCTGGTCTTCGGCGGACGGTCGGGGGCCGAGGTGGTGCCCGGCCTGCCGGGCGGCTACTGGGTGGCGCCCACGCTCTACACGACCGAGGACAACGGCCTGCGCATCTGCCAGGAGGAGATCTTCGGGCCGGTGGCGGTGGCCATCCCGTTCGACGGCGACGAGCAGGCGCTGGAGATCGCCAACGACTCGCCGTACGGGCTGGCGGCCGGGGTGTGGACGCGGGACCTCGGGCGGGCGCACCGGTTCGTACGGGATCTGCAGAGCGGGACCGTGTGGGTGAACACCTACCGCCAGATGCCTCCGGGCCTGCCGTTCGGCGGCGTGAAGGACAGCGGGTACGGCCACGACTCGGTCCTGGAGTACACCCGCGAAAAGGCGGCCATCATCCAGATTTAGTTAGATAGATTCCCTCCATGAGCGAGGGGATCAACGACCAGTCCGAGCTGACCGAGCTGACCGAGGCAGCCGCCCAGTCGCGCGCGTCAGTGTTGCGCAGCCGAGCCGAATCGTACATCGCGCTGTCGCGGCACGAGGCCGCTATCGCCGATCTGACCGAGTCGATAGCGCTGGTCCCGGACAACGCCCGCGCCTGGCGGCTGCGCGGTGAGAGCCATCGGGTCATCGAGCGGTACGAGGCCGCCCTGGCGGACTTCGACGAGTCGTTGAGACTGGAGCCCGACAGCGCGTACGCGTTGGGCTCGCGCGGCCAGGCGTACGCGGCGCTCGGCCGGCTCGAGGAGGCGATGGAGGACTTCGACCACGCCCTCACCCTCGCCCCCGAGTCCCTGTGGATCCTGGAGGCCAAGGCCGACGCCCTGGTGGACATGGACCGGCTGGCCGAGGCCCTGGACGAGCACGCCAAGATCATCGCGTTGAACGAGGAGCTGGCGTACTCGTGGGTGGCGCGCGGCGACCTGTACCAGCGCATGCACCTCTACAGCGAGGCCATCGACGACTACACCAGGGCTCTGGCGGCCGACCCCGACCACGTACGGGCGCTCAGCCGGCGCGGCGAGGCGCTGCGCATGATCGACCGGTACCAGGAGGCGCTGGCCGACCTGAACCGCGCGGTCGAGCTGGACCCCGACAACGACCGGGCGTACGGCAGCCGGGGCGCGGTGCTGAGCGAGATGGGCGACAACGAGGCCGCGCTGCGCGACCTGGACCGGGCCGTCGAGCTGGACCCCGAGTACATCTGGGCCTACCGGGTGCGCGGCGAGATCTTCCAGGAGATGGAACGCCACGAGGAGGCGGTGACCGACTTCACGCTGGCCCTGCGCCTGGAGTTCGGGGACGACTAGGCCGACGCGAGGGGCGGGCCGCCCCGAAGGACGACCCGCCGTCTCACGAACGCGCCTCACAAGGCGCGCCTCACAAGGCGCGCCTCACAAGGCGCGCCTCACAGAACGCGTCTCAGAGGCGCGTCTCACGCAGAACGCGTCTTCACAGCGCCAGCAGCGCGTTGACCGGCAGGCGGCTGTCGGACAGCGGCCGGACGGCGACGCGCAGCAGGGCCAGCGCGTTGTCGTCGCCGGCGATGCGGTTGGCGCTGAGCCCGCCGCACGCCTGGCAGTGGTGGATGATCAGCCACTCCCCGTCCGGCCTCACGGTGACGCTCAGCGCCGCCATCGGGCCCCGGCAGCCCGCCCGCCGGTCCCCCGGGATCCGGTGGTCGACGTGCAGGCTGGTCAGGCAGTGCGGGCAGTGGTTGCGGTGCGCCGTTCCCGGCGCGTCCATCGGTACGTCCAGCCGGCAGCCGACGCAGCGGAACGCGTCGCCGCGCTCGCCCCGCTGTACGGCCTTGGGCTGTTGCGGCCTGGCCCGGCCAGGGTTCTTCCTGGGCATGTCACAGGTCGCCGAACGCTTCGAGCGGGAACGGCGGCTGTGCGAGCGGGCGTACGGCCATGCGCATGAGGATGAGCTGGTTGTCGTCCCCGCAGATCGGGTTGGACGTCAGCTCGCCGCAGCGCGAGCAGCGATGGATGATCATCCAGTCGCCGGTGCGGAGCACCGCGATGGAGATCGGGTTCATCCGCGACCGGCACTCCGACGGGCCGCCCTCCACCCGGTCGAGCACGTGCAGCGAGTGCAGGCAGCTCGGGCAGTGGTTGCGGCGGGCGCCGTCGGGGGCGTGCGCGGCGACGGTCAGGCCGCAGCGGACGCACGCGAAGGTGTCGGTGCTGATGATGGAACGAGGTTTGCCGTTGGCAGACAACCTGGGTTCTCCTTGCCGGATCTTGGTACGAGAAAAGGCAGCAAGGGAGCGCCGAGCGGGCCTCACAGGCACGCTGGTGCGACAGGTGGTCCGGTCCTTCTGAGGCCTTGACCCTTTCGGAAGCCGGTCCTCTGGCTCTCAGGGAAGGCGGGGCACACCCGTGGCACGGAGAGGCGCGCTGGGCGCGGTGCCGGGCATCAACCCACCTCCAGAAATCGCGCCGAACGGGACAGTTGCGAGGGTAACCATCCCCGGCGGTCGCGCGCCAACGGTTTTCCGGGGCGCTGGAGATCGACCGAATATCGTTCTAGTGTGCGTCCATGGGGATCGGGCTGACCGAGGAACACCGGGCGCTGGCGGCCTCCGTACGGGGGCTGGCGGGGCGTACCGTCGAGCACCGGGCGCTGGCCGGGCAGGGGCTGCTGGGGCTGCACCTGCCGGAGGAGCACGGCGGGCAGGGGTACGGGCTGGTGGAGCTGTGCGTGGCCGTGGAGGTGCTGGGCGAGTTGCGGGTGGCGGGGCCGTACCTGCCGGTCGTGCTGGCCTCGGCGGCGCTCGCCCGGTCCCGGGCCCCCGCGCCCGGCCTGCTGCGCGGGCTGGCCGACGGGTCGCTGACGGCGGCCGTCGTCCTCGGGCCGGTCGCCCTCGGGGCGGCCGGGGCCGACCTGTTCCTCGTGCCGCACGGCGACGGGTGGGCGCTGCTGGACCGTGCGGACGTGACCGCCGAACCCGCCGAGGGCGTCGATCTGGACCGGGACCTCTGCACGGTCACGGCCCGCGGGGTGCCGACGGACCGCCTGGTCCGCGCCATCCCGCCGGAGCGGGTGCTCGGCCCGGTGCCGGTGCGGGAGCTGGCCGCGGTGCTGCTCGGCGCCGACGCGTGCGGCACCGCCGCCTGGGCGGTCGGCACGGCCGCCGCCCACGCCAAGGTGCGCGAGCAGTTCGGCCGCCCGATCGGCCAGTTCCAGGGCGTCAAGCACCGGGTGGCCGCCGCCCTGGTGGCCCTTGAGCAGGCCCGCGCCGCCGTCTGGGACGCCGCCCGCGCCCTCGACCACCCCCGTTCGGACAGCCCCCACCCGGACGGACCGCGCGAGGACGGACCGCGTGTGCTCGGCGGCGAGGTGAGGCTGGCCGTCGGGGTGGCGGCCGTGCTGGGGCCCGACGCGGCGGTGCGCTGCGCGGCCGACGCCATCCAGGTGCTCGGCGGCATCGGCTACACCTTCGAGCACGACGCCCACCGCCACTATCGCCGCGCCCTGTCCGGCCGCATGCTCGCCGGGGACCCGGGACCGTGGGCCGAGCAGGTCGCCGAGCTGGCCCTCGCGGGCGTCCGCCGGGCGATGGAGCCCGACCTGCCCGAGGAGTCCGCCCCCCTCAGGGAGACGATCAAGGCGGAGGCCGGGTCGCTGCGGCGCGAGGAGCCGCTCGCCCGGCTGGGCCGGTTCGCCCGCGAGGGCTGGATCATGCCGTATCTGCCCAGGCCGTGGGGGCGCGCGGCCACGCCGCTGGAACAGGTGATCATCCACGAGGAGTTCCGCGACCTCAAACGCCCCAACCTGGGGATCGCCGCCTGGGCGGTCCCGTCCATCGTCACGTACGGCACCCGCGAGCAGCAGGAACGTTTCCTGCCGAGGACGTTCACCGGCGAGCTCGTGTGGTGCCAGCTGTTCAGCGAGCCGGGCGCCGGGTCCGACCTGGCCGGCCTGTCGACCAGGGCCACCCGCGTGGAGGGCGGCTGGTCGCTGAACGGCCGGAAGATCTGGACGTCCCTCGCCCAGCACGCCCACTGGGGCATCTGCCTGGCCCGCACCTCACCCGACAGGCCCAAGCACGAGGGGATCACGTACTTCCTGGTGGACATGTCCGCCCCCGGCGTCACCGTCAGGCCGCTCAAGGAGATCAACGGGGACGAGATCTTCAACGAGGTCTTCCTCGACGACGTCTTCGTCCCGGACGACCTGGTGGTCGGCGAGGTGGACGGCGGCTGGCGGGTGGCCCGCGACACGCTCTCCCACGAACGGGTCGCGCTCGGCGACTCCTGGGGACCCGGCTCTCAGCACACCGACATGATCCGGCTGATCGGCGGCCTGCCGCCGCTGCGGCAGTCGCGACGCGAGCAGGCGGGCCGCCTGTGGGCCGAGGGGCAGGCGATCTCGGTGCTCGGGCTGCGCGTGACGCTGTCCAGGCTGGCCGGCGCCGACCCCGGGCCCGCCTCCAGCGTGCGCAAGCTGCTCGGCATGCGGCACGCGCAGGCGATCTCGGAGTTCTGCTGGTCGCTGGTTCCGTCCGACCGTCACTGGAACCGCATGATCCTGGCCACCCGGGCCTTCACCATCGGCGGCGGCACCACCGAGGTGCAGCTCAACATCATCGCCGAGCGCGCGCTCGGTCTTCCCCGCGATCCTTGACGCCCGCCCGCACGCATCTGACCTCGGCCGACATCGTCAGGTGACGCGCGGCGAGCCCGGGCATGGCGGTCACCCCGAAGGCGGTGCGGTCCACGCGGGCGGCGACGACGACGGTGAAGCCGTTCGGGGTCACGTCGCAGCGTTCGACGGTGAGGGTGAGCGGCTGTTCGACGCCGGCGACGGTGAGCGTGCCGGTCAGCGTCTCGCCGTCGGTGTGGCCGCCGGTGAAGGTGATGACCGGGTTGCGGGCGACGTCGAGGAAGCGGGCCGAGCGGACGGTCTCGTCGCGCCGGTGGTTGCCGGTGTGGAAGCCGGCGGCGTCGATCTCCACGCGGACGCGGGAGTCGGCGAGCGGCTCGGCCACGTCCACGGTGCCGCCCTTGACGTCGAACGTGCCGCGGGCGCGGCCGAGGCCGTACAGGTGCCTGGTGGTGAAGCGGATCGCGGAGTTCTCGACGTCGATCTCGTAGCGGCCCAGCGGGGGAAGGTTCGTCATGGGTCCATTGCACGGCGGCGGGACGGCCGTCCGGCAGGGCGGGCCGTCGGTCGTGGGGGCGACGTTCGGAGGGAGCGCGTGCGACTTTCGTATGGATTCCGACTTGC
This sequence comes from Nonomuraea sp. NPDC051191, assembly GCF_044455665.1. Classification (NCBI taxonomy): domain Bacteria; kingdom Bacillati; phylum Actinomycetota; class Actinomycetes; order Streptosporangiales; family Streptosporangiaceae; genus Nonomuraea; species Nonomuraea sp. NPDC051191. Next base: position 181,951 of record NZ_JBITEZ010000002.1, on the reverse strand, counting down.
CCGATATCTACGGCATACAGGGATGTCATAGCGTTTGCGGCATGAGTGCAGGGGCGTGTCGCCGTTCCCTCGTGCTGGACGTGGTCATCGCGGTCGGCTTCGCGCTGCTCGACACCGGCTCGACGCTGCTCGGCCTCACGTGGTGGCCCGAGCGTCCGGGCCCGCTCGCCTGGGGGCTGCTGGCGGTCCAGGCGGCCGTCTGCCTGTCGCTGGTGGCCCGCCGCCGGGCGCCGCTCACGGTCCTGGCCGTCCTGGGGACGTTCACGCTGGTGCTGACGTTGCTGATCTCGCCGGGCGGGGTGCTGGTCCCGGCCGGACCGGGGAACGTGTGGGCGCCGTTCGCGACCATCGCGGCGGCGTACGGGCCGGTCTACCGCCGGGACCGGCGGGTCGCCCTCGCCGCGCTGGCCGTGTACACGCTGGTGATCGCGCGGGTGTGGGAGCCGTCGGTGGGCGTCCTCGTCAACGGGGTGCTGCGCACGGCCGTCGGGCCGCTGCTCGCGCTCTACCTCGACGGACGGCGGCGGGTGATCCGGATGCTGACCGAGCGCGCCGAACGGGCCGAACGCGAGCGGCACCTGCTGGCCGAGCAGGCCCGCGCCGAGGAGCGCGCCCGGCTGGCCGCCGAGATGCACGACGTCGTCACCCACCGGGTGAGCCTCATGGTGTTGCAGGCCGGCGCGCTGCGGGTGACCGCGGGCGACGAGCAGACCCGGCAGGCCGCCGAGGAGCTGCGGGCCGCGGGCTGCCAGGCGCTCGACGAGCTGCGGGACGTGATCGGCCTCCTGCGCACCGCGCCGGAGCCGGACGCGCCGCCGTCTGCGGCCGACTTCGCCGCGCTGGTCGCCGAGTCCGCCTCCGTGGGCACCCCGGCCGAGCTGGTCGAGGAGGGCGACCGGGCGCTGGCCTCGCCGGTGGTGGGGCGCACGGCGTACCGGATCGTGCGCGAGGCGCTGACGAACGTGCGCAAGCACGCGCCGGGCGCGCGGGTGGAGGTGCGCATCGAGTACGGCCAGGCCCAGGTGCGGCTCACCGTGCGCAACACCCCGCCGACCGGCCTGCCCGGCGGCCCACTGGCCGGGACCGGCTCCGGCCTCGGCATCGCCAACCTGCGGCGGCGGGTCGAGGTCGTGCACGGCACACTGCGCGCCGGGCCCGCCGACGACGGCGGGTTCAGCGTCGAGGCCGTCCTCCCCGCGTACGTGGCCACATGATCAGGGTCGTGGTCGTGGACGACGAGCCGATGGTCTGCCGCTTCCTGCGCACCATCCTCGGCTCGGCGCCCGACATCGAGGTCGTGGACGAGGCCCACGACGGCGCCGCCGGTATCGAGGCGGTCGTGCGCAGCCGTCCGGACGTCGTGCTCATGGACCTGCGCATGCCCGGCCTGGACGGGCTCACCGCCATCGAACGCCTGGGCGAGCTGCCCCGTCCGCCGGTCGTCGTGGTGCTGACGACGTTCGACGCCGACGAGTACGTGCTGCGCGCCCTGCGCGCGGGCGCCTGCGGCTTCCTGGTCAAGTCGACGCCTCCGGAGGACCTGATCGGGCTCGTCCGGGTGGCCGCCGAGGGGCACACCGTGCTGTCGCCGGTCGCCGCCCGGAGGCTGGTGGCGGCCTCGACGGCGGCGGACCCGGCGCGCGCCCGCGCCCGCGAGCTGGTGGAGTCGCTGACCGGACGCGAGCGCGAGGTGCTGGCGTGCCTCGGCGAAGGGCTGTCGAACGCGCAGATCGGCGCCCGCCTGCACCTGGCCGAACCCACCGTCAAGGGGTACGTGTCCCGGCTGCTGGACAAGCTGGGCTGCCTCAACCGCACCCAGGCGGGCCTGATCGCGCACGACGCGGGCCTGACCCGGTAGCCGTCGGCGGGCGGAGGGTTTGGCGGCGGAGGTGCGAGGTAGGTGATAAGCCGCAAAGGGGGACAAAAGCCATGAGTAATCCGCAACAGCCCGAACTTCGCCGGTCGGGTAAGTCCGGCGCGAACTCCAAATCCACCGACGCCGTGCCGGAGTCCAAGAGCGGCGGCAAGCGGGCCGGGCGGCCGCACGGCAGCGACAAGGGACACAAGGGCGGCGGCAAGGGCGGCGGCGTGCCCCCGGGCCAGCACCCGCCGTATCCGGGGTGAGCACGATGAAGGGCAGCCTGCAGTTCATCGGCAACGCGACCACGCTGATCCGCTACAACGGCTTCACGCTGCTGACGGATCCCAACTTCCTGCACCGCGGCCAGCGGGCCTACCTGGGCTACGGCCTGAGCTCGCGGCGGCTGAAGGACCCGGCCATCGACGTGTCGGACCTGCCGCCCGTCGACGCGGTGGTGCTGTCGCACCTGCACGGGGACCACTGGGACCGGGTGACCGAGAAGGGGCTGGACAAGGACACTCAGATCATCACCACCCGGCAGGCGGCGCGCACGTTGCGCCGCCGCGGCTTCGGCCGCAGCACGGGCCTGGAGGTGTGGGAGCAGCACGAGCTGAACGGCCCGCAGGGCAGCGTGACCGTCACCGCCCTGCCCGCCAGGCACGCGCCCGGCCCGGCGGAGGCGCTGCTGCCGCCGGTGATCGGGACGATGCTGGAGTTCCGCGGCCCCGAGGGCCTGGTGGAGCTGCGCCTGCACATCAGCGGCGACACGCTGCTCGACCGCCGCCTGGAGGCGATCCCGCGCCGCTTCCCCGACGTCGACCTGGCCCTCGTGCACCTGGGCGGCACCCGCCTGTTCGGCACGCTGCTCGTCACCATGGACGGCGAGCAGGGCGCGACCTGGGTCGACCTGATCAACCCGCACACGGTGGTGCCGGTGCACTTCGACGACTACGGCGTCTTCAGCTCGCCGCTGGACGACTTCCGGCACCACATCGAGCAGGTGGGCCTGGCCGACCGCGTGGTCTACCTGGAACGCGGCGAGACCCGCGAGCTGGCGCCACATCATCTCGTGCGCCGCTGAACCGACGTTCCGCACCCGTCCCGGCTCGTCCTGGACGGGTGCTTCGGCGATTCCACCCAGGATGAGATTTCTTCTACCTGAGGGGAGAATCCTCTACCGCGAGCGGAAATCAGATATCCGATTCCTCCCTCAGCGGGAGATGTGCGCGTTACCTTCGTTTCTCGGCCGCACCTCTTGTGCCGCCGCACGGCCGGGCCGTCGGGTCCCGTCCCAGGCGCCGGGTCCGGCCGTGCGGCTCTCACGCCCGGCGCGGGCCGCACGTCAGGAGATGCGGGTCAGCTTCTCGGACGTCCGCTGGAACGCCTTGCCGGTCCACTTGTAGGTCTGGCGGACGAGCAGGTCGGGGCAGCATCGGGGAGCCCGGTCGCTGAGCACCTTGCCGCTCAGGCGCACCTGGCCCTGCTGGATGGTGACGCTCTGGGTCTTGAAGTAGCGGTTCTTGCCCAGCTCGCCGATCAGCCGCGGGGCCGAGCGCTTGGAGGCGCCGTCGTAGACGAAGGCGATCATCGGGTTGCCCGCCGTGGGGCTCGGGCAGGACGAGACCACGACGGCCTCGGGCCGTCCGTCACGCGTGAGGTCGCCGACGGCGGCGACGCGGGCGCGGACGACGTACCACTTGTCCTTCGGCCCCGGCTTGGGGCAGTGGAGGGCCCGCTCCACGACGGGCGCCCAGTCGACGCCCCGGAAGGGGTCCGTCGCCCGGCCCGTCGCGGCGGAGGCGGCGCCCGTGGCGAGGATCGGCGCCAGTGAGGCCGACAGGGCGACGGTCGACGCCCAGACGAGGAGCCGGCGGGCCGTCGGGCTGTTCTTGTGCGTGGCGCTTGAGTTCATGACCGTTTCGATGCGGGAAACGCCTGACAAGTTCGGCCGGAGGCGCATGACATCTGCCGTCATGCCGTTCGCAGCGTTTCGTCATGCGGAAGGCGCGCAGGTCTTTGTGGGGACTCGACCATATTTTCGGGAACGCCGTCGCGGTGTTACACGCGACACGCCCAGACCTGCGGCTCTCATCCTGTGCCCTGACACGATCGCCACCGCCGTTACCAGTCTGAGATGTTCGCTTATGTCTCCACCTCGCCCCCTGCCCAGGCAGCCGCCTGGCCGAGGCTGGAACGGAAGGACATCGCATATGCGCCCAGCCACCCGAGCAGCCCTCACCACCCTCGCCGTCGCGTGCTGCACCTTCAGCACGTTGCCGGCCTGGGCCGCCGCGCCGGCCGGTAACGCGCCGTCGTGCGTGACCGTCTGGCAGAGCACCGGCACCATCACCAAGACCGGCTACGCCCGCAACGACTGCGAGGGCCGGCTCAGGCTGAAGATCATCTGGGCGCACGGGACCGACGGCGCGTGCCAGACCGTCGACCCCGGCGAGACCATCTACTCGCGCGTGCCGCGCGGCGTGCGCACCTTCGACGGAGCCGACACCTGCTGACCGGCTCCCGCGAAAAGGCCGGCCTCCGCGACGGGGCCGGCTTTTCGCCGTCACCCCCTTGGCGACAGGACCCTGCCTCGGCGACAGGGGCCGGCCGCGGGTCACTCCCCTGTGTCGGGTCTGGCCTTGCTGGGTTGGACGCGCTTGGGCTCGCCCGGCATCTTCGGGTAGTTGGGCGGGTAGGGCAGGTCGCCGCGATCGTCGGCGGCGTACATCTCCAGCAGGGGCTCGATCGAGTACGCCTGGTCGTCGATGGCCGCGTGCACGTCGCCCAGCTTGGCGAAGCGGGCCGGGACGGTGCGGATGTCGAAGTCGCGCGGATCGGCGTCGGCCAGCTCGTCCCAGGTCAGCGGGGTCGAGACGGGGGCGTGCGGGCGGGCCCGGACGGAGTAGGCGCTGGCGACCGTGCGGTCTCTGGCGTTCTGGTTGAAGTCGACGAACACGCGGTCGCCGCGCTCCTCCTTCCACCAGGCGGTGGTCACCAGGCTCGGGTCGCGCGCCTCGACCGCCCTGGCCAGGGCGATGCCGGCATGCCGCACCTGGACGAAGTCCCAGCGGGGCTCGATGCGCACCGCGATGTGCACGCCGCGGTTGCCCGAGGTCTTGACGAAGCCCGTCATGCCCAGCTCGTCGAGCACCTCGCGGGTGCGCTCGGCGGCCCGGCGCGCCGCGTCGAACTCCAGGCCAGGCTGCGGGTCGAGGTCGATGCGCAGCTCGTCGGGGTGCTCGACGTCGGCGGCCCGCACCTGCCAGGGGTGGAAGTCGATCGTGCCCAGGTTGGCGCAGTAGGCGATCGCGGCGACCTCGGTCACCCGGAGCGAGTCGGCGGTGCGGCCGCTGGGGAAGGTGACCGTGACCGACTGCAGCCACTCGGGGTGCCTGGGCGGCATGCGCTTCTGGTAGATGGCCTCGGTCTGGACGCCGTCGGGATGGCGCTTGATGTTGGTCGGCCGGTCTCGGAGCGCGCGCAGGGCACCCTCGCCGACGCTTACGTAATATTCGACCAGCTCCCGCTTTGTCGCCCCGATCTCCGGGAAGTAGACCTTGTCGGGATTGGTGACCTTGACGGTCCGCTCCCCCACCTCGAGCTCTATGAACGGCGATGCCATGCCACCGAACCTACTCCCCCGCCCCGACAAAAGAGGTGGGCCCGTCCCGGAGCCGCGTCGGTGGCGGGACCGGGGCTCGACGGGACGGACCTAAGATCATCCTTCGCCGTTCCGGGCGCTGGCGCGCCACCCGGCCGGCCATCTCCGGTCGCCGGCGGCGCCAGCACGGGCGTGGGCTGTGCCGCTACGGCGAGCCGCGGACGATCTCACCCCTTGGCAGGAGGCGATGACACCCCCTTACCGACAAAGACGCGAATTCGGCCGAGAAAGGATGCTTCACCCTGCGGAGATCTCTTTTTGCCGGATCTCGTAGTCTGGACACATGGACAAGGTGGTCAAGAGCGAGGCCGAATGGCGGGCCAGGCTTTCTCCTGAGGAGTTCCACGTGCTCAGGGAGGCCGGGACCGAGCGCCCGTTCACGGGGGAGTACGTCGACACCAAGACCGAGGGCGTGTACTCGTGCCGCGCCTGCGGCGCGGAGCTGTTCCGGTCCGACACGAAGTTCGAGTCGCACTGCGGCTGGCCGAGCTTCTTCGAGCCGTCGGAGTCGGAGGCGGTGAGGCTGATCGAGGACCGCAGTCACGGCATGACGCGCACGGAGGTGCGCTGCGCGAGCTGCGACTCCCACCTCGGTCACGTCTTCCACGGCGAGGGCTACGCGACGCCGACCGACGATCGTTACTGCATCAACTCGCTCTCATTGCGGCTCGAACCCAAGGGGTGATCGATCACCGACAGAGCGTACCGATCGCCCACGGGGGGTAGGGGCCTCTTCGTGGGCCGGGTCCATCTTCGCCACCGCTGGATGACGATTGAGACGATCGGACGTGTCATGACCCAGCGGTGTGAAGTGTGCGCGAAGACGCGGGTCCGGGTGCGCTAGTCCGGCCACGGGTCAGTTCGGCCGGGGGTAGGTGACACGGCAGCTGCGGTCGGACGGGCCCAGGATGTTGGCGAGGACGGGGTTCCCGTTCTCGCCGAACTCCGCCTGCACGAAGACGATCGGACGCTTCACGCCGTTCGCCCGCAGGAATTCCAGGCCGCGTTTGCACAGCGTGATGGCCGTGCGCGAGTTGTCGGCCGAGTCCGGCAGGTTCGTGTAGATGCGTAGATATCCGCCTATGGTGCGGATGTCCTTGAGGTGTTTCATCGCCTTGTCGCCGGGGCCCCAACGGGCGCGGAAGTACTCGGCGGCCTCCCGGTCGGTGTGCCGCGACGGCCCGTCCGCCTTGAAGCCCGCCGAGTCGCCGCGCTTGCGGCCGGCGGAGTCGTCCTTGCGACCGGCGGAGTCGTCCTTGCGACCGGCGGAGTCGTCCTTGCGACCAGCGGAGTCGTCGGTTTTGTGACCGGCCGGGGCGTCGGCTTCGGGGACGCTCACCTCGGCGTCGCCGGTGTCGGTCGTCCCCTGGACGGTGTCGGCCTTTCCCGGGACGGCGTCCGGCTTCGCGGCGGACTCCGCGCCGGGCTTCCCGGCGGGATCGGCCGTGCCGGTCTGGGCAGGGGCGCCGGAGCCTCCGGAGTCCGTGGGCGATGTGCTCGGCCGGGCCTCGCCCTTCTGCTGCTCGCGGGCGTCCGCGGCGCCCTTGCCGTTCGCCGGCGCCCGGCCGGGGTTCGCCGGGACGCGGCTGTCGGCCGCCGGGTCCTGCCGGGCCGTGTCGCCTTCCGCGCCGGCCTGGACTCCCAGGGCGGTCACCGTACCGCCGAGCGCGCCGTTCAGGCCGAGGAGCAGCGCGACCCCGCCGGCCAGCGCGATCGCACCCGCCGTCAGGCCGCGTTTCCCCGTACGCCCGCGCCGTCGCCGTCCATGCCGCCCACGCCCCGCCTGCACCTCCACCCGCTCGCTGGTCGCCCGCTCGCGGGTCGGTCGAGGGTCAGTCGGTTGTTCGCCGGTCAGGCTGTCGGCGCGTCCCGATTCCCGTAACGCCGCGTGGCGGCCCGTCGCGCGGCGCCGTCCGGGGCGCGGCCCTTCCGCGGACTGCTCCACCCCGCCCTCCTCGCCCCCTCGTGGACCGTGCCACCGACGTCACGCCGCCCGAGGGAATTCATCCTCGATTGCGACAAAGGGGATAGATCAATGCAGGGAGATCGTCAAGTTGGTCTTGATCTTCCTGGCCGTCCGGCACGACACTGCTCCTGTGGCCCAGGACGAGATCCTGAAGCTCCTGGGGCAAGGAGCGCATCGGGTACGTCCCGCAGGACCTCGCGCTCTACCCCGACCTCAGCGCCCGCGAGAACCTGCGCTTCTTCGCCCGGCTGCACGGCCTGCGCAAAGGGGACGTCCGCACCCGCGTCGGCGAGGTCCTGGAGCTCGTCGGCCTGGCCGAGCGCGCCGACGACCGGGTCAAGGACTACTCGGGCGGCATGAAGCGGCGGCTCAACATCGGCGTCGGCCTGCTGCACCGGCCGCCCCTGCTCATCCTGGACGAGCCCACCGCCGGCGTGGACCCCCAGAGCCGCAACGCCATCCTGGAGAGCGTCGCGGCGCTGGCCGGCGAGGGTGTCGGGGTGCTCTACACCACGCACTACATGGAGGAGGCCGAACGGCTCTGCGACCGCATCGGCATCATCGACCTGGGCCGGATCAGGGCCGAGGGCACCCGCAGGGAGCTGGTCGGCCTGGTGGGCGAGCTGGACCGCATCACGCTGACCGCCGACGCCGCCCAGGCCCTGCCCGCGCTGGCGGCGCTGCCCGGGGTGCGCGAGGCCGGCGGCCGCGAGGGACGCGTCGAGCTCACGGTGGAGGACGCCCGGAGGTCGCTGCCGCGCATCCTGGCCGCGGCCGCCGACGCGGGCGTGGCCGTACGGGCGGTCGAGGTCGCCGAGCCGGACCTGGAGTCGGTCTTCCTGCACCTCACCGGCAAAGCCCTACGGGACTGACATGCGCCCGCTCCCGCTCGATCCGGACGCGACCGTCGAGACCCCCATCCGCACACTCCCGCTCGATCCGGACGCGACCGTCGAGACCCCCATCCGCACACTCCCGCTCGAACCGGACCCGACCATCGAGACCCCCATCCGCACACTCCCGCTCGAACCGGATCCGGACCCGGGAGGCTGATGTGCGCACGATTCTCCTCATCGCGGGTAAGGACCTGCGCCAGCGGCTCAGGGACCGGTCGCTGCTGCTGCTGGCGTTCGTGGTGCCGTTCGGGCTGGCGGCCGTCTTCAGCGTGGTCTTCCGGGACGTGGACGCCCAGCAGCCGGTCACGTTCGCGGTCGCGGACCTGGACCGGGGGCCGATCGCGACGACGTTCACCGGCCGCGTCCTGCGCCCGCTGGAGCAGGCCGGGGTGATCAGGCTGCGCCGCGCCGACGACGAGACCATGGCACGGGCGATCGTGGACGGCGGCCAGGCGCAGGCGGCCTACGTCATCCCCACGGGCTTCAGCCAGGCCGTCCAGACCCGACACAAGGCCACCATCCGGGTGATCGGCGACGTGGACGACCGCATCGGCGCGTTCGTGGCCCGGTCGATCGCCGACTCCTTCGCCTCCGACGTGCGCTACGTCCAGGTGGCCCTGGCGGCCAAGGGCGGCGGAACCCCGGAGCAGGCCGCGGCGGTGCCCCCGCCGGTCACGGTCGCCGATCTGACGGCCGACCGGCGGCAGCTCACGCTGGCCGAGGGGTTCCAGGCCGGGATCGCGGTGTTCTTCCTGTTCTTCGCCGTGCAGTTCGGATTCAGCTCGATCCTGGACGAACGCCGCGACGGCACGCTCGCCCGCCTGCTCGCCGCGCCGGTCCCCCGGCTCACGATCGCGCTGGCAAAGCTGCTGACCGGGGTCGTGGTCGGCGTCGTCAGCATGACCGTGCTGCTGGCCGCCTCGTCGCTGCTGCTCGGCGCGGACTGGGGGTCGCCGGTCGGGCTCGGGCTGCTCATCGTGGCCGGCGTGCTGGCCGCCAACGGGGTGATGGCCCTGGTCGTGACCGTGGCCAGGACGGCCGAGCAGGCGGGCAACGCCGAGACGGTGGCCGCCATGCTGCTCGGCGTGCTGGGCGGGGTGCTCGTCCCCATCCAGCAGACCGGCGGCGCGCTGGCGACGCTGAGCCTGGTCACGCCGCACCGCTGGTTCATGCGCGGCCTGGCCGACCTGCACGGCGTGAACGCGCCCGTCGTGCCGCTCGTGCCGGTGCTGGCGCTGCTCGGCTTCGCCGTCGTCACGCTCGGACTGGCACTGTCGGGGACGGAGAGGATGTTCCGCCTGTGACAGCCATCGTCTGGGTCAACCTGGTCAGGCTCGTACGCGACCGGACGAACATCTTCTCCGTCGTCGTCTTCCCGATCGTCCTCATCCTGGTCTTCGGGCTCTCGTTCGGCGGGACGGGCAGGCCGCGCCTCGGCGTCGCCGCCGGGGACGGCCCGCTGGCCGCCGAACTGGTCGCGGCGCTGGCCAGGTCCGGGGAGCTGGAGCTGGTACGGGTCGGCGGCGAGGCCGAGGCCCGCGACGGCGTCGAACGTGGCACGCTCACCGCCGCGCTGATCATCCCCGGCGGCTACGACCGCGCCCTGGCCGCCTTCACCCCGGTCGAGCTGCCGTACGTGGCCAGGAACGAGCCGTCGGCGCTGCAACTCGGCGCGACCGTCAGGTCGGTGGTGTCGCAGGCCACCGTGGCCGCCCGCGCCGCCGCGTACGTCCGCGAGGGGTCATTCCCCGACCTCGTCGCGAGGATCGGGCGCATCAGCGCGCCGGGCGTCACGGTCGAGTCGGTCACGACCGGGCCGGTCAGGCCGGTGCAGGTGTCCGGCTTCGACGTCGCCGCCACGTCCCAGCTCCTGCTGTTCGTCTTCCTCACCTCGCTGACCGGCGCGTCGGCGCTGATCGAGACCAGGCGGCTCGGGGTGTCGCGGCGGATGTACGCCGCCCCGATCGGCAGCCGGGCGATCCTGCTCGGCGAGGCCGCCGGGCGCGTCGGCGTGGCGCTGGCGCAGGGGCTGGTCATCATGCTCGGGTCGGGGCTGCTGTTCGGCGTGCGCTGGGGCGACCCGGTCGGCGCGGTGGCCCTGCTGCTGGCGTTCTCGCTGGTCGGAGGGGGCGCGGCGATGTTGCTCGGCGCGGTGGCGCGCACCTCGCAGCAGGCGGTGTCCGTGGGGGTGCTGGCCGGGATGGGCCTGGCCGCGATCGGCGGCGCGATGGTGCCGCTGGACCAGTTCACCGGCCCGATGCGGCAGATCGCGCACCTCACGCCGCACGCCTGGGCCCTGGACGGCTTCGCCGAGCTGCTGCGCAGGGACGGCACGGTGGCCGACGTCCTGCCGCAGCTCGGCGTGCTCGCGCTCTTCGCGGCGGCGTTGCTCGCCCTGGGGTCGTGGCGGCTGCGGGCCGCCCTGACCCGCTAGGGCAGGGCCGCGACGAGCTCCTGCACCGGCTTGCGCGCGCCCGTGAAGAACGGGATCTCCACGCGGGTGTGGCGGCGGGCCTCCGCGCCGCGCAGCGTGCGCATCAGGTCGACGATGCGGTGGAGCTCGTCGGCCTCGAACGCCAGCATCCACTCGTAGTCGTTGAGCGAGAAGCAGGCCACGGTGTTGGCCCGCACGTCGGGGTAGTCGCGGGCCATCCGGCCGTGCTCGGCCAGCATCGCCCGCCGCTCGGAGTCCTCCAGCAGGTACCACTCGTAGGAGCGCACGAACGGGTAGACGCTCACGTACGCCCGCGGCTCCTCCTCGGCGAGGAAGGCCGGGATGTGGGACTTGTTGAACTCGGCCGGCCGGTGGAGCGCCATCGCCGACCAGACCGGCCTGCTGTGCCGGCCGAGGCCGGTGCGGCGGAACCGGGAGTAGACGTCCTGGAGGTCCTCGGGCGTGGGCGCGTGCCACCAGAACATGTAGTCGGCGTCGGCACGGAAGCCGGCGACGTCGTAGACCCCCCTGGTCACGATGTCCTTCCCGGCCGCCTGGCCGAGCAGCTCCTCGACCTCGTCGGCCATGTTCTCCCGGTTGCCCGGGACCTGCTCGGTCACCTGGAAGACCGACCACATGGTGTAACGGATCACCTGGTTGAGATCGCGGGCCTTCAGCCGCGGCGCGCCCTCTGTCATGTCCTTCATTCTCCTTGTCGCGACAGGTGGTCCAGAATCCGGGCCGCGGCGGTGCGGGCGGTCGCGACGCAGGCCGGGACGCCGATGCCGTCGTAGGCCGCGCCGCACACGGCGAGCCCGGCGGCGCCCGACACCGCGGCGCGCACCCGGGCCACCCGGTCGAGATGGCCCACGTTGTACTGCGGCAGCGCGCCGCCCCAGCGGGTGACCCGGCTGTCGATCGGCAGGCCGCGCACGCCCACGACGTCGGCCAGCTCGGCCGTGGCCAGCGACACCAGCTCGGCGTCGTCGCGCTGGAGCAGGTGCTCCTCGCCGATCCTGCCGACCGAGCAGCGCACGACCAGCAGATCTTGGGCCAGGTGGGGCCACTTGACCGAGCTGAACGTGACCGCCTTGACCGGGCGGCCCTCGACCGGCGGCACCAGGTAGCCGCTGCCGCCGGGCGGCTGCGCGAGCGCGTCGATCGGGTAGGCGAGGGTGACGACGGCCATGCTGGCGTACTCGATGCGGGCCAGCTCGGCGGCGGCCTTGGGCACCTCGTCCTTGAGCAGGCGGGCGGCGGCGGGCCCCGGCGTGGCCAGGATCACCGCGTCGGCCTCGATCACCTCCGGCTGCGGCACCGGCCCGGCGACCAGCCGCCAGCCGTGCTCGGTGCGGTGGAGCTCGCGCACGGTCACGCCGGTCCTGACGTCGGCCCCGGACGCCTTGGCCACCGCCTCGGGCAGCCCGCCCAGCCCCTGGCGCAGCGTGGTGAAGACCGGCCCGCCGTTCTTGGGCGCCTCCTCGACGATGTGCCGGGCGGCGTTGAGCAGCGAGCGCTCGGCCCTGGCGACGGCCGCGACCTGCGGCATCGTCGCCTCCAGCGACAACATGTCGGAGCGGCCGGCGTAGACGCCGCCGAGCAGCGGCTCGACCAGGCGCTCGACGATCTCGCCGCCCATCCGGGCCCGGATGTAGGAGGCCACGGACACGTCGGTGCGCACCAGCGTGGGCGGCAGGATCTGGTCGAGCGGCACGCGCAGCAGGCCGCCGGGCGAGACGATGCCCGACTTCGCCAGCTCGGCCAGGTCGGCGGGCACGCCCATGACGTGCCCCTTCGGCATCTGCCGCAGCGCGCCCCTGGAGTAGACGGCCGACCGCACGGTGCCCGGGAAGACGAGATCGTCCTCCAGCCCGACGGCCTTGGCCAGCTCGACGCCCTCCGGCCGCCGGGCCAGCATGGCCTCGGCCCCGGCGTCGACGCTCACCCCCGCGACCTCGGAGGCGTGCAGCTTGCCGCCGAGGCGGGGGCTGCCCTCCAACACGGTCACCTTGACCTGCTCGCTCGTACCCTGACGGAGGAACCACGCGGCCGCCAGGCCGGAGATCCCACCGCCGATGACGACGACGTGCGCCCGATTGCCTTCCACGTCTCCTGACGCTACCGCCTCGGCAGACCGCCCAGCTGATCGGGGCACGTGACCGTACCGTGACGTAGGTCGCCAAACCGGGGTGATCCACCGTCCGTCATAGAGGGCATGAGGAGAATCCGGTTAGGCATCGCGCTCTCGGCCTGTGCCGCCCTGCTGCTCGCAGGCTGCGGCGCCGCCGGCGGCGGCGAGCCCATGGTGGCTGCGGCCGGCGCGTCGGAGGCGTCTTCGCAGGCGCTCGCCGCGCCCGAGGCACAGGATCAGGCGGCGCCTGAGAAGAGGGTCGCGCGGCAGAGCGGCGACAGCGCGGTCTCCGGCGTCAAACTGGCCCAGCAGCAGCAGGACCGGCAGGTCATCTACACCGGCAGCATGACGGTACGGGCCAAGCAGGTCACCTCGGCGGCGCAGCAGGCCAAGCAGCTCGTCACGGCGGCGGGCGGCTACCTGTCGAAGGAGGAGACCAACACCGCCAGCGACACCGAGGACTCGGCCCTGCTGGAGTTCAAGATCCCGCCCACCCGGTACGCCGACGTGACCGGCAGGCTGGGCAGGGAGCTGGGCAAGCAGCTCTCGATGAACCAGGGCACCCAGGACGTCACCCTCCAGGTCGCCGACGTCGAAAGCCGGCTGAAGTCGGCCCAGGAGTCGCTGGCGTCGTTGCGCACGCTGCTGAAGAAGGCCGACACCATCGGGCAGGTGCTGCAGGTGGAGCGGGAGATCAACTCCCGCGAGTCGGACCTGGAGGCGTTGCAGGCCCAGCAGAAGGAGCTGGCCACCCAGGTCGCGATGGCCACGCTGACGCTCCGGCTGGTCGGGCCGGTGGCCGTGGTCGAGGACCCGGCCGAGGAGCCGGCGGGCTTCCTCGGCGGGCTGAAGGCCGGCTGGGAGGCGCTGGTGTCGTTCACCAAGACGGCGCTGACCGTGTTCGGCGCGCTGCTGCCGTGGCTGGTCGTCATGGTGCCGCTGGTGGCCGTGGCGGTGTTCCTGGTGCGGCGCAACCGCGCGCGCCGCCCCGCTCCTCCGGCCGCCCCGAAGCCCGCCGAGGCCGAGCCCGCCGAGCCTGGGCCGTCGGCGGCCTGACGGTCAGGCGCTCGCTTCGTGGACCAGGTCGGTCAGGCGCTTGAGCTGGTCGGGGTCGGTCGAGGGAAGCACGCCGTGGCCGAGGTTGAACACATGACCCTCGGCCGCCGCGCCACGCCGCAGCACCTCGCGGGCCTTGCGCTCCACGACCTCCCACGGCGCGAGCAGGATCGCCGGGTCGAGGTTGCCCTGCAGCGCCTTGCCCGGCCCGACGCGCCGGGCCGCCTCGTCGAGCGGCACCCGCCAGTCGACGCCCACGACGTCGGCCCCGGCCTCGCCGAGCACGCCGAGCAGCTCGCCGGTGCCGACGCCGAAGTGGATGCGGGGCACGCCCGTGACGCCCTCGAAGATGCGCCGGGTGTGGGGCAGGATGAACTCGCGGTAGTCGGCCGGGGCCACCGCGCCCACCCACGAGTCGAAGAGCTGGATCGCCGAGGCGCCCGCCGCGATCTGGATGCGCAGGTGCTCCAGGACGATGTCGGTCAGGCGCTCCATCAGGGAGTGCCACAGGGCCGGCTCGCCGTACATCATGGCCTTGGTGCGGTCGTGGTTCTTCGACGGACCGCCCTCGATCAGGTAGGAGCCGAGGGTGAAGGGCGCGCCGGCGAAGCCGATCAGCGGGGTGCCGGCCAGCTCGCCGACCAGCGCCGAGACGGCCTCCGTCACGTAGGGCACGTCGCCGGGCTCCAGCGGCCGAAGGGCCGCCACGCCGCGCGCGTCGCGGATCGGGTCGGCGACGACCGGGCCGACGCCCGGCTTGATGTCGAGGTCGATGCCGATGGCCTTGAGCGGGACGACGATGTCGCTGAAGAAAATGGCCGCGTCGACGCCGTAGCGGCGCACGGGCTGCATGGTGATCTCGACGATCAGGTCGGGCGTCGCGCAGGCGGTGAGCATCGGCACACCCTCGCGGACCTTCAGGTATTCGGGCAGCGAACGCCCGGCCTGCCTCATGTACCAGACCGGGGTGTGCGGGACGGGCTGCCTGCGGCAGGCGCGCAGGAAGGCTGAGTCGGCGAGATTCACCCTCCAAGGGTGCCATGGCCCCCGATCGGCCGGGACATCGGCGCGAGGTGTCGGAAAAACATGCATTGGATACCCAAAATCATGATCAGATAGCCAGATGAAGGTTTACCGGTCTGCCCGGCAGCGGCGTCGCACACGGGTCGAACACACCCCATGGCCGCCCAGAGAGCCGGTCTCGACTGGACCAAATGTTCACCAACGCACCGCGCGGCATCGATTCAGCGACCACTTTCGGGACACGCCGAGCGCGTTGCGGGGAATTGTCAGCGGCTCGTGCCAACGTCGGAGCCACGACCCGAAGAAAGGCCCCGGTTCGATGACTGGTGCGATGACCGCGTTGTGGAGTTCCCCGGAGCGTCGCAGCGAACGCTGTGCCGCCTGTGCCGGCGAGCGGCTGTTCGAACAGCCGCCCTGTTTCGACGGGCACGGGCCGGGCGAGTGCCCGGAATGGGCCTGCGCCGAATGCGGCCACGCGATCCTGCTCGGCCCGGCCGAGACCACCCGACCGGTCCGCCAGCTGGTTACGGCAGCGGCTTGATCACCAAGGATGAGCACCCCCGTGGTCCCCTTCCGTCCGTCCTCGACCTACGCTTCGGCTATGACCCTCGGTGACCAGCCACCGCCGCCCGCCGCGTTCACCCGCGCGGCGGAGAGCCTGCGGCTGTGCGAGGTCAGGCCGGAGATCGAGCTCGAGGACCTGCCCGCGCCGCAGCGGCTGGCCCCCTACTCGGCCGCCATCGGCGCCTCGGTCTACCGCGACGACGACGAGCTCGCGGTCGGCCGGCTGATCCTGCTCTACGACCCCGACGGCCAGCGCGGCTGGGAGGGCCCGTTCCGGCTGGTGGCCTACGTCCGGGCCGACATGGAGCCGGAGATCACCTCCGACCCGCTGCTCGGCCCGGTCGTGTGGAGCTGGCTGACCGAGGCCCTGGAGGCGCACGAAGCCGACTACTCCGCCGCGGGCGGTACCGTGACTAGAGCCGTGTCCGAGGGCTTCGGCAACAAGGCGGAAGACCCGGTCACGACCGAGCTCGAGCTGCGTGCGTCCTGGTCGCCCGCCGAGGAGGATCTGACCGGCCACGTCGCCGCCTGGTGCGACCTCATGTGCCTGGCGGCGGGGATCCCGCCGCTCCCGCCCGACGTGGCCGCGCTGCCGCGCCGACGTGATGATCCGGAGAGTGACCGTACGAAGTGAGGGCACCAGTCAAGACAGCACCAGCGTCATGAGGTCGGTGAGCTCATGACAGAAGAACGCATCGTCGAGCCCCTGCTCGAACCCCGCGAAGGCATCCCGCCGGTGATCGCCGACGCGCAGGGGCTGGCGCGGGTCGTCGACGCCTTCGCCGCGGGCACCGGGCCCGTGGCGGTCGACGCCGAGCGCGCCTCCGGCTACCGCTACGGCAACCGGGCCTACCTGGTCCAGCTCCGCCGGGCCGGCGCGGGCACCGCGCTGGTCGACCCGGTCGGCTGCCCCGACCTGTCGGCGCTCGACGCCGCGCTGACCGGCACCGAGGTCGTGCTGCACGCCGCGTCCCAGGACCTGCCGTGCCTGATGGAGGTCGGCTTCAAGCCGCGCGAGATCTTCGACACCGAGCTGGCCGGCCGGCTGCTCGGTTACGAACGCGTCGGGCTCGGCACCATGGTCGAGACCGTGCTCGGGCTGCGGCTGGAGAAGGGCCACTCGGCCGCCGACTGGTCCACCAGGCCGCTGCCCGAAGACTGGCTGCGTTACGCGGCCCTCGACGTCGAGGTGCTGGTCGAGCTGCGCGACATGCTCCACCAGGAGCTGACGGAGTCGGGGAAGCTGGAGTGGGCGCGCGAGGAGTTCGCGGCCGTGCTCAACACCCCGCCGCCGGTGCCGCGGTCCGACCCGTGGCGGCGTACGTCGGGCATCCACAAGGTGCGCAACGTGCGCGCGCTGGCCATCGTGCGCGAGCTGTGGACCATGCGCGACACGATCGCCAGGGAGAGCGACCTGGCTCCCGGCCGGGTGCTGCCCGACGCCGCGATCGTCACGGCGGCCCTTGAGGGCCCCCGCACGAAGAAGGCGCTGACGGAGATCTCGGCCTTCACCGGCCGCAGCGCCCGCCGGTACATGAACGACTGGCTGGCCGCCGTCAACCGGGCACGGGCGCTGCCCGACGCCCAGCTCCCCCAGCCGAGCACCCCGGGTGACGGGCCGCCGCCGCCCAACCGCTGGGCCGACCGCGACCCTGCGGCGGCCAAACGCCTCGCTGCGGCGCGCGCCGTGGTGGCCGCGCTGGCCGAGGAGCACCACATGCCCACGGAGAACCTGCTCCAGCCCGACGCGGTGCGCAGGCTCACCTGGGAACCCCCGTCCGAGATCACCGACGAGAGCGTGACCGCGCGGCTGCGGGCGCTCGGGGCGCGTGAGTGGCAGCTCACGCTCGCGGCCCATCCCATCGCCAAGGCGCTGGCCCGGCTCGAAGGCCGGGGCGACAGCTAGCCCACTGCCGGCGTACGGGCGGAGGGTCCACCCCTCCGCCCGCCGTCGTCGCCATCCCACTTGACGCTCCGAGGGGGACGGCCGTACGTTTCGGGAAAGCGCTTTCCCCTCCCCCGTTGCCTGAAGGGATCCTCATGAGCGTGCGCACCATCGGCGTCGTGATGAACGGCGTCACCGGACGAATGGGCTATCGCCAGCACCTCGTCCGCTCCGTGCTGGCCATCAACGAGCAGGGCGGCGTCACGCTCTCCGACGGCGAACGCGTCAGGCTGCGCCCGGTGCTGGTCGGCCGGAACGCCGCCAGGATCGCCGACATCGCGGACCGCCACGGGATCCCGGACCACACCACCGACCTGGACGCCGCCCTCGCCGACGACGACAACCTGATCTACTTCGACGCCCAGGTCACCAGCGCCCGCGTCAAGGCCGTGCTCAAGGCCATCGAGGCGGGCAAGCACGTCTACGCCGAGAAGCCCACGGCCGAGTCTGTGGAGGAGGCCGTCGCGCTGGCCGAGGCCGCCACGGCCAAGGGGGTGAAGAACGGCGTCGTGCAGGACAAGCTGTTCCTGCCGGGCCTGCTCAAGCTGAAGCGGCTGATCGACGGCGGGTTCTTCGGCCGCGTCCTGTCGGTGCGCGGCGAGTTCGGCTACTGGGTGTTCGAGGGCGACTGGCAGGAGGCGCAGCGCCCGTCCTGGAACTACCGGTCCCAGGACGGCGGCGGCATCGTGCTCGACATGTTCCCGCACTGGCACTATGTGATGGAGAACCTGTTCGGCCGGGTCCGGTCGGTCTACGCCAAGGCCGTCACGCACGTCCCGTCCCGGGTGGACGAGCAGGGCCGGGCGTACGAGGCCACCGCGGACGACGCCGCGTACGGCATCTTCGAGCTCGAAGGGGACGTGATCGCTCAGATCAACTCCTCCTGGACGGTCCGCGTGAACCGGGACGAGCTGGTCGAGTTCCAGGTGGACGGCACGCACGGCAGCGCCGTCGCGGGCCTGCGCAACTGCCGCTTCCAGCACCGGGCCGCCACCCCCAAGCCGGTCTGGAACCCCGACCTGCCGGCCACGGCCCGCTTCCGCGAGGACTGGCAGGAGGTGCCGGACAACGCCGAGTTCGACAACGGGTTCAAGGTCCAGTGGACGGCGTTCGTCCGGCACGTGCTGGAGGACGCGCCCTTCCCCTACGACTTCGCCTCCGGCGCGCGTGGCGTGCAGCTCGCCGAGCTGGGCCTGCGCTCGAACGCCGAGGGCCGCAGGATCGAGGTGCCGCAGCTGTGAGGATCGACCTGCCGGGCGGCGCGTACGAGCTGCGCGAGCCGGTGACCTGGCCGGTGTCGGCCGCCCCGGCCACGAGCAGGGTCGTCTACGCGGCCGCGCACGTCGTCGCCGACCCGCTCGGCGACAACACGCCGGGCTCCCCCGCCGCCGTCGACTGGGACGCCACGCTGCGCTTCCGCCGCCACCTGTGGTCGCACGGCCTGCGGGTGGCCGACGCCATGGACACCGCCCAGCGCAACATGGGCCTGGACTGGGCGGCGACCAAGGAGCTGATCCGGCTCAGCGCCCAGGAGGCCTCCCCCTTCGGCGACCCGGCGGCGCTGGTGGCCTGCGGCGCGGGCACCGACCACGCGCCCGGCGCCGCCGACCTGCACACGATCACCGCCGCGTACGCCGAGCAGGTGGAGGCCGTCCAGGCGGCCGGCGCGGGCGTGATCGTGATGGCCTCCCGGCAGCTCGCCGGGGTGGCCGAGGGGCCGCGGGACTACCACCAGGTGTACGGCAAGGTGCTCGGCCTGGCCGACCGCCCGGTCATCCTGCACTGGCTGGGCGAGATGTTCGACCCGCAGCTCGCCGGCTACTGGGGCGCGCGCGACGTGGACGCCGCGACGGAGTCGTTCCTGGAGCTGGTCCACGCCCACGCCGCCCTGGTGGACGGCGTGAAGGTGTCGCTGCTGGACGAGCAGCACGAGATACGGCTGCGCGCCGCGCTCCCCGAGGGCGTCCGCCTCTACACCGGCGACGACTTCAACTACCCCTCGCTCATCAGGTCGGGCTCGCACGCGCTGCTCGGCATCTTCGACGCGATCGCCCCGGCCGCCGCCGCGGCCCTGCGCGAGCTGGACGCGGCCGAGACGGCCACCGGTGCGGAGGCGGCCCATCACCTGGCCCGCTACGACGAGATCCTGGCCCCCACGGTCGCCCTGTCACGCAAGATCTTCGAGGCGCCGACGTACCACTACAAGACCGGCATCGTCTTCCTGGCCTGGCTGAACGGCCACCAGGACGCGTTCGCCATGGTGAACGGCGCCCAGTCGGCGCGCTCGCTGCGCCACCTGTCGGAGGTGTTCCGGCTGGCCGACCGGGCCGGGCTGCTGGCCGACCAGGAGCTGGCCGTGCGCAGGATGACGGCGCTGCTGGCGGTGAACGGCCTGTGAGCCTGTCGCTGAACCAGTGGACGACCCGGCGCTGGTCGGTCGCCGAAGCCGTGGACGGCTGCGCGCGGCACGGCCTGGAGGCGATCGGGCTGTGGCGCGAGAAGGTGGCCGAGGAGGGGCTCGCGCGCAGCGTCAAGCTGGTGCGCGAGGCCGGGCTGCGGGTGTCCTCGCTGTGCCGGGGCGGCTTCCTCACGGCGGGCGGGCTGCCCGGCGAGGAGGGCCGGCGCGCCTTCGACCGGGCGCTCGACGACAACCGGCGGGCCGTGGACGAGGCGGCCGAGCTGGGCGCCGCGTGCCTGGTGATGGTGGTCGGCGGGCTGCCGGGGGTGCGGCCGGGCGAGCCGCTGCCGTCCGGTTTCTCCAAGGACGTCGCCGGTGCGCGCGAGCGGGTGGCCGAGGCACTGACGGTGCTGGCCCCCTACGCCGGTGAGCGCGGCGTCCGGCTGGCACTGGAGCCGCTGCATCCGGTCTACTGCCCGGACCGGGCGGTGCTGTCCACGCTGGGCCAGGCGCTCGACCTGAGCCTGCCGTACCCGGAGGAGCAGGTGGGGGTGGTGGTGGACACCTTCCATGTGTGGTGGGACCCCAGGCTGTTCGAGGACGTCGCGCGGGCTGGCCGGCGGATCGCGTCGTACCAGGTGTGCGACTACCTGCACCCCCTGCCCTCGGACGTGCTGCTCGGCCGGGGGATGATGGGCGACGGGGTGATCGACTTCGCGCCGATCACGCGGGCCGTGCTGGCCGCCGGCTACGCGGGCGACATCGAGGTCGAGATCTTCAACGCCGACGTCTGGGCGGCCGACCCGGACGAGGTGCTGGCCACGATGAAGGCCCGCTACGCCGAGCTGGTGGTCTAGACGCGGCTGGGGTCGACCGTGCCGTCGAGGGTGAGGGCGGCTTCGAGCAGGAAGTAGTCGCCCCAGATGAGCTCGTTGCCGGTGGCCAGGCCCTTGCGGCGGTCGTAGCAGCCGTCCACCAGGCCGCCGTGCTCGTTGAGGTGGTCGCGGGCCAGCGACTCCAGGGTGTCGGCGGCGTGTTCGCGGTAGCCGTCCTTGGCCAGCGGCGCGAGCTTGGACAGGGCGGCGGCGGCGATCGCGGTGGCCGAGGTGTCGCGGGGCGCGTCGGGGATGGCGGGGTCGTCGAAGTCCCAGTAGCAGACCAGGTCGGACGGGACGTGGGCCAGGTACCAGTCGGCGACCTCGGTGGCCGGCCCGATGAACTCGGCCGACAGGTGGGCGGCCTGGGCCAGGCCCAGCATGGCCCACGCCTGCGCGCGGGCCCAGGTGCTGCCCGGCGAGGAGCCGTTGACCGCGCCGGCCGAGGTCTGGGCGACCGAGCCGTCCTCGCGGACGCACATGGCGTAGCTGGCGCGGGCGTGGGACTCGGCCATCACCAGCAGCTCGCGGGCGCCGGTGCGTTCGCAGGCGAAGGCCAGCAGCGGGACCGTGCCGGGCAGGCCGTCCACGCAGGCGCCCGGCCGGGGCCAGTCGTACTTGAGGACGTCGTCCTCCTGGGGTGGGAGCAGGCCGGCCAGCGGGTCGAAGCCGATGCTCAGGGACCGGGCGGCGGCCACGGCGGTCGTGGCGCCCGGGTCCTCGTCGCCGGCGAGCACGGCCGGGAGCGCGGCGCCGTACCAGAACAGCAGGCCGCGCAGCAGGGTGGGGGCGTCGGTGCGGGACGTCAGCCGCTCGGCGACCTGGCCGGCCGCGCGGGCGTATCCGGGCTCGCCGGTGGCGACGGCCGCCAGGGACAGCAGGCCGCCCCAGAAGCCGCCGCACCAGTCCCCGTCCTCGGACCAGGTCCATTCGCCCGTCACGGGGTCGGCGTAGAGGGGGAAGCGCCCTTGCGACTGCGCAAGGGTCGTGCCTACCCTGCGCACCAGCTCTGTGACCAGCATGGGACCGCCTCATCCGGGAACGTCATGCCCTCCCCGGTTACCCTCGGCGGCGCGGGCTTAACGGCAGGCGCCGCCCACGATCCGGTGGCGCCGCGGTGACAACCACCCGGCCGGCCTACAGGGTCACGGTGCCCGCGGACCCGTCGAGGGTGATCTTCTGGCCCGTGGTGACCCGCCGGGTGGCGTCGGGCACGCCGACGACGGCGGGGATGCCGTACTCGCGGGCCACCACGGCGCCGTGCGACATGGCGCCGCCCATCTCCATCACCAGGCCGCCGGCCGTGAGGAACAGCGGGGTCCAGCCGGGGTCGGTCGAGGGGCAGACCAGGATCTCGCCCGGCTCCAGGTGGGCGCCGGTCGGGTCGAGCACCACCCTGGCCACGCCGGTGACCGTGCCGGCCGAGGCCGCCGTGCCGGTCAGCGCGCCCTCGGGGGCGGGGCCGGCCAGGGCCTCGGGCTCGGTGCCGTCGGAGAGCATGATCCGGGGCACGTGCCTGCGGCGCGACTCCCGCTCGTACGCCGCCCGCCGCTCGCGCACGAGGTCGCGCAGGTCGCCGCCGGTCAGGGCGGCCCTGGCCTCCTCCAGGCGCAGGAAGTACACGTCGAGGGCGTCGTCCAGGACGCCGGCGCGGACGAGGTGCTCGCCGACCGCGCGCAGGCTGTCCCGGACGGTGGCGATGGCCCTGACCAGGTGGAACTTGGGCAGTTCGCGCAGCCCCGCGTAGGCCCGGGTGCGGCCGAGCGCGAAGCGCACCACGGGCCCCCGCCACCGGCCCCTGCGCGCGGCCAGCGCGGCGACCCGGTCCACCTCCTCCCGCGCGGCCCGCGCGCCCCTGGCGAACAGCGCGGCGGGGGCGAGGTCGGAGTCGCCGTCGATGCGCAGGTAGTTGGCCAGGACGCCGAGGATGTGGGTGGGGTCGTCGGACCAGCGGGGCACGCCGAGGTCGATCTCGGCCACGCCGCGGTGCCCGTACTTGTCCAGGAACGCGGCGAGGCCCTGCTGGGCCCGCGGCGGGAGCTCGCCGGCCTGGTAGCGGCGGGCCAGCTCGGCCGCGGGCAGGTCGCGGAACGGCTCGGGCTCGACGCGGGTGGCCAGATCCCACAGTTCGAGGTCCATCTCGGTGGTCGGGTTGTGCGGGACGCCGCGCAGGACGTCCTGGAGGTCGCCCACCCGCGTGCCGGAGAGCCGGGCGGCCAGGCCGAGCAGCGCGTAGCCGGTGATCACGATCGGCATGATCGAGACGATGGCCGGGAACGTGCCGCCGAGCAGGCGTTCGGCGTGGTCGAGCCGCTGTGCGGGGGTGGCGCCGGGCGGCGGTTCGAGCCGTCCGTCCAGTTCCGCGCCGACGCGGGCGGCGTAGGCGAGCGCCCTGGCCGGGCTGAGCAGCGCGTCGCGGACGCGCGCCGGAGCGTGGACGCGGCGTGCGAAGCGGCGCAGCCCGCGCAGGAACGGGCGGCGCGAGTTCTGGACGACCGACAGCCGCGGGTCGTCGGCCAGCTCCCGCACGACGGCCGCGGCCCGCGCCTCCCCCAAGGGCATCATCCGCGTCAGGACGGCCCGGCCGGTACGGCTGCGCAGCGGCGTGGTCAGGTCGAGCCACAGGCGCTGCCCCGCCTCCGACAGGAACGCGGGCCCGTCGAGCCGGTCGGCGGGCGCGTGCCCGAACACGCCCGCCGCCCCCGAGCTGACCAGGTTGAACGCCGACACCCCCATCGGCGTGAACGGCCCCATCACGCCCTGGGCGACGTTGAGCGACAGGTGCACGCGCAGACCGGGACCGGCCGGCTCGGGCACCGGGTGGAGCGTGGTGATCGGCCTGGCCTGGGTGAGCCAGAGCGTGCCGTCCGGGCCGATGGCCCATTCGGTGTCCTGAGGAGCGCCGTAGTGGTCCTCTACGCGCGCGCCGAGTGCGGCCAGGGCGAGCACCTGCGCGTCGGTCAGGCACAGGCCGCCGGCGGCGGTCTCGACCCGTTCGACGCCGCCGCCGGGCAGCGGCCGGACGGCCAGCCTCTTGTCGCCCGCGTGCCGCTCGCGCACCTCGCCGCCGGAGACGACGAAGCGGTCGGGGTTGACCGCACCGGAGACGACCGCCTCGCCGAGACCGGGGCTCGCGTCGAGGACGGTCTCGCGCCGCCTGCCGGTCACCGGGTTGGCGGTGAACATCACTCCGGCCACCCGCGCGTCCACCATCACCTGGACGACCACCGCGAGCCGGACGGCGGCGTGGTCGATGCCGTTGGACTCCCGGTAGGCCACGGCCCGGTCGGTCCACAGCGAGGCCCAGCAGCGGCGGACGGCGTCGAGCACCGCCTCGGCGCCCACCACGTTGAGAAAGCTGTCCTGCTGGCCGGCGAAGCTGGCGAACGGCAGGTCCTCCGCCGTGGCCGAGGAGCGCACGGCCACCGGGACGTCCGCGCCGAGCCGCGCGTAGGCCGCCATGATCGCCTCGCGCACCGGGCCGGGCACCGGGGCCTGGAGCAGGTGCCGCCTGGCCCGCGCGGCGAGCCCGTCGTCCGGGGTGAGGTCGAGCCCGGCGGCGACCTGGCGGTAGGCGTCGGTGGTGAGGGCCCAGCCGGGCGGGACGGGCAGGCCGGCCCGGGTCAGCTCGCCGAGGTTGGCGGCCTTTCCGCCCACCTCGGCGAGCATCGTGGCGTCGATCTCGGAGAAGTCACGCGTGGTCCTCATTGAAGGCACCCCCTTCCCCGGAGTCTGCCATAAATTCACCAACTGTTGAACAGCGGTTCCCCGTCCAGTTCCCAGGCCGGGTCGAGCGGCACGCCGAGCAGGGCCAGGGCGGTCGGGCCGACGTCCACCAGGCGGGGCTCGTCGAGCGGGCGGCCGCCCAGGTCCTCGCCCAGCCGGTTGGCGATCACGAACACCGTGCGCTCCTCGGGCGAGGTGCCGCCGTGGCCGCCCTCGTCCACGTGGCCGTGGTCGGTGGTGACCAGGACGGTCCAGCTCTCCCCGGGACGGGCGCGGACGGCGTCGAGCAGGCGGCCGAGGTAGGCGTCCTGGGCGTGCAGGGCGGCGGCGTACTCGGGGCAGTGGGGGCCGAGGGCGTGGGCCACCTCGTCGGTGTCGCCGAGGTAGACGAAGGCGAGATCGGGGCCGGTGTCGGCGAGATGGCGCCCGGCCGCGTCGGCGATCTGACGGTCGGCGGCGGTCCAGGTGAGGGCGTAGCCGTCCAGGACCATGCGGTGGTCGATGGCGGGGCCGAACGCGTTGTGCTCGCCCAGGGCCGCCCAGGAGAGGAAGGCGGCGGTGGTGAGGTCGGGGCGGGCATTCTTCGCACGACTCAAAAAGTCCGGAAATTTCGTGAACTGGGGGTCGGTGAAGCTGTTGTCTACGACGCCGTGTTTGTCGGGCCAGGTGCCCGTGGCGATGGACGACCAGCCGGGGCCCGAGTCCGTCCGCGACCTGATCACGCGGCCCGCCGACGGCGGCTCCGGGCTCTTCGGCACGACCTCGCCGGGCGACTCCGTCCTGGGCGCCGCCGCCTCGCCGTACGGGAGCCGGCTGGTGCCGTACGCGCCGGAGGCCATCAAGGACGACAGGACCGGCGGGGCGAGGGCGACGAGCCGGTCGAAGCGCAGGCCGTCCATGCCGACCACGAGGACTTTGTTCTTGTTAAGGGGCATTCCCCTATCTAAGCGGTGAACCGCCGCACCCAGTCGGCCGCGCCCGGCAGGATCTCCTCGACCGGCGCCACCTGCGGGTACCACGTGCGCTCCCACTCCAGCGAGACCCACCCGGCGTACCCGGCCGCGCGCAGCAGGTCGCCGGCCTCCTCCAGCGGGACCGAGCCCGTCCCCATCGGGACCGGGGTGGTGTCCGCAGCCGAGACGGCGTCCTTGACCTGGACGTAGGCGAGCGAAGGACCGAGCGCGGCGAGCGTGGCGGCCGGGGGTTCGCCGTTCCGCCAGGGGTGCAGCAGGTCCCACAGCGCGCCGGTGGACTCAGGCCGGCCCGCCTCGGCCAGCAGCGCGGCCACGGCCGCCCCGGTGGCCATCTCGTCGTGCGTCTCGACCAGGACGCGCACGCCGAGGGCGGCGGCCGTACCGGCGACGGACCTCAGCCTGCGGGCGCCCACCGCCGGATCGTCGCCGCGCGGGAACACCCGCACGCCCGGCGCGCCCAGGTCGGCGGCGAGCCGCAGGTCGGCGAGGAGCGCGTCGGCGACCGGCCCGTCCGGGCCCGGCTCGCAGATGCCGACATATCCGGCCAGGGCGGCGATCTCCAGCCCCGCCCGCCCCACCCGCTCCCGCACCGCGCGCCGCTCCGGCGCGGCGAGCCCGGCATGGACGCCGGTGTCCGGATGCAGCCGCAGCTCAAGCCCCTGACAGCCGTGCGCGGCGGCGATCTCCACCGCCCGCTCCAGCCCCTCCCCCGGCATCCCCAGCGTGCTGACGGCCAGCCTCACGCCATCCTCCTGACGCTCTCCCGCAGCACGACCTCGCCCGCGACGTGCTCCACCACGGGCGCGGCGGTGACGTCCGCGCCGCCGAGCGCGAGCTCCAGGGCGCGCGCCCCCATGTCCTTCAGCGGCAGCCGCACGGTCGTCAGTGCGGGCACGTGATCACGCAGCGTGACGATGTCGTCGAACCCGGCCACCGAGACGTCCTCCGGCACCCGGATCCCGCGTTCCCGGCAGGCGGCCAGCGCCCCCACGGCCATCACGTCGTTGACCGCGAACACGCAGGTGGCGTCGCCGATCTCGGTCGCGGCCCGGTACCCGCCGTCGCGGTCGAACGCCCCGTGGACCACGACGGGCTCGGGCAGCCCCAGGCCCCGCAGCGCCTCGGCGAACCCCTTGCACCGGTCGGCGGCGGTCACCAGCTGCGGCGGCCCGGCCAGCACGGCGAACCGGGTGTGGCCCAGCCCGGCCAGCGCGCGGGCCAGGGCCGCGGCCCCGGCCCGGTTGGCGGGCGCGACGGTGTCCACGCCGAGCAGGTCCTGCCCCACGCACGCGGCCCGCCCGCCGCCCTCCCGGTACCGGGCCAGCTCCTCGCGCAGCCGCCCGGTCACGACGGGGTCGGCGACCCGCGAGCCGGCCAGCAGCACGGCCCGCACGCGCTGGGCGTTCATGGTGGCGACGTAGGCGATCTCCTGCTCGGGGTCGCGATGGGTGGTGCCGACCATGACCAGCAGCCCCTCGGTGGCGGCCGCCCGCATCGCGCCGTCGGCCAGCGCCGCGAAGTAGGGGTCGGTCAGGTCGTGGACGACGATGCCGATGACGTTGCTCGCCCCCCGGGCCAGCGTCTGGGCGGCGATGTTCGCGCGGTAGCCCAGCTCGTCGGCGGCCCGCTCGACACGGGCCCGCAGGGTCGCGCCCACCTGGCGGGTGCTGCCGTTGAGCACCCGCGAGGCGGTGGCGAGGGAGACGCCCGCCTGTTTGGCGACGTCCTCAAGCGTGACCACGAGACCTCCCGGAAAGCGGTTTCCAAGTCTGCCAGACGGCGACCTGGCTCCGCATCCTCGCACGCCCGCCCCCGGCGGCGACAGAACCCGCGCACCGTGCTCGGGCGGGCCGCGACAGGCGTCCCGCTACCAGGGGAACAGGATGTCGAACAGGCCCTTCTTCTCGCTCGGCGCGGGCGCGGGCTGGTCCTGCTGGGTGGGGGGCGGCGCCTGCGTGGGGGCGCCGGTCTCCTGCCGCTCCGGCTCTTTGGTGGCGGGCGCCTCGGCCGCGTCCTCGGGGGCGCCGTCGGAGGTCTCGTTCATGTGGTCGCGCGTGCCGCGGGTGGCGTCGTCGTCGGGCGTGGCCGTCGGGCGGCGCTCGCGGCTGGAGGTGGTGGGCCGGGCCGTGGGCTCGCGGGTGGGACGGGGGCGGCGGGCCACGGGGGTGGGGGTTACGGTCTCGGACACGGTCGGCTCGGCGGTGTCCGTAACCTCGGGCTCGGGGGTGGCCTCCTCGGTCTGCTCCGGCAGCGCGGTCTGCGGCGGGGCGCTGACCTCGCTCGCGCTCGCGCAGCGGGCGGTCCCGCAGGGGTCGTCGGAAGAGGTGCCGGTGAGCAGCCAGCCCGCCCCGGCCCCGACCAGCACCACCGCGACGCCCGCCAGCACCAGCACCCGGGTACGCCGGCGCACCTCGCGCTCGCCGGCGCCACGGCGGTCGTCGGCGTCGTCGGTCCAGCCCGAGCCGAGGAATCCGCGCCTCGTCCCGCCCGCGTCGTCGTCGTCGTCGCGCTCGGGCTTGTAGCCCTGGTCCAGCGGCAGGTAGGGCAGGTCGTCGTCGACGGCACGGTCGCCGGTGGCGGCGTCGAGCGCGTCCGCCCCGAGGACGGCGTGCGGCCCGCTCAGCGTCTCCTGCGGCCCGGCCAGCGTCTCGTGCGGCCCGCTGAGGGCCTCGTGCGGCCCGCTCAGCACGTCGTGCGGGCCACTCGCGCCGTCGAGGACGTCGTGCGGGCCGCTGGGACCGTCCAGGACGTCGTGCGGCGCGTCGGCCGGGGTCGCCGGGGTCGCCGGGGTCGCCGGGGGCTCGACGGACTGCGCGGCCTGGCCGGGCGGCAGGATGTAGGTCTCGTTGCCGGAGACCTGGATGGCGGGCTGCTCGTCGGTGTCCTCGGTGCTCCACCGGGGGGACAGCACGTCTCCGGTCATCTCCGGATTTAACGACTTACTACCCTGCCCATCCTCGTACGGCCTGTCGTTCTCGTCGCGCGCCACGATGGACCCTCTCTAGCTTTGAATACGGACCGCGACCTTTCTTAACAGACTTGTCCGGAAATTTCACATGTTTCCCTAAAGTTACTCTCCGTCACACAGGCCCCAGCCACCGGGCCAGCGCCGCCTCCAGCGGACGCCCCGGCACCCCCGACGTCCAGGCCGTATACCCGTCGGGCCGCACGAGCAGCGCCTCGGCGTCGTGCTCCGCGCTCCCCCGTACGATCTCCAGCCGGTCCGCCCACGGGGCGGCCGCCGCCACCAGGTCGTCGCGCCCGGCGAGGTCCAGCAGCAGCGCCCGGCCGCCGCGCAGCAGCTCCACCGTGCGCACGACGCCGTCGGCCGTCTTGACCGGCAGGTCGGGCGCCATCCGCCCGGCCCCGGGCACGCCCACGTCGTAGACCGTGTCGAGCCCGCTGATCATCCCGCTCAGGTACTCGTTGACCTGGTCGAACCGCATCAGCTCGGCGAACAGCTCACGCAGCGGGTCGACGGCCGGGTCGGGGTCGGCCAGCGCGCTCTGGGCCCGTACGTTCCACAACACCCGCGCCCCGACCGGGTGCCGCTCGGCGTGGTAGCTGTCGAGCAGCCCGGCCGGGGCGTCGCCGCGCACCTCGGCGGCCAGCTTCCAGCCCAGGTTGAACGCGTCCCCCAGGCCGGTGTTGAGCCCTTGCCCGCCCCACGGGAAGTGCACGTGCGCCGCGTCCCCGGCCAGCAGGACGCGGCCCGCACGGTAGGTCTCGGCCTGAAGGGCGGCGTCGCCGTACCGGGACAGGTTGCGCGCGCCGGCCATCGGGACCGGGACGCCGAGGATGTGCTCGGCCGCCTCCTGGAGCTCCTCCAGGGCGACGGGGGCCTCGCGGTCGGCGTGCGGGGCGCGGAAGTCGTAGGTGGTGACGCGACTGTGCCCGGCGGGGTCGAGCCAGACGATGATCCAGCCGCGCGGCGTCCGCGTGTAACCCGGCGGCACCGTGTACGGGTCGAGCAGCCGTACGTCGCCCATGAGCGCGGCGACGCGGGCCCCGGTGCCGGTGAACGGGATGCCGGCGGCCTTGCGCACCACGCTGCGCGCGCCGTCGGCGCCGACGACGTACCGGGCGGCCAGCTCGCGGCCGTTCACGGTCAGCACGACGTGGTCGTCCCGCTGCTCCAGACCGGTGACGTCCTGGCCGCGCCTGATCTCCGCGCCCAGGGCCGCCGCGCGGCGGGCGAACACCTGCTCGGCCCATGCCTGCGGACTGCCCACGATGGTCGGCCCGCCGTCCGACACCGCCCCGAGGTCGAGCCCGAACATGCCGGAGAAGTGGAAGCTCACGCTCCCGTACGTGGTGCGGCCCACCGCCTCCAGCAGCCCGCGCCGGTCGAGGCTCTGGGCGATGCCCGCGTGCAGCGTCCCGGCCTTGGACTGGCCGGTCGGCGCGGGGAGCCGTTCGAGCACGAGCGGACGTACCCCCTGAAGGCCCAGCTCGGCGGCGAGCAACATGCCCACGGGCCCGCCACCCACCACGGCGACATCGAACACGACACCCTCCTCGGACCGATTGAGTACGTAATCTTCGTACATACGAACAATGCCCGTCAAATCATCGTTCGCGTTGTCCGTACAATGGCCGCATGCTGCACCCGTCGCGTGACCAGATCCAGTTGGTGGAGGTGCTCGCCGCGCTCGGCCACCCCGTACGCGCCCAGATCGTGCGCGCGCTGGCCTCGGGGGACGAGCTGTTCTGCGGCGAGGTCGTCGAGGACGTGCCGAAGTCGACGCTGACCGCCCACTGGCGGGTGCTGCGCGAGGCCGGCGTCATCTGCCAGCGCCCGGAGGGCCGCAAGCTGTTCATCCGGCTGCGCCGCGACGACCTCGACGCCCGCTTCCCCGGCCTGGTCGACCTGCTCGTGGCCGAGAACCTCTAGCCCGCCGCCCTCACAGGCAGGGGTTCGTGGTGGAGTCGACCACCTTGTCCTTGAGCGAGCCCGGGATCGGCGACACCACCCGCACGCCGGGCCAGTCGGCCCCGATGACGAGTTGCACGATCGGCCCGTCGGGCATCTGGGCGACCTTGGCCGGGTACGGCTTCGGGTTCACCGGGGCGACCTTGCCCGCCACCGGCGTGCGCTTGTCCTTCGACAGCCGGGCGGCCACCGCGTCCCCGTAGGCGATCCCGTTGTCGGCGTCCTTCTTGGCGTACCGGATCGACGTGGTGGGAACCGGCGCGGCGTTGCCGACCTGGACGACGACGAAGCCCTGGTCGGCCAGCTCGTCGGCCACCTGACCGGCCTTGCCGACCTCCGTCGTGCCGTTGAGCACCTGGACGCGCACCCGCCCGTTCTCGACCTTCGGCTTGGTGGCGACGGTCGAGGGCGGGCTCACCTCGGTGTCCGAGCGGACGGCCTCGAAGAAGTTGCGGGCGTCCGGCTGCCTGAGCTGCACCCGGTTCTTGTCGGCCGGGTACGCCTCCACGGGCACGGTGATGCCCTTGAGCTCCTTGGCGGTCAGCCCCTTGACGCTGCCCGCGATCTCCACCATCCGGTCCAGCGTGAGCTTGTCGTCCAGGGTGACGGCCTTGGCCCCGGCCCTGAGGAACGCGTTGAGCTTGCCGGGGTCGGTGAGCAACCCGCCGTTGGTGATCTTGTCTAGCACCTTGGTGAGGAAGACCTGCTGGCGCTGGATCCGGCCGAGGTCGCTGCCGTCGCCGAGGGAGTAGCGGGTGCGCACGTACGCGAGCGCCTGCTCGCCGCGGACCACGTGCTTGCCCGCGCTGAGCTGGAGCTTGGCCTTGGGGTCGTTGACCGCCTTGGGCAGGCAGATCTCGATGCCGCCGATGGCGTCGACGATGCCCTTGAAGCCGGTGAAGTCCACCTTCGCGATGTGGTTGATCTTGATGTTGGTGAGCGATTCGATCGTCCGGACCGTGCAGTTGATGCCGCCGTCGTTGAAGGCGGAGTTGATCTGGCGCAGGCCGCCCGCCAGCGTCGCGCCGGTGCGGCTCTGGCACTGCGGGATCATGACCATGGTGTCCCGGGGGAAGCTGATCATGGTGGCCTTGTCGCGGTCGGGGGAGATGTGCAGGACCATGATCGTGTCGGTGCGCTCACCGAGGCCCTGCGACTTCGCGCCGTACTTCTTGTTGTCGCCCTCGCGCGAGTCGGAGCCGACGAGCAGCACGTTGAGCGCGCCGGTCTCCGGCGGCCGCGTCGATCCGGGGTCCACGGCGACGCGCGGGATGTCGCCGTCGATGCTGCGGTAGTACGCGTACCCGCCCAGCGTGACCGCGACCAGTACGAAGGTCAGCACCATGCTCGTCCACGCCAGCGGGGTGATGCGCCGCGTGCGCCCCGGAGGCCGGTCCGGGCGGCGATGGGGACTGCGCTGCGGCCGTTCCGCCACTCTCCGGCCCTCGCTCACGCGCCCCCCTCTACGCGCGCCCGCACAGGACGCACCCCGCGCGCCCCTCGCGGAACGCGGCCCCCTTTGGTGTGACGCGCAGCATACTGACATTCCTCCACTTATACGGAATGTCGCGGATTTCACCCGATGCCAGACTCCTGGGGACGCGTCCGGCGAGGGCTCCATGTGAAGCGCACAAACCCGGGGCGTCACTACGGTCCGTGACGCCATCATGACGTTCATGCTTCTGACCGAGATGGCGCCCCCTCCAGGCGCCGAGGCGTTGACCGGGCTGCGCGCCCGGGCCAGGACCGCCCGCCGAGCCGTCTTCGTCGCGCTCACCGGCTCGATCGCGCTGCTGACCACGGCCCAGGTGCTGGCCGACCGGGCGCCGACCAGAGAGCAGACGTTACCGCTCGCCGTGTTGTCGCTGGCGGTGCTCGCGACCGCGCTGCCCGTCCTGGCGGCCACCCAGCTCGTCTGGGGCGCGCGGGCGCGCGTGGTGCGCCGTCGCGAGCGCGAGCTGTTCGCCGTGCCGCCCTCGGCCCGGCGGCGTCCGCTGAGCCGGCTCGGCGTCGCGTGCGGCTGGGCGGTGCTGCTGCTGCTCGGCGGCACCTGCCCCGGCCAGTTCAGGGCGTCCGCCCTGTACGCCTTCGCCGACGCCCTGAGCTGGGCCGTCGAGGCCGCCATGGTGATCGGGTCGGCCGCCGGGGTGTCGTTCCTCATCTGGTGGGCACGGGACGCCCTGGGGATAATGGCGCGCGCCGGCCGTCCGGGAGGATCACCTGGCGATCCGTGGGATCCCGGCCGGGGCGCGCGTCCACGAGGGGGCGCGGCGCTCTGGACGGGCGCGGCCGTGGCGGTCGCCGCCCTGCTCGGAGCCCGCGCCCATCTCTGGGAGCCGCCCATGCCGATCATTTACGCGCTGCTGACCGCCGCCCTCGTCTGCGGGGTGGTTACCGACGAGTAGCATAGGCCGCGGAACCCCATCCAAGAACGAGGAGCGAATCCGTGCCTTCCTCTCGTGACGTCGTGTTCGTCGACGGCGTACGCACGCCCTTCGGCAGGTCAGGGCCGAAGGGACTGTACGCGGAGACCCGCGCCGACGACATGGTCGTCCGCGTCATCCGCGAGCTCATCCGGCGCAACCCCGGTCTGCCTCCCGAGCGCGTGGACGAGGTGGCCATCGCCGCGACGACCCAGATCGGCGACCAGGGCCTGACCATCGGCCGCTCGGCGGCGGTGCTGGCCGGTCTGCCCAAGAGCGTGCCCGGCTACGCGATCGACCGCATGTGCGCGGGCGCGATGACCGCGGTCACCACGGTCGCGGGCGGCATCGCCTTCGGCGCCTACGACGTGGCCATCGCCGGCGGCGTCGAGCACATGGGCCGCCATCCCATGGGCGAGGGCGTGGACCCCAACCCGCGTTTCCTGTCGGAGAAGCTGGTCGACCCGAGCGCGCTGGTCATGGGCATGACC
Organism: Nonomuraea sp. NPDC051191; assembly: GCF_044455665.1. Classification (NCBI taxonomy): domain Bacteria; kingdom Bacillati; phylum Actinomycetota; class Actinomycetes; order Streptosporangiales; family Streptosporangiaceae; genus Nonomuraea; species Nonomuraea sp. NPDC051191. The sequence goes on along the minus strand of NZ_JBITEZ010000002.1, from coordinate 148,594 downwards.
GCCGAGAACCTGCACGACCGCTACCCGTCGATCTCCAAGGAGCGCGCCGACGCCTACGCGGTGCTCTCCCAGGAGAAGGCGGCCAAGGCGTACGCCGACGGCAAGATCCAGCCCGACCTCGTGCCCACCGCGGTCAGGACGGCCGAGAAGGGCTGGGGCCTGGCCGCCGAGGACGAGGCGCCGCGCCCCGGCACCACGATGGAGGCGCTGGGCGCGCTCAAGACGCCCTTCCGCCCGCACGGCAACGTCACCGCGGGCAACTCCTCCGGCATCAACGACGGCGCCACCGGCTGCATCGTGGCCGCCCGCGACGTCGCCGGCGAGCTGGGCCTGACGCCGAAGATGCGCCTGGTCTCCTACGCGTTCGCGGGCGTCGACCCCGAGGTGATGGGCGTGGGCCCGATCCCGTCCACCGAGCGGGCGCTGCGCCTGGCCGGGCTGTCCATCGGCGACATCGGCCTGTTCGAGATCAACGAGGCGTTCGCCGTCCAGGTGCTGGCCTTCCTGGAGCACTTCGGCCTCGCCGACGACGACCAGCGCGTCAACGCCTACGGCGGCGCGATCGCCTTCGGCCACCCGCTGGCCTCCTCGGGCGTACGGCTCATGACGCAGCTCGCCCGCCAGTTCGGCGAGCGGCCCGACGTGCGGTACGGCATCACCACCATGTGCGTCGGCATGGGCATGGGCGGCACTGTGATCTGGGAGAACCTGGCATGAGCGACATCGAGACCTGGCGCGCGCTGCTGAGCGGGCGCAACACCGACGAGGTCGTCACCAAGGCCCTGGTGCGCGACGTGCCGCTGCCCGGCGGGGCGGGCACGATGGCCCTGATCACGCTGGACAACGGCTTCGACCACACCAAGCCCAACACCTTCGGCCCGCACGGCCTGTTCGCGCTGGACGAGGCCCTGTCGGAGATCGCCGCGCGCACCGACCTGGCCGCCGTGGGCGTCACGGGCAAGCCGTTCATCTTCGCCGTCGGCGCCGACCTCAAGGGCGCGGCGGCCGTGGCCTCGCGCGAGGAGGCCCACGCCATCGGCGCGCTGGGCCACCACGTCTTCCGCAGGCTGGGCGAGCTGCCGATCCCGACGTTCGCGTTCGTGAACGGCGCGGCCATGGGCGGCGGCCTGGAGATCGCGCTGCACTGCACGTACCGGACGATCTCCTCCGGCGTGCCCGCGGTGGCGCTGCCCGAGTGCTTCCTCGGCCTGGTGCCCGGCTGGGGCGGCACGCAGCTCCTCCCCCGCCTGATCGGCCCGGCCAAGGCGATCAAGCTGATCATCGAGAACCCGCTGTCGCAGAACCGCATGATCAAGGGAGCGGACGCGTACGAGCTGGGCGTCGCGGACGCGATGTTCGAGCCGGCCGACTTCCTGGAGGAGTCGCTGCGCTGGGCTGCCCGCGTCGTCAAGGGCGAGGTCACCGTCGAGCGGCAGGAGCACGACGGCTGGGAGAAGGCCGTCGCCGACGCGCGCTTCCTGGTCGACATGAAGCTGCGCGGCGCCTCCCCCGCCCCCTACCGGGCGCTCGACCTGATCGGGCTGGCCGCGACCGCCTCGCGCGACGAGGGCTTCGCCGCCGAGACCGAGGCGCTGGCCGACCTGCTGATGGGCGACGAGCTGCGGGCCGGGCTCTACTCCTTCGACCTGGTCCAGCGCCGCGCCAAGCGGCCCGCGGGCGCGCCGGACCGGTCGCTGGCCCGCAAGGTCACCAAGGTCGGCGTCGTGGGCGCCGGGCTGATGGCCTCGCAGATGGCGCTGCTGTTCGCCCGCCGCCTGGAGGTCCCGGTCGTCCTGACCGACCTCGACCAGTCCCGCCTGGACAAGGGCGTCGGGTACGTCCACGCCGAGGTCGACAAGCTGCTGGGCAAGGGCCGCGTCTCGGCCGACCAGGCCAACCGGCTCAAGTCCCTGGTCACCGGCTCGCTGACCAAGGACGCCTTCGCCGACGCCGACTTCGTCATCGAGGCCGTCTTCGAGGACATGGCGGTCAAGAAGCAGGTGTTCGCCGAGGTCGAGGCCGTGGTCTCGGCCGAGTGCGTACTCGCCACGAACACCTCCTCGCTCTCGCTCACCGAGATGGGCGCCGGGCTGGCCCACCCCGAGCGGCTGGTCGGCTTCCACTTCTTCAACCCCGTCGCCGTGATGCCGCTGCTGGAGATCATCAGGGGCGCCTCGACCGACGACGCCACGCTGGCCACGGCGTTCGCGGTGGGCAAGTCGCTGAGGAAGTCGTCCGTGCTGGTCAAGGACGCTCCGGCGTTCGTGGTCAACCGGCTGCTGACCTGCTTCATGGGCGAGGTCGTGGCCGCCGTGGACGAGGGCACGCCGCTGGAGGTCGCCGAGCACGCGATCGACGGGCTCGGGCTGCCGATGACGCCGTTCGCGCTGCTGCAGCTCGTCGGCCCGGCCGTCGGCCTGCACGTGGCCGAGACGCTGCACGCGGCCTTCCCCGATCGCTTCGGCGTCTCGGAGAACATGGCCAAGCTGGTCGCCTCGGGCAAGCCCGGCGTCTACCGTCCGGACTTCTCACTCGACCCGGAGGCGGTGGCCCTGTTCGCCGGCGGCACGTCGCCGTCCACGGCCGAGCAGGTCCGCGAGCGCGTGCTCGGAGCGCTGGCCCGGGAGATCCGGATCATGCTGGACGAGGGCGTCGTCGCCGGCTCGCAGGACATCGACCTGTGCATGATCCTGGGCGCCGGATGGCCGTTCCATCTGGGTGGCATCACGCCTTATCTGGACAGGTCGGGGATCGCCCAGCCTCGGTTCCTTCCGCCCGGCGTGGCCTCGCTGCCCGCGTGATTTTACGGAGACCCGCCCGGCGGGTCTCCGTACGTCATGGCCTTCTTCGCCGTAGCGTACTGTGCCGTCCTACGAACGGAGAGTAACCATGATGCGAGCAGTCGGCACGATCGCTCTGTCCGGAGCCCTCGTGCTGGGCGCGTCGTCGCCCTCCCTGGCGGCGCCGCGCACCCCCAAGGCCGTCCTCAAGGTCACCGTCGCGGTGAAGAACGGTCCCACCAAGGGCGCCTGGCTCAACTGCAGCCCCGACGGCGGCACCCACCCCTCCGCCCACGCCGCCTGCGAGATCCTGCGCAAGGTGAACGGCGACCCGGCCAAGATCAACCTCTCGCCGAAGGCGGCCGCGGCCTGCGGCAAGGAGGTGGAGCCACGTGCCGTCATGATCCTCGGCAAGTGGTACGGCAAGACCGTCCAGTGGGGCAAGGTCTACACCAACGCCTGCACGATGAAGGCGGGCCTCGGGACGCTCCTGGCCGTCTGAGCCGACAGGGGGATGGGCGGCCGGCCCATCCCCCGCCGTCTCACTCGCCGGTCACGGCGGCGCCCCGCCTGCTGTGGCGGTAGCCGTAGGCGAAGTACACGACCACGCCGACGATCATCCAGATGACGAACCTGAGCCAGGTCTCCAGCGGCAGGTTGAGCATCAGGTACAGGCAGGCCAGCACCGACAGGATCGGCAGCAGCGGCACCAGCGGCACCCGGAAGCCCCGCTCCAGGTCCGGCCGGGTGCGCCGGAGCACGATCACGCCGATCGAGACCACCATGAACGCGAACAGCGTGCCGATGTTCACCAGCTCGGCCAGCTCCCCGAACGACACGAACCCGGCCAGCGCCATGGTCACCAGGCCGACGAGGATGGTGAGCCTGGCGGGCGTGCCGAAGGTGGGGTGGACGACGGCCAGCCGGCGCGGCAGCAGGCCGTCGCGGCACATGGCGAACAGCACCCGGGTCTGCCCGAGCAGCAGCACCAGCACCACGGTCGTCAGACCGGCGATGGCGCCCACGCTGATGATCGTGGCCAGCCAGGGATGGCCGACGGCGGTGAAGGCGTCCGACAGCGGCGCGCTCGTGCTCAGCTGCCGGTACGGCTGCATGCCGACCACGACCAGCGAGACGGCGACGTAGAGGATCGTGCAGACGGCCAGCGAGCCGATGATCCCGCGCGGCACGTCGCGCTGCGGGCGCACGGTCTCCTCGGCGGCGGTGGCCACGATGTCGAAGCCGATGAACGCGAAGAACACGATGGCCGCGGCCGAGAAGATGCCGATCACGCCGAACGCGACGGGCGTGACCCCGAACAGCACCTGGATCAGCGGCGCCTTCAGCCCCTCGACCCGCGGCGTGGTCACCGGCTCGGGGATGAACGGCGTGTAGTTGGCGGCCTTGACGAAGAACAGCCCGGCCACGATGACCAGCAGCACCACCGTGATCTTGGTGATCACCAGGATCAGGTTGACCCGCGAGGAGATCTTGATCCCGGCCACCAGGATCGCGGTGAGGATCAGCACGATGACCACCGCGGGCACGTTGACCACGGGGTCGTCGCCCGCGATGGAGGGCGGCAGGTGGAGGCCGACGGAGTCGAGCATCGAGGCGAAGTAGCCCGACCAGCCGACCGCCACCACGGCCGCGGCCAGCGCCAGTTCCAGGATCAGGTCCCACCCGATCACCCAGGCGGGGAACTCGCCCAGGGTGGCGAAGGAGAAGGTGTAGGCGGACCCGGCGACGGGGATGGTGGAGGCGAACTCGGCGTAGCACAGCGCCGCCAGCCCGCACACGACGGCCGCCACGACGAACGAGACCGCGACCGCCGGCCCCGCCACCTCCTTGGCGACCTGGCCGGTGAGCACGAAGATCCCCGTGCCGACGATCACGCCGATGCCGAAGACCATCAGGTCCATGGCGGACAGGCGCTTGCGCAGCTGGTGCTCGGGAGTTTCGGTGTCGCGGATCGACTGTTCGACGCTCTTCGTGCGAAAGATGTCCACGATCAGCGATCCTTCCCAGACCCTCCGTGATCATGCGCTCCCGCCGGGCTTCCCGGTGAAGCGCCTCCCCGGGGGTAGCGGACCCGCATCATGTTCGACGATCTGCTGGACACGCTGGCCAGGCAGGACGTGGCGGTGGTGCTGTCATTCGTCCTGGTCTTCCTGACCCTGGACGCCTCGGTCGGGATCGGCCTGATCACGCCGGGCGACGGCCTGCTGCTCGTCGCGGGCGCCACGGCGGGCAGCGTGCCGGAGACTCTGGCGCTGATCGGCACCGGCGTGCTGGCCTGCCTCCTGGGCGCGACAGGCGGCCACTGGCTGGGCCGCCGGTACGGCCCCCGCCTGCGCCAGAGCAGGCTCGGCCGGCGCGTCGGGGAGGAACGCTGGACGCGCGCGGAGCGGATACTCCGGCGCAGCGGCTGGGCGCTGGCGCTGGCCTACTTCCTGCCGATGGTGCACACGCTGACGCCGGCCGTGGCGGGCGCGGTGGGCATGCCCTACCGCAGGTTCATGCCGTGGGCGCTGCTGGGCAGCACGGCGTGGGTGAGCACGTACATCGTGCTGGGGGCGGTGGCCGGGCAGGTGGCGCGGCGGGACGCGGGCCTGCTGCTGCCCGTGGCGGGCGCGGCGGTGGTGGCCGTGCTGGCGATCACCGCCGTGGCCCGCCGGGTGCTCAACGGCGGACGGGCTGCTCCACGCGGGAGGTCCGCCGGGCGACGGCCTCGGTGATCTGGCGCGCGAGGTCCTGGCCGGTCAGGCCGATGCGGCCGAGGATCGCCGCCCGCTTGGCGTGGTCGAGGAACTCCTGCGGGATGCCGAAGGTGCGCACCGGGACGTCGACGTCGGCGTCGCGGAGCAGGCGGGCCACGGAGTCGCCCACGCCGCCCACGCGGCCGTTGTCCTCGACCACGGCGACCAGCTTGTGGGCGCCGGCGGCCAGCGTCAGCGCCTCGTCGAGCGGCTTGACCCAGCGCGGGTCGACCACGGTGGCCGAGATGCCCTGCGCGTCGAGCAGGACGGCCGCCTCCATGCACACGTGCGCCATCGGGCCGACGCCCACCAGCAGCACGTCGGGTTCGCCCTCGGCGGCGCGCAGCAGGTCCATCTCGCCCAGGCGGCCCACGGCCTCCAGGGGCTCGGCCACCGGCCCCTTGGGGAAGCGCAGCACGGTCGGCCCGTCGGTGACCTCCACGGCCTCGCGCAGCAGCTCGGTGACGCGGTCGCCGTCGCGCGGCACCGCGATCCGCAGGCCGGGCACGACCTGGAGGATCGACAGGTCCCACATGCCGTTGTGGCTGGCGCCGTCGTCGCCGGTGACGCCGGCCCGGTCGAGGACGACGGTGACCGGGAGCCGGTGCAGGGCGACGTCCATCAGGAGCTGGTCGAAGGCCCGGTTGAGGAAGGTGGCGTAGACGGCCACGACCGGGTGCAGGCCGCCGAGCGCGAGACCGGCGGCGCTGGTCAGCGCGTGCTGCTCGGCGATGCCGACGTCGTAGATGCGGTCGGGGAAGGCGTCGGCGAAGGCGTTGAGGCCGGTGGGGTGGAGCATGGCCGCGGTGATGGCGACCAGGTCCTCGCGCTCCTTGCCGAGCCTGACCAGCTCCTCGCTGAAGACGTTGGTCCAGATGCGGGGCTTGGGCTTCTCGGCGCCGGTGGCGCGGTCGAAGGCGCCGGGCGAGTGGAACTGGTCCTCGTCGTGGTTCTCGGCGGGGGTGTAGCCGCGGCCCTTCTGGGTGAGGGCGTGGACGATGACCGGGCCGCGGAAGGCGCGGGCCTTGCGCAGCGCCGCCTCCATGGCCTGCTCGTCGTGGCCGTCGATCGGGCCGACGTACTTCATGCCGAGGTCCTCGAACATGACCTGCGGGGCCAGGACGTCCTTGACGCCCTTCTTGAAGCCGTGGAGGGCGTCGTAGATGACCGGAACGTTCCCGAGCTTGTCCTTGACGTACTCGAGCATGTCCTCGTAGCGGCGGTTGACGCGCAGCGAGGACAGGTGGGAGGCCAGGCCGCCGATGGTCGGGGAGTAGGAGCGGCCGTTGTCGTTGACCACGATCACGACGGGCAGGTCTTTGATCGCGGCGATGTTGTTGAGCGCCTCCCAGGCCATGCCGCCGGTGAGCGCGCCGTCGCCGATCACCGCGACGACCGTGCGCTCGCGGTCGCCGCGCAGCTTGAACGCCTTGGCCAGGCCGTCGGCGTAGGACAGCGCGGTGGAGGCGTGGGAGTTCTCGACGAAGTCGTGCTCGGACTCGGCCTGGCTCGGGTAGCCCGACAGGCCGCCCTCCTGCTTGAGCGCCTCGAAGCCGGCCGCGCGGCCGGTGAGGAGCTTGTGCACGTACGCCTGGTGGCCGGTGTCCCAGATCACGGGGTCGTGCGGGGAGTCGAAGACGCGGTGGAGGGCGATGGTGAGCTCGACCACCCCCAGGTTCGGCCCCAGGTGGCCGCCGAACCTGGCGCAGGAGTCGACGAGCAGGTCACGGATCTCCCCCGCGAGCCGCGGCAGCTCCTCAACAGCGAGCCGTTTGACGTCGTGCGGTCCCTCTATCGAGCCCAGCAACCCGCTCACGGATGCGACTCCCCTCTGCCTCGTTCGCCGTCTGTTCCTTTTCGACGACGCAGAAGAGTCTAGTTCGCCGACGTCTCACTGACTCCATCGAGTCAAATCCACCCACTTATGTCCGATCTTGACCTAGTCTTTCCGGACATATGAACTCCCTCCCTAAAGGCAGGATCGCGGCCGTCGCCGCCGCCGCCCTCGCCCTCGCCATGGCCGCCGCCTCCCTCGTGCTCGTGCTTTCCGACGTCGCCCCGACCTCGGCCGAGCGTGCGCCGGTCAACCAAGCTCAGAAGATCGCCCTGCCTCCGGCGGGCGCCGCGGCCCGCAGCGGCGGCGCCGCCGCCCCCGGGGGCCAGACGCAGGCCACCGCGAACCGGCTCTACAAGACCGGCAGGCTCGTCGACGTGAACTGCGCGCCGGGCGCCCTGCCCGCGGGCAGCATGATCGCCTACCGCCGCTTCCTCACCCGGGTGACGAACTGCCTGAACAAGGCGTGGGCCACCCAGTTCCGCAAGGCCGGCATGTCGTTCAGCAGGCCGCGGCTGCGGATCATCACCAAGAAGGTGCGCACGCCCTGCGGCGCCTGGAACACCGGCGCGGACGGCGTCTACTGCTCCAGCGACCGCACGATGTACCTGATGATCAGCCGGGACCAGCTCCGCAACCCGTTCCCGCTGGGCATCAGCCGCCTGGTCGCCCACGAGTACGGCCACCACGTCCAGCAGGCCTCCGGCATCTGGAACTACTTCTGGACGGCCAGGTCCGCCGCGGGCAAGGCCGGACGCCTCCAGCTCTCGCGCAGGTCCGAGCTCCAGGCCGAGTGCTTCTCCGCCATCTTCATGAGCACGATGAAGGGCACCGACCTGGTGAACCAGTCCGACTGGGACTACACCGTCCAGTGGTTCTACAAGAACGGCGCCAAGGGCTGGCCGCAGAACGACCACGGCAAGGGCCCGACGCAGGCGGCCTGGATGACCAGGGGCTTCAACCGGGGCGCACCGGGCGCCTGCAACACCTGGGCGGCGGCTGCACGAAACGTCCAGTGACGTCGGGCGTTTTCCGCTTTACGTAAAACCCCCTCTTTTGTAGTGTGCCTTCCCATGCGTACCCCCCGATTGGCGATCATTGCCGGCGCCCTGGCGAGCGTCTTCGTCGCCGGTACGGCCCACGCGGCCGTGGCCGCCCCGGCAAGCAAGCCGGTCCTGACGAAGAACCCGATCTACAAGACCGGCCGGCTCGCGCTCAGGACGTGCGAGGAGCCGCCGGTCCAGTCCGGGACCGAGGACGAGGCGCGGGTCTACTTCGACGCGGTGCTCGGCTGCCTCGACAAGGCATGGGGCCCGAAGCTCAAGCAGGCGGGCTTCGCCTTCGGCAAGCCGAAGTTCAGGGTGACCACCAAGCTGGGCACCCCGACGGGATGCGGCGGCTTCCCCGAGGGCGCGCAGGCCCTGTACTGCCCGGTCAACAAGACGATGACCCTCCTGCTCAGCCCGGGCGTCGTCGAGCAGCCGTCGGACCCGGTGCTGATGCTGGTCGTGGCCCACGAGTACGGGCACCACGTCCAGAAGCTCACCGGCATGCTCCGGCACAACAAGCGCGGCGAGTACGTCCTGGACAACCCGCGTGACCTGGAGCCGGTCCGCCGTACCGAGCTGCAGGCCGAGTGCTACGCCGGCGTGTTCATGGGCAGCGTCTGGGACTCCCTGGGCCGCAGCCAGAAGGAGTTCGACTCGCTGCTCAAGGGGTCGCACAACGCGTTCGACCTGAGCGCGATCGGTGTGAAGGCGCGCTCCTCGGCCGACCTGACGCACGGCACGGACGCCAACGTCGCGTACTGGCTCAAGCGCGGCTTCACCGGCAGGTCGGCGGGCTCCTGCAACACCTGGGCCGCCTCCAAGGCCAAGGTCCGCTAGCCCCAACCCGCCCAAACTCCTCTAAGATCCGCGATCGTGCGCATTCCCCTCATGGCGCTTGCCATGTGCATGATCGCGGATCTTCTGCTGCCGGCTCCGGCGGCCGCGGCGGGCAGGCCCGCGCAAGGGGGGCTCTCGGCCGCGCCGGTCGTCGCGCGGGAACGTCTGTCGTGCAGGATCCCCGCCATCAGGACGGGCAGCGCCGCCTCGCTCAAAGCCTTCCACCGGGCCATGGCCGGGTGCGCCGACCGCTTCTGGGCCGGCCGGTTCGCGGCCGCGGGCCTGACGTACACCCCGCCCGAGGTCACCGTCACCACGGGACGCGACTCCGTCTGCGGCCGGATCACCACCAACGGCGCGCAGTACTGCCCGGCGCAGCGCACGATCGTCATCCGCATCATGAAGCACGACCTGGACGACCCGTTCCGGATGAACATCGCGCACTCCGTCGCGCACGAGTGGGGACACCACGTCCAGCAGCTCACCGGCGTGCTGGACGCGCAGAACGCCCTGTACTGGCCCGCCTCCACCGGGGCGCGCACCGTGCTCAGCCACCGGCTGGAGATGCAGGCCGAGTGCTACGCCGGCGTCTTCTACAACGCCGCGCTCACCTCGATCAAACCCGACGTCGGCTGGCGCGAATGGCTGGCCGCCGTGCGCCGGGCGGACTACAGCAAGATCCACGGACGCCCGCGCAACCTGGCCTACTGGCAGAACCGCGGCTACCGCGAGGGCTCCACCGCCGCCTGCGGCACCTGGACGGCCGCCAGGGAGCGGGTGCGCTAGGAGCTGACCCTGGCCAGCACTTCCAGCGGGTCGGCCAGCACGTGGGCGAAGGCCAGCTCGGCCGCCCCGACCAGGGTCACGTGGTCGCCGAGCGCCGAGGTGCGCAGCCGTACGTGCTCGCGCTGGGGGGCCATGGCGTGCAGCGCCAGCCGGGTGCGGACCTGCGCCGCCGAGCCGAGGTAGACCTCCCGCAGCATGCCCCCGAAGATGACCATCTCCGGGTTGAAGATGTTGACCAGGTTCGCCACGCCCAGCCCGAGCCAGTCGCCGACCCGGCTCAGTGCCTCCTGGGCGACGATGTCTCCCCGGTCGGCCGCGTCCACCACGGCCCGTACCGCGTCGCGGCCGTGCTGGCCGGGCCCGAAGCGGCCGGCCAGCTCCAGCAGTGCCCGCTCCCCCACCTCGGCCTCCAGGCAGCCGTGCGAGCCGCAGGAGCATTCGCGCCCGCCAGGGTTGACGACCATGTGACCGACCTCGCCGCCGTAGCCGTCGAAGCCGCCGAGCAGGTGGCCGCCGGCGATGATGCCGCCGCCGATGCCCACGTCTCCGTGCAGGCAGATGAGGTCGCGCACGCCCACGCCGAGGCCGCGGCTGTGCTCGGCCAGGGCCGCCAGGTTGGCGTCGTTGCCCACGCTGACCGGCAGCCCGAGGCCCAGCCTGCGGCCCAGTTCCTCGCCGAACGGCACGTCGTGGGCCATCAGGTTGGGCCCGAACGTCACCACGCCGTCGCCCTTGCGCACCCCGCCGGACACGGCGGCGGCGGCGCCCACGCACACGGTGTCGTCGCGTGTCTTGCGCCGCATCTGCCGGGCGAAGCCCGACAGCACCCCGGTCAGCTCGTCGAGGGCGAACTTGCCGCGCTCGCGGGTGGTCTCCCTGCGGTCGAGGATGACGCCGCCCAGCCCCACCCGGGCCGCCACCAGCCGGTCGGGGCCCACGTCGAACGCGAACACGTAGACGCGCGCCGACTCCGGGCGCACCACCAGCGAGGGCCGGCCGGCCCGGCCGGTCTCGCGCGGCAGCTCCTCCCGTACCAGCCCGGCGGCGGTGAGGTCGGAGGTGAGCGCCATGATGGTGCTGCGGTTGAGCCCCATCTTCGACGTCAGCTCGGCACGCGAGATCGGCCCGCCCAGGTGGACATGGCGAAGCAGCGCGCCGAGATTGTGGCGCCTGATGTCCTCCTGGGACGGTCCGGCACGCATCGTCTGGGGTTCCTTCGGGGGCTGCGGGTCGCTGATCACCTTAGACCAGCAGCAGCCGCCCGCTTGCGCGCCAGGGCGTCGACACCCGCGGCCAGCAGCAGGACGCACCCCGTGACCAGGTACTTCACGCTCGCACCGTAGCCCATCAGGCCCATGCCGTTCTCGATCACGGCCACCACCGCGCCGCCGAGCACCGCGTCGAGCACCCGGCCCTTGCCGCCGAACAGGCTGGTGCCGCCGATGACCGCCGCGCCGACCGCGTACAGCAGCACCGAGCTGCCGCCCGTGTTCGGGTCGACCGAGCTGGCCCTGGAGGCGGCCACGATCCCGCCGACCGCCGCCATCGACGAGCAGATGACGAACGCCGCGATCTTGATGCGGTCGACCGGGATGCCGGCCCGGCGCGCGGCCTCGGTGTTACCGCCGACGGCGTACAGGTGCCGGCCGAACGCGGTGCGCCGCAGCACGAGCGTCCACACGACCAGCAGCACGACGATGACCGGCACCACGATCGGCACGCCGGTGAGCGAGACCAGCGCGGGGTTGCGGCTGCGCTCCAGGTTGAGCACGTAGACCGCGAGCCCGCCGAACAGCGCCAGCGCGCCCACCCGGGCCGCGATCAGCGACAGCGGGTCGGCGACCAGGCCGCGCGCGGACCGGCTCCTGGCCCGCGCGAGCTGCACGCCCGCGAAGCCCGCCACGCACACCGCGTACAGGATCCAGCCGAGCAGCGGCGACAGGTTCTTGTTGGCGACGGCGACGATCACGCTGTCCCGGACCGAGATGTTCGTGCCCTCGTTGACCAGCACCAGAACCAGGCCCTGGAAGGCCAGGAAGGCGGCGAGCGTGACCACGAACGACGGTATGCCGACCTTGGCCACCAGCGTGCCGAGCACGACGCCGATGAGCACGCCGGTGGCGATGGCGGCCAGCACGCAGACGTACCAGGGCAGGCCGAAGCTCGCGAGCGTGACGGCGAGCACCGCCGCGCAGACGCCGCTGGCGAAGCCGGCCGACAGGTCGATCTCGCCCAGCAGCAGGACGAACACCAGGCCCATGGCGATGAGCGTGACGTTCGCGCCCTGGGTGAACAGGTTGGCGAAGTTGATCGAGGTGACGAAGGCGGGCCGGGCCAGGGCGAAGACCGTGCAGAGCACGATCAGGCCGAGCACGGCGGGCAGCGCGCCCATGTCGCCGCCGCGCACGCGCTCCCAGTAGGCGCGCACGCTGTGCGCGATCGACGGGGACTGCGCGGCGACGACGATGGCCTCGCCCGGGAGTTCCTTGACCTTGCTCATGAGGTGACCCCGTTCTTGAGGCCGAGTTCGCCGCTACGGCCGGAGGTGATCAGTTCGACGACCTGGGCGTGCGTCAGGTCGGCGGTCTTGACCTGGGCGGCCATCCTGCCGAGGTAGAGCGCCGCGATCCGGTCGGAGACGGCGAACACGTCGTTCATGTTGTGCGAGATGAGGACGACGGCCAGGCCCGTGTCGGCCAGCCTGCGCACGAGTTCGAGCACCTGGGCCGTCTGGGCCACGCCGAGGGCGGCGGTGGGCTCGTCGAGGATGACGACCTTGCTGTTCCACAGCACGGCCTTGGCGATCGCGACGGTCTGCCGCTGGCCGCCGGACAGGCTGGAGACCTGCTGCCTGATGGACTTCACCGTGCGCACGGACAGGCTGCTGAGGGTCTTCTCGGCCAGTTCCTCCATGCTGTCCTCGTCGAGCAGGAAGCCGTTCTTGCGTTCCCTGCCGAGGAACATGTTCTGGACGATGTCGAGGTTGTCGCAGAGCGCCAGGTCCTGGTAGACGATCTCGATGCCGAGCTCGCCCGCGTCCCGGGGGGTGTGGACGGTGACCTGGCGGCCGTCGAAGAGGATCTCGCCCGAGTCGATGGGGTAGATGCCGCCGATGCACTTGACCAGCGTCGACTTGCCGGCGCCGTTGTCGCCGACGAGCGCGGTGACCTCGCCGGGGTAGGCGGAGAACTCGACCTCGTGCAGCACCTTCACCGGACCGAAGCTCTTGTCGATCCCGCGCACTTCGAGGAGGGGGGTCATGGGGCTCCCTAAAGAGGGGCGCGGCCTCGCGCCGATGGCACCCGGCCGCGCCCGTCCCTGCTATTGGATTCCGGCCTCAGTGCACTTCTTGGCGAAGTCGGCGGTGCAGAGCTCCTCCTTGGTGACGTAACCGTCGGCCACGACGTCCTTGACGTTGTCGAAGGTGATGGCCTGCGGCTCCAGCAGCTCGGAGGGAACGTCCTGGCTGGTCTCGGGGTCCTTGACGCTGGCGCTCGCCGTGGGCTTCTCGCCCTTGGCCAGCGCGACGGCGAGCTTGGCCCCGGCGTCGGCCTCCTTCTTGACCGCCTTGTAGACCGTCATGCACTGGTCGCCGACGAGGATGTTCTGCAGGCCCTGGACGGTGGCGTCCTGGCCGGTGACCGGCACCTTGCCGTTGAGGTTCTGCTTCTTCAGCACGGTGATGGCGGCGTTGCCGAGGCCGTCGTTGGCGGCCAGCACGCCGGCGATCTTCGGCTGCTGGGTGAGCATCTGCTCGAAGATCGTCCCGGCCTGGGCGTTGTCCCAGTCGGGCACGGCCTGGTCGGGGCCCTTGACGTACTCGCCGGCGTCGAACTTGGGCTTGAGCACGCCGTCGTAGCCGTTCTTGAACAGCGTCGCGTTGTTGTCGGTCGGCGAGCCGTTCAGGTAGGCGACGATGGGCTTGTCGGCCTTCTTGTCGGCCAGGCACTTGCTCAGGCCCTCGCCCTGGAGCGTGCCGACCTTGGTGTTGTCGAAGCTGACGTAGTAGGCGGCGCCGCCGCCCAGGGTCAGGCGGTCGTAGTCGATGGTGGCCACGCCCTGCGACTTGGCCTTCTCGATCACGGCCTTGCCGCTGCCGCTGTCCAGGTTGACGATCATCAGGACGGTGGCCCCGTTGGTGATCATCTGGTCGGCGATGGTCTGGAACGCCGTCTTGTCGTTCTGGGCGTTCTGGATGTCGTATTGGACGCCGGCGGCCTTGAACGCCTCTTCCAGGTACTTGCGGTCCGCCGTCTCCCAGCGCGCCGACGACTTGCTGTCCGGGAGGATGACGCCGATCTTGCCGGCCTTGGCGGGCTGCGCCGCCGTGGCGGAGGAGGAGGTGGCGGTGGTGCCGGTCTGACCGCTGTCGCCCCCGCAGGCGGTGAGACCGAGGGCGAGCGTCGCCGCCGCGGCGGTCAGGCTGAGGATCCCCTTGCGCATGATGCAGGGTCCTTTCTTCCGGAGGGGCCCGGATGAATGTTGTTTGCGGCAACGTATTCCGCCACAGCCTGCTTTGGAAGACCCTTCCGTCGGGGAGTTTGTTGTTTCCGGTAACAATCCAGAAACACGAGGACGCGGTTCCGTGACCGGGAGCGGGCCGGCGCCGCCGGAAGTGACCGACTCCGGGGCGAGCGGCGGCGGGGGAAGTGGCCGGCTCTTGGGCGGCCGGAGCTCCGGTCGGGCGGGGGGCGCGACCGGAGGGGATGCCGGGCGCCGGACCTCGTCGGGCGAGGTCCGGCGGATGTCCGGGGTCAGCTCGCGGCGCGGTCACCCAGGTGGCGGCGGCGCAGCGCGGGGTCGGTCAGGGGCGCGGGGCTCCAGAGGCCGACCGGGTGGTAGACGTTGGTGCCGGGCGGCACGAGCTCGTCGATCCGGTCCATCACGGCGTCGTCGAGCAGCAGCGAGGCGCCCTTCAGCGAACCCTCCAGCTGCTCCATCGTGCGCGGGCCGAGAATGACCGAGGTGACCGCCGGATGCGACGTGACGAAGGCGACGGCCAGGGCCGGCAGGGTGCAGCCGAGCTCGTCGGCCAGCTTGACCAGCTCCTCGACGACCTCCAGCTTGGCCGCGTTGACCGGGATGGAGGGGTCGAACCGTTCGGGCGCCCGCGCCGCGCGACCCCGCGACAGGTCGACCTGCTGTCCCTTGCGGTAACGTCCGGTCAGGAACCCCCAGCCCAGCGGGCTGTAGGTGAGCACGCCCATGCCGAGCCGCTGCGCCGTGGGCAGCACGTCGCCCTCGATGCCGCGGGCCAGGAGGTTGTACGGCGGCTGCTCGGTGCGGAACCGGTACAGGCCGCGCTGCCGGGCCACGTGGTAGGCCTCGACCGTCTCGTGCGCCGGGAAGGCCGAGCTGCCGAAGGCGCGGATCTTGCCCTGCCGTACCAGGTCGGTGAGTGCGGAGAGGGTTTCTTCGATGTCGGTCCGGTGGTCGGGGCGGTGGATCTGGTAGAGGTCGATCCAGTCGGTGCGCAGCCGCCTGAGACTCGCCTCCACCTCGCGTACGATCCAGCGTCGCGAGTTGCCGCCCCGGTTGGGCCCCTCCCCCATGGGGAAGTGCACCTTGGTGGCCAGCACCACCTCGTCCCGCCTGCCCTGCAACGCCTTGCCCACGATCTCCTCCGACTCGCCCGCCGAGTACATGTCGGCGGTGTCGACGAAGTTGATCCCATGGTCGAGGGCGGCGTGGATGATGCGGATGCTGTCGTCGTGGTCGGGGTTGCCGGCCGCGCCGAACATCATGGTGCCGAGGCAGTGGGCGCTGACCTCGATGCCGGTGCCGCCGAGGATGCGATATCTCATATCCCGGAACCGTAGGTTCTAGAGTCGGCTCTAGGTCAAACTGGACAGCATGTCAGGTTTGAGCATTGGCCAGGTCGCCGAGCGCACCGGGCTCAGCGTGCACACGCTCCGGTTCTACGAGCGTGAGGGCCTGCTGGCCCAGCCCGTACAGCGGGGAACGACGGGACGCCGGGTCTACGGCGAGGGTGACGTCGACTGGCTGGGCGTGTGCATCCGGCTGCGCGCCTCCGGCATGCCCCTGACCGACATCCGGCGCTACACCGAACTCGTCAGGGCGGGCCGCGGCAACGAGGCGGAACGGCTGGAG
Organism: Nonomuraea sp. NPDC051191; assembly: GCF_044455665.1. NCBI lineage: Bacteria > Bacillati > Actinomycetota > Actinomycetes > Streptosporangiales > Streptosporangiaceae > Nonomuraea > Nonomuraea sp. NPDC051191. The sequence continues at coordinate 132,438 of NZ_JBITEZ010000002.1, read as the reverse complement.
GTGCTGCGCGAACATCAGGAACGGGTGCTCGCCCGGATGCGGGAGCTCGACGGCTGCCTCAAGCTGATCACCAACAAGGTGGCGGTCTACGAGGGACGCCTGGGCCTGCGGGACGACACCCCGGAATGCACACCTTGATCCGTCACGGAGAGTAATGGCCCGCGGGGGACCACGCCGAGCGACTTTGCTGCTCAGTGGGCCACTGCACGATCCGCGGCGAGATCGAATGTCACCTTTCGGTTACTGTGCGTGACAGATGGGGCGCATGAGGATGGAGGGGCCCTCGAAACGAAAGGAACCCCGCCCATGCGCCACTCTGCTCGCCTGGCCGCCCTGACTCTGGTCCTCGCCTCGGCGACCGCGCCGTTCGTCGCGGCGGCCCCCGCCCGGGCCGCGACCGGCCAGGTCGTCGTCTTCCAGGTCGAGGCCCTCCCCCTGGAGATCTACGACGACCCCGGCGGCTGCACGAAGTTGCCCCTCGCCGCCCACGTGCTGAACAACCAGACCGATCAGGCCGTCCGCATCTACGGCGACCCGTTCTGTCTCGGCTCCTCCGTCACGGTCCGGCCCGGCTACGGCAGCCACGTCCCGGCGGGGTCGGGAAGCTTCTCCGTCGCCTAAGTGAGCGCCGAACGGCCCCCGCACCCGCGGGGGCCGTTCCTCGTGCCCGCCGACCGGGCGTCAGCGGCGCGACGTGTACGGAGCCAGCGCCCCGAAGTCGCGGTCCGCGTCCGGCCAGCGACGCCGGAGCGCGGCGGCCACCCGGCGGCACCACCCGGCCAGCCGGGGCAGGGCCCCCTCGGCGGCACGGGCGGCCGCCTCCAGGGTCGCGACGAGCTGGGCGCGGCTGTCGTCCCCCGCCGGGCGGCCGTCCAGCACGGGCAGCCGGGTCAGCCTGGCCAGCGCGTACGACGCGCACGCCGCCGCCAGCCCCCTCCCGTAGCGCCCGTCGTCCTCGGCCTGCGGGACCCCGGCCGCCAGCGCCCGCCGGTGGATCTCGGCCTCGGCCGCGCCGCCCAGCGACAACCAGCCGGGGCCCGGCACGTACAGGGGGACGGCGTCGTGCAGCGCGTGCGTGAACCCGGCGAACTCGAAGTCGATCAGCCGCGGGTCGGCGTGGCCGTCCGCGCGTACCAGGACGTTGTTGGCCTCGGCGTCGCCGTTGCTGAGCACGAGGAACGGGCCGGGATCGGCCAGTTCGTCCAGGGCCGCGCCGAACTCCCGCTCCACCCCGCCCGGGACCGGCACGTCCGGCACCGACGGCATCCCCGACGCGCGCTGCCGGGCGACCCGCCCGAGCCGGTCGGCGGCCGGATCGACCGGCCCGAGCGCGCTCCGCCGCCGGTAGTACGCCTCCGCGTGACCCGCGGTGATCGCGCCGAGCTCACCGCGGACGCGCGCGGCGGCGGCCAGCCGGTCGGCGTGCGCCGCTGCGCCGTCGCGGCGCAGCAGCCCGTCGAGCGCGGTCCGCGGCGCGAGGTCCTCCAGCACCAGCCGTCCCGTCGCCAGATCGACGGCCAGCACGCGCGGGGCCAGGCCGGCCCCGAGGTCCTCCGACAGGAACCGGAGGGCGGCCGCCTCCGTGCGCACCCGCCACGCCTCGTCGTGGGAGCCGGAGGCGTGCGGCCCGGTCCATTTGACGATCACGCTCTCGTCGCGGTCGGTACGGCCGCGGGCCACCCGCCACGGCTCCAGCCTGGTCCACTCCACCACGTTGACCATCACGCGAGCGTACACAGAAGCCGCCCGACCGCCGCCGCGCGTTCGAACCCGTCGGTAGACTGCCCGCCCATGACCGACTTCGACGAGCAGGGACGCCCGGAACCGCCCTTCATGGGCGACGAGGCGGAGACCCTGCTGGGCTTCCTCGACTTCCTGCGGGCCACCCTGGAGTGGAAGTGCTCCGGCCTCGACGCGGCGGGCCTCGACACCACCGTCGCCGCGTCCACGCTGACGCTCGGCGGCATGCTCAAGCACCTGGCCTACGTCGAGGACCACTGGTTCTCCCGCCGGCTGCACGGGCACGACCCGCACGCCCCCTGGGACACCGTCGACTGGACGGCCGACCCCGACTGGGACTGGCACTCCGCCGCCTCCGACTCCCCCGACGAGCTGCGCGCGCTCTGGCGGGACGCAGTGGCCCGCTCCCGCGCCCTGACCGCCGAGGCGCTGGCCGCCGGCGGGCTCGACCAGCCGGCCCAGCGCGCCTGGCCGGACGGCCGCCGTCCCCACCTGCGCTGGATCCTCGTCCACATGATCGAGGAGTACGCCCGGCACAACGGCCACGCCGACCTCATCCGCGAGGCCGTCGACGGGCAGACCGGCGAGTAGCCCGGCGGGTCAGGCCAGCAGGCTCTGCGTGATCAGGGCCAGCGCGGAGACCGTGGCCACGACCAGGACGGCGACGCGCACCTTGCCGCCGTCCAGGTAGCGCCGCAGCGGCCCGGAGGCCAGGAAGCCCAGGATCATCGGCACGATCAGGGTCGCGCCCGTGGCCAGCGCGCGGGCGGGCAGATGGCCGACGAACGCCAGGATGGCGATCGACTGCGCGGCGCTCAGGAAGAAGAACATCGCCAGGGTGGCCCGGATCTGCGGCCCCTTGGCGCTCTGGTACACCAGCGCCAGGGGCGGGCCGCCGATGCCCGTGGCGGTGCCGGTGATCCCGGACAGGAAGCCCGCGCCGGTGATCGTCGCGCCGTTGCGGGCGATGCTGACCGTACGGGCGGTGAGCCCGACCGCCAGCAGCACCATCACGCCGACCAGCACGCCGAGCGCCTGGACGGAGACGTACACGACGATGAGGGCGCCGACGGCGCTGCCGGGAAGGCGGCCGAGCAGCGCGAACCCGAGCCCCCGCCAGTCCACCCGCCGCCACTCGACGGCCAGCGTGAACAGCGGCAGCGTCATGTTGACCACCTGGATCGCGCCGGGCATCAGGCTGTGGTCGAGCATCGTCAGCACGGGCGCGGCCACCAGCCCTAACCCGAACCCCACGCTCCCCTGGACGACCGCCCCGACAAAAACCGCCAAACTACCGACAACCAGTACCAACACCTCATCACTCACGCAGAGCAGTCAATCACCCATACTTTCCGCCACCACCCGTGGACGGAAAGCGGGCACACCGGACGATCCGCCGCCACCAGGAGCCCTATGCTGCTCACCGTGCACTCCCCCGCCCCGCGCGCCCCCACGATCCTGGCAGCCCTGTTGATCGGGGCGACGGTCCTCCAGGCCGGGCCCACGCAGGCCGCGACGCCCAGGCTCGGCCGCTCGGCGTGCCCGGAGACGGCGATCAGCTCCGGCGGCATCCCCAGAAGCCGCGAATACCTCACGACGATCGTGAAGTGCCTGGACAAGTCCTGGTCCGCCTACCTCAGGCGTACCGGCCGGACGTTCCGCAAGCCCGTCGTCCGCTACTACGACGAGCCGGTGCGCGAGGTGTGCGGGTTCGCCTGGCCCGAGCACGCGGCGGCCTTCTACTGCATCGGCCGCGACACCCTCGTCTTCCCCCTGACCGGCGCCTGGATCGAGGGCCGCACCGACCTTTACCCGTTCAAGGTCGCCGCCCACGAGTACGGCCACCACGCGCAGAGCCTCCTCGGCGTGCGCAAGGGCGCGCAGAGCCGGCGGTACGAGCTCCAGGCCGACTGCCTGGCGGGCGCGTTCCTGGGCAGCGTGTGGCCGTCGCTGAGCCGTACCCGGCAGGACTGGACCGCGCTGCTCGACGCCACCAGGGCCGCCGGCGACGAGGACGGGGAGCACAGCCACGGCACGGGCGCCAACCGCGTCCGCTGGCTGGAGCGGGGCTACCGGGCCGTCTCGCCGGCGGCCTGCGACACCTGGTCGGCCCCCGCCTGGCAGGTCTCCTGACGGTCGAGGCGGCCCTGCATGCCGTCGAGGATGAGCTGCAGCCCGCCCTCGAACGACCGCTCCCCCTGCGGGTCGCCCACCTCCGTCAGCCCGGCCGTCAGCCGGGGATGGGCCCGCTGGAAGGCCGCCATGTCCGGCATGGCCCCGTCGGCGTCCGGCCGCGTCCGGTCGGCCTGTTCCTCCAGCACGAAGCCGGCGACGTACACGCTGACCGCGAACAGCCCGCGCACCGCGTCGGCCACCGCGAACCCGGCCGACTCCAGGGCCACCACCGACCGCTCCACCACCTCGAACAGCACCGGTGAGGGCCGGGTCCCGGCCACCAGCCGGGCGCCGTCGCGGTAGGAGTTGAGCATCGCCCGGTCGCGGTGGGCGTGGTCGCGCACCCACTCCCGCCACGCGGCGGGCTCGGTGAGCGCGGGGCGGTCCATGTGGGCGGCCGTCATCGCCTCGGCCATCGCGTCGAGGAGTTCCTGCTTGTTCCTGAAGTGCCAGTAGAGGGCGGGCGCCTGGACGCCGAGCTCGGCCGCGAGCCGCCGCAGCGTGAGCCCGTCGAGCCCGGTCTCCTGGAGCAGCCGCAGCGCCGCGGCCACGATGGTGCCCTTCTCAAGTGCCACGGTTGACAGCTTAACAACGTTCAATGCATCCTTAACGCTGTTAGATTTAACACCGTTAAGGAGCCTCGCGATGATCCGCGCGGAGGGTTTGCGAAAGCGGTACGCGGCCAAGGAGGCGCTCAGGGGCATCGACCTCGACGTCCCGGCCGGCACGGTCTGCGGGCTGCTCGGCCCCAACGGGGCAGGCAAGCCGACTGTCAAGGTATGACCCCTAAAGGGTGCACTCCGGACCCGCAGGCTGTAGGGCTTTGACGAATCGTTGCGGTGGTGCTGAACACGCGGGGCAAGATCACAAAAGGGGGGCATTACGCTGGCCAAGCGAATGGGGAGGGGCCGTGCCCCCTCCCCGCGTTCTGTGCCCCTCCGCCCCCCTTTTGTGATCTTGGAGGGGTCCCCGCGTGTTTGGCTCCGAAACGATTCGGTAAAGCCCTGACCTCGCCTAAGCGGCTCTACGGTGGGATCAGCGGGCCAGAGGCACGCAGTACGGCGCTGGGCCCGAGGGGGTTCCCAGAAGCTTTGACCGATCCAGCGGAAAGTCTGAGGCTGAGCGCCCCCTCAGGCGCTGGGTGTCGAGGACGGCCCGACGATCTCATCGAAAGCGCCGCTGCTGAGACCACGCCGGAACGCCAGTATCTCGGGATCCGTGAAGGACAAGATCGGGCCGGCTGGGTCCTTAGAGTCGCGAACCTCGATCATCCCGTTATGCCTTCTCAACTCAACACAGTTGCCGTTGCCGCCACTGTACGGACTCTTCTTCCAATCGGTGTCCACGATCTCCATCTGCGACCCTTCCATAACTGCGTCACGCGAGGCGTTCCGCTACTTCTATCAGCATAGATGCTGAGTCGTTTGGACTCAGAGCGCTGGCCTTGAGGTAGTCGAACACCGACTCGTAGGTGTGCACCTCTGGCGCTTCTTCCAGGTAGACGGCGCTGGTCATGTTCTCCAGGTACACGATGTCCATGTTGTTGGTTCCCGGGAACCGCAGGATGGTGAACGAACCGGTCAGGGCTGCATGCTCACCAGCCCGGAACGGCAGAACCTGAACCATGACGTTACTTCTCCGGTTTGCGTCGACCAGGTGCCTCAGCTGCTCGGCCCTGACGGCCGCACCGCCTATGTGCTGGCACAGCACGGCCTCACTTACGATCACGGAGAGGTTGAAGTCACTGTCATCAAGGCGTTCTTGGCGCTTGAGCCTGACGGAGACGAGCCGATCAATCTCGTCCGTCGAGTCGCCGGGCCGGAACGCGGTGGTGATCGCTCGCGTGTACGCCTCGGTTTGCAGGAGACCCGGAACAAGGCTCTGTTCGTAGTTCTGCACGCTGCCAGCCTCGGCTTCAAGTCCGATCAGGGTGGCGTACTCGCCGGACAGGACGTTCCCGTACTGCTTCCACCAGCCCTTTTGCTGAGCTTCCCGGCTGAGAGCAAGAAGCGCCTCACGTTCTGGATCGACGATCTCGTACAGGTCAAGAAGGGATCGGAGATCGCGAGGACGGATGCCCCTCCGGCCGGTCTCGATGCGGCTGAGAGATGCGGTGGTCATGTCCATGTGGTCGGCCACCGCCTGCATGGACATTCCGCGTTCGGTTCTCAATCGGCGCAGTTCGGACGCGAGTCGCCGTCTACGCACTGTGGGGCTCGTCTCTGCCGACATCTCGACTCCATGGAAATTACCACTGGAAACTTCCTGTGGAAGCTACCAACGGCAGGGCTTCTGAGGTAACTTCCAAAAGTGTAGGGCTTCACGGCGCCGACCGTTCTCTAAACCCAAGGTGTAGCCAAGGCGGCCAATGGATGGGGTGCGAGTGCTGCCCCTTCTGGTCTGACATGGCCCGTTACGCAAGGGAGGTGTCTCCATGCGCTCCTTCGATCACGATGAGGAACAGTTCGTTCACTTAATGCGATTGTCGTGGGATCTCTCCCGGCTCGGGCTGGGATTGGTCGTGGAGTGGCCACGAAGGCGAGAGCCGTTCATCTCCATCCCTCGGGCGCGGGAGGCGTTGCGGGTGCGGGCCGCCCTAAGAGGCAAGGAATGGATCTTCACATGGGGTCACGGTCGGCGTCAGTGCGTGGCCGCGTACGACGAGGACGCGGTTACGCGGGTCTGGGAGGAGGCGCAGGGATGGAGCGGTTTCTGAGCGAGATGGTTTTCCCCGGCGAAACGTGGGTGGTGCCGGTGGCTCGGCGCATCGTCGCAGCGATCCTCTCGGGCGCAGGTCACCAAGACACGAACAACGCACAGCTCATCGTCAGCGAGTTGGTCTCAAACGCCATTCAGCACACCGCCTCGGGTCTCGGCGGTGGCCTCGTCACGGTGGATGTTGTGAGCGGCGGTGCGAGCCGGGCTCGGATAGAGGTGACCGATGACGGCGCGGACACCGTTCCGCGCCCGCGTTCGCCGGAGAACCTGGATCTGCGCGGCCGGGGTTTGAAGCTCGTCGAGGATGTCTCGACCGCATGGGGACTACGCCGGTTGGGACACTCTCGGCAACTCACCGTCTGGGCGGAGTTCACCACGGCAATAGACACCGTGTGCCTGCACGAGGCAACCAGCGACGAACTGACGCGAGAGATCGGGGTGTGAGTCAGGTGGTCCGATCGGGCTGGCATCCGCCGCGTTGCGAGTCGCCACACGTCCCCGTCGCATCCGAGTACGAGCCGCTGGAGTGGGGGGATCCGCGCGAGGGAGAGTCCGGGGCGCGGGTGTTGCGGTGGACCTGCGACTGTCAGCCAGTCGTATACGAGTTGGTCACGCTCGGCGGAGCGCGTTACATCCGTCGGACCCAGACGCTCAAGGGATCGAAGGTGGTCCACGAAACCGGGCGCTGGAATGACCGCGCTGCGGATGCCATGTGGAGCGCTCTGCTTTTCGGCCACGTTCGATAAAAGGAGACACGGTGAATGGGGGTGGTCAGGTCAAGCGAGGCAATTCAACCCCATCAACTCCAATTCATAGGAGGCGCTGTGCAGAAGGCGGCTATTCTCGATTTCGCATGGTGGGAGGTCTCAGGCAAATGTCAACTCGCCTGTGATCACTGCTATGCCTCATCGGGTCCTGATGGAACCCATGGAACCATGACCGTCACCGACTGGCGACGCGTCATCACGCAGACCCGGGAAGCTGGCGCGACCATGGGCCAGTTCATCGGGGGCGAGCCGACGCTCTACCCGGCGTTGCCCGAACTCGTGCGACACGCGCTCGACAACGGGATGGGCGTCGAGATCTACACCAACCTCGTCCACGTCACACCGGCGATGTGGGAGACCTTCCGCCTGCCGGGCGTCCGGCTCGCGACCTCCTATTACTCGGACCGGGCTGACGAACACGAGGCGATCACCAAGCGTCCCTCCCACAAGGTCACCACGAAGAACATCGCCCGTGCTCGTGAGCTCGGCATTCCGCTTCGCGCGGGTGTGGTCGGCGTACTTGAAGGGCAGCGCAGTCAGCAGGGAATCGCGGTTCTCGAAGATCTCGGGGTCGATGATGTCGGCTACGACGACCTTCGAGAGGTCGGGCGCGGCGTTCGGGAGAACGGGCCGGGCCTCGATCAGCTCTGCGGCAGGTGCGGAGACCAGCAGATCGCCATCTCGCCCACGGGCGAGGTGTGGCCGTGCGTCTTCTCCCGCTGGCTGCCAATCGGCAACGTTCGACGCACGCCGCTCGCCGAGATCCTTGCCAGTCAGCAGTTCGAGGAGACCACGGGTCGGCTTCGGGAAGCCTTCGAGGTAAGGGGCAAGTGCGGGCCGGACGAATGCAATCCAAGGTGCGGCCCGTCATGTAGCCCGGCCTGCTCACCGCAGTCCAAGACCCCGTGCGGGCCACGTCAGGGCTGCAGCCCCTCCTACGGCTCATGTAGCCCGGACAAACGGCTGTGCGACCCTAGCAGGAGCTGCAAGCCCAATCAGTGCCGTCCAACCAAGTAGGGAAAATACTGCGTGACCAGCGAACATCATGAGTCGAGCGGGCAGCGCGCGTTCCTGCGTCGTGTGCTCCGTGAGGGGGCGACGGGGTTGGGCGTGACCCTCACCGGTGATGTGGTGTTCGGCTGGCGCGACCGCACCATTGGATCGGCCGTCACCTCCAGCGGCGGCCGATTCTGGTTGCGTGCCACTGCTGAGCATCACGACTGGACTCAGAGTGAGGCATGGACGGGCAACCTCGACGCGGCCGACATCCAGGGCTTGCCGAAGCCGGAAGTCCTGGCGCGCATGGAGTGGGACGAACCGCCGGTCGGCATCTACGCCGAGCTGATGACCTACGTTCCGGACAAGCCGTGCTCTGCTACATCTGAGCTGCTACAGCCCTTCGCTGCTCCAGACACGTGGTGGGCAGATCTGCGGGCGGCGCTGGACAGGTTGGCTGCGCATCCTACCAACCGGGGCGAACATGCCCCGGACACTGTTGTGGGCAGGCTTGAAGACTTGTACGCGCGCCGTTTGGACTTGCCGAGCCCGACCTTGCGCACTGAGCACACTGATCTGCACTGGGCCAATCTGACCAGCCCACGACTGTGGATTTTGGATTGGGAGTACTGGGGGGCCGCCCCGGCCGGGTACGGTGCGGCGTTGCTCTACTGTCACACCCTCCTTGTGCCTGAAGCGGCTGAGAAGGTGCACGAGGTGTTCGCCGATCTATTGGACACGCCTACCGGCCTTGTCGCTCAGCTCAGCGCCGCAGCTCACATCCTCAGCCGTGGCTATCGTGTGGATGACTACGGCGAGTTGCAACGGCCTGTGCGGGCTCACGCACATCGGCTTTTGGATGAGGCGGAGAGGAGGTAACGGTGCTGTTGACGCGGCTTACGGCTTCACGCCTGCCGGGCGGCTGGTCTGGCGGGCTGCCTCCGGTGCGCCACCTTGTTGAGCATGGGCTGACCTTCACCCGTCCGGTTACCTTCCTGGTGGGCGAGAACGGGTCGGGGAAGTCAACGGTGGTCGAGGCCATTGCCGATGTGTGCGGCATCAACTCTGAAGGCGGTAAGGCGGGAACGAAGTACTCCTCGACGGGTGACCTCACCCCGCTCGGGGAAGTCCTTGACGCCGAACTCACGTCCACGGGGTTGCGGCTGCTGCACGGTCCTCGCACCAAGCGACGTGGATTCTTCTTCCGCGCCGAGACGCTGTTCAACCTCGGGCAGAACGTGTCAGGCATGCATGGCTTCTGGGAAGGCGACCTTGCGGAGCAGTCCCACGGTGAAGGGTTCTTCACTGTGCTCGAACGTATGGTGTCGGGGCCGGGGCTGTATCTGATGGACGAGCCCGAAGCGGCTCTGTCGTTCCAGTCGTGCCTGCGCTTGGTCGCGCTCATGAACCGGGTTGCGGGAGAGGGCGGGCAGATTATCTGCGCGACTCATTCGCCGGTCCTTGCCAGCCTGCCGGGTGCGCAGATCATCGAACTGAACGAGGACGGCATTCATCCGGCAGCGTGGGAGAGCCTTCAATTGGTTGACCACTGGCGGCGGTTCCTTGCCAAGCCGGATTTCTACCTGCGATACGCGCTGGACGTGGACTGAGACGGGAACGGATGGCGGTCGTCAGCCTGCCTGTCCAGGAGTTCGAGCCTGGCGGCGGAGGAGGATGTGCGAACAGAGGAACTTGGGCTCGGTGAGTGAAGCTGGGTACGTCTCGCGGTGGTACGGCCTTCACGTGGTGGTGAGCGGCAGGGCCGGCGGCATGACCGAAGGTCACCCGGAGGGCGAACGAAGTGAGTGCGGCCGGCGCTGACGCGGCGGAAAGTTGATCATGGACGTTCCCGCGGCACCTTCTTGTTGATCTTGAATACTGGACGTTGGGCCATGGAGGGCGGCTGTGCGTGCTGCGGTCGGCGGGGTCGATGGGGGCGGCGGGGCGGCTGGTCGGCGGGCGGCGGGTTGCGCGCGCCGGGTCGTACGGCGCGGGCCGGGACCGGCCCCCAGGCCGCATGCCCGGATCCGCTGGCCGGGCGGCCCGGCGGGCGTCGCCCGCCGGGGTGCGGCGGGGAGCGGGGCCGCCCCTTGATACCCATAAGAATAATTCGGCAACTTGCGAGAGGGGCGGCGGTGGTGATGGCCGCTCGGTGGCGTCGATGTCTAGCACAGGACAGGGTGACGGGCAGCTTTTACTTGTCCGCCGCGCGGGCAAGGGCCAAGGATGGTGAGCCATGAGCGTCGATGACGGCAACGGTCCTGACGAACGGTCCACGGTTTCGATCGGATTGCATGAGGGCTTCATCGTCGCGCGCGCTGTCGGTGACCTCGATTACGCCTCTGCCGGGCCGCTGAAGCAGCAGATCAGGGAGGCGTGGGCGATGACGCAGTCGGGCGGGCTGGTGGTGGATCTGAGCGGGCTGACGTTCTGCGATTCGATGGGTGTCGGCGTGCTGGTGCTGCTGCTGCGCCAGAGTCGGGAACAGCAGAGCACCTTGGTGTTGTCGGGCATGCCGCCCCATCTGGAGCGCGTCTTGGACATCACTGGCCTGCTGACCGCGTTCCAGGTGGAGGCGTCGGTGGAGGAGGCCATTCAGGTCGTTCAGGCTGGACCTCGACCAGCAGCCGAGCAGTCTCCCGACGAGCGCGGCCCCGCCTGAGCCGCGACAGCGGCTCAGACCGGGACGACCCCACCGCGCAAGCGTAACCATCCCGAGCGGGATCCGGGAACTTACTTGCCGATGTGACCGACACAATTGCTTCCCCGTAAGTGTGACGTAGATCACACTGAATCCCTTATCGCGGCCGTGAACAGTAGATCATTAGGGTTAATGCCGCGTATGGGTCCACATTCGGGAGTGGATGTGTGTGCTTATCGCGCGCTTTAGGGCGTTCTCGCCCTTCTTTGCGGGCGTCCGCAATCGCCGTAATGGTGCTTTGAGCTGCGGGAATAAAGGAACTCGCGGGGTACATGGTTCGTTACTCAGAGGTAGGAACTGTTCGACGGCCTCAGGGAGTTAGATGGCTCTACAAGGTGCGATTCCTGTTTCGCATGAGATGGTGTTCCCGCACGGCTGCTATGTCGTGGGGGAGATCTCCCCAGTGCTGGACTTCGATGCGTCCACCAAGGACCGTCACGTCGCGGCGCGGGACAAGGTGTCGGGTGAGCTGATGTGGGCGGTGCCGGTGATGGACGCCGACCCGTCGCTCAAGGCGTCCGTCAAGGCGGTCGCAGTCAAGATCGTATCCGGGGTTGAGCCGAAGATTCCCGCTCCCCCGGCTGGAATGGCGGGGCTGCCGTTCGTCCCTGTCGTGTTCGACGGGTTGACGGTGACTCCGTACGTCAACGGGCAGGGCCGTATGGCCTACTCGTTCAAGGCCACGGGCCTGCATGCCGCGCCGGAGCAAGGCGCGAAGCCGGGTCGGGGCGGCGTGAAGGACACCGTCTGATGACCGGCGCGAAGATGCTCGCCTGCGGGGCGGGTGTGCGTCCGGGGCGGGCCTTGGTGGTCCTGCCCTGTGGGAGGGGGGCCGGGCCGTCCACGGTGGCGGCGTGGCATAGATCGGGCGGCCGTTCGTCCGGCGTCTGTGCGGGGCTGATCCCCGCCTAACACTGCCGCTCGGCGGTACCGGCGCGTTGGTGGGTGCCGGTGGTGTGCTGAGGGCTGCGTATCCGCGCTGCGCTGATTCGCGCGGGTCCTTTTCCGTGGTCAGGCTGGCGGCTCTGTCTTGGCGTGTGCCGGGGCGGGGCGGCGCTGTCCGCGTCCCCTCTGACATGCGCGATCCGCTGTCTGAGGGGGTCATCTTCCACACCCAGGGGAGAACCATCATGTTCAAGCTGTCCACACTGCTGGCCGTCGGCGTCCTGGCCGGTGTGCTGGGGCCGGTATCGATGGCGGGCCCGGCCACCGCACACAGCACCGCGCACGCCACGGGGAGTGGCACGGCGGGGAGCGCCGTCCGTAAGTCGGCGTCGGCCTGCTGGCGGCTCCAGGTCATGGGGGGCCGGGTCGGGGTCCGGAAGTACCCGTTCTTCAACGCCGCGATCCTGGACACGGTACGGCGCGGGACCGTTCTGACGAGTTGCACGCTCGTCCACCCCAACGGGCCGTACCACGCGCCCAAGTGCGGGCGTGGCGGCTACGACTGGTACAAGGTCATCTCCGGTCGTCGGACCTTCGGCGGAAGCCTGTTCGGCTACGTGCCCGCGTCCTGTGTGCGGGAGCTGCCGGTATCAGCGGTTCCGGCCGCCACTCACAGCAGTGCGCGTCACGTGACGCACCTGGCGGCGATGAGGTGTCCGAAGCTCCTGGTCACCGGGCGGAAGGTCGCCATCCGGGACTTCCCGAACAAGCGAATCATCCGGGTCGTCAAGCGCGGGACTCTCATTGAGGGGGTCTGCTCGCTCATCGGCAACGACTGGTCGCGCTACGCCAACCGCAAGTGCGGGCGGGCTGGCCGGGACTGGCACCAGGTCATCTCTGGCCGGATCGTCAACGGAAGCAAGTACGGCTACGTACCCGCCACCTGCGTGCGTGAGATCTAGCGGGGTCACGCACCACTGATCAGGCATCCCGACCGGTGAGCGGCGGGAGTGACGAGGCCGGCGGAATGGCCGAAGGCCACCCGTAGGGCGAGCGTGAGCGAGTTCCGCCGGCCTCGTCACGGCACCTGCGTTGACCTGGCCAGATGTATGGCCTGCGCGTCCGCTACCGATGGGCGCGTGATCTGACGGGGCTGCCCGGTGATCGATATCAACCGGGCTGCTCCGGCCCTTCCCTCCTTGAAAGGTGCGTGGTTCGGTGCTTCGCAAACTTCCTGGTGATCAGGTCGAAAACGTCGTCTCTACCCGTCCGGACACCTCGATTCATTACCGGCCCGTCGTGGTGCGGACGCCGGGCATCGTCTTCCTCATCGGTCATCTGTCCAAGGTCATCACTTCCTTGGTGCGCCTGGTGTGGCGGCATCCGGTGGCCTGCGTCCTGGCCGCCGAGTTGGGGGCGGGGCTGTACTTCTTCGGCTGGAAGGCCACGCTGTCAGGGCTGGCGGTGGTGGTGTTCCTGCTGGCGTGCTGGTGGTCGCTGTGGCGCGCTTCCTTCGATGCGTGGGTGCGCTGGCCGGTGGTGAGCTGGCTGCGGTGGATGGGCGTGTACCGGCGTCGCTGGCGCGGGGTGATGGCGGTCTCCGGGCTGGGGCATTCGGTCGGCGGGCGGGGGTTCCTGCCGGATCTGGTCAAGGTCCGGTCCGGGCCGTGGGCCGACAGGGTCACGGTCAAGATGCTGGGCGGTCAGTCCGATGAGGACTGGGCCACCAAGGGCGGCAACCTCGCGCATGGGTTCGGCGCGGTCTCGTGCCGGATGGTGGTGCTTCGGCCGGGTTGGCTGCTGCTGTTCTTCCCGCGTAAGGACGCGCTCGCCGTGCCGTTGGCGGCGTTGCCGTATCCGGTTCACACGAGCGTGCGCAAGGTGGAGATCGGGCTGGATGAGACCGGGCGGCGGTACTGGCTCAAGGTGCATGGCACGCATGTGCTGATCGCGGGCGGGACCGGGTCGGGCAAGGGCTCGTGGCTGTGGAGCATTGTGCGCGGGCTGCTGCCCGCCGTCGCCGAAGGGCTGGCCGAGCTGTGGGCGCTGGATCCCAAAGTGATGGAGCTGTCTTACGGTCAGACGCTGTTTCACCGGTATGCCTCCTCGGCAACGGCATGCGCACTGCTGCTGGAGCAAGCGGTGGAGGTGATGCAGGAACGCGCCGGGCGGTATGCGGGAGTTCGCCGTGATCACGAGCCGACCACGCGGGATCCGTTCATTTTGGTGATCGTGGATGAGGTGGCGTTCCTGACCGCCTACCAGCCGGATCGCAACCTCAGGTCGCGGATCATGTCGGCGCTGTCCACGCTCACCACGCAAGGCCGGGCCGTGGGGGTCGGGGTGGTGGCGGCGTTGCAGGACCCGCGCAAGGACGTGCTGTCCATCCGCAATCTGTTCCCCGATCGGGTGGCGCTGCGGCTGGATGAGGCCGAACAGGTGGACATGGTCCTCGGGGACGGGGCGCGGGACCGGGGTGCGCTGGCCGATCAGATCCCCCGCGACCCTGACAATCCGCAGGTCGGTTCCGGTATCGGGTTCGTCCGGCTGGAGAACAACCCGACCCCGGTCCGGGTTCGGGCGGCCTACGTCAGCGACGCCGACATCAAGGACATGGAAGGCCGCTATGGGATCGAGGGGGCGGTGTGAGGTACGAGGAACGGCTGTGGGGGCTGCGCTGTAGCGCTTGCGGGGAGGAAGACGCGCTCGTGCTGGATGTGTCGGCGGGGGTCGTGGAATGCCGGGCGTGTCAGGCGCGGGCCTGGACCGATGGTCTGGCCGACCACGACCACGACCACGACAGCGACGGTGAGGACTTCGGCGGGGAGTCCGGCGACGGGTTCGACGGGGAGAGGGGGGTTGCTTGACGGAGGCTGCGGCTGGCGGGCCGTGTGCGTTGGTGGGTACACGGCTCGTCACTCCGGATGTGGCTGCGCTGGTCGCGATCGAGAACGGGGTGTGCGTGCGTCCGGTGCCCATGCGGGTGCTGGACACGGCGACCGGCCGGAGCCGGATCGTGTCGGTGGCGTGCGGGGCGCGGCTGGAGAGCGCCTGCCCATCGTGCGCGAAGCGGATTCGGCAAGCTCGAATGGCTCAGTGCCGGGAGGGCTGGCACCTGGAGGAGGAACCGGAGAGCGGCCCTGACGGGGACGGGGACGGGGAGCCGGTTGAGGGCTCTGCCGGCCGATTCATGATCGACTCCGCGGGAGAGGGGGAGACGCAGCCCGGGGCCGGGGGTCGGCGGGTGCGTTCGACGCGGCGGCGGCAAGACGCGCCGAAGCTGCCCAAGCGCGACAAGAGCGGGGGGACGCTGGGGCGGACGTTCACCTCTGATGGCGGGAAGGTGTATCGGCCGTCGCTGTTCGTCACGCTGACGCTGCCGTCTTATGGGCGGGTGCGGGCGGGGGTGCCGGTAGATCGTGACGGCTACGACTACGCGCGGGCGGCGCGGGATGCGTTGCACTTCTCCAAGCTGGTGGACCGGTTCGTGCAGAACCTTCGCCGGGTCGCGGGGTGGGAGGTGCAGTACTTCGCGGTGGTGGAGTTTCAGAAGCGGCTTGCGCCGCATCTTCACATGGCGGTGCGGGGCACGTTGCCGCGTGCGGAGCTGCGTCAGGTGATCGAGGCCACGTATCACCAGGTGTGGTGGCCCTCGGTTGATCGGGTCGTCTATGAGGCGGGTCGGCTGCCGGTGTGGGTGAAGGGCGTGGGTTACGTCGATGCGGAGACCGGTGAGGTTCTGACGACGTGGGATGAGGCGCTGGATCGGCTGGCTGAGGATCGCGATGCTGTGCCGCTGCATGTGGCGCGGTTCGGGAGTCAGGCCGATATCCGGGGGGTGCTGGCTGGGACGCGGGATGCCGATCAGTGCATCCGGTACCTGTCCAAGTACCTGACCAAGAGTCTGGGTGCGGATGCGGTAGATGCGGTTGGGGCCAAGGGGCGGGCTCGGCGGGCGCATGCGGCGCGGTTGCTGGAGGCGTTGCGGTTCGAGCCGTGTTCGCCGGGGTGTGCGAACTGGCTGCGGTATGGGGTGCAGCCGAAGGACGCCAAGGCGGGCATGGTGCCGGGTCGATGCCGGGGCAAGGCGCACCGTCCGGAACACCTCGGTTACGGGGGGCGGCGGGTGCTGGTGTCGCGTCGGTGGTCGGGCCGGACGCTGGGGGCGCATGTGCGGGATCGGCGGGCCTGGGTGCTGGAGGCGCTGGGCATCACCGATGAGGCGGTGCAGGACGATCCGGGCCGGTATATCTGGGCTCTGGCCAGTGCGAGCGATCAGGATGTAGCGCCGTTGCATGTGCGGGTGCTGGTGCTGGTGGCCGAACGGCAGCGGTGGAGACGCAGGCAGGCTGCGGGAGCAGGAGACGGGAGCGATACGAGCGAAGGACCGGGGAGCGTGCGGGAAGGGGTGGGGCGATGACGGAGACGCAGCTACCGCTGTTCGACCTGGAGGAGATGAGCCCGGCATGCGGGGCGGCGGGTCCGGTCCCGGAGGAGGGGCGCTCTCAGGGAGGCAGCGCCGAAGGCACCACTTCTGTCTGTCTTGAGGAGGCGGGAGAGCAGGTGCGGCGGTCAGCCACAACGGACGCTGGGGCGGGTGGGCGGGACGCCGACAGCGCGGGGCAGGGGGCGCCCCGGGCTGATGATCTTGGCCGGGGGGACGGAAGCCGGGCGGGCAAGCCTCGGCGGGGTAACCAGCGCGCCCGGGATGGCTCGGGGGGTGTCTCCCCGGCGCTGCTGGCTGCGGTGCGTGATCAGGCGACGCGCGATGCTCAGGCCGCTTCTGCGGCTGACCGGGAAGAGCGCAACCGGGCGTTGACAGGGCTGGTGGTTCACCTGCGGAAGACGGGACGTCAGGGGTCCTGATGAGGGCAAAGCCCCGGATCATGTCGGCGGGTCCGGGGCTCGGTGAGGTCTGCGGCAGTGGGGCTGAGCTGCTACTTGCCGATGATGGTGATGCAGTCGGCGGGGTAGCTGGCGGGAGTCCATCGCCCCTTACGGGGGAGCGCGTGAATCATGACGTGTTCGATGTAGCGGCGGCCGATCGCCGCGCGGGCCTCGATGGTGGCGGGGGTCTCGTCCAGCCATGTGGCGATCAGTTCGTCTTTGCTGGTGGTGATCACCTTCTCTTTGGAGATCTCCTCTCCAAGCTGGCGCTTGAAGTCGTCGATCTCTAGCCGCAGTTCGCGCATGGATCGCCCGGCGTCGGCGAACGTGTAGCCGGGGATGCTGGGGTCCTTGGCGGTCTTCAGCGCCTCGTCTATCAGCGCTTCCCGGTCGCTGATCTCCTTCTTCAGCCGCTCGACTTGGGCGACGTCCACTGCTTCGGTTGCGGTGGTGGCGTACTCCTCTTCGATGCGGGCGATGACGTAGGCGTTGATCAAACCGTCCACCCATGCCTTGTTGCGGCCCATCTTCCCGCAACCACCGATGCCCTTGGCGCACACGTACATGTCTTGGCGGGAGCCTCCGGGCTGCTTGACGCGCATCTTGGCCGCGCACCGTCCGCAGATGATCAATCCGCTGTTCTTGTGCTTCCGCGCTCCCTGGCCGGGCTTGGCAAGTGCGGGATTGGAGCGGCGGCGCTTGCCTTGGCGGTTCGCGTTGCCTTGCTCTCTCTCGATCATCGGGAACTTGGTGGAGAGCTTTTCCCACTTTTCGACTGAGATGATGGCGGGCCATGTTCCTGCGCCAATGATCTTGTCCGCGTGGGCGACGAGACCGGCCCGCTTGGGTGCGAGTAGCGTTGCCTTGACCTCGTCACGGGTCCGCCACGGGGTGCCGTTGAGCCGGTGGAACCCTTCGGCGTTCCAATAGTCCATGATCGCGGTCCAGCCCGCGTCGTTGAGGGCCATGTCCGCGCCGTCGTTGAGGTACTTGACCGCTCTCGGGTCGCGGTGGGTCATGTAGCCGATGCCTCGGGCGGGGTCGGGTGGCAGGTATCCCAGGATGGGGCCACCCCCGTGCGGTAGGCCGTGTTCGCGGCGCTCCTCGTGCTTGCGCGTCACCCGTTCCCCGATGCGCTCGGCCTCGGCAGCGTCGGCAGCGGCCAGAATCCGGCCCAACATCCGCCCGTCCGCCGTGGTCAGATCGATGTGCCCGGACTTCACCGACACCAGGCGGACAGAGGTGGCCTCCACGGTCTTGATCACGCCTTCGTACTCGGCGGGCCTGCGTGTGAGCCGTGAGTTGGTGTAATACGCGATCAAGTCCAGCTCGCCGCTGTTGGCGTCGGTCATCAACCGGTCGTAGTCCGGACGGGGCTTCTTGGAGCGGGTAGACGCCCCGATGTCGTTGTCGCAGTAGCGGCGGACTTCGGTCGCGCCTGCCTCTATGGCCTTCTTCAGCACGTCGCCGTCTTGCCGCTTGACTCCAAGCTCCAGGCCCTCATCGTCGTCGGAGATACGCAGATAGATGCCCGCGACGCACGGAGGAACGGACGCGGGCGGAGCGTCCTCGTCGTTGAGCGGCCAGACTTTGACGCCGCCTCCGACCAGGGGGTTTTGCTTCTCCGTCACTAATCTACTCCCCTCTGTAACTGCCTTAGGGGTCCTACTCTAGTTGTCGGCAAGACGACGACCGTGCGCATCCTGGCCACCCTGCTCCGCCCGGACGGCGGCCGGGCCGAGGTCGCCGGGCTCGACGTGGTGCGCGACGCGGCGCGGCTGCGCTTCCGCATCGGCCTGGCCGGACAGCACGCCGCCGTGGACGAGCTGCTGACCGGCCGGCGCAACCTGGAGCTGTTCGGCCGCCTCTACCACCTGTCCAGGGCCAGGGCCAGGAGCAGGGCCGACGAGCTGCTGGAACGGTTCGGGCTGGCCGAGGCCGGGCGGCGGCTGGTCAGGACGTACTCGGGCGGGATGCGGCGGCGGCTCGACCTGGCCGCGAGCCTGATCGTCGCGCCGCCCGTGCTGTTCATGGACGAGCCGACCGCCGGCCTCGACCCGCGCAGCCGCCTCCAGCTCTGGCAGGCCCTGCGCGACCTGGTCAGCGAGGGCACCACGCTGCTGCTGACCACCCAGTACCTCGACGAGGCCGACCACCTCGCCGACCAGGTCGTGGTGCTGCGCGAGGGCAGGGTCGCGGCGGCGGGCTCCCCCGGCGCGCTCAAGAAGCAGGTCGGCGGCGACCGCGTCCAGATCGTCTTCCGCGAGCCCGGAGACGTGGAGACGGGCCTCAGGACGCTCGGGCTCGGGGCCCGGCTCGGGGCCGGGCTGGTGCCGGAGCCGGGCGGGACGCGGGTGACGCTGCCGGCTCCCGACGGGGCGCAGTCGCTCGTCCGCGTCGCCCGCGCCCTGGACGCGGCCGGGATCGCCGTCGAGGACCTCGCGCTCCGCCGTCCGACCCTCGACGAGGTCTTCCTCCGCCTGACCGCCTGACCGCCTGACCGCCCGACAGCCTGCCCCCTGACAGGAGCCACGAGCATGAACCTGCGCTGGACCGTCAGCGACTCCCTGACCATCGCGGGCCGCACGTACTCGCGATGGCGGGCCCAACCGGGAGAGATCGCCGGTTTCCTGGTGTTCCCCATCCTCATGACCGTGCTGTTCGGGTACGTCTTCGGCAGCGCGATCACCCTCCCCGGCGGCGGCGACTACCGCGACTTCCTCATGCCGGGCATCTTCATGCAGGTCATGGCCATGACGGCGACCGCGGCCGCCACCGCCGTGGGCGAGGACATGGAACGCGGGATCATCGACAGGTTCCGCGCGCAGCCCATCGCCCGCAGCGCCGTGCTCATCGGGCGCAGCGTGGCCGACCTGTCGATGCACCTGATGTCGCTGGCCGCGATGGTGGCGGCGGCCGTGTTCCTGGCCGGATGGCGTCCGCACGGCTCGCCGGGCCGGACGGCGGCGGCGTTCGGGCTGCTGGCGCTGTTCGGCCTGGCGATGATCTGGGTGGGCACCTACATCGGCCTGTACGTGCGCAGCGGCGCGCAGGCCGACGCCGCCACGTTCGGCTGGTTGTTCCCGATGACCTTCCTGGCCAACACGTTCGTGCCCACCGAGGGACTGCCCGCCTGGCTGCGGCCGGTGGCCGACTGGAACCCGATGAGCGCGACCGTGGCCGCCGCCCGTCTCCTGTTCGGCAACCCCACCTCGGCGGGCTCGGTCTGGCCGCTGCGGCATCCGGTCGCGGCGAGCCTGCTGTGGTCGGTGGCGCTCATCGCGATCTTCGCCCCGCTGGCGACCCACCGGTACCGCACGTCCAGCCGGTGACCGGAAAGGGCCGGTGAACAGCGGAGGGCCGCCCGGCGGAGGGTGTTCCGCCGGACGGCTCTCACGGGTCGGGTGATACCCCCGATGCGGGCGCGTGAGGATCCGCGCCCCGTCCCCGGCCCGCGTCCGGCTCTTGACCGGACGCGGACTCGGGAAGTTCCTAGTTGGTCAGCAGCGAGCGCAGGACGTACTGCATGATGCCGCCGTGCCGGTAGTAGTCGGCCTCGCCGGGAGTGTCGATGCGGACGACCGCGTCGAACTCCACGTCACCGGCCTTGACGTGCACCGTGGACGGGATGCCGCCCCCGTTGAGCGCCTCGACGCCGGTGATGTCGAACGTCTCCTCGCCGGTCAGTCCGAGCGAGTCGGCCGTGGCCCCCTCGGGGAACTGCAGCGGGAGCACGCCCATGCCGATCAGGTTGGAGCGGTGGATGCGCTCGTAGGACTCGGCGATCACGGCGCGCACGCCGAGCAGCGCGGTGCCCTTGGCCGCCCAGTCGCGCGAGGAGCCCGAGCCGTACTCCTTGCCCGCCAGCACCACCAGCGGCGTGCCGGCCTCGGCGTAGTTGACCGAGGCGTCGTAGATGAACGACACCGGGCCATCGGCCTGGGTGAAGTCGCGGGTGTAGCCGCCCTCGGTGCCCGGCGCGATCTGGTTGCGCAGGCGGATGTTGGCGAACGTGCCGCGGATCATCACCTCGTGGTTGCCGCGCCGCGAGCCGTAGGAGTTGAAGTCTCTGACCTCGACGCCGTTGGCCTGCAGGTATTGGGCGGCCGGGGTGCCGACCTTGATGGAGCCGGCCGGCGAGATGTGGTCGGTGGTGACCGAGTCGCCGACCTTGACCAGCACGCGGGCGCCCGGGATGTCGGTCACCGGCTCCGGCTTCTCCGGCATGCCCTCGAAGTAGGGGGCCTTGCGCACGTACGTGGAGGACGGATCCCACTCGAAGGTGTTGCCGGTCGGGATCGGCAGCGAGCGCCAGTGGTCGTCGCCCTTGAACACGTCGGCGTAGTCGCGCTCGAACATGTCACGGCCGATCGAGGAGTTGACCACGGCCGCGATCTCCTCCGGCGCGGGCCAGACGTCCCTGAGGTAGACCGGCTGCCCGTCGGAGCCGAGCCCGAGGGGCTCGTTGTCGAGGTCGATGTCCATCGTGCCGGCCAGCGCGTAGGCCACCACGAGCGGCGGCGAGGCCAGGTAGTTCATCTTGACGTCGGGGTTGATGCGGCCCTCGAAGTTCCGGTTGCCGGACAGGACCGCGGTGACCGCGAGGTCGTTGGCCTGGATGGCGTCGGAGATCTCCGTGGGCAGCGGGCCCGAGTTGCCGATGCAGGTGGTGCAGCCGTAGCCGACCAGGTTGAAGCCGAGCTTGTCGAGGTACGACTGCAGCCCGGAGCGTTCGAAGTAGCCGGTGACGACCTGCGAACCCGGGGCCAGCGAGGTCTTGACCCACGGCTTGCGGGTCAGGCCCTTCTCCACGGCGTTGCGGGCCAGCAGCGCCGCGCCGAGCATGACGTACGGGTTGGAGGTGTTGGTGCACGAGGTGATCGCCGCGATCGACACGATGCCGTGGTCGATCTCGAACGACGTGCCGTCGGCCGAGGTGACCGGGACCGGCTTGTGCGGCCGGCCGCCGTCGGCGCGGGCGTTGGAGGCGGGCGCGTCGGAGGCCGGGAAGGACTCCTCACCCTCCTCGTCGACGCCGTCGGCCACGTAGTTCTGGACGTCGCGGCGCCAGGCGTCCTTGGCCGCCGACAGCTCGATGCGGTCCTGCGGGCGCTTGGGGCCGGCGATCGACGGGACGATCGTGCTGAGGTCGAGCTCGATGTACTCGGAGAAGACCGGCTCGGGGCCCTGCGGGTCGAGCCAGAGGCCCTGGGCCTTGGCGTACTCCTCGACCAGCGCGACCTGCTCCTCGGAGCGGCCGGTCAGGCGCAGGTAGTCGATGGTCTGGCCGTCGATCGGGAAGATGGCACAGGTGGATCCGAACTCGGGGCTCATGTTGCCGATCGTGGCCCGGTCGGCCAGCGGCACGGAGGAGACGCCCTCGCCGTAGAACTCGACGAACTTGCCGACCACGCCGTGCTTGCGCAGGATCTCGGTGATCGTCAGGACCAGGTCGGTGGCGGTGGCGCCGGCGGGCAGCTTGCCGCTGAGCTTGAAGCCGACCACGCGCGGGATCAGCATGGAGATCGGCTGGCCGAGCATCGCGGCCTCCGCCTCGATGCCGCCGACGCCCCAGCCGAGCACGCCGATGCCGTTCTCCATCGTGGTGTGGGAGTCGGTGCCGACGCAGGTGTCGGGGTAGGCCTTGCCGTCGCGGATCATGACCACGCGGGCGAGGTGCTCGATGTTGACCTGGTGGACGATGCCGGTGCCGGGCGGCACGACCTTGAACTCGTCGAAGGCCGTCTGGCCCCAGCGCAGGAACTGGTAGCGCTCGCGGTTGCGCTCGTACTCGCGCTCGACGTTGCGCTGGAAGGCGTCGGGGTGGCCGAAGTAGTCGACGATGACGGAGTGGTCGATGACCATCTCGGCGGGCGCGAGCGGGTTGATCCTGGAGGCGTCGCCGCCCAGGTCGCGCACGGCCTCGCGCATGGTGGCCAGGTCGACTACGCAGGGGACGCCGGTGAAGTCCTGCATGATGACGCGGGCCGGGGTGAACTGGATCTCCACGCTGGGCGTCGCGTTCGGGTCCCAGCCGCCGAGCGCACGGATGTGGTCGGCGGTGATGTTGGCGCCGTCCTCGGTGCGGAGGAGGTTCTCCAGCAGGATCTTCAGGCTGTACGGGAGGCGTGCGGCGCCCTCGACGGCGTCAAGCCGGAAAATCTCGTACGCCGCGTCTCCGACACGTAGCGTGTCACGGCTGCCGAAGCTGTTCGCGGACACGGTGATTCGCCTCCTCCATCAGACAATTGCTCACTTGAATCCTGCCGCACCCACGGAACGACACGTACGTTAGGTGAACCTAACCTGCGGGGCTCGCGGCGGATGTCTCGACGTCAAGATATTACTACGGTATCTCGACATCAAGTTAGAGCGGCGCGAGGCGCCAGAAGAGCAGGCCGATGATGGCGACGGAGAGGATCGGCGCGAGGATCTTCTGCTCGAACTTCTTGCCGGTCTTGATGCCGATCTTCCACGGCAGCACGAACTTGGCGCCCAGCGGCCACAGCACCGGGCATCCCCGTTCGGTCATGCAGTCGCCCACCACGTGGATCAGGCAGCCGACGCCCACGGCCAGCCCCAGCCAGGCGTACCCGACCTGCAACGACATGAAGACGGCATAAAGCCCGGCGGTCAGGCCGATGTTGACCATCACCGATCCGGCCTTGTTGCCCGGGATGCCGATGCCGATGGCCCGCAACGCCAGCCCGACGAGTAACACCACGATGATGTCCCGGCCGATCGGATAGGTGTTGGCCAGCCAGTGGACGCCGAACCCGAGCGCCGCGGCGAAGGCCAGCGAGTGCGTCATGCCGCGATGGCCGCCGCTGATCCACGACACGAACTTGCTGAGCAGCCAGGTGACCGGGCCGAACGTCTGGGCGATGGTCGCGCTGGGATGGTCGAGGTCGGGCAGCATGGCCGCGCCCGCGCAGACCAGCGCGCCGGCGATCAGTTCGGCCGGGCCGAGGGCCCCGGCCATGATGCCGGTCTCGATGAACCGGGAGCTCTCGTTCAGCAGTGGCAGCGCGGCCAGCGGCGGCGCCAGCCCCAGCCAGGCGATCGCCCCGGTCATCGCGTGCGTGTGCCCCATCATGATCGGGACTGTATTGCAAAGAACCGCTTTACGCGGAGAGCCCCGCCGCCAGGTTGTCCTCACGGTGGAACGGTCCGGCGAGAACACCCGTAAACGCAGACGAGGTCGTCTCCGCGGCGACAGCACCCCCCAGCCCTGCCGACGCGGAACGACCTCGTCTGCTCTGTTCAACGGCGGGCATCCCAATACTGTTCCCCGATTCCGCAACTTTTTCGTGATCTGTCTCACTCTCTTCCGCGCCTTGCCAACGAAACAGTAGCGATATATCTTTGACGCATCGAGAATAGATCGCGATACAAGGAGAAAGAACATGACATACGCACATGCGGCGGGCAACCAGTGGTTCGGCCCGCGGGAGAACCTGCGCGCGGCCCGCGAGAAGCTGAGGGCCATGGCCGACGCCTTCGAGCAGATGGGCGGCCACCACCACCATCGCCGGGGCGGCGGCGGTCATGACGAGCACAGGCAGCGCGGCCGGCGCGGCGGTCCCGGCGGACCGTTCCCGTTCGATTTCGGGCGCGGCGGCCCCTTCGGTCCGGGCGGGCCCTGGGGCGGGCACCACGGGTGGGGCGGCGGCCGGGGGCGCAAGGCCAAGCGGGGTGACGTCCGCGCCGCGATCCTGGCCCTGCTGTCGGAGGAGCCGCGCAACGGCTACCAGATCATCCAGGAGATCGCCGCGCGCAGCGAGGGCGGCTGGAAGCCCAGCCCCGGCGCCGTCTACCCGGCGTTGCAGCAGCTCACCGACGAGGGCCTGGTGATCTCGGAGGAGAACGAGGGTCGCAAGACCTTCCGCCTCACCGACGAGGGCCGCGCCTACATCGACGCGCACGCCGACGAGGTCCGCGCCCCCTGGGACGAGATGCGTCCGGACATCGACGACAACACCGCCGATCTCTGGCACATCGCCCGACAGTCGGCATTCGCCATGATGCAGGTTCTTCAGACCGGAAACGACGCACAAATCCGCGAAGCGCGTAAGACTCTGGTTGAGACCCGGCGCAAGCTCTACCAGATCCTGGCCGACGGCGAACCGGGTGAGGAGTAACCAGGTGACCGGCTCCGCAGCGACAGGCCGGTTCGGGGAGAGCGAGGAACCAGAGATGGACCACAACGATCTCCGCATCGGCGACGCCGAGCGCGAGCAGACGATGGCGGCCCTGCGCGAGCACTTCGCCCAGGGCCGTCTGACCCATGAGGAGCTCGACGAGCGGCTCGACCGGGCGCTGGCCTCCAAGACGGTCCGCGACCTGTCCCAGGTGACGGCCGACCTGCCCGGTTCGTCCCCCGCCTACGCGCCGCCCCAGCAGGTCCCCCAGTTCGACCGGGACGCCTGGCGCGAGGCGATGAGGGCGCACCGCCACCAGATGCAGGCCATGCGGCACGCGCACGCCGGCCGCCCCTGGCACGACCATTCCCGCCGTCACCGGCGCGGCCACCGCGGCCCCGGACCGTTCCTTCCCTTCCTGATCCTCTTCGGGGTGCTGGGGATGGTCTTCGGGTTCGGCCTCTTCAAGATCCTGCTGGCGGTCTTCGTGGTGGCCACCGTCGCCAACTTGGTCCACCGCCGATTTCACTACCGCGGGTGACCTTCACGCCCCTTTGTGATGTTGGGTCTTGACCCGGGTCAAGTGACATTTCATGATCTGGTCGGGTCTCACCGAACGAAGGGGCGTCGTATGGCAGAGCCGGGTTCCGTGGTGGCCGTCACGAATCCGTTCGCCGCCGTGGGCGGCGCCGACGCACTCGTCCTGGACGCGCCCGGCTACCTGGCGGCCTTCGACCGCGACCACGAGGGCTGCGCCGTCCCGCTGTGGAAGCTGGAGCGCGCCCAGACCTTCTACGAGCCGGACGTGGCGAGCTGGCGGGCCATGATGGACGGCGACTGGAGCGGCTCCCTCGCCCTGTCCGAGCAGATGGCGCCGCTGGTGACCGGCTACTTCCGCCACCGGATGCCGGTCCGGCGGGTACGCGTGGTGGAGTTCCCGGTCACCCCGTACCTG
The DNA here is from genome assembly GCF_044455665.1 of Nonomuraea sp. NPDC051191. Classification (NCBI taxonomy): domain Bacteria; kingdom Bacillati; phylum Actinomycetota; class Actinomycetes; order Streptosporangiales; family Streptosporangiaceae; genus Nonomuraea; species Nonomuraea sp. NPDC051191. The sequence goes on along the minus strand of NZ_JBITEZ010000002.1, from coordinate 106,473 downwards.
CAGTGGGAGATGCACCTGCTGGACATGCGGGCCCGGGCGGGCTCCCCCTGCCGGGTGGTGCCCGCGGCGCGCGTGGCCGCCCTCGAACCGGTGCCCGAGCTGGTGATCTTCTCCCCCGGCCTGATGTACGAGGTCCTCTACGACGAGTACGGCGGCGGACGCGGCGGCCGGCGCATCACCGATCCCGGCGTGATCGGCCCCTGCCTGCGGGCGGTCCAGGAGCTGTTCGCCGAGGGCGAGGACGTCCGCGACTTCCACCGGCGGGAGATCGTGCCGCTGCCGCCGCCGTCGGTCACCGACGAGATGCGGGCCGCGGTGCCCCCGTACGCCCACCGGACCGAGGAGTTCCGGGTCTGAGCGCGGCGGCGGCTGGAACGGGCCACGACGCGTTTCCCGACACTTTGGTTTACTCGGACCTCAGGGAAATTTCGTAAATTTCGTGACACGGGGGTTGCGGTCCTACCAGAATGCGGTGCGATCCAGCGTCCATCGCAACTGGAGGAAGCCCCCAATGCGCAGACCCCTAGGGGTACTCGCCGGCCTGGTGAGCCTGGCGGCACTCGGTACGCCGATGACCGCGGCCACGGCCGCCACGGCCGGCACGGCCGGCAGCGAGGCCGCCGGCCGCTGCCGGGTCACCGTGGCCACACCTCGCGTCACCGACACCGCACAGATCGTCTCCTCCGCCGCCCGCCAGGGCTGCCGTACGGACGCGCTCCTGCGCGTCCGGCTCAAGCGCGCCGTCCCGGGCACCGACCCCGTCGTCAAGAGCGGCGCCACCAGGTCGGGCAGCCTCGCGCTCACCCTCCCCTGCACGCCCGGCGTCTACTACGCGGTCGCCACCGACCACCGAGGCCGCGGCGCGGCGTCCAAGGCGGTCAGGCTGTCCTGCGCGCCGACCGGCACGCCGAGCCCGACCCCGACGGCCACCCCGGCGCCGAAGCCCAGCCCGACGACCTCCGCCACCCCGGCGCCGAAGCCGTCCGGGCCCGCCGGCACGGTGGGCACCGCCGAGGAGAACGAGGTCCTGCGCCTGGTCAACGCCGAGCGCGCCAAGGGCGGCTGCAACCCGCTCAAGCACGACGCGCAGCTGCGCGCCGCGGCGTTCGGCCACTCCTCCGACATGGCGGCCAAGAACTACTTCGACCACACCTCGAAGGACGGCCGCAGCTTCATGGACCGCATCCGCGCGGCCGGCTTCACCGGCGGCACCGCCTTCGCCGAGAACATCGCCAAGGGCCAGACCACCCCGGCCTCCGTGATGAGCTCCTGGATGAACAGCTCGGGCCACCGGGCCAACATCATGAACTGCCGGTACACGGTGATCGGCGTGGGCGTGGCCAGGAACGGCCAGGGCCCCCTCCACTGGACGCAGGACTTCGCGGCCAAGTAACCGTCGCGGGTGCCCCGCGCAGACACGCGGGGCACCTCCTGCGTCAGACGCGGGTCAGCAGGACGTCGCCGTCGCCCGCCTTCCTGACCACGACGACCGCGTACAGCCCGGTCACCTTCGGGTCGCTGATGGTGAGGCGTTCCATCTTGTTCGGGCCGCCGCTCGCGGACTTGCGGGCGGCGGACCTGGGCAGGCCCCACACGGCGGGGTCGGGCGCCATCACGAAGAGGTCGAGGTCCTGCCCGTTGCGCGGCACGACGGTGAGCGTGGCGGGCACGCCCTTCTCGATCCACGTCGTACGCACCTCGACCAGCCGGCCGGCGGCCATGGGGAACTGCTGCGGCGTCCCGGCCTCCAGGTTGCCGGCGGGCGCCTCGGTCACCTCCATCCCGTACTCCTCGTAGTCGGCGTCCGAGCTGACCGAGTTCACGAACCAGTTGCGGGTGGCCGGGCTGGGCTGCACGGCGACGAAGTCCGTGCTGGTGGCGGCCAGTTCGGCGCTCCTGACGGTGGCGCCGCTGCCGTGGGGCGTCGTGGCCAGGTCCACGTCCGCGCCGTCCGGTCCGGCGACCGCGGCCATCACGTGCCATCTGTCGGGAGTGGTCATGAAGGCCGTCTGGAGCGGGACGTTGGCGGGCCGGCGCGTCGGGGTCCGGTCGGCCAGGTCCTCCACGTGCTGGGCAGGGATGGCGTTCTGGAACAGCGCCGCCTGCGCGAGGTCGTGGTGCTGGGGGTCGAGCAGGTTCAGGAAGTCGTCGAGGTCCTGGGCGACCCCCTTCCTGAACGTGGCCACGATCGCTTCGGGCCCGAGGCCGCCGAGGTCCCAGTACTTCTCGTCGCGCGTTCCCGAGTCGGCCAGGTCGATGAGCACCCCGGCCACGCGGCCCTCGGTCCTGCTCGCGTCCGCCCTGGTCGGCCAGCCCTCGCTGAACCAGTGCGGGCTCTCCAGGTCCAGACCGGTCGTGTACCACCGGTAGTGCGTCTCGTCGTAGGTCTGGACGGCGACCCAGTCCGCCCAGCCCTCGCCCCACGCGCAGACCGTGCTGCTCATCGGCGTCGTCATGTAGTGCTTCCCGCAGTCGGTGCCGTCCGAGGGCATCAGGCCGTAGGTGTAGTCCATGATGAAATGCCCCAGCTCGTGGGGGACCGTCATCTTCGCCAGCGGGATCGACGCGTCCAGGTTGATCTGGAACCGGCCCGCGCACTCAGGGTTGCTCCCCGGGCAGTAGTACGACGTGGGCAGGACCCTGTCCGGGGCCCAGATGAGGGTCACGGACCGGCAGTTCTGCTCGCCCGGCTTCCAGCAGTCGTCGGCCGGGTCGTTCAGCCAGCCGGTGTAGGCCTTCCACGTGTCGTAGGCGGCGGAGTGGAGGCGGAAGGCCCCCTCCATCGGATCACCGCCCGCGCTCTGGTAGTCGATGACGGTGGTCGACGTGCCGGGGGGAACGTCCTGCGTCGGCGCGCTCGCGTCGGTGTAGATGTCGTCGGCCTTCTCCGAGAAGCCCACGGTCCAGTAGATGTTGGCGGGGCTGACCTCGATGGTGACGTCCTGGCCGGTGCCGTCCTCCTCGGTGCCGGGGAAGCACACCTTGTAGCCGCCGGAGGCGTCGGTCTCGGCCCAGCCGAGCATGAGCCGGCCGCCCGCGTCGGTGTCGAACGCGTCCACCTCCGCCATCGGCACGCCGCCGATGGAACCGTCCGTCCTGACGTGGGTGACGCGTCCCTGGACGCACGTGTCGCCGGCCGCCGCCGTCGCCGCCGATCTCTCCGTACGGCGTCCGCGGCCCTTGCGCGGCATGCCGAACACCGACGACTCCGCGCCGACGGTGACGTAGGCGAGCCCGTCCGAGCCGGGTCCGGGCCGCCCGTCGCGGGCCTGGACGCGGATCGAGGCCGGGCCGGGCGCGACCGCCGTGACGACGCCCTCGTACCGGACCGGCTTGCCGGCGCGGGCGCGCCAGGTCCGGGTGGCCCGGTCCACCGGGCTGCGGCCGATCGTCGCGGCGGCACGGGAGAGCCCGGCGGGCGGGGTCGCCCACCGCATGGTCTCCGGCAGTTCGATGATCGTGGTGGCGTCGGGTATGTCCTGTTTCGGCGTCACCACGACCGTGAGTCTCGCGCTCTGCCCGACGCCGGGGGCGCGGTCGAGCGAGACCTCGACGGTGAAGCAGTCCCCCGGGTCGCACGGGGGCCGCCCGGGTGCGGCGGCATGGGCCGGGGCCGTGGTGAGTCCCACGGCCGCCAGCACCCCCGCCAGGATGGTCGCCATCAGACGGCGTGACATCGGCATGTCTCCTGATCAGCCCGCGCAGGCCACGGGCGAGTCGAAGTGTCCGGGTGAGGTGGGATAGGGCGAACCGCTGTCGCCCGAGGCCGGGACGGCCACCTCCCGCGTCCCCGACGGGTCGCCCGCCGCACGCCCGGCGCCCGAGCCCCAGGCCACCTTGGCCAGGAAGTCGAGCATCGCCGGGGAGTGCTGGCGGACGATGTTGTGCCCGCCGTTGGCCGGGCCGCAGTGGGTGTAGAGGTTGAAGCCGCCGTTCCAGTCGATCATCTTGTCGCCGGGGTTGGGGCCGTTGGCCGTGCGGTCGCCCTGGAGCACGTCGCGGTCGGCGCCGCCGTACTGCCAGTCCACGCCCTGGTGGTGCTGGTCGTCGTCGGTGGCGGCGTTGTCCTTGTCGGTCATCCGGAACCACGCGCACGGGTCCACCACCGTGGTCAGCTCGCCTTCCGGCATCTTGCCGGGGGCGCACGAGCCGGGGTACGAACCGCGCGGGTTGTAGTCGAGCAGGTCCGCGCCGGCCCCGCCGAAGACGTGGTCCACGAAACGGTCGCCGGTGCCGCGCGCGGCCGGGTCGAACGCGCCGCCGGACTGGCAGTCCGGGGTGGCGGCGTCCAGGACCGGGTCGCAGCCCTTGCCGCCCCAGATGACGTCCGCGCCGTCGCCGCCGAACACCTCGTCGCCGCCGCTGTCACCGTTGACCAGGTCATCGCCGGCGCCACCGTGCATGCTGTCGCGTCCGGGGCCGCCGCGCAGGCGGTCGTCGCCGCCCTTGGCGAAACCGTCGTGCGGCATGGCGGCGCTCACCCACGCCTCGCCGTCGGTGTCGTGCAGCAGGTCGGTGCGGCGGTCGTACGTGCCGGCCTGGAAGCCCTTGTAGGTCTCCTTCGGTGGCGCGTTGAGGCTGACGGTGAAGCCGAGCCGCTGGGCGTCGGAGGCGTCGATGCGCTCGTTCAGCACGCCGCCCCGGTCGCCGAGCATGGCGTCCTCGCCCGGGCCGCCGTACAGGGTGTCGTCGCCCAGTTCGCCGAACAGGTCGTCGTCGCCCTGGCCGCCGTGCAGTTCGTCGTCGCCGTCCTGGCCCCACAGTGCGTCGTCGCCGTCGTCGCCGTACAGGTGGTCGGCGCCGGAGGAGCCGGCCGGTTCGCAGGTGGTCTGGGTCTGGGTGCAGAACCTGGTGGAGTCGCCGGGCAATGCGGAGTCGTGGCTGCGGACGCGGGTGGCGTCCGCGGGTGTCTGGCCCGCGGGGTAGCGCTCGGCGTAGACCTTCTCGCTGGTGCCGGTGAGGGTGCGGACGAGGGAGCCGTTGTCGCCGAGCAGGACGTCGGCGCCGCCGTTGCCCTCGATCGCATCGGCCTGGTCGGTGGCGGCCTGTCGGGCCGAGCCGCCGATCAGGTCGTCCTGGCCGGGGGTGTCGTCGCCTTCCAGGTCGGCCGGGCCGCTGGGGTCGCCCTTCCAGCCGGGGTCGGGCAGAGGGCGGCTGATGGTCCTGGTGGACTCGGCCGACAGCGGCAGGTCACCACGGATCTGGTCCGCGCCGTCACCACCCTCGGCGTAGTCCCCCTGGCCCCCACCCGACATCTGATCGTCCCCGCTCTGCCCCCACAGGACATCCACCCCAGAACCCCCCGAAATCCTGTCCCCTCCAGAGCCGTCGCCCAGGAGGGTGACCGCGCGTGGGGTCATCGGGGTGCCCGACGAGCCCAGGCGGACGGTGGCGGCGGCCGGGGTGCCCGTCAGCGTCACCACGGCGTTGTCGCCGGCGATGACGTCGTCGCCGGGGCCGCCGTACAGGGCGTCCGCGACGTCGTCCGCTGTGGTGTCGGCTGTCGTGTGGGTGCCGCCGACCAGGTCGTCGTTGCCCTGGTCGCCTTCGACCCAGTCCACGCCCGCGCCGCCCTCGGCGTAGTCGTCGCCTTCCTGGCCGCGCAGCCGGTCAGGGCCGCCCTGACCGAAGATCGCGTCGTTGCCCGCACCGCCGTCGGCCACGTCGGGGCCGAAGCCACCCGCGAGCAGCTTCACCCGGTGCGCAACCGCCTGCCCCGGCCGCGCGGCCACCGAAGTAGCCGCGTCAGACGCGTCCACATCGGGTGCGGACTTGCCGGGCGGGGTGGCCGTGACCGATGGCGAGGCCGACGGTGTCTGCGTTGCTGATGGGCTTTCCGTCGCCGACGGCCTTACGGTCGCCGGGCTCCCCGTCCCCGACGGGCTCGCCGAAGTGGGAGGCGTATTGGTCCCGGAAGCGGCCGCGCTGGGCGTGGCCGACACCGACACCGACGGCGTCGCAGTGCCGGAGGGAGTGGTGGGCGGCGTGGCGGTGCTGGTCGGAGTAGGGGACTGGGTGGGTTGGGTTGGGGTGGTGAGGAGGGCGTTGTCGGCGGTGATCACGTCCGGGCCTTCGCCGCCCAGCAGCGTGTCGCCGCCGTCCGGGTACGGGCCCGAAGCGCCGCCCACGAGTTCGTCCTCGCCGGCCTCGCCGTACACCTTGTCGCCACCGACGCCGCCTTCCAGGTGGTCGTCGCCCGCGTCGCCGTGCACCTCGTCGGACCCGATCCCGCCGTACCCCACGTCGGCGCCGTCGCCGCCGTGGATCACGTTCGGGCCGCCGGCCTCCTCCGGGGTGCCGTCGAGGTCGAACGGGCCACCGGCGTCGCCGTTGTCGCCGATCAGCCGGTCCGCTCCCGCATCGCCGTACAGGACGTCGCCCTTGTCGTCCTTGCCCGCCGTACGCGTGCCGCCGATGACCAGGTCGTCACCCTCGCCGCCGAACAGCCGGTCCTGCCCGGACTCGCCCACCACGGTGTCGTCGTGAGCGCCGCCGTACAGGGTGTCGTCGCCGGAGCCGCCGGTCACCTCGTCATCGCCGTCGTCGCCGAGCGCCGTGTCGTCGCCCGAGCCGCCCGTGACCTGGTCGTCGCCCGAGCCGCCGGCCAGGCGGTCGTCGCCGCGTTCGCCGCAGACCCGGTCCTGGCCGCCACCGGCCTCGACCCGGTCGGCGCCGCCGCCTGCCGACACGATCTCCTTGCCCGCGCCGCCGAGGACGAGGTCCCGGCCGTCGGCGTCGCCGTCGTGCTCCTCGCACGGTTCGTCCCGCCAGCGGTCGCCGAAGACGGTCGCGCCTCCGTCACCGCCGACGACGTGGTCGTTCCCGTCGCCGCCGGACAACCGCTTGGCCGAGGGCTGCACGCCCGCCGGCAGCGGCAGATGACGCACCTGCCGGGCAGGACCGAAGTCGTCACGCCCCTGCGCCTCACCGACGTCGGACGGCTCGGCGATCACCCAGTCGTCACCAGGACCACCGAAGATCTCGTCCTTGCCGTGACCACCCGCCAGCACGTCGTCCCCGCCACCACCGATGATCTTCACGACCTCACCCGGAGCCGAGTGGCCGGCGACCAGATCAACGGCCTGACCGCCGAACACCTTGTCCGCACCCGCGCCGGTGTCGACGTAGTTCGGCCCCGAATCGGCGGGGCCCGCCTCGTCCCGGCCGAACTCCTCACGCGGCCCGGTGTAGATCTCGTCAGCCGCCGAACCACCGGTCAACGTGTCCGCACCGGGCCCACCGACCAACAGGCTCGGCTGCGCCCGGAACCGCGGCGAACCGTCCGTCGTCGCCAGCGGACTGTCGGAGGCCACGGCGATGGTGTCGTTCCCGCCGTTGCCATAGAGCCGGTTCTCGCCGAGCCCGGCCGCGATGCGGTCGGCGCCGTCGGACGAGCCGTCGGCGGGCGTGCCGGGCAGATCCTCGGCGGTCCAGTCGGCGACCTGCACGTCACCGACCTTGCGGGTGGCGGGGGTCAGGTGGCCGTCACCGGCCACCCAGCCACCCGCGCCGCCCATGGTGACGTAGTCGTCGCCGGGGCCGCCGGCCACGATCGCGGCGGGACCGTCGTACTGGTCGCCGCTGGTGATCTGGTCGTCGCCCTTGCCGCCGTCGATCACGTTCCGGCCGGCGCCGGCCAGGATCATGTCGTCGCCGTCACCGCCGAACGCCACGACGGTCCGGTCGAACGGGCGCGGCCCGGCGGTGTCGTCGCCGTACCCCTGGAAGACCAGCCGCAGCGCGCCCTTCGCGCCGCGGCCGTCGGCCAGCACCCGCGTCAGGCCCGCGTTGCGGTGCTCCTCGCGCACGCCCAGCGCGCTGACCACGAAACCCTCGTCGCCGGGGAGCTGGCTGACGGTCCACTGCTCGGCGTCGTCGCCCGGCTTGGCCGTGCTGCCGCCCCTGGCCTTGCGCATCGGTCCGACGTGCAGCACCAGGGCGTCGCCTGCGACGGTCGCGAGCTTCGGCGGGTCCTCGTCGCACTTCGGCCTGACCGAGAAGTCGAGGAGCTTGGCCTCGACGATCGTCCAGTCGAACCGTTTCTTGAAGATCGAGATGCCCACCTCGACCCAGGCCTTCAGGTAGACCTTCAGCTCGCCGTCCAGGGAGAACAGGCACAGCGGGTTGCGCAGCAGGACGTCGGCGAACTCGGAGAACCTGAACTTGCCGTCGTTGGTGGGATCGAGCCAGTTCATGGCGACGGTGAGGAAGACGCCGCCGCTCACCCCCGCCTTGACCAGCACCACGTCGACCGCCGCGCCCGCCTCCAGCCGTCCGGTCAGGGTGATCGCGGGCAGGGGTCTGCCCTGGTCGTCGGTGGTCTTCAGGTACAGGCTGTCCAGGACCTGGAGGTCGAGCTTGCGCTGCTCGATCGCCTTGCGGATGCCGTACGTGTCGAAGCCCGCCCTGATGTGGGCCTCGACCGCGGCGGTGCCGGAGATGACCACCATGATGGGCGGCGGCGACCAGACCGGGCCGAAGGACTGGCTGTAGGAGAAGCCGAGCCGCAGCGGCCCGGAGTCGAACGCGACCAGCTCGACGTCCTTGCCCATGAGCAGGCTGAAGATCGACCGTCCGGCGTTCTGCAGCACGGGGAAGCTGAAGCCCGCCTTGGCGGAGTGCTCCATGGGCCCCTGCGCGTCGGCGACGGCGGCCTTGCCCTTCCCGCACGTTCTGGCGCCCTGGTCGAGCGCCGCGAACAGGTCGTCCGTGGCGGGGGCCATGTCCTTGATCAGCGAGTCCGCGACGTCGGGCGAGTTCTCGGTGTTCAGCGCGCGGTCGCCGGCCACGGTGAAGCTGCCGATGGGGATGTGCAGCTCGCCCTGGCAGTCGGGCAGCGCCGAGACCAGCCTGCCGACCTCGATCATCCGCTCGATGAACTTGGTCGTGCCGCCGCCCGCCACCGTGTTGTACTTCTTGGCGATCGTCATCAGGTTCACCTCGCCGCCGCCCGCGGCCTTGCTCAGGTCCGACAGCACGGGGATGGGCGCGTAGAGCTGGTCGATCACCGGTCTGACCGGGTCCGTGACCTTCTTGACCTGGGTCACCACCGGGCCGAGGACGCTGCGGAAGAAGTCCCCGGCCTCCAGGTTCACGTTGTTGAAGGCGATGTTCAGGTTCGCCGGGTCGGGGGAGCCGCCCTTGGTGAGGTCCCAGTCCAGGTCGAAGTCGCCGAACAGGCCGGGGAACATGGCCGAGCCGGCCGTCACCTTGAAACGCCAGTCCACCGCGACCTTGGCGTGCAGGGAGGTCTCCACCAGGCCGGTGGCGTCGGCGAGCTGGTTCAGCCCGATCCGGCCGACGGGCTTGAGCCCGATGGTGAAGGCGCCCGCGAACAGGTCGGGAGCGTTCTGCTCGCGGTTCTTGAGCGTGACGTCGAGGATCGCCAGCCTGGCGTTGATCTCCTCGGGCAGCGAGACGTTCACGCCGACGGTCGCCCGCGGGCGGTTGGCCTCGCCGGCGTCGAGGTAGAAGCCGCTGGTCCGGTCCAGGCCCACCATGGCCTCGGCGTGCCAGCCGAGCTCGGCCCGTACGCCCTTGCCCGCGCCCTGCCGCAGCGCGAGGCCCGGGACGCCGATGTCGAGCGGCCGCTCCACGCCCAGGCAGTCCTTGACGCAGCCCTGCTCGGGATCGACGTCGCCCCTGCCGATGCTGACCTTGAACGCGATGCCGGTCAGCTCGGCGCCCTTGGCCGCGTCGCACGCCTCGGGCTTGGCCGGGTCGGGGACGGGCGCCTGCACGCAGGTGATCACGGGCTGCACGCCGGGCCCGACCTTGGGCGCGAGTTCGTCGTTGTACCACTTGCGCAGGTCGCCGCCGGTGGGCACCTTGCCGCCGTTGGGCAGCTTCGCGAGGGCGGCCTTGATCTCCTGACGTTTGGCGCCGACGAAGTCGGCCCCCTGCTGGAGGTCGGCGCCGACCATGGGCAGCCGGCCCTGGCCGGAGGCCATGCGCATGCCGGTCTCCAGCGCGGTGAGGTACCGGTCGATGCCGTCGCCGAGGTTGGTCCAGTCCAGCTCCAGGCCGGGAGGCAGGGTCGAGAAGTCGAAGGAGGGCAGCTCCAGCCGGTTCACGTCGCCGGGCAGCTTCCTGGTCAGGTCGAACATCTCGGCCAGCGGGGCGGACCTGGGCAGCCGCAGCACGAGCGCGTGCTTGCCGTCCGCGGTCAGCGGGGCGCCGTTGAGGTAGGCGGGCAGGACGGCGCACAGCGCCAGGTCGGTGTCGTCGCGGTGCGGGTCGCGGTCGCAGGCGACCGGCTCGCTCGTCTCGTTCAGGGCCAGGTCGAGCCCGGAGAAGAACGCGGCGGGGGTGACGGCGTCCTGCGCCTCGCCGCCGTAGCGCAGGCTCACGCCGTAACCGAGCCTGGCCTGAAGCGGGTCGTCGCCCTCCTTGCCCACGGCCAGCGGCAGCGGCCCGACGTCGGCCTTGACCGTGCCGTCGAGCTGCGCCTTCGCCTGGAGGTCGAGGCCGGAGTCGGTCTCGATGAGCAGGTCGCGGGCCGGGTCGAAGTCGCGCTTGAGCGCCACGCGCAGGCCGAGACGCACCTCGCCCTCGACGGCGGCGTCGAGCGTGGCCGAGCCCTTGGCGGCGACCAGGCTGCTCTCGCCGAACGCGAAGCGCAGCGGCTCCTTCACGGCCGCCTTCTTGTCGTAGGCCAGCGACAGCCGCAGCGCGCCGTCCTCATAGCCGATGTGCGCCTGGCCGCCCAGCGCCTTGTTCAGCTCGGCCACCAGCGCCTGGACGGTGTCCGGCGGGGCGGCGGTCAGGCGGTCGATCGCGTCCCTGAGCGGCGAGCGCAGCGCGTAGGCGGCGCCCGCCTCGGGAACGGCCTGGCCGAACTTCTCGGCGAAGGACAGCGTGTGCTCGCCGCACGCGGTCGCGACGGTCAGCACGCGGGTGCCGACGGCCACCCGACGGCCGATGTGCGCCTGCGTGAACGTGCGCGAGGGGTCGGTGACGTAGGCGTTCTCGTTGCCGCAGGCGCCGTCGCCGTAGACGACGCCGGGGCCCGAGCCCATCTCCTCGGAGGCCACCAGTTCGGACAGCGAACGCCCGAGCAGCGGCACCTTCGCCGTCATCGCCTCGCCGACCGGCCCGCTGCCCTTGACGCTGTCGAGGTACGCGGCCACCGCGCCCAGCGACTTGATCAGCGCGCCGAACAGCGCCTGCGGGTTGTCGGGATCGAAGGCGAAGTCCTTGACCCTGCCGATCTGGTCGAAGCCGCTGAACGTGACGGTGGTGGGCTTGCCGATGTCCGGCATCTCCACCTCGCCGGAGACCTTGCCGCCGAAGAAGTCGGCCAGGCCCGGCACGCCCAGGGTGAGCCGCGCCTTGGCGACCGCGTCCACCTGGGAGGTCAGGACGTCGCCCGGCTTGCTCGCCAGCCGCTCGAACAGCCGGGTCAGCGGCACGTCGCCGAGGTCCTTGAGGCCGACCTTGACCAGGTCGCCGCCGTTCCTGCTGCCCATGGTGAGGTCACCGGCGATCTGGACGCCCAGGTAACCGGCGACGGCGTTGACGTTCACCGAGGAGAGCACCGACACGCGGGCGCCGAACAGGTCGCGGCCGGTCCGCAACATGATCCGGTCCGCGGCCCTGGGCAGCTCGTTCACCACGGTGGCGCTGCCGTCGGCGTTGACGTGTTTGTACGGGCACGCCTTCTGCTGCCCGTCCGGCCGCTGCGCGCACCCCTGGCCGGTCACCGGGTCGCCGAGGTCGAGCACGACCGTAGCCGAGGCGTGGTAGCCGCGCATGACACCCGCCACCGCGGCGGTCGCGTTGGCGCGGTCGAGCCCCGCGGCGGTCTTGAAGGTGTCGCCGAAGGCGACCTGCCCGATCATCGGGTCGCTCGCGGAGATCCGGTACGGCGCGCCCGCGGCGGGCACGCCACCGCGCCACCCCTGCTCGGCGAGGGTGACGGTGTCGGCGGTGTTGTCGGCCACGATGCCGCTGGACGCGCCCGCGGTGACCGTACGCCCGGCGAACTGCCCCGGCGTCCACTTCTGCCCGGCGTGCTTGAGCGTCTTGGCCGTGTACGTCACGCCCGTGCCCGTCCCGCTGACGGTCTGACCCGCGGGGTTGAGCGGCTCGGGCGTGGGGTTCACGGTCCGGTCCACGACGAGGGTGAAGGCGATCTTCTTGGCGGCGTCGTCGTAGCCGGCGTCGGCGACCTTGATGATCGCGCCTCCGGGCAGGCCGCGGGCCTTGCCGAGCGCGGCGAACAGGTCCTGGATCGAGGTGAAGGTGGGCCGGCCGGTGTTCCGGTCCACGCTGGCGGCGGCGAAGGCGTGGATCGCCTCCGACACCTGCACGGCGTCGGCCAGGGAGCCGCGCATGAACGGCAGGTCGAGGTCGCCCCGCCCGTCCCAGCGGGCGCGCTGGGCGGCGGTGATCGCGTTGGCCAGGTGGGTCAGCCCGTCGAGCAGGTCCTTCGGGGTGAGCGTCTGGAAGCGGTCGAGCCGGTCCAGGTCGGCCTGGGTGACGGTGACGGCCGGGCCGCCGGTCGCGAGGTCGGGCCAGCTCACGTCGATGGTCGCGGCGGCCCCCTCGACCGGGGCGCCGGCGAACGGCTGCGCGGTGACCTGGAGCTTGGCGGTCGCCGAGCCCTTGCGGGCGAAGGTGAACAGGCTCTCCGAGCCCAGCTCGCTCGGGTCCAGCCTGCCGTTGCCGTCCGGGTCGGCGGCGGTGGCGGTGAACTCGGCGGTGAAGGAGAGCGCCGAGGCCGCCGAAAGGTCGACGCCGAGGATGCCGAAGGCGGCGGTCGGCCTGGCCCCGGCGGCGAGCTTGCCGTCGGCCCGCACGGTGACCGTGGCGTCCTTGCCCAGCCAGGCGGACTTCGTGGCGGGGTCGTAGGCGAAGGGCAGCTTCGCGGTGAGCTTCAGCGTGACGTCCACGCCGCCCGAGGTGGTCAGCGAGACCTTCGGCTGGGCGCTGGCGATGGAGATCGGGCGACCGGCGACCGTCCTGGTGACGTCGAGGGTCAGGTCGAGCCGCCTGATCCCGCCCTGGGTGCTCGCCTTGGCCAGCAGCTTGCCGGCGCGGGGGCCGGACAGCTCGTACTCGTCCTGGAGGTCGTCCAGGGCCGTCAGGTCCTTGAGCTTGTCGTGGACGGCCACCTGGAACAGGTCGCCCAGGCCCAGGGCGTCCTCGCCGCCGGGCACCAGGCCGACGAGCGGCAGTTGCTCGCCCATCGGCCCGACCGCGGCCAGGCCGCCGCCCGCGGTGGAGAAGCGTTCCACCGCGGACAACAAGGCCGCCGTCTCGGCGTCCGGTTGTGTGGACGCGACGGCCGGCGGCGGCACGGCCGCCACCAGACCCGTGAGTAACGCCAATGCGCATAAGACACGCGACAATCGCCGGCTTGCCACCAAGACCCCCCAGTGCGAAGACGCAACGAACCGGGCACGTGTCTAGCGATCAACGCTTGTGCGTCACTTGGATCCGTCCGCAAGCGCAGTTCAGCGACCGGCTGTGCGGCGCTCGCCGGGCCTATCCGGAGTGCGGCCGGTCCAGTGAGGCCCGCAGGCGGGCCATCTCCTCCGCGATCGTGGTCACGGTCCAGTGGGCGTTGAGCCCGCTCGGGTTCGGCAGCACCCACACGCGGGCCTCGCCGACCTGCTCGGGCTGGGGTCCGATGACCGCCTTGCGCCGCTCGAAGGCCGTCCGGTACGCCGAGATGCCCAGGACGGCCAGCACCCGCGGCCCCGATTCCGCCACCTTCTCCGCCAGCGCCCGGCCACCCTCCATCAGTTCGTCCCTGCTCAACTCCGACGCCTTGGCACTGGCCCGGGGGACGATGTTCGTGATGCCCAGCCCGTACGAGGGGAGCAGGTGCTGCTCGGCGGGGGCCAGCAGGCGCGGCGTGAAGCCGGACAGGTGCAGCGCGGGCCAGAACCTGTTGCCCGGCCGGGCGAAGTGGTGGCCGGTGGCCTCGGACATCAGGCCGGGGTTGATGCCGCAGAAGAGCACGTTCAGGCGGGGGCCGAGCACGTCGACAAGCACGTGCCGGAGGTTAGTCCACTCCGCGGCGTGGTCAGCCCATCTCTTCGAGTCTGCGGCCCTTGGTCTCCTTGACCCATTTGGTGACGAAGAGGAATGACAGCAGGGCGAACAGGGCGTACATGGCGTAGGTGAGCGGCAGGTTCCACTCCGACAGCGCCGGGAACGAGACCGTGATCAGCCAGTTGGCGATCCACTGCGCGGCCGCGGCGACGCCGAGGGCGGCGGCGCGGATCCGGTTGGGGAACATCTCGCCGAGCAGGACCCAGACCACCACCCCCCACGACAGGGCGAAGAACAGCACGAACACGTTGGCCGCGATGAGCGCGATCGGCCCCTGCGGGCTCGGCAGCGAGACCACGCCGCCGATCTCCCGCGACGCGCTGAACGCCCAGGCCGCCGTGCCCAGCGCGATCGTCATGCCGGCCGAGCCGATCAGCAGCAGCGGCCGGCGCCCGATCCGGTCGACCAGCGCGATGGCGATGAACGTGCCGATGATGTTGATGATCGAGCTGGAGAAGCTGATCAGCAGCGAGTTGCTCTGGTTGATGCCCACCGACTGCCACAACACGGACGAGTAGTAGAAGATCACGTTGATGCCGACGAGCTGCTGGAACGCCGACAGGATGATGCCGATCCAGACGATCGGCAGCAGGCCGAGCGCGCTCCCGCGCAGGTCCTTCAGCCCCGGCACGCGCTCGGTCCGCAGCACGTGCTGGATCTCGGCGATCCGGGCGTCGAGGTCCACGTCGTCACCCTCGACCTCGGCCAGCACCTCGCGGGCCTTCCTCGACCGCCCCGACATGATCAGGTAGCGCGGCGACTCGGGGATGGCGGAGGCGAACAGCAGGTACAGCAGGGCCGGAACGGCACAGGCGCCCAGCATCCACTGCCACGCCTGCAGCCCCCACAGGTGGTTGTTGACGTCGCCGCCCGCGAGCTCGGCGATCAGGTAGTTGACGAGCTGCGAGACCGCGATGCCGAGCACGATGGCGAGCTGCTGGAACGAGCCCAGCCTCCCCCGGTAGGCGGGCGGCGCGACCTCGGCGATGTAGGCCGGACCGAGCACCGAGGCCATGCCGATCGCGAAGCCCGCGATGACCCGCCACAACCCCAGGTCCCAGATCGCGAACGGCAACATCTGCCCGATCGAGCTGACGGTGAACAGGCCCGCGGCCACCTGCATCGACCGGGTACGCCCCCACCGGTCGGCCAGCCCGCCCCCGATCCAGGCCCCGAGCGCGGACCCGAGCAGCGCGATGGCCACGACGAAGCCGATCTGGACCGCGCCCACCTGGAAGTGCCGCTGGATGCCGGTGACCGCGCCGTTGATGACCGAGCTGTCGTATCCGAACAGGAAGCCGCCGATGGCCGCCGCCGCGGTGATGAAGACGACGTGGCCCAGATGCTCCTGATGGGTGTACCGAGTTGCCATACAGGTCCCTTCCCCGTGATCGGGGACCTACCCGGAGATCACCTGTGTAGCGCGGCGCTTACCCAACCTTGCCGCAAACCGGGCATCAGGACCGGGTCAGCCAGAAGACCGCGATCACGACGACCGCCGCCACCAGCGCCAGGGCGTACCCCAGCAGCGCACGCCCGAGCCTGCGCCGGACGTAACCCGGACGGTGACGGTCGGCGGTCATGTCGTCTCCTTGGAGAGGGCCCGGGCGGTCACAGGCGCGGGTCCACCGGCTCGGACTCCAGGGCCAGCACCGCGAAGACCGGCTCGTGCACCCGCCAGCCCGCCTCGCCGTCCGCCAGGCGCGACAACGCCTCCAGGCCGAGGGCGTACTCGCGCAGCGCCAGGGAGCGCTTCTTGCCGAGGAAGCGCCGGCGCAGCACGTCGAGGGACTCGGTGTAGTCGGGCCCGTAGATGATCCGCAGGTACTCCCGGCCGCGTACCTTCACGCCGGGCTGCACCCGGCCGGGCACGTACGTGGCGGGCTTGACCACCATGCCCTCTCCCCCGGCGGCGGTCAGCGACTCCCACCAGGCGGTGGCCGCGTCCCTGGACTCCGGCGAGCCGAGCGTGACGGTCACGTTCCTGGTCGGGGCGATCAGCGGCGAGTCGAGCAGCGCCAGCGTGGACAGGTGCCAGGCGTGCGGCTCCAGCGCCGTGGCCCGTCCCTCGCAGGCCAGGATCTGGAACGGCGCCAGCCTGATCCCGTCGAGCCCGTCGACCGGCCAGCAGTAGCGCGCGTACGCGTCGCGGAACAGGGCGGCGTTGGCGGAGCGGCGCCGGGTGCGGGTCAGCAACCCGCCCACGTCGAGCCCGCGTCCGGCCGCCGCCTCCAGGGCCGTGACGGCCTCGGGCAGCGCGGCCCGCGCGGCGGCGCCGACGGAGGCGTACTGCGACCTGATCAGCTCGCCCGCCTTGGCCGACCAGGGCAGCAGCTCGCAGTCGAGCACGACCCAGTCCGAGCGCAGTTCCTCCCACAGCGGCTCGCAGGCCGCGCGCAGCGCCTCGACCAGCGGCGTCATGTCCCGGAAGAACGGCCGCCCGGTACGCGTGAACACCGCCCCCGCGCTGCCGTCGGCCACGCCGAACCGGGCGGCGGCGACCTCGGGCGTCCTGGCCAGCACGGCGACGGCCCGCGAGCCCATGTGCTTCTCCTCGCACACGACCTCGCTCACCCCCGCCGCGGCGAACTCCTCGAACGCCTCGTGCGGGTGCTCCAGGTAACCGTCGAGCCTGGACGTCTCCGGCGGCGCCATGGTCGGCGGCAGGTAGACCAGCCAGCTCGGGTCGACGGCGAACCGGCTCATGACCTCCAGCGCGGCGGCCGCGTTCTCCTCCAGCACCTTGACCCGGCCGCCGAAGCGGGTCTCGACGTGCCGGGTGCCGATCACGTCGCCGACGTCGAGCATGCCGGGCTCGCGGGCGGGCCCGCCGAGCGGCTTGACCGGCTCGTACCAGACCTGCTCGGCCGGGACCTGGACGATCTCGCGCTCGGGGTAGCGCAGCGCGGTCAGGTGGCCGCCGAAGACGCAGCCGGTGTCCAGGCAGATCGTGTTGTTGACCCACTCCGGGGTGACCGTGGGCGTGTGGCCGTAGACGACCATGGCCCGGCCGCGGTACTCGTCGGCCCACGGGTAGCGGACCGGGAGGCCGTACTCGTCGGTCTCGCCGGTGGTGTCGCCGTACAGGGCGAAGGCGCGTACGCGCTTGGAGGCGCGGCCGTGGTAGGTCTCCTTCAGCCCGGCGTGCGCGACGACGAGCCGGCCGCCGTCCAGGCGGTAGTGGCTGAGCAGGCCGTCCATGAACGTCCTGGCCCGCTCGCCGAACTCGGGCGGCTCGGCGGCGAGCTGGTCCAGCGACTCGCGCAGGCCGTGGGCGACCGTGACCTTGCGGCCGTTCAGCGCGCGCACGAGCTTCTGCTCGTGGTTGCCGGCCACGCAGATGGCGGTGCCCGCCTCGACCATGTCCATGACCAGGCGCAGCACGCCCGGCGTGTCGGGCCCGCGGTCGACCAGGTCGCCGACGAAGACGGCGGTACGGCCCTCGGGGTGGGCCAGGCCCTGCCAGCCCAGCTTCCGCAGCAGCGTCTCCAGCTCCGAGCGGCAGCCGTGCACGTCGCCGATGATGTCGAACGGGCCGGTCAGCTCGGTCCGGTCCGACCACGCCTTCTCGTACGTGATCTCGGCGTTGTCGATCTCCTTCAGGCCGCGCAGCACGTGCACCCGCCGGAAGCCGTCGGCGGAGATCTTGGACAGCGAGCGGCGCAGCTCCTTGCGCTGGCGGATCACGACGCCGGGGCCGAAGTCGCGGTCGGGACGCGCGGCGTTGCGCTCGACGGCGACCTCCTCCGGCGTGTCCAGCACGATGGCGTCGGCCAGCACGTCGTGCTGTCTGGCCAGCTCGATGAGGCTCTTGCGGGCCGGGTACTGGACGTTGGTGGCGTCCACGACGGTGAACAGGCCCCTGGACAGGCGGACGCCGACGATGTGGTGCAGCAGGTCGAACGCGGCGGGCGTGGCGGCCTGGTCGTTCTCGTCGTCGGACACCAGGCCGCGGCAGAAGTCGGAGGAGATGACCTGCGTGGGCTTGAAGTGGCGGCGCGCGAAGGTGGACTTGCCGCTGCCGGAGACGCCGACGAGCACCACGAGGGACAGCTCAGGAACGCTGATCACGGGTGAAGACTCCCATCTGGGTGGGCGGGCCGACCTCGGGGTCGTCCTCGCCGACGGGTTCGAAGGCGACGTGGTAGCCGTACTGGGCGGCCACCCGGTCGGCCCAGGCGGCGAACTCGGCCCGGGTCCACTCGAAGCGGTGGTCGGGGTGGCGCAGGCCGGTCAGGAACTCGTAACGCACGTTGTGCTCGATGTTGGGCGTGGTGACGAGCACGTGCTCCGGCCGGGCGCGGCCGAACACGACGCGTTCGAGCGCGGCCAGCCGCGGCGGGTCGACGTGCTCGACGACCTCCATGAGCACGGCGGCGTCGTAGCCGGCCAGCCGCTTGTCGGTGTACGTCAGCGCGCCCTGGAACAGGGTGAGCCGGGCCCGCTTGGCGTCGGGCATGCGGTCCAGGCGCAGCTTGCGGGCGGCGATGGTGAGCGCGATGGAGGAGACGTCCATGCCGGCGACGCGGGCGAACCTGGGCCTGGCCAGCAGCGCGGCGACCAGCTCGCCCTGCCCGCAGCCCAGGTCGATCACGCTCGTCGCGCCGAGCTCTTCGAGCCTGCGCAGCACGGCCTCGCGCCGCAGCGTGTTGAGCGGCCGCGCCTTCGGCTCCGGCCGCCCTCCGGGCGCGGCCTCCCCTTCGGGCCCGGCTTCCGGAGCGTCGGCGGCGGCGCCAGTGTCGGAAGCGGCAGGGTCGGAAGCGGCAGGGTCGGAAGCAGCGGGGTCGGAAGCAGCGGGGTCGGAAGCGGCAGGGTCGGAAGCGGCAGGGTCGGAAGCGGCAGGGTCGGAAGCGGCGGGGTCGGCGGTGAAGGCGGCGGCGGCCTCGTCGGCGGCCGTCTCCTCGGCGGGGGCCTCCTCGGCGAGCGCCGGCTCCAGCTCCTCCTCGGTCTCGTCGCCCAGCTCGGCCAGCCTGGCCAGCGCGGCGCGGGCCAGCGACCAGCGCCGCCCGAAGTAGCGCCGGGTGATCAGGCCGCGCTCAGGATGCTCGCCGAGCCAGCCCGCCCCCGCCTTGACGAGCTTGTCGATCTCGTCGGACGCGATCCAGTAGTGCTTGCCGTCGTCCAGCACGGGGAGCAGCACGTAGAGGTGGTTGAGCGCGTCGGCCAGGAGCACGGTGCCGCTCAAGGTGAGCCGCACGTACCGGGACTCGCCCCACTCGGGGAAGCCCTCGTCCAGCGGCAGCGGCTGCGCCTCCACCGTCCAGCCCAGCGGCTCGAACAGCCGCCGGGCCAGCTCGGGGCCGCCCCGGCAGGGCAGCGCGGGCACCCGGACCTCCAGCGGCAGCGCGGTGCCCGGCAGCTCGGGACGGGCCTTGCAGCGGCCCGCCCGCGCGGTGCGGAAGACGTCGGCGAGCGCGACGGCCAGCAGCGACGAGGCCGCGTACGGGCGGTCGTTGACGTACTGCGACAGGCTGAAGTCGGGCGAGTTGCGGCCGCGCGACCGGACCAGCGCGATCGGGTCGACCTCCAGCAGGAGGGCCGCCGTGCAGCGCTCCTCGCCCGCCTCCGGGTAGAACACCGTGGCCGTGCCGAACGATTGGCCGAACTCCTGCACGCGCTCAGGATGCTTGTGCAGGAGAAAGCCCAGGTCGGTGGCCGGCGTGGCGGTGGTCGTGATCGTCAACAGCACGCCCCAAGTGTGCCGTAGCCGGACGAAGCACCGCCAACGGAATTACACGTGCGGCAACACCTCTGCGGCGATCAGCTCCAGGTGTTCGAGGTCGGCCAGGTCGAGGACCTGGAGGTAGACCCGCTCGGCCCCGAGCTTGGCGAACGCGCCGAGCTTGGCCACCACCTCGTCGGGGGTGCCGCACAGGCCGCCCTCGCGCAGCAGGCCGGGGTCCTGGCCGATGGCGGCGGCGCGCCGCTCGATCTCGGCCTGGTCGGCGCCGACGACGACGGTCTGCGCCGCCGACAGGATCAGGCCGCGGCCCACCGCGTCGGCCGCCTCGCGCACCCGCGCGAACGCCTGCCCGGTGTCGGCCAGGGTGCGGAACGGCACGTTGTACTCGTCGGCGTACTCGGCCGCCAGCCGGGGCGTGCGCTTGGCGCCGAAGCCGCCGATGATCACCGGCGGACGGGGCCGCTGGGCCGGCTTGGGCAGCGCCGGCGAGTCGACCAGCCGGTAGTAGCGGCCCTCGAAGGAGTAGGAGTCCTTCGCCGTCCACAGGCCGGTGACGATCTCCAGCTGCTCCTCGAAGCGGCCGAACCGCTCGCCGAGCGGCGGGAACGGGATGCCGTACGCGGAGTGCTCCCCGTCGAACCAGCCGGTGCCGAAGCCCAGCTCGACCCGGCCGCCGCTCATCTGGTCGACCTGGGCCACGGTGATCGCCAGCGGGCCGGGCAGCCGGAACGTGGCCGGCGTCACCAGCGTGCCGAGCCTGATCGTGGACGTCTCCCTGGCCAGGGCGCCGAGCGTCACCCAGGCGTCGGTCGAGCCGGCGCCGGGGTCGCCGGGGCCGATGCGCTGGTAGTGGTCGGACCGGAAGAAGGCGTCGAACCCCAGGCGTTCCGCGGCCTGGGCGACGGCGAGCAGGTCGTCATAGGTGGCGCCCTGCTGGGGCTCGGTGAAGATCCGCAGCTTCATGAGGCTCATTATCCGCCCACATCGGACGGCGACCGGAAAAGCCCCCCGCCGCCCGGCGAAGGCTTGCTACCTTCACCATCAACCGCTGAAAGTAGCCGATCAATCACGATGGGTGGCATATGTCGCGGAAGGCAAGAGAGTCCGGCACGCTCCCCCGTCCCCTGGCGGTGCTGGCCGCGCTGGTGCTGGCCGGGGCCACGTGCCTGGCGATCCGGATGTTGCCCGCGGGCGCCAGCCCGGCGCCGCCGTCCGCCGCCCCCGCCCGCTTCGCGCCGCCGCGGCCGCCGGTGGCCGTGCGGGAGCCGCCGCGCTCGTTCGTGGGGTTCGTCGACACCGCCCGCGAACCGGAGTTCGACCTGGCCGCCGAGTCGCGCGGCAGCGGCGTCCGCCGGTACGCGCTCGGCCATCTCGTCGCGGGCGGCGACGGCTGCCTCGTCCGGTGGGACGGACCGGGCGGCGATCCGGTGGCCGCCGGGCTCGGGCGGCTGCGGGTGGCGGGCGGCGACGCCTTCCCGGTGTTCGGCGGCCCCGGCGGGCAGGATCCGGCCGCCACCTGCACCAGGCCCGGCGGCCTGGCCACCGCCTACCGCAGGGCGGTCGGCGCGCTCGGGGCCGCCGCGGCGGGCTTCGAGATCCGCGACGCCGCCGACCCGGCCGCCGTGCTGCGCAGGGCGCGGGCGCTGCGCGCCCTGCAAGGGGAACGGCCGCTGCGGGTGAGCTTCACCCTGCGTCTGAAGCCGGACGGGCTGGACGCGGCCGACCTGGCGATGCTGCGCACGACCCGGCGGGAGGGCGCCCGGGTGGACACGGTCGAGCTGCTGGCCGAGATGGAGCCGCGTGGCGGGCCGGAGGGGCGGCTGCGCAGGCTGGGATCGGCCGTGCGGGCGGCGGCCGGTCAGCTCGCGCGGGCCTACGCCCCGTCTGCCAAGGGGCCCGCCGATGAGCCCGCCGATGAGCAGGTGTGGGAGCGGCTGGCCCTGACCCCGGTGCTCTCCAGGGCCGGCGATCTGGACGAGACCGAGGCCCGCAAACTGTCGGACTACGCCGTCCGGCACGGGCTGGCCTGGCTGTCGCTGCGCGGCAAACCTCCCAAACCGGACGTATCCCGAATTCTCTGGCTTACCCACTCCTGACATAGGATTTCGCACAAATCCAGGGGGTGAGGGAGACGGTGGCGAACCGGGCCGAGGGCGCGCGCAAGATCCTCATCTACTGGATGGACGCCATGATCACCCTCCTGGGCGTGGTGTTCGTGACCCTGGTCGTCATCTTCGCGGCGCGGGGCGTCATCACCGTCCCGCGGGCGCTGCTCACGATCGCCTGCCTGGTGGGCCAGTTCACGCTGTTCCCCCTGCTGCTGCGGGCCGCCTTCGACGGCCGGCCGCGGCCCACGGCCAGGCTGCTGCTGTCCGGGGCGTTCGCGGCTGGCTCGGTGCTGCTGCTGCCGCACCAGGAGCTGGCCGACATGAGCACCTGGCTGGAGGCCGGCGTCCTGTGGGTGTCGGTGGCCGCGCTCTACCTGCCGCTGTGGGCCACGGCCTGCCTGGGCGCCGCCGTGACCGGCCTGGTCAGCGCGTACGTCACACTGATCACCGACCGGTCCTGGGTCGGCACGCTGATCACCGAGGTGGTCAGTTGCGTCCTGCTGGTCGCGGCCACGCTGCTGTGGCGCTGGCTCTGGTGGACGATCAGGGACGCCCACGACGGCCAGGAGGCCAAGGCCCGCCTGGCCATCGCGGAGGAACGCCTGCGCTTCGCCCGCGACCTGCACGACCTGCTCGGCCGCAGCCTGTCGGTGATCACGCTGAAGAGCGAGCTGGCGGCCAAGTTGTCGGCCAAGGACCAGGCCAGAGCCCTCGCCGAGATGGACGAGGTGCGCCGGCTGGCCCAGGGCTCGCTGGCCGAGGTGCAACTGGCCGTGGACGGCTACCACACGCTCGACCTGGACGCGGAGCTCGCCGGCGTACGGGCCGCGCTGGAGGCGGTCGGCGCGCGCTGCCTGATCGAGACCAGGGCCGCCGACCTGTCCCCCGCAGGACGCGCGCTGCTGGCGTGGGTCGTGCGCGAGGGCGGCACGAACGTGCTCAAGCACAGCTCGGCCACCACCTGCGCGATCACGATCGACGGCGGCGTGCTGGAGATGCGCAACGACGGCGTCAAGGATCTCCCCGTGGCCCCCGGCAGTGGCCTGCGCGGCCTGTCGGAGCGCCTGACCACGGCGGGCGGCTCGTTCTCGGCCGCCCCGACGCCCACCGGCGAGTTCCTGCTGCGCGCGGCGGTGCCCGCATGAGGCGGCCGACCCGGCTGGACAAGGTCCGCTGGCTGATCGTCTACTCCACCGACATCATCCTGCTGGTCTCCGCGACCGGCTTCTACAACCTGTACATCCTCGCCCAGTCGGTCGACCTGCCCTGGCAGGCGTTCGTGGTCGCCGGGGTGCTGCTGCTGGTCTTCATGGCGCTGGCCACGCGGCCGTTCCGGATCGCCGTGCGCGGCGGCCCGCGTCCGACGGCGCTGCTGGCCGTCTCCGGGGTGCTCGCCCTGGTCCTCTCGGCCTGCACGGTCCTGTACGCCATACCGGTGTGGCTGGCCATGCTCGCCCCCTACGTCCGCCGGCGGACGATCGTCTGGTTGTCCGTCGGCTGGATCGCCGTGCTCGCGCTCGTCCTCGCGCTGACCATGGGCATGCCCATGGAGATGCTGATGGCGGTCGTGGTCCTGGCGATGTTCACCGCGATCGGCGTGGGCGGCGTGCTGGCGAACCTGTGGTTGTGGCGGGTGGCCAAGGAGGCGCACGAAGGGCAGGAGACCAGGGCCAGGCTGGCGGTCTCGGAGGAGCGGCTGCGCTTCGCCCGCGACCTCAACGACCTGCTCGGGCAGAGCCTGGCCGACGTCTCGGCCAGGACCGCCCAGGCCGCCGGGTCGCTGCCGGCCGACCCGGCCGCCGCCGGGCGGACCATGTTCGAGGTGCGCGACCTGGCCAGGCGGTCGCTGCGCGAGGTGCGCGCGGTGGTGCAGAACTACCGGGCGCTCGACCTGGACGAGGTGCTGGCCGGCGTCCGGGCGGTGCTGGAGGCCGCCGAGGTCCGCTGCACGGTACGGGCCGAGACCGCGGCGCTGGCCCCGGAGGCGCGCACCCTGCTCGCCACGGTCGTCCGCGAGGGCGCCACCAACGTGCTCAAGCACAGCAAGGCCGAACGCTGCACGATCACGATCGAGAACGGGGTTCTGGAGATGTCCAACGACGGGGTGAGCGGCCCGGTGGGCGAGCACGCGGCCATCGGGCTGGCGGGCCTGGCCCAGCGGGTCGGCGCGGCGGGCGGCGTGCTGCGGGCCGAGCCGACGGGCGACGGCGGCTACCTGCTGCGCGCGGCGGTGCCGGCATGACCACCCGCGTGCTGCTCGCCGACGACGAGCACCTGATCCGCGGCGCGATCGCCGCCCTGCTCGACCTGGAGGACGGCATCGAGGTCGTGGCGCAGGTGGGCCGGGGCGACGAGGTCGTGGCCGCGGTCGCCGAGCACCGCCCCGACGTGGCCGTGCTGGACATCGAGATGCCCGGCATGGACGGCCTGAGCGCCGCCGAGCACATCAGCGCGCAGTGCAAGATCGTCATCCTGACCAGCCTGGGCCGCCCCGGCTACCTGCGCAGGGCGATGGCCGCCGGCGTGAGCGGATTCCTCGGCAAGGACGCCTCCGCCGAGGAGCTGGCGATGGCGATCCGCAAGGTCATGGCCGGCGGCCGCTACCTGGACGCCGAGCTGGCCGCCGCCGCGATGGCGGCCGGCGACAGCCCGCTGACCGAGCGGGAGCGCGACGCGCTGCGCCTGGCGGGCGACGGAGCGACGATCTCCAGGATCGCCGGCGAGCTCCATCTGACCGAGGGCACCGTGCGCAACTACCTGTCCAGCGCGATGACCAAGCTCAACGCCCAGAACCGGCTGGAGGCGATCCGCACCGCCCAGCGCATGGGCTGGCTCTGACCCTCAGCGCCAGTTGGTGACCCGGCGCAGCACGTACTCCACCGGGCCGTGGCGGTGGGTGCGCAGCCAGCGTCCGCTCGCCCACACCAGCAGGGTGTAGATCACCAGGGCGACGCCCATCACCGCGATCGGCGACAGCCGGCCCGCCAGCGCGAGGCCGTACCCGGTGAAGACCAGGGCGATGAGCAGGGACTGGCCGACGTAGTTGGAGGCGGCCACCCGTCCCGGGGCGGCCAGGACGCGGCCCGCCGCCGGGTACCGGCCGATCACCCGGAGCAGGGTGGCGACGTACGCGGCGGCCAGCAGGATCGAGGTGATCGTGTTGACCGCGCCGCCGACCAGCTCCACCGCGCCGTTCCGACCCGACGTCCAGGCGTACAGGAGGCCGCCGGGCGGGCCGACGCCGAAGCCCACCCACTGGACGCGGGGCAGCAGGTGCGACCAGCGTCCGAGGTCCTCCAGCAGCCTGGACTTGCCGGCCGCGAGCCCGAACAGGAACATGGCCAGCGCGGCCGGCCCCTGGAAGAGCCAGATCATGGTCACCAGCGGCGGGTACAGCTCGGTCTGCATCGTCAGGAAGTCCAGCGGGCCGCCGGTCGCCAGGCCCAGCACGCGGGCCGCCTCGGCCGGATCGGCCGGTACGGGCTGCCCCGCGGCCGGGTCGAGGGTCGACAGCCAGGCGAGCGCCAGCCAGAACAGGGTCAGCACGCCGATGATCGAGGAGCCGGCGATGACGGCCGTCCTGGGCTTCAGCCCGCGCAGGGCCAGCAGGACCACGCCGAGCGCGGCGTACAGGGTGAGGATGTCGCCGATCCACAACAACAGGCCGTGGGCCACGCCGATGACGAACAGGGCCAGGCACCGGCGCAGCGTCCTGGCCCGTACGCTCGCCCCCGCCCGCTCGGCCGCCCGCATCTGGAGCGTGAAGGAGTAGCCGAACAGGAACGAGAAGATGATGTAGAACTTCGTCAGCACGAAGGCGGTGACGGCCAGGGCCACGGGCCCGTCGGGGGCGGGCATGGCGCCCGACAGCGCGTACCCGGGGTCGGCCAGGAAGCCGATGTTCGCGACCAGGATGCCCGCCAGCGCGAAACCGCGTACGGCGTCGATCTCCTGCACGCGCCCGGCGAGGGTGGTGTGCGTCATGCCCCGACGCTAGGGACGCCTCCCCGCGCGGCGCGTCCGTCCTTGGTCTCGCCGGACGCGACCAAAGGCTCGGACCAGAGGCTCAGGAGGGCGGACCGGCCGTGACCGCGGCGGCCACGGCGGCGTCGACGGTCGTGTGGACCGGCAGGTGCGCGTCGACCCCGGTGATCTCCAGCAGCCGGGCGGGAGCACCCTGCGGGGCGGCGAGGTGGACGCGCGCGTCGTGCTCCAGCGCCTCCTGGTGACAGGCGAGCAGGACGTGCAGCCCCGAGCTGTCCATGAACGTCATCGCGCTCAGGTCGAACACCACGTGGTCGCCCGGACGCGCCCTGGCCTGCCGGACGTGTTCCCGTAATCGTGTGTGGTTGGTGGCGTCGACCTCACCGCGCACCTCGATCACGGTCACGCCGGGCAGGTGCCGATGGCTCATCGCGAGCGGTGTCATCGGCGGCCTGTCCGATCCTGAGCGGCCCGTGCCTCCGGAGGCGACCATGGATGCACGATAGACAGCTTCACCCTCTCGAGGTTCCGGCAAACCGTCACGATGAGGTCACGCCTTGGCCGGGCGGCGCCTCTCAGCGCTTCACCAGCAGCGCCACGCACTCGACGTGGTGGGTCATCGGGAAGGCGTCGAAGGCCCGCAGATCGGTCAGATCGTAGCCCAGCTCGCCCAGCCACTTGAGGTCTCTGGCCAGCGTCGCGGGGTCGCAGGAGACGTAGACGATGCGCAGCGCCTCCAGCCCCGCGACGCGCTCCACCACCTCGCGCCCGAGGCCCGACCGCGGCGGGTCGACCACCACGAGGTCGGCGCGCTCGATCTGGAACCGGTCGAGCGCCTCCTCGACCCGGCCGCGCTCGACCCTGGCCTGCGGCAGGTCGCGCAGGTTGGCACGGGCGTCGCGGACGGCCGCCGCGTCGGACTCCAGCCCGAACACCGCGCCCTCCGGCCCGACCGCCTCGGCCAGCCCGGCCGCGAACAGGCCGACCCCGCAGTAGAGGTCGAGGGCCCACTCCCCCGGCTCGGGCGCGGCGTAGGCGAGCACCGCGTCGAGCAGCGTCTCGGCCGCCCCCGGGTGGATCTGCCAGAAGCCGCTGCCGGCCACCCGGAACTCGCGGTCGCCCACGTGCTCGTGGAGCACGCCGGAGCCGCGGCGCGGCACCGAGCGGCCCTTGCCCTGGTCGAGCAGGATCGAGGCGGGCGCGTCGAGGTCGGGCACGCTCACGCTGCGCCGCGGACGCGGGGAGACCACCACGGCACGGTCGCCGCCGGCGGAGGCGATGACCTCGACGCCCGCCGCGCCGGGCCAGTCGTGGTCTTCGGCCGCGACCGCCTCGACCTCGGGGTGGGCGATCAGGCAGGCGTCGACGACCTCGATCTCGTGCGAGCGGTGCCGGCGGAAGCCCAGCTCGCCCGCGGGGGTGGCGGCGAACTGCACGCGGGTGCGCCAGCCGAGCCCGTCCTTGGCGCCGGGCACCTCCTCGACGACGATCTCGCGCTCGATGCCCGCCAGGCGGTGCAGCTGCTCGGCCACGACCTGGGCCTTGAGCCGGCGCTGCGCCTCCAGCGTGGCATGCTGCCAGTCGCAGCCGCCGCACCGGCCGGGGCCGGCGTACTGGCAGGGCGGGACGACGCGGTCGGGCGAGGGCTCCAGGATCTCCACGGCGTCGGCGCGCAGGAACCGGCTCGTCTCCTCGGTCACGTCGGCGATCACCCGCTCGCCGGGCAACGCGTGCCGGACGAAGACCACCCGCCCTTCATGGCGCGCCACACACCAGCCGCCATGCGCGACCGGACCGACCGTCAACTCCAGAGATGCCTGTTCCACACCCCCACCCTATGGTGAGCCGCCACGGGCGGCGTCCGCGTGCCCCGCCTCGCGCCCCGGACGACCACTTTCCGGACTTGAGTCACTACTGTGGGTGATGATGGACAGGACTCGGGTGGTGCGCCGGCGGCTCGGATTCGGGGGCACGCTGCTGGCCGTGCTGTTCGCCTGCGCCTCGCTGACACCCTCGCTGCTGCCGCGCACGTGGCTGTTCCAGGGCGTGATGGGCGCGGTCACCGGCATCCTCGGCTACGGGGTGGGGGCCGCGGCGGGCGCGCTGGGGCGGGCGGTGATCCCGTACCGGCTGCCGGAGCGGGGGCGGCGGGCCGCCTGGCAGATCATGGTCGGCGGCTGTTGCGGGCTGACGGTCGTGGCGCTGTGGTACAGCATCGACTGGCAGCGCGACGTGCGGGCGCTCATGGGCATGGACACCCGCATCACCTGGTTCCCGCCGGTGATCCTGGCGGTGGCGGTCACGCTGTTCGCCCTGTTCCTGCTGCTGTCCCGTCTCGTACGGCTGGCCGGCCGCAAGCTGATCGACTGGCTCGACCGGTACGTCCCCGCGTACGTGGGCCACGTCGTCGGCGTGCTGATCGTCGCCTCGATGGTCGCGCTGTTCGCCGACGACGTGCTGTTCTCCGGCTTCCTCAGCAAGATGAGCGACGTCTCCTCGGTCGCCAACGAGGGCACCCACCCGGGCGTGCGCAGGCCGGGCTCGGCCAAGGTGTCCGGCGGCCCCGGCTCGCTGGTGACCTGGGACTCCCTGGGCCGCGAGGGCCGCCGCTTCACCGCCACCGCCTCCACGGTCACGGAGCTGGCAGCCTTCTCCGGCCGTCCGGCCGCCGAGCCCATCCGCGTGTACGTCGGGCTCGACGCCACCACCTCGCCCCAGGAGCAGGCCGCGGTGGCCGTACGGGAGCTGGAGCGGACGGGCGGCTTCGGCCGTCCGGTGCTCGCGGTGCTCGGCACGACCGGCACCGGCTGGGTCGACCAGCACATCGCCGACTCGCTGGAGTTCATGTACAACGGCGACACCGCCATGGTCGCGGTGCAGTACTCCTACCTGCCGAGCTGGGTGTCGTTCCTGGCCGACAGGCACAAGGCGGCGGCCGCGGGCCGGGCCCTGTTCGAGGCGGTGCGCGCCAGGTGGGACCGGCTCCCGCCCGCCCACCGGCCCCGGCTGCTGGTCGCCGGCGAGAGCCTGGGCTCCTACGAGCTGGAGAACTCCTTCCGCGACCTGGCCGACCTGGCCACCCGGACCGACGGCGCGCTGTTCGTCGGCCCGCCGAACGCCAACCCCGTCTGGAACCACCTCACCGCCCACCGCGACCCCGGCACCCCCATCTGGCGGCCCGTCTACCAGGACGGCAGGACGGCCCGCTTCGCCCAGCTCCCGGCCGACCTGTCACGTCCCAAGGGCCCGTGGCCGCTCCCCCGCGTGGTCTACCTCCAGAACGCCACCGATCCCGTCGTGTGGTGGTCGCCCACGCTCATCTACCACCGTCCCGCCTGGCTGGAGGGCGAGCGCGGGCCCGGGGTGAACCCGCAGATGAACTGGTTCCCGCTGGTGACGTTCTGGCAGGTGCTGGTGGACATGACGGCGGCGATGTCCGTGCCGCCCGGCCACGGCCACCGCTACGGCGCCAACATCGTGGACGGGTGGGCCGCCGTCGCCGCGCCGCGCGGCTGGACGGCGTCCGACACCTGGCGGCTGCGGACGCTGGTCAGCGCGCCTTGATCTCGCCTTCGTCCTTGACGGTCTGGTGCCAGGGACGGCGCACCGCGCCCGGCGCGTACGGCTCGGGGCGGCCCTTGAGCCGGTCGGAGGAGTGGAGCTGCCAGGGCACGCTGGTCACCATGACGCCCGGCTTGAACAGCAGCCTGGCCTTCAGCCGCAACGCGCTCTGGTTGTGCAGCAGGTGCTCCCACCAGCGGCCGACGACGTACTCGGGGATGAAGACGGTGACCACGTCGCGCGGCGAGCGGCGGCGCAGGGTCTTGACGTAGTCGAGGATGGGCTGGGTGATCTCGCGGTAGGGCGAGTCGAGCATCTTGAGCGGCACCGGGATGCCCAGCCGCTCCCACTCCTCCTGGAGCCGGCGCGCCTCGTCGCCCTCGACGCCCACGGTGATCGCCTCCAGCGAGGAGGGACGGGTGGCGCGGGCGTAGGCGAGCGCGCGCATGGTCGGCTTGTGGATCTTGGAGACGAGCACGATCGCGTGGTTGCGGGCCGGCAGCATGGCGGGCTCGTAGTCGTCGGTGATCTCCAGCTCGGCCGCGACCTTGTCGTAGTGGCGGCGGATGCCCTTCATCATGAGGAACAGCACCGGCATCGCGATGACCACGATCCACGCCCCGACCAGGAACTTGGTCAGCAGCACGACGATCAGCACCAGGCCGGTCATGATGGCGCCGAAGAAGTTGATCACGCGGGAGCGGTGCATCTGGTGGCGGACCAGGCGGTCGGTCTCGGTCTTCAGATGACGGGTCCAGTGGATGACCATGCCGATCTGGCTGAGCGTGAAGGAGACGAACACGCCGACGATGTAGAGGTTGAGCAGGCGGCTGACGTCGGCCTGGAAGCCCCACAGCAGCAGGCAGGCGCCGAGCGCCAGGATGATGATGCCGTTGGAGAAGGCCAGCCGGTCGCCGCGGGTGTGGAGCTGGCGCGGCAGGTAGCGGTCCTGGGCGAGGATCGAGCCGAGCACGGGGAAGCCGTTGAAGGCGGTGTTCGCGGCCAGGAACAGGATGAGCGCGGTCACCGCGGAGATCACCACGAACGGCAGCGAGCCGCCGCCGAACACCGCGTCGGCCACCTGGGAGATGATCGGCTGCTGGTAGTAGCCGTCGCCGACCGGCGTGCCGTCGGGCCTGAGCAGGTCGTGGGCGACGACGCTCGGCTCGGCCACCCGCACGCCGGAGGCCAGCCCGAGCGCGATGATGCCGCCGAACATGGTGATGGCGATCAGGCCCATCATGAGCAGGGTCGTGGCGGCGTTCTTGCTCTTGGGCTTGCGGAAGGCGGGCACGCCGTTGCTGATGGCCTCGACGCCGGTCAGCGCGGCGCAGCCGGAGGAGAAGGCGCGCAGGATCAGGAAGGCCGCGGCGAAGGAGGCCAGGTTCGCCTGCTCGGGCCGGATGGAGAACCCGGCGCTGGGCGCCCGAAGCTCGTCGCCGAACACCAGCAGCCGGATGCCGCCCCACGCGACCAGGCCGATCACCGCGAACATGAACGCGTACGTGGGGACGGCGAAGGCGGCGCCGGACTCGCGGATGCCGCGCAGGTTCACCACGGTGAGCAGGATCACGATGATGATGGCGATCGCGGGCCGGTGGTCGGCCACGAACGGGATGGTCGCGCCGACGTAGTCGACGCCGTTGGCCACCGACACGGCGACGGTCAGCACGTAGTCGACCATGAGGGCGCTGGCGACGGTGAGCCCCGCGTTCTTGCCGAGGTTGGTGGTGGCCACCTCGTAGTCGCCGCCGCCGCTGGGGTAGGCGTGCACGTTCTGCCGGTACGACGCCACGACCGTCAGCATCACCACCACGACGGCGACGGCGATCCAGGGACTGTAGGAATAGAACGAGACGCCCGCCAGCGACAGGATGACCAAAATCTCCTGCGGGGCGTAGGCCACCGAGGACAGAGCGTCACTGGCGAAGACCGGCAGGGCGATGCGTTTGGGCAGGAGTTGCTCGTGGAGCTGCCCGCTTCGCAGGGCGCGCCCCACGAGCACGCGTTTGACAAGATCCGTTACCTTCGCCACGTAACGAGATGCTAGCCGCATGCCGATGCCCTAAACGCGGCGCTCCCCCATCGGGCCATACTGGTGTCGAGCAACCGGCCGACCGCGAAGTGCGGGGGAGTATGCATATAGTGATCATGGGATGCGGCAGGGTCGGTTCGACCCTCGCCCACATCCTCGAGGACAGCGGCCATTCCGTCGCCATCATCGACCGCGACCCGCAGGCGTTCCGCCGCCTGCGCGCGGGGTTCCGGGGGCGGCGGGTGACCGGCGTCGGCTTCGATCGCGACGTGCTCACCGAGGCCGGGATCGAGTCGGCGACCGCGTACGTCGCCGTCTCCAGCGGCGACAACTCCAACATCATCTCCGCGCGTGTGGCCCGCGAGACGTTCGGCGTCGACAACGTGGTGGCCCGCATCTACGATCCCCGGCGGGCCGAGGTCTACCAGCGGCTGGGCATCCCCACGGTGGCCACCGTCCGCTGGACGGCCGACCAGATCCTGCGCCGCATCCTGCCCGAGGGCGCCGAGCCGCTGTGGCGCGACCCCACGGGCACGGTCGTTCTCGCCGAGGTCGCCACCAACCCGGCCTGGATCGCCACCCGCGTCGTCGACCTGGAGAGCCGGGCCGGCGCCCGCGTGGCCTTCATCAACCGCATGGGCGAGGCCCTGACCATCACGGACGAGACCGTGGTCCAGGAGGGCGACCTGCTCCACGTCATCGCGGCGGAGAACGACATGGACCGGATCAACAAGGTGCTCGCCGCGGCGCCGGAAGAGGACGACTGATGCGCATCGCCATCGCCGGCGCGGGCGCCGTGGGCCGTTCCATCGCCTCCGAGCTGCTGGAGAACGGCCACGAGGTCCTGCTCATCGACGTCGACCCGCGGGCGATCAAGATCGACAGTGTGCCGCGCGCCGAGTGGCTGCTCGCCGACGCGTGCGAGATCGCCTCGCTCGACGAGGCCGGGCTCAGCAACTGCCACGTCGTGGTGGCCTCCTCCGGCGACGACAAGGTCAACCTCGTGGTCTCGTTGCTGGCCAAGACCGAGTACGGCGTGCCGCGCGTGGTGGCCCGCATCAACCACCCCAACAACGAGTGGCTGTTCAACGAGTCGTGGGGCGTCGACGTCGCCGTCTCGACGCCGCGGCTGCTGAGCGCCCTGGTGGAGGAGGCGGTCAGCGTCGGCGACCTGGTGCGGCTGATGACGTTCCGCCAGGGCCAGGCCAACCTGGTCGAGCTGACCCTCGCCGAGGACGCGCCGGTCGTGGGCCAGCGCGCCGGGTCGGTGCCGTGGCCGGTCGACTCCGCGCTGGTGGCGATCCTGCGCGAGGGCCGGGTGCTGGTGCCGACCGCCGACGACCCCCTGGAGGCCGGCGACGAGCTGCTGTTCGTGGCCAGCCAGGAGGTCGAGGAGGAGCTCGCCCACCTGCTCTCCCAGCGCTGAGCCCGGTCTTGGACGCCGCCCGCGCCCGCTCGCTGTTCGCGGGCGCCCGCGTCGCCCGCCTGGCGACGGCCGACGCGGGTGGGGTGCCGCGTCTGGTGCCCGTCACCTTCGCCGTCCTGGGTGACACCGTGGTGTCCGCCGTCGACCACAAGCCGAAGAGCACGTACGACCTGAGGCGGCTGCGCGACATCCGGGCGAACCCGCGGGTCAGCCTGCTCGCCGACCACTACGAGGACGACTGGACCAGGCTGTGGTGGGCCCGCGCCGACGGCACGGCGACCGTGCACGAGGACGGCTTGTGGGCCTTGGAGTCCCTGGCCGACAAGTACCACCAGTACCGCGACCGGCCGCCCGAGGGGCCCGTGATCGTGGTCGCGGTCAGTCGGTGGTCGGGGTGGGCGTACTCGGGATGAGCAGGTCGCGGTGGGCGGCCTGCAGGCCCTCGGGCAGGTCGTCGGGGGCGACCCAGCGGGCTTCGAGGATCTCCAGCGGGTCGATCCTGAGCGTGCCGCCGACGAGCACGGCCTCGTAGGCCACCTCGGCCCGCAGCCCGAACCCGCTCCGCACGCGCAACAACCGGCCCGTGCGCACACTCAGGCCGGTCTCCTCGAACACCTCGCGCTCCACCGTGCCCTCGAAGGTCTCGCCCCTCTTGGCGAACCCCGTGGGGAAGCCCCATTGCCGCCCTTCCTGCCACAGGCGGTGGCGCAGCACGAGCACGCGTCCGTCGGCATCGCGTACGAGGCCGGTGACGCCGACCATGAAGGTGGCATGGGTCAGCCACAACACCCGCCAGCGAACGCGCCCGCCCAGCGCCTTCCACACCCACGCCACCACCCGACCCACCCAGTTCCCCCTCACCCCACCCAGGCTCCCACGCCCCCGAACCCCCCGAACCCTCCTGCCGCCCACAACCCCCACGACCTGGCCCCTGCCCGGCCGGCCCGCGGTGTTGATGGTGGCCACCAGCCCCAGCTCGGTCGCGGTGAGAACGAACGTGGCCGCCCCGCCCTTTTCGCCCACCCCCTGCGGCGACCTTCAGCGGTGCTTCGGATGGGTTGGAGGTCCGCACGGCCCCTTGCCCCAGCAGCACGCAGGGGCCCTTGCCCGTTGAGGTTCGAGCATCACGGCGGGTCAAGAGGTCAGAGGTGGTGGATCCCGCTCAGGTCGACGTCCAGGTCGAAGGGGACGGTCAGCTTGAGCCTGTCGTGGTGGATGCCGGTGAGCGCGTAGGCGCGGGTGGCGGGATCGCGCTCGTAGACGTAGACCACGGGCTCACCCGCCTCACCCTCGACCCGCCAGAAGTGCGGGATCCCGGCCGCGGCGTAGAGAGCCGGTTTACGCTCCCGGTCCCGGCTTCGGGACTCAGGTGAAACCACCTCGACAGCCAGGACCACGTCCTTCGCCTCGTAGAAGGTCTCACGACCGTCGCCCAGGGCCTCGGCCTTCAGCACGACGAGATCGGGCTCAGGACGTTGATCGCGCCCGAGAACCACGCTCATCTCACGGCGCACTCTGAGCTCATCGGGAGCGGCTCCGCGGAGGCCGGCAGCGAGAAGGTCGACGATCATCGCGTGAAAGGACGCTTGAGCACGGGCGAAGACCAGGCTTCCGTCAATCAACTCAGTGTGCGCAGGCAGATTCGGAAGGTCATCGAGGTCTTCTGCGACAAAGCCTCCCGGTGGCGGGAAGACCCAGTCGGGCAGCGAGGAAGTGGTCATCTCCAGGCTCACCGCTTCGGCTGTCGTGCTCCAACGCTCGTAAGGTGCCAGGTGGGCGGACCCACCTGGTTCGGTGACCGGGAGCAAGCCCCGGCGGGTCAGGCCGGGGCGACCGGGGGCTTGATGGGGGTGCGGCCGCGGCCGAGGAGCCAGAGCATCGCGGCCAGGGCCGCCACCTGCAGGGGCCAGCCCATCACGATCTTGGCGAAGCCGAGCGCGGCCACCGCCTCGTCGCCGCCGCCGAACAGGTAGACCGGGCCCTGCACCGCCACCCGCACCACGCACGGCAGCATGAGCAGCCAGGTCAGCCGCGTGCAGAGACGGACGATGCCCGCGTCTTTGTGCCAGCCCACCGGGTCGTTGGTGACCGAGCCGATGAGGAAGCCCACGACCGGCCAGCGGGTGACGATGGACAGCAGCATGCCCACCGAGTACGCGCCGTTCCACAGGATGCCGGGCAGGAAGTAGTCTTTCGCGTCGCCGGACCGGCTGGCGAAGAACGCGCCGATCGCGATGCCGATCAGGCTGTTGATCACGAACTGCGGCGTGGACCGCTGGATCACCCGGGCCAGCAGGAGCAGCACCGACAGCGAGATGCTGATGATGAGCGACTTCTTCAGGTCTTCGGTGAAGATCCACGACAATGTGAAGGCGATCGTCGGCACCGCGGCCTCGATGATGCCGCGGACGCCACCGAAAGCCTTGGCGAGCTGGGCTCGCACCGCCGCCTCGACGGTCTCGTGCGCGACCTCTTCCGCCTCAGCACTCACCTGATCAACTCCCTGGGCGCAGTTCGTATCGCGGATTGAACATCACTTTGCGCCCGTCCTGCATGCTGACCAGGCCCTCGGCCTTGACCGTGCGGCCCGGCTCGATGCCGGCGATCTTGCGGCGGCCGAGCCACACCAGGTCGATCACGTCGGACCCGTCGTACAGCTCGGCCTCCAGGGCGGGAGCGCCGCCCCTGGGACGCAGTGTCACCGTACGTAGCGTACCCGCTACACAGAATCTGCGGCGCCCGCCACACGACACGATGGGCGTCGCGCCGACCTCGTCGGCGTCTTCCCGCAGTTCCTGGGCCTCGATCTCGGACTGGGTCGTGGCCAGCCGACTGAAGAAGCCCCGCAATCCCCCGCGTTTCGGAGGCTCTGCCGTACTCATGATGGTTCAGCCTATGTGATGGTAAGCCGTCAGCGAATAGCCGATGGGGGGTCTTGGGAATGTCGCCGGACGGGCCCGGGCGAGTGCCCGCAAATGTAACACTCAGCGGGTCTCGCTGATTTCCGGACCGCGCTTGAAGGGGCTGAACGCCGGCCGTTCCTCCTGCTCCCCGGCCTGCCGCTCCTGCGG
Source organism: Nonomuraea sp. NPDC051191 (assembly GCF_044455665.1). Taxonomy (NCBI): domain Bacteria; kingdom Bacillati; phylum Actinomycetota; class Actinomycetes; order Streptosporangiales; family Streptosporangiaceae; genus Nonomuraea; species Nonomuraea sp. NPDC051191. The sequence continues at coordinate 70,544 of NZ_JBITEZ010000002.1, read as the reverse complement.
ACGGCTCAGCGTGATGGGCTCCTCGCGGGTCATCGGCTCGTTGCCGCGCACGACCACGACGTCCTTGACGAAGTCGATGAACGCCCCGGAGACCCGTTCGTCGAAGGCTCCCGGGCCGGTGATGGCCGCCAGGAGGAACCAGCGCGGGCCGTCGACGCCGATGTAGCGCGCCGCCCTGGTGCCGCCTTCCATGGCGACCTCCCCGGCCAGCTCGACGCCGAACGGGCCCTCCCGCTCCTCCAGGGTCTGGGCCTGGGCCATGATCTTGGTCCTGACCTCGTCCCACAGGCCGGCCGAGCGTGGCGCGGCCAGGGCCTGGAGCTGCAGCGAGCTGTCCTCGTACAGGACGACGACGCCGACGTGCTGGTCGCCGAGCGAGGCCAGGCGCACGTCGAAGTCGGGGTTGTGCGGCAGCCGCAGGCCGCCGAGGTCGATCCTGTCGGTGTCGGGGTGGGGCTCGTCGGCGTCCCACGGGCCGGACTCACGGGTGGGGGCCGCTGACTCCTGCTCGGCCACCGCTTCCGGCTGCTCACGACGACGACGTCGGAACACGTTCCTCACTCTCCCTGTTCGCGGGGCCGTGGCCCCAGGCTTCTTCCCGGACCGCCGCTTCAGCGGCCCGTCGATCCGAATCCGTTGGCGCCGCGCACCGAGCCGGGCAGGCGTTCGACCTCGTAGAAGGCCGCGCGCTCGACCCGCTGGACCACGAGCTGGGCCACCCGGTCACCTCGCCGCAGGCGGAACGGCTCCTTGGCGTCGGTGTTGATCAGCGTCACCTTGATCTCGCCCCGGTAGCCGGCGTCGACCGTGCCGGGGGCGTTGACGAGCGTGACGCCGTGGCGGGCCGCCAGGCCGGAGCGCGGGTGCACGAACGCGGCGTAGCCGTCGGGCAGCGCGATCGCGACGCCGGTGCCGACCACGGCCCGCTCGCCCGGCAGCAGCTCGACGTCCTCGGCCGCGTAGAGGTCGGCGCCGGCGTCGCCCGGGTGGGCGTAGGACGGCACCGGCAGCCCGGTGTCGAGCCGGTGGATGAGGACCTCCACGTCGCTCACGGGTTCACCTCGAAGTCCTGGTGTTCGGCGGCGATGGCCGCGAGATCGCCGTGCTCGGCGAAGTGTTCCATGCTCACCTCGATGAACAGCGCTGCCGCGCGGACGGCGACCGGTCCGTCGGGAGCGCCGATGCGCCCCTCAGCCTCAAGGTACGCCTTCCTGCCCGTGATCCCGTTGCACCAGGCGCGCAGGTGGAGTGTCGTGCCCACGGGAACGGGGAGAAGGTAGTCGGTCTCCAGCCGTGCCGTCACATAGGGCTTGTGGAACAGGTAGACGGACATTCCGATGACCTCGTCCATCGCCGCGGCCAGCACGCCGCCGTGGGCGAGCATCGGCGCGCCCTGGTGGGCCTCCCCCACGGTGAACTCGGCCTCGACCGTGACGCCGTCGGGCGTGGCCGCCTTCAGGTGCAGGCCGGTCGGGTGGCCGTGGCCGCAGCCGAAGCAGCGGCTGTAGTGGGAGCCGAGGGAGCTGCCCGGCGCCGGGGCGCCGGGATGGGCCGCGGGCGCCGAGGCGTCCGGCGGCGGGGTGGTGAGGGAGGAACGCGTCACGGGTGACGAGGTTACTCGCTGCGGCCCCCGGACTCGCCCTCGACACCGGATCGGGACCGCCCGGCCTGCCCCACGTCATCACCCTCCGACGGCCCGCCGGGCGCGGACGGCGGCTCCTCGGCGGGACGCCCGCCCGCCGGCGCGTCGCCGGACGGCGGCTCGCCCGCCGGGGGCCCGTGCTCGGGCGGCGGCGGGAGGGCGGGCGGTTTGTGGCGCAGCTCCGGCAGCGCCCGGTAGATCACCGCCGCGACCGGCACGGCCACGGCCGCTCCGGCGATGCCCGCCAGGATGCCGCCCACGGACAGCACCAGGATGATCGCCAGCGGGTGGAAGTTGAGCGCCCGGCCCACGATCAGCGGCTGGAGCACGTGGTTCTCCAGCTGCTGCTCGACGATGAGGATGCCCAGGAAGATCAGCGCGTAGACCAGGCCCTTGGCGCCGAGGGTGACGAGGGTGGCGACGGTGCCGGCGAAGAAGATGCCGACGATCGGGATGAAGCTGGCGAAGAAGATCAGCACGGCCAGCGGCGCCCACAGCGGCACCCCCATGCCGGCCAGCACGATGCCCATGATCAGGCCGTGCACGGCGGCCACGGCCACGGTGCCCTGGACGTAGTGGGAGAGCGTGGTCCAGGCCGCCCGGCCCGCCCGGTCGACCCGCGGCGACATCGAGCCGAAGGCGCGCAGGAACCACGACCAGATGCGGTCGCCGTCCTTGAGCAGGAAGAACGTGACGAAGAGCAGCAGCACGATGGACGCGAGCACCTCGATCGCGACGGCGCTGGCCGAGAGCACGGTGCCGGTGATGGCGGTGCGCTGGGCGTTGACCATCGTGGCGATCTCGTCGACGTACCCGGTGATCTGGGCCTGCTTCAGGTGCAGCGGGCCGGTGATCAGCCACTCCTGGACCGAGCGCGCGGTGGCCTGCACCTGCGTGACCAGGTTGGGGAACTCTTCGCTGGCCCGCGCCCCGACCAGCCAGCCGGTGCCGGCCAGGACGGCCAGCGCGACCAGCATGGTCAGCCAGGTGGCGTAGATGGGCCGCAGGCCCGCCCGTCGCAGGCTCTTGGTCAGCGGGAACAGCAGCGCGGTCAGCAGCAGCGCGATCGCCACGGGCAGCGCCACGAACGTGAGCCGGGCGATCGCCTGGACGAAGAAGTAGACGACCACGCCGACGAGGATCAGGCACCCGCACCATGCGGCCATCTTGGCCAGCACGGGCGGTACGAGTGTGGTGGGGCGGTCGATCTGCACGTGTTCAAGACTGGCACGTCCGCGCCGAGGATGCGCACCGATAAAACGCCCGGGTACCGAAGTGGCCCGCCCAGGCGGCGACACACCGGGCCCGGCGACGCCCGCCGGGACGGTGAGGGACCTGGCCCCTCACCGTCCGAGGCGGACGCCGCCGCGGTTCAGCCCAGGTGCACCTCGACCGTCAGCTCGTCGCCGCCGGTCAGGACGAACTCCTCGACGTTGCCCGCCGCGCACAGGTCGTCCTGGGCCTGCCGGACGAGGTCGGCCTCGGGACCGGAGACGGTCAGCCTGGACACCTCGGCCCGCATCGACGACTTGGCCTCCGACTTGGCCTTGCGCATCCGCCGCAGCACCTCCGAGGCCACGGTCAGCACCGCCGGATCGCCCGTGCCGCGCTCGGGGGCCAGCCAGGCGGCGCGGTGCACCGAGCCCTCGCGCCACCACGACCAGACCTCCTCGGTCACGAACGGCAGCACCGGCGCGAACAGCCGCAGCAGCGTGTCGAGGGCCTGCCGCAGCGCCGCGTGCGCCGAGGCGGCGGCCGGCCCGGACTCGTAGGCCCGCGCCTTGACCAGCTCCAGGTAGTCGTCGCAGAAGGACCAGAAGAACCGCTCGACGGCCTCCAGGGCGCGGGTGTGGTCGTAGGACTCGAACGCCTGCGTGGCCTCGCGGGCCATGTCGGACAGGGCGGCCAGCATCGACAGGTCGATCGGCTCGGTGACCTCGCCCTCGCTGCCGGCCAGGCCGAGCACGAACTTCGAGGCGTTGAGGATCTTGATCGCCAGCCGCCGGCCGATCTTGAGCTGGCCCACGTCGAACGTGGTGTCCACGCCGTAGCGGCCGTTCGCGGCCCAGTAGCGGACCGCGTCGGAGCCGTGCTGCTCCAGCAGGTCGAGCGGGGTGACCACGTTGCCCTTGGACTTGGACATCTTCTTGCGGTCGGGGTCGAGGATCCAGCCGGAGATCGCCACGTCGCTCCACGGCAGCGCGTCGAACTCCAGGTGGGAGCGGACCACCGTCGAGAACAGCCAGGTGCGGATGATCTCGTGCGCCTGCGGCCGCAGGTCGTAGGGGGACACACGCCGGTAGAGGTCGTCGTCGGTCGCCCAGCGGCCGGCGATCTGCGGCGTCAGGGACGAGGTCGCCCAGGTGTCCATGACGTCGGGGTCGGCCATGAAGCCGCCCGGCACCCCCCGCTGCTCCTCGGTGTAGCCGGGCGGCACGTCGGAGGACGGGTCGACCGGCAGCGACTCCTCGGCCGGCAGGATCGGCGCGTCGTGGACCGGGTTGCCGGACTCGTCCAGCGGATACCACACCGGGAACGGCACGCCGAAGAACCGCTGGCGGGAGATCAGCCAGTCGCTGGTCAGGCCCTCGACCCAGTTGTCGTAGCGCACCCGCATGTGCGGCGGGTGCCAGGCCAGCTCGCTGCCGCGCTCCAGCAGCCGGGCGCGCAGCGCCTGCTCGCGCCCGCCGTTGCGGATGTACCACTGGCGGGTGGTGACGATCTCCAGCGGCTTGTCGCCGCGTTCGTAGAACTTCACCGCGCGCTGCACCGGGCGCGGGTCGCCGTCGAGGTCGCCGGACTCGCGCAGCAGCTCCACGATGCGCTCGCGGGCGCTGTGGACGGTCTTGCCGGCCAGCTCCTTGTACGGCTCGGCGTCCACGCCGTCGGGCGGCTCGGGCAGCAGCCGGCCGTCCCAGCCGATGACCGGCCGGGTGGGCAGGTGCAGCTCACGCCACCAGGTGACGTCGGTGATGTCGCCGAACGTGCAGATCATCGCGATGCCGGACCCCTTGTCGGGCTCGGCCAGGTGGTGGGCCAGGATCGGCACCTCGACGCCGAACAGCGGCGTGAGCGCGGACGTGCCGAACAGCGGCTTGTAGCGCTCGTCGTCGGGGTGGGCGACCAGCGCGACGCAGGCCGGGATCAGCTCGGGCCGGGTCGTCTCGATCCAGACGGGCCCGCGCTCGCCGTAGAAGGAGACGCGGTGGAAGGAGCCGGGCCACTCGCGGTCCTCCAGCTCGGCCTGGGCCACCGCGGTGCGGTAGGTGACGTCCCACAGCGTGGGCGCCTCGGCGAGGTAGGCCTCGCCGCGGCCGAGGTTGCGCAGGAACGCCCGCTGGGACACCGCGCGCGACTCGTCGCTGATCGTGGTGTAGAGCAGGTCCCAGTCGACCGACAGGCCGACCCGCCGCCAGACCTCCTCGAACGCCTTCTCGTCGATGGCGGTGAGCTGGTGACACAGCTCCACGAAGTTGCGCCGCGAAATGGAGATCTCACGTTTGCCGGGCTTGTCCGGTGGAACGAAGTCGGGGTCGTACGGCAGCGACGGATCGCAGCGCACCCCGTAGACGTTCTGCACCCGCCGTTCGGTGGGCAGGCCGTTGTCGTCCCAGCCGATGGGGTAGAACACCGACTTGCCGATCATCCGCTGGTAGCGGGCCATGATGTCGGTGTGGGTGAAGGAGAAGACATGACCGACGTGGAGGGAGCCGGACACCGTGGGCGGCGGCGTGTCGATGGAGTAGACCTGCTCGCGCGGCCGGGTGCGGTCGAAGCGGTAGGTGCCCTCCTCCTGCCAGCGAGCTACCCATACCTGCTCCAAGCCGTCGAGGGTCGGCTTTTCCGGCATGGATGCATGGCGTAGTCGCTGTTGAGTCATGCCTCCTTATGGTACGGCTTCGGGGGGACGGCAAGCGTTAGAGACTAGTGTTCGTTACATAGGGGAAGGGAGTTGGCATGGCGGAGGACAAACCCGACATCGCCTGGCGTGTCATCGGTGGTCTGGTGGGCATGGCGACCGCTTGGGGGATGAGAAAGCTGCTCGGGTTCGTCTGGGTCAAGGCGACCGGCAAGGAGCCGCCACTCGACGACGACTCGCCCGAGGTCAGCATGGGTGAGGCGATCGGTTACGCGATCCTCACCGGCGTCGGGATGTCCGTGGCGCAGATCGTGGTCAACCGGACCGCCAAGAAGCGTTACGACGCGTGGAAGTCTGTGAAGCAGGTGTCTCAAGGGCACTGAGGAACTCGCTCGCCCAGCGGTCCACGTCGTAGGTGGCCACCCGGCGGCGCATCGTGCGCATCCGGCGGGCCAGCTCGTGCGGCGTGGCCCGCATGGCGGCGATCATCTGGCGCTTGACGTCCTCGATGTCGTACGGGTTGACCAGGTACGCCTGCCGCAGCTCGTCGGCCGCCCCGGTGAACTCGCTGAGCACCAGGGCGCCCTGGAGGTCGTGGTGGCACGAGACGTACTCCTTGGCCACCAGGTTCATCCCGTCGCGCAGGGGCGTGACCACCATGACGTCGGCCGCCAGGTAGAGCGCGGCCAGCTCGTCGTGGCCGTAGGACTGGTGGAAGTACTGGATCGGCTGCACCCCGATCTGGGCGTGCTCGCCGTTGATCCGGCCCACCTGCAGCTCGATGTCGTCGCGTAGTTTGCGGTACTCGTCCACGCGCTCGCGGCTCGGGGTGGCGATCTGCACGAAGACCGCCTCGTTCGGGCGCAGGCTGCCGTCCTTGAGCAGCTCGCCGAACGCCTCCAGGCGCTGGCCGATGCCCTTGGTGTAGTCGAGCCGGTCCACGCCGAGCAGCACGTGCTCCGGATCGCCCAGCTCGCCCCTGATCTCCTTGGCCCGCGCCACCACCTGCGGCTCGCGCACCAGCGAGTCGAGCTGCCCGAAGTCCACCGAGATCGGGAACGCCTGCGTGGTCACCACCCGGTCGTCGAGGAAGATCTCGTTCCCCTTGTACGGCAGCCCGAGCAGCCGCCGGCACAGCCTGCGGAAGTTCGAGGCCCCGCCGGGAAGCTGGAAGCCGACGAGGTCCGCGCCGAGCAGCCCCTCGACCAGTTCCTTGCGCCAGGGCAGCCGCCAGAACAGCTCGACCGGCGGGAACGGGATGTGCAGGAAGAAGCCGATCCGCAGGTCGGGCCGGAGCCGTCGGAGCATCGCGGGCACGAGCTGGAGCTGGTAGTCCTGCACCCAGACGACGGCCCCCTCCTCGGCGGCCTCGGCGGCGGCCGCGGCGAAGCGTTCGTTGACCGAGCGGTAGGTCTCCCACATCTCCCGCTCGAACACCGGCGGCGCCACCACGTCGTGGTAGAGCGGCCAGAGCGTGGCGTTGGAGAAACCCTCGTAGTAGAGCTCGACCTCGCGGGCCGACAACGGGATCGGGATGAGGCTCATGCCGTCCTGCTCGAACGGTTCGAGCTGCTCGTCCGGCGCGCCGTGCCAACCGGCCCAGGCGCCGTGGCGGCGCTTCATCACGGGCGCTATGGCCGTCACGAGCCCCCCCGGGCTCCTGCGCCACGAGGCCGTTCCGTCTGGCTCGATCGTGCGATCGACCGGCAAGCGGTTCGCGACGATAAGAAACGAGCTACGGCCGGTCACGCAGTCCTCCTAGGGCTCAGGTAGAGGAGAGCCGCAGGCGCGGCTCACGGCGGCCGCGACCTCGTCCGGCCCCCCGCGGGGAATGATCGCGGCGATGTGGGCATCTGGCCTGATCACCCATGCTTCGTCCGGCCGCGCGCCCAGTCTTTCGGCGAGCGAGCCGGACGCATCCATCTCCGTGAGCTCGCGGACGGCGAGCGGTGCCGTAATGACCTTGCCCAAGACCTGCACAAACAAACGCGAATCACACATATCGCCCAACAGAACGAGGAAACCGTCCCGGCAGAACTCGCGCAGTCTGCCCTTCGCCAGCGGCACGTCCGGCAGGATCACCCCGGGGGCCGGCTCGCACAGCGCGCCCTTAGGCGGACGGCCCCGGAACGGCCGTTCCGGCTCGGGCGTGGTGAGCGGCGAGTCGACGTACCAGTAGGGCTCGGCGAAGCGTCCGGAGTCGACCTCGGCGACCAGGCCGCCCTCCAGCACCTCCCGCCGTCTGGCCCGGTCCCGGGCCGTCCGCGGCGCGAGGAAGCGCATGGTGGCGGCGGTGACCTCCAGGTTCTCCAGCGCCGCCGCGTGCCGCTCGACGTGGTACGACTCCAGCAGCTCGGGCCCGGCCCAGCCGTTGAGCGCGAAGGCCAGCTTCCAGGCCGCGTTCTCGGCGTCGGGCACGCCGGAGTTGAGCCCGCGGGCCCCGAAGGGCGCCACCAGATGGGCGCAGTCGCCCGCCAGCAGCACCCGCCCGACCCGCATCCGGGACGCGACCCGCGAGTGGAACCGGTACGTGCTGTGCCAGATCACCTCGTACGGCCGATCCCCAATGATTTGCCGGATTTTCTGCGAAATATCGTCTTTTGTTGGGATGAAGTCCGGCGCGATCTGCCAGTCGATCCGGTACGTCCCGTTCGGGCAGGGATGGATGAGGACCTGGCGGCCCGGGTTCCACACCGGGTCGAAGTAGAAGCGCCGCTCGTTCTCCCAGCCGGGCAGCTCCGCTCGGATGTCGCAGATCAGGAACTGGTCGTCGAACGCCTCGCCGTCGAAGGAGACGCCGAGCGACCGGCGTACCTGCTGGGCCCGGGCACCCGCGCAGACCAGCACGTAGGGGGCGCGCAGCAGCCGCTGCCCGCACTGGACCTCGACCCCGGCCGGGTCCTGGACCAGCCCGGTGACCTCGTGGTTCCAGCGCACCTCGATCAGCGGCTGGTCGGCGATGACCTCGTCGAGCAGCTGTTCGGTGCGGGCCTGGGAGATGTTCACGCAGGGCGGCAGCGGGCCCTGGCCGTCGAAGGACCAGGAGAACAGCTCGCGGTCACGGTAGTAGGTGCGGGCCGTGGTCCAGGCCAGCCCCTCCTCCGCCACCCGGCCCGCGCCCGCCGCGGCCCAGATGTCGAGCACGTCGCGCTGCTGGCAGATCGACTTCGAGCCGCCGCCGTCGCGGGCCTGGCGCCGGTCCAGCATCAGCACCCGGATGCCCCATCTGGCCAGCAGCAGCGCGGCGGTCTGGCCGACCGGGCCCGCGCCGACGACGATCACCTGCGGCACGGACTCCCCGGGTCTCATGACTGGAGCTCGTCCCACACTTCGCGGTCGCGTTCGGCGGTCCAGATGCGCGGACGTTCGACGCCGTGGAGCTCGTCCCAGAGGCGGGAGACGTTGAAGGGCAGGCAGTGCTCGAAGATGGGCCAGCCGCCGTAGCGGGGCGCGAGGGCCCGGTGGGTGCGCTCGAACGCCTCCTTCAGCCCGCCCGCCGCGCCGACCTCGCGCAGCATCACGGTCAGGAAGTCGCGGCTCTGGGTGATGGCCGCCTCGACCGCGGTCTTGCCGTGGGCCACCGCTCCCCTGCCGCCCACCAGCGTCTCGGCCCCGAACGAGGCGACGCGGTCGAGCGTGCCGGCGGCCCATTCGCGGTGGAAGGCGTCACCGGTGTAGAGCGCGGCCTGCGACTCGACCAGGTCGCCGGCGAACAGGATGCGCTGTTCGGGCAGCCAGGCCACCAGGTCGCCCTCGGTGTGGCCGCGCCCGCAGTGGGCCAGCACCAGGTCGCCCCTGCCGCCGCCGAGGTCGATGGTGAAGGTGTCGCTGAACGTGGCGGTGGGCCAGGTCAGGCCGGGGATCGAGGCGGGGTCCTTGAACAGGCGGGGCATCCGGGCGTACTCGCTGGCCCAGTCCTGCTCGCCGCGCTCGGCGATCAGCTCGCGGGTCTTGTCGTGGGCCACGATGACGTCGGCGCCGAACGCCGAGGCGCCCAGCACCCGGACCGCGTGGTAGTGGGAGAGCACGAGGTATCTGACCGGTTTGCCGGTGTGCTCGCGCAGCCTGGCCAGCCAGTCGGCGGCGGCCGTGGGCGTGGCCAGGGCCTCGAAGCAGACCAGGAAGTCCTCGCCCTCGATCGCGCCCACGTTGGGATCGCCCTCGGCGGTGAGCGCGTAGACGCCGTCCGCCAGCACCTCAAGGGACTGCCGCTTCTCACCGAGATCCGCCGACGAGGCGAACGGCTTGCTCATCGTCTCTCCTCACGCGCCGAGGCCGACCCGCTGATGAACCAGGACATACCCCACAAACGGCCCTTACCGCTCCACCGCGCCGGCCCTCCCTTGACAGTGCTCGGCAGGACGGTGAAGTGTTTACCGAACATTCGGTCAGTAAGCAAGGGAGACCTGTGTGGAGAGCGCGCGTCGCATGATGGACGCCGACACCGCCTCCGCCGCCCTGGGCATCGAGCTGGTGGAGCTGGCCGAGGGCCGCGCGGTGTGCCGGATGGCGGTGACCGGCCAGATGATCAACGGACACTCCCTCTGCCACGGCGGCTACGTCTTCCTGCTGGCCGACACCGCCTTCGCCTGCGCGTGCAACACCCGCGGCCCGGTGACCGTGGCGGCCGGGGCCGAGATCACCTTCGTCGCCCCCGCCCACGAGGGCGACGTGCTGGTGGCCGAGGCGGCCGAGCGCACCAGCTACGGCCGCAGCGGCATCTACGACATCACCGTGCGCGGGGCCGGCGGCCGGGTGGTCGCGGAGTTCCGCGGGCGCAGCAGGGAGCTGAGATGAGGCCCGTCCCCCCGCCGTCCCCGGAGGAGCTCGACCCGGTCGAGCGCGTCTCCAGGGACGAGCTCATGGCCCTGCAACTGCAACGCCTGCGCTGGACGCTGGCGCACGCCTACGACAACGTGCCGCTCTACCGGCGCAAGTTCGACGAGCACGGCGTCCGCCCTGACGACTGCCGGAGCCTGGACGACCTCGCGCACTTCCCGTTCACCACCAAGGAGGACCTGCGCGAGTCCTACCCGTTCGGCATGTTCGCCGTGCCCCGCGAGCAGGTGGCGCGGATCCACGCCTCCTCGGGCACCACGGGCAAGCCCACGGTCGTGGGGTACACGCGGGCCGACCTCGACGTCTGGGCGCAGGTGATGGCCCGGTCGATCCGGGCGTCCGGCGGGCGTCCCGGCGACGTGGTGCACGTGGCCTACGGCTACGGGCTGTTCACCGGCGGCCTCGGCGCCCATTACGGGGCCGAGCGGCTGGGCTGCACCGTCGTGCCGGTCTCCGGCGGCATGACGGCCCGGCAGGTCCAGCTCATCACCGACTTCCGGCCCAGGGTCATCATGGTCACGCCGTCGTACCTGCTGGCGCTGCTCGACGAGTTCGCCGCGCAGGGCCTCGACCCGCGCGAGAGCTCGCTGGAGATCGGCATCTTCGGCGCCGAGCCCTGGACCGAGCGCATGCGCGCCGAGATCGAGGAGCGCTTCGACCTGCACGCCGTCGACATCTACGGCCTGTCGGAGGTCATGGGCCCCGGCGTGGCCAACGAGTGCGTCGAGACCAAGGACGGCCTGCACGTCTGGGAGGACCACTTCTACCCCGAGACCGTCGACCCCTTCACCGGCGAACCGGCCCCGGACGGCGGCGAGCTGGTGTTCACCAGCCTCACCAAGGAGGCCATGCCGGTCATCCGCTACCGCACCCGCGACCTGACCAGGCTGCTGCCCGGCACGGCCAGGCCCGCCTTCCGCCGCATGGAGAAGGTCACCGGCCGCACCGACGACATGATCATCCTGCGCGGCGTGAACGTGTTCCCGACCCAGATCGAGGAGCTCGTGCTGCGCGTGCCCGGCCTGTCGCCGCACTTCCAGCTCCACCTGACCCGGCCGGACCGGCTCGACGTGCTCACCGTCAGGGTCGAGGCGCGGCCGGGCGCGACCGCTCGTGAGGAGGCCGGGCGCGCGCTGCGCCACGCGGTCAAGGCGGGCGTCGGGGTGAGCGTCGAGGTCGAGGTCGTGGACCCGGAGACGCTGGAGCGGTCGGTGGGCAAGCTCAAGCGCGTGGTGGACGACCGGGACGTCTGAGCCGTCCCGGTGCGCCGGACTACGGCGTCAGCTCGTCAGGGGGAGCCTGCGTCGGCAACGACGGGCCCTTGAGGCGCAGGTCGGCGCGGATGGCCTTGCCGAGCTTGCCGGTCGCGCCGCGGTTGAGCGCGCCGCCGGCGACGGCCCCGGTGAGGAAGGGGCCGAAGGTGGTCAGATGACGCCCGAGCGTACGCATGAGGCGGTTGCGAAGAGCGGCCTTGGACGCCGCGCCGAGCGCGAGCGAGACGGACGCGGGGGCGAGGGGGTCGATGCCGCGCTGTTTGGCCCAGGCGGAGGTGAAGGCGAAGGCCCGCTGGGTGCCGGTGCCCTGGACGCGGACGCCGTAGACCTCGTGCAGCTCGGCCAGGAGCTTGACCTCGATCGCGGCGACGACGATGGTCTCCGCCACGAGCTGCGCGGGCGCTGAGAGCAGGAGGGGTGGTGCGGCGAACTGGGCCGCCGCGAGTGCTCCGCCGATGGCCCCGACCGTCATGGTGGCCTTCTGGGCGGTGCGCACCAGGTCGTCGGCGAGCTCCTCGCCGGTGAGGCCGTGATGGTGCTCCGACAGCGTGTGCAGGTCGCGGATGGGGATGCGGGGCGCGATGCTGAGGAAGACCTCGGCCAGCCAGCGACCGCGGCCCGCGCCGCTCGCTCGTGCCTTCTTCGCCCCTGTGGCCAGGGACTTCGCCAGTCGGCCGAGCAGCCTGCGCCGCTCGGCCGGCTCCAGCTCACCCGGCTGGGTGAGCCGTACGACGAGCTCGCCGACCTCCTTCTCGGGGTCGGCGCTCCCGTCGTCAACTTGCCGGTCGTCCTTCTCAGGTTCGGCCACGCGATGCCTCCGTCCACTTGGTCACGACCGCTCAGGGCAGGCGGGCTCGGTCGTTCCTTGGGTCCCTCACCCTGAGCTCCTTCGCTCCAGCGGTCAGGCGGCACACTCCCGGCAGACCTGCTGGCCGTTCTTCTCGGAGGCCAGCTGGCTGCGGTGGTGCACCAGGAAGCAGCGCGAGCAGGTGAACTCGTCGGCCTGGCGGGGAATCACCCGCAGGGAGAGCTCTTCGTTCGACAGATCCGCGCCGGGCAGCTCCAGCGACTCGGCGAGGTCGGTCTCGTCGATGTCGATGCTGCCGGACGACTTGTCGGTACGCCGTGCCTGGAGTTCTTGGAGGCTGTCCTCCCCCAGGTCGTCGTCTGTCTTTCGCGGGCTGTCGTAGTCGGTAGCCATTGTGCTTACTCCATCCCCCTCATCTATATGTCTTCGCGCTCATCGCGCGTCTTCTAACGTCCGGGAGGCCCATCTTGTGCCCGTTCCGTCGGGGAGATTTTCCATCGGTACCCCGCACGAACGGACAACGAACCTCCCAACACGTCCGGGCCTGCCGCCGACGGCAATGGTTAGCCAAATATGGCGAAACCCACAGCCTTGGCGTCATGCACCACCGTGTTCGACGGCACATCCAACCACATGTACGGCGAGAACGAGACGCCCCCACTACATCAACACGCGGACGAACACACCGGAACGTCACCCCGTCAGCGCCCCATGGCCCACACAAGGGCGCTCGATCAACGTGTCGGAAGCCGAATCGTCACCACAAGTCCTCCGCCATCTCGTGGCACAGCGGTCACGTTCCCACCGTGTGCCTGCACGACCGCACGCACGATGGACAGCCCCAGCCCCGAGCCCTTGGCCGATTCCACGCGGTCGGCGTGGAGCCTCCTGAACGGCTCGAACAGGCTGTTCACCTCGTACGCCGGGACGTGCTGCCCCGTGTTGGCCACCTGAACAACCAGCCCCCCGTCCGCCATTCCCGTTCGGATCCAGACTTTTCCGCTTTCGGGAAGGTTGTACTTGAGGGCGTTCTCCAGCAGGTTGCCGACCGACCGCTCCAGAAGCACCGGGTCGCCCACGGTAGGCGCGCTGACCAGTTCGGCCACAACGGTCACGCCCTGTTCCGCGGCGAAGGGCGCGAGCTGTTCCACGGCCGTCTGCGCGACTTCCTGAACGTCGAGCGGTTTGCGCACCGCGAGTTCGCGTTCGCTCCTGGCGAGCAACAGCAACCCCTCGATGAGCTTCTCGTTACGCGCGTTGACTTCCAGCAACGTACGGCCGAGCGCTTTGAGATCCTCCGACGCCTCCGGATCCGACAGCGCGATCTCCAGGACGGTCCGGTTAATCGTCAACGGCGTGCGCAATTCGTGGGAGGCGTTGGCCACGAATCTGCGCTGGGTGTCGAAGGCGACGTTGAGCCGGGTCAGCATGGCGTCGAAGGTGTCGGCCAGCTCCTTCAGCTCGTCGTTGGGGCCGCGCAGGGCGATGCGCTGATGGGCCAGCGTGCTCTCCGACAGCTTGCGGGCCGCGCTGGTCATCTGGGCGACCGGCCGCAGAGCCCGGTCGGCCACGAAGTAGCCGATGATGAGCGCGAGGATGCCGACCCCGGCCAGCGCCATGAACGAGCTGCTGAACAACGCGTCGCGGGCGCTGCTGACGGCCCGCCCCTTGGCCAGGGTCCACCGGTTCTGCATGATGGCGGCGTCGAGGGGGTCGAGGTCGTCGGTGATCAGGTCGGGCCAGGCGTTCTCGATCGACCTGCCCACGATCGAGTAGACGACGAACAGCAGCACGGCCGCGGCGGCGAACACCAGGGCGCTGTAGGTGAGCGTGAGCCGCCACCGGATGCTGACCTTGGCCGGCAGCCCCTTGACACGTTCCAGGGGGCTGCGGACGGGCGTCTCGGAGCCGGGCGGGGGCGGGCCGTCCCAGGCCGGCGGCCCGCTCGGGGGTGGCGCCTCCTGCACGCGCGTCGCCTTCCTGGCCGAATGGGGGCTGATCATCGGATGCGTCGGCCCCGCCCCGCCCTCTGGCCGTTCACTCACAACTTGTACCCAACCCCGGGCACGGTCTCGATCACCTGAGGCTCGCCCAGCTTCTTCCGCAACGTCATCATGGTCACCCGGACCACGTTCGTGAACGGGTCGATGTTCTCGTCCCACGCCTTGTCCAGCAGGTCCTCCTGGCTGACCACCGCGCCCTCGGCGCGCATCAGCTCCTCCAGGACCGCGAACTCCTTCTTGGTGAGGACGATCTCCTTGCCGTCGCGCTCGACCAGCCGCTTGCCCGGGTCGAGGCGGATGCCGGCCCGCTCCAGCACGGGCGGCAGCGCGGGCGCGGAACGCCGGCCGAGCGCGCGCACCCGGGCCACCAGCTCGATGAACACGAACGGCTTGGCCAGGTAGTCGTCGGCCCCGAGGCCGAGCCCCTCCACCTTGTCGTCCACGTCGCCGGAGGCGGTCAGCATGAGGATCCGCGAGGCCGAACGCTGCTCGACCAGCCTGCGGCACACCTCGTCGCCGTGCACGACCGGCAGGTCGCGGTCGAGCACGATGACGTCGTAGTCGATGTAGGAGGTGCGCTCAAGGGCGCCGCCGCCGTCGTAGGCGACGTCGACGGCCATGGCCTCACGCCTCAGCCCGGTCGCGATCGCGTCGGCGAGCACCCGCTCGTCCTCTACAACCAGCACTCGCACGCCTGGTACACCTCTTTCCGGTTCCGGTGCCTCATTCTGCCTACAGGCTCGATAAGCGCACGGTAAGGCATGTCCAGGGGTGGACCGGGCAGGGGCCGCGGAAATTCATGTTTCAGAGGGCGATAACCCGGGGTATGCCGTCGGGACACCCATTGCCCGGACATCCACTGGCAATGGGGTCCACTTCACCCCGCACGGATCGAACCCCTGAGAGAGTAGGTGAGATGGGCGAGTTCACCACCACGATCGAACGCCGCCTCGACCAGGCTTACAAGGGCCTCACCGAGGCCCGTTGCACCGGCGACGACTACCTCGCCGACACCCTCACCGCCGAGATCGAGGACCTGCGCCGCCTGGCCGACGATCACGGCATCCCGCTGCCGCGTTAGACAGACGTGTGCGACGGCCGGGGCCCATGGGGTCCCGGCCGTCCCGTCATGCGCGCCGATCCGTCAGGAGTCGCGTTCGGGGTCCAGCGGCACGAGCAGGTCGTGCAGCTCCTCGAACAGGCCGGGCGCCGCGCACAGCACGAACTCCGGGCCGGCCGGACGGCCGCGCAGCCCGCCGAGCCGGGCTCCCGACTCGGTCGCCACCAGCCCGGCCGCGGCGAAGTCCCACGCGTTGGTGCCGCGCTCGTAGTACGCGTCCACCCGCCCGGCCGCCACCGAGCACAGGTCGATGGCACACGAGCCGCCGCGCCGGATGTCACGAACCCGCGGCAGCACCGACGCCACGACCCGCCCCTGGACCTCGCGGCGCGGCGCCGAATAGCCGAACCCGGTCGCGACCAGCGCCCTGGCCATCGGCACCTCTCTGTTGCAGCGCAGCCGCGCGCCGCCCAGCCAGGCGCCCTCGCCGAGCGCGGCGGTGAACACCTCTCCCCGCGCCGGCACGTTGACCACCCCCGCCACGACCTGCCCGGCCACCTCGACAGCGATCGACACCGCCCAGTCCGGCAGGCCGTACAGGAAGTTGACGGTGCCGTCCACGGGGTCGACGATCCACCGCACGTCGGACGCGCCCGGCGCCTCGCCGCCCTCCTCGCCGAGGAAGCGGTCGTCCGGGCGGACCGCCAGGACGCGCTCGCGGATCAGCTCCTCCGACGCCTTGTCCAGGACGGTGACGACGTCGGTGGGGCTGGACTTGGTCTCGACGTCCGCCGACATCGTGGGCCGCTTGGCCAGCAGCATGTCGCCGGCCTCCCGGGCGATGTCCTCGGCCAGCCGCAGGAAGTCGGTCATCAGGCCACCGAGTCCGGGCGCTTCCACTCCTCGCCGAGCACGTGCTGGGCGAGGAAGGCGAGAACGGTCTCGTACCAGGCGATGACGTTGCCCGGCTTGAGGATCCAGTGGTTCTCGTCGGGGAAGTACAGGAACTTCGACTCGACGTCGGAGCGCTGGAGGTCCCACCACAGGCGCAGGGACTCGCCGATCGGCACCCGGTAGTCCTTGTCGCCGTGGATGACGAGCATCGGGGTGGTGATCTTGCCGACCGCCAGGTGCGGGGAGAGCCGGTCGTAGCGCTCCGAGCCCGGCTCGCCGAACTCGCGCTGCCAGTACAGGGAGAAGTCGGTGGTGCCGGCGAACTGGTCGAGGTTCCACAGCGCGGCGTGGGTGACGATGGCCTGGTAGCGGTCGGTGTGCCCGGCCAGCCAGTTGGCCATGTAGCCGCCGAACGAGCCGCCCATCGCCGCCACGCGCTCGTTGTCGATGTCGTCCCTGGCCAGTGCGACGTCCACGATGGCGTCGAGGTCGGCCTGGGTGCGGGGGCCCCAGTCGCCCCAGCCGCGGTCGATCATCTCCTGGCCGTAGCCGGTGGACAGGCAAGGGTCGGGCATGAGGACGGCGTACCCGCGCTGGGCCATGATCCACGACTGCCAGCGCCACTGCCAGTCGTTCCAGGACGCGACCGGGCCGCCGTGGATCCACAGCAGGAACGGCGCGGGGCTGTCGGCCGAGGCGCCCTCGGGCAGCACGAGCCAGCCGCGCACGGTCGCGCCGTCGTCGGCGGTGGCCGAGATCTCGGTCAGCGTGCCCGGCACCTCGGGACGCGGGGCCGGCGAGGGCAGGTCGGCGATCTCGCCGGTGGCCACGTCGATCCTGGCGGGGGCGGGGGCGAGGGCGATGTTGCTGCGCAGGGCGTAGACGTACGTGCCGTCGGCGCTCGCGTTGACCCCGAGGTAGGCGGCGTCGTCGGCGGTGAGCCTGGTGTGCTCGCCGGCCAGCGGGACGCGGAAGACCGGACGGCGGCCCTGGTGGTCGGCGACCAGATAGAGGGCCGAGGAGTCGGGGGCCCAGGCGACGTCCGTCGGGAACAGGCCGGGGGCGTAGGCCCGGCCCTCGCCGGTGGCCAGGTCGGCGATCCACAGCTCCACGCGGACGGAGACGTCCACGCTCGTGATGCGCTCGCGCGCGCAGGCCACCCGCGTGCCGTCGGGCGAGACGGCGATCGGGCCGCCGAAGTCGTGGGCCTCGTCGGTGAGCAGGGTGCGCCGCTCGCCGGTGGCCACGTCGATGGCGACCAGGTCCGTGCGGTTGTCGCCGCCGGGCAGGTACCGGCGCCAGGAGGCGATCACGGTGGAGCCGTCGGGGGTGAGCTCGAAGGTGGTGTCGCGCAGCGCCTCGCCCGCGTCGGGGGTCAGCTCGCGCACGTCCTCCAGACGGTCGGCGCCGAGCCGGCCGGCGAACAGCCGGGTGCGGGCCGGGCCGAGGTCGTGGTCCCAGTAGCGGACCGGGTAGCCCTCGTGCAGGATCGCGCTGATGCCGGCGTCCTTGCGGGCCTTGCGCCGCTCGTCCTCGGTCGCCTCCTCGCCGTCGAGCACGTCGGAGGCGAACACCACCACGTCGCCCGCCGTGCGGGCGGCGCCGATGCCGCCGGGACGGGTGGCGATCTGGCGGGCCTCGCCGCCGGCGCGCGGCAGCAGCCACAGCGCGGGCACCTCGTCGGCCGCGTCCTTGACGGTGGGGTCGGGGCGCGCGGAGGTGAACAGCACGTCCCCCGCGTCGGTGAAGACGGCGGCCGACTCGCCCTTGGCGGAACGGGTCAGGCGGTACGGCTCACCGTCGACGGGGATCGCCCAGAGCGCGGTGCCGTACGACTTGCCGTCGGGTTCGAGCGCCTGCACGACCGAGATCAGGCGGGAGCCGTCAGGCGAGAGCTTCAGGGAGAGGACCCGGGGAATGGCCACATAGTCACGAATGTCATCGAATGCGCTCACTCGATCGAACCTACCTGGTCACCGCCGCTCCACGGGAGGCGGCGCGCTCGGTGCTCCCTCGGGCGCGGACCACCGGGCCTCCTGACTAGGCTTGACACGTGGCTGATTACGACGCTCTCCTCCTCCTGTCGTTCGGCGGCCCCGAGGGGCCCGACGACGTGCTGCCGTTCCTGGAGAACGTCGTGCGGGGGCGCGGCGTCCCGCGCGAGCGGCTGCTCGCGGTGGCCGAGCACTACCAGGGCTTCGGCGGCGTCAGCCCGATCAACCAGCAGAACCGCGAGCTGGTCGAGGCGCTGCGCCCGGTCGTGGGCGTGCCGGTCTACTGGGGCAACCGCAACTGGCACCCCTTCGGCGAGGAGACCGTGCGGCGCATGGCGGCCGACGGCGTGCGCCGGGCCGCCGTCTTCGCCACCTCGGCGTTCGCCGGATATTCGAGCTGCCGCCAGTACTACGAGGACATCGCCAGGATCTCCGTCGAGGGCGGCCCCGAGCTGATCAAGATGCGGCACTTCGGCGACCACCCGGGGTTCGTCGCGGCGATGGCCGACCACACGCGCGTGGCGCTGGAACGGCTCGGCCGCGACGACGCCAGGCTGGTGTTCACCGCCCACAGCATCCCGGTGTCGATGGCCGAGACCGCCGGCCCCTCGGGCGGCCTGTACGAGTCCCAGCTCCGCAGGAGCGCCGAGCTGGTCAACCGGGCCCTGGGCCGCGACGAGCCATGGGACCTGGTGTGGCAGTCGCGCAGCGGCCCCCCGCAGGTGCCGTGGCTGGAGCCCGACGTGTGCGACTTCCTGCGCAAGACGGACGCCG
Source organism: Nonomuraea sp. NPDC051191 (assembly GCF_044455665.1). Taxonomy (NCBI): domain Bacteria; kingdom Bacillati; phylum Actinomycetota; class Actinomycetes; order Streptosporangiales; family Streptosporangiaceae; genus Nonomuraea; species Nonomuraea sp. NPDC051191. The sequence goes on along the minus strand of NZ_JBITEZ010000002.1, from coordinate 51,397 downwards.
GCTCGGTCGTGCTGGTGCCGATCGGGTTCGTCTCCGACCACATGGAGGTCGTCTACGACCTCGACACCGAGGCCCGGCAGGTGGCCGCCGAGCTGGGCCTGCCCATGGAGCGCGCGGCCACGGCCGGCACCCATCCGGCGTTCGTGCGCATGGTCAGGGAGCTGATGGACGAGCCCGAGCCCGTCCCGTGCCCGCTCACCTGCTGCCCGCGTCCGGTCCGTCCCGGCGGGCGGCCTCAGGCGTAGGTGCGGGCGTACGCCTCGGCGATGCCCATGACCTTGTTCACGTAGTCCCACGAGTGGTTGTAGAACCAGATCGCCTTGCGCAGCTTCTCGGGGCCCTTGCCCGCGCCGTTGGCGCACAGGTAGTTGGCGGCGCCGGGCACCGCGTCGTACGGGCTCCAGATGTCGGCCTTGCCGTCGCCGTCGCCGTCCACGCCGTAGTGCTTCCAGGTGGCGGGCATGAACTGCATCGGCCCCAGGGCGCCGGCGCTGGAGGGCCCGTTGTTGCGGCCGTGACTGCTCTCGACCTGGCCGATGGCCGCCAGCACCGTCCATGACAGGCCGGGGCAGCGGGTGGCGGCGGCCTGGTAGAGCTCCAGGTAGCTGCCCGGCCGGCCGACGTTGACCGGCTGCTGCTGTTGTTGCTGCTGCCGCCGTTGCTGCTGGGCGCGGCTGGCCGCGTCGAGCACGACGACCTGCGCGCCCTTGCCCAGCAGCTTGCGCACCCCGGTCTCGCCGATGGTGCCCGGTTTGCCGTGCAGCAGCACCGCGACGCCCTTCGCGAAGCCGAGCGACCTGCCCACCTCGACACTGACCAGGCCGTCCACGCCGGAGAGCCCGAGCGTGGCCGAGGCCGCGACCCGGAGCCTCGGGCCGCCGTCCACCTGGTACATCGCGCCGAGGATCATGCTGTACTTGCGCATCGTGCCGGCCTCGGCGACCAGCTCGCCCCTGGCCAGCGCGCTCCAGACGGCCGGCTGGTCGGCGACGGGCTGCGGCGTCCAGGAGCGGAAGTCGGCGGGGTCGACGGCCAGCAGGTTCAGCGACGTGCCGGAGACCTTGACCGCGCCGGCGTCCACGACGGCCGCCTTCTGCACGTGCCTGAGCGCGCCGAGGGCGAGCCTGGTACGCCTGGAGACAGTGCCGGGCGCGATCGCCAGCACGCGCGGCGGCGTCACGGTGACGCCCGGTCCGCCCTGTCCGAAATCCTTGACCGGCGCCGTCGTGGGTACGAGCTTGTCGAGGCGCGGAGCGCCCTCCGGGGTCACGCGGGTGATCGGCCTGCGCACCGGCTCCTGGGCGGTTCTGACCAGGTCATCGCCCACGAGCACGACGACTCCCCCGGCCACGGCGGTGACCACGAGCACGCCGAGGACCATGAGCAGGACCGCGCGGAGAGAGGGAAGACCGGACATCAGGCACACGTTAACCCACCCGCCGGAAATTTCAGTTGCCATCCGGACAGACAGTGCGCGATCGTTGGGTCGCCAAGTAAGGGGGAAACAGCGTGGTCGGGCCTTACCGGGGTTTGTTCAACGGGCCCGGCGTCAAAGGATTCGTGCTGGCCGGGTTCGTCGGCCGGATGCCGATGTCCATGCTCGGCATCGGGGTCGTGCTGCTGATCTCCACCGTCACCGGGTCCTTCGCCACCGCCGGCGCGGTCGGCGCGACCACCAACGTGGCCTTCGCGATCGCGGCGCCGCTGTCGGGGCGGCTGGTGGACAGGTTCGGGCAGAACCGGGTGATCGCCCCCTTCTCCGTGGTCAACGCGCTGGCGATGGCCGCGCTGATGCTCAGCGCCGCGCTCCGCCTGCCCGAATGGACCCTGTACGTCTCCGGCCTGCTGATCGGCGCCTCCTCCCTGTCCATCGGGTCGATGGTGCGGGCCCGCTGGTCCACCATCCACGGCGGCACGGGAACGCTGCACACCGCCTTCGCGTTCGAGTCCGTGGCCGACGAGGTGGTCTTCGTCACCGGGCCCGCGCTCGTCACGGTGCTGGCCACGGCGGTCAACCCGTACGCGGGGCTGGTGGTGGCGCTGGTGTGCATGCTCGGCGGCTGCCTGGCCCTGGCGGCGCAGCGGCGTACGCAGCCGCCCGTGCAGCTGGTCAGGACGGGCGGCGGCACGCCCATCCTGATCCCCGGCATCGCCCTGCTGGCGTGCGTCTACCTCGGGCTCGGCTCGGTGTTCGGCTCGGTGGACCTGATCATGGTCGCCTTCGCCGAGGAGCACGGCGTGAAGGGCGTCTCCGGGTTCCTGCTGGCCGCGTTCGCGGGCGGGTCGATGGTGTCGGGGCTGTGGTTCGGCTCGCGGCAGTGGCGGATCTCGTTGCGCGCCCGGTTCGTCCGCGCGCTGGGCGTGTTCGTGGTCGGCCTGGTGCCGATCCTGCTCGTGGACGACCCGTGGGTCATGGCCGCCGTGGCGTTCGTGGCCGGTCTGGCCATCTCGCCGACGCTCATCACCGGGTTCTCGCTCACCGAGCGGCTGGTGCCGCCGTCCCTGCTCACCGAGGGCATGGCGTGGATCTCCACCTCGATCGGGTTCGGCGTGGCGATCGGCGCGTGGGCGGGCGGGCGGCTCACCGACCTGTTCGGCGCGTCCAGCGCGTTCGGTTTCGCGGTGTGCGCGGCGCTGCTGGCGGCGGTCGTGGGCGTCGGAGGTTCGGGTTTGCTGAGACTTCCGGAAGCGTCTTCACCCATGAAGAGTTGATCCGCTACGGTCGGGAGTTATCCCTCGCAACACCCATCACACCGGAAGCTTTGCTATGTCCCGACAAATCACTTCACTTCTAGCTATCGCTGCAGTTTGCGTCACTCTGGCTCCCGCGCCCGCGTTCGCCCAGACGCCGAAGAAGGCCGAGGTCGATTGCGAGCAGGTCAAGTGCCTCGCGCTGACCTTCGACGACGGGCCCGGCCAGTACGCGGGAACTCTGCTCGACACCCTCAAGAAGACCGGCGCCAAGGCGACGTTCTTCCTGGAGGGCCAGTACGTCACCAGCCGTCCGGCCTTCGTCAAGCGCATGGTCGCCGAGGGCCATGAGGTGGGCAACCACAGCTACAGGCACCCGGACTTCACCAAGATCGAAGCCGGGGAGATCAGAAGCGAGATCAAGAAGACCCAGGACGCGGTCAAGAAGGCGGCGGGCGTCGAGCCCAAGCTGCTGCGCCCGCCGTACGGGCTGGCCGACATCCAGGTGTCCGACGTCGCGACCGAGTTCGGCATGCCGATGGTCCTCTGGACGGCCGGCTCGCACGACTGGGAGAGCAAGAACGTCGAGGCCATCAAGAAGAAGACCCTTGAGGTGGCCCAGCGCGACGGCATCATCCTCATGCACGACTGGGTCAAGCAGACCGTGGACGCCATGCCGTCCATCATCAAGTCCCTGCAGGCCAAGGGGTACCAGCTGGTGACGGTCTCCGACGTGATCAAGCGACAGAACCTTGAGCCCGGCCAGATTTTCCCGGTTCCCGAAGGCTGGCAGAAGTGAGTATCGTTCACGTTTAATCGGAACGACGCTCGGAGGGGCGCCTCATGGTCTTCACTAACTGGGCCGGGAATCAGACGGGCGCCCCTGCCGAGGTGCGCACCCCCACGAGCGTGGCGGACGTCGTCCAGGCCGTACGGGACGCCTCGGCCGCCGGGCGCCGCCTGCGCATGGTGGGCACGGGCCACTCCTTCACCGGGGTGGCCCTCACCGACGGGATCATGCTGCGTCCCGAGGGGCTGAGCGGCATCAGGTCCGCCGCCGAGGACCGCGTCACCGTCCAGGCCGGCACGCCGCTCAAGGTGCTGAACGAGCTGCTCGACCAGCGCGGCCTGGCCCTGGCCAACATGGGCGACATCACCGAGCAGACCGTCGCCGGCGCGATCCAGACCGGCACCCACGGCACCGGCCGCGACAGCGGCGGCCTGGCCGACCAGGTCGCCGAGCTGGAGCTGGTGCTCGCCGACGGCTCGGTCGTCACGGCCGCGCCCGGCGAGGACCTGTTCGACGCGGCCAGGGTCGGGCTCGGGGCGCTCGGCGTGCTGACGGCCGTGACGTTCCGGGTGGAGCCCGCGTTCCTGCTGCGCAACCGGCGGCGCAGGATGACGCTCACCGACATGCTCGCCTCGCTCGACTCGATGACCTCGGCCAACGAGCACCTCGACTTCTTCTGGCTGCCGCACACCGACGCCTGCCTGGTCAAGACCAACAACCGGGACGCGGGCCCGGCCAGGCCGCCGAGCGCGCTCAAGCACTGGCTGGACAACGTGTTCCTGGAGAACACCGTCTTCGGCGCCGCGTGCGCCGTCGGCGGGCGGCGTCCGGCGCTGATCCCGCGGATCAACGCGATCAGCGCGGCGGCGCTGGGCGACTCCGAGGCGGTGGACACCTCGTACAAGGTGTTCACGGCCCGCCGCGACGTGCGTTTCCTGGAGATGGAGTACGCCGTGCCGCGCCGGCACCTGGCCCAGGCGCTGCGCGAGACCCGCGACCTGATCGACAGGATGGACTGGAAGATCACCTTTCCCGTCGAGGTGCGCGTCACGCCGCCCAGCGACGCGTGGCTGTCGACCGCGTACGGCCGCGACTCCGCCTACGTCGCCTGCCACATCTACCGCCCCACGCCCAACCCCGCGTACTTCGAGGGCGTGGAGGAGATCATGAACCGGCTGGAGGGCCGGCCGCACTGGGGCAAGCTGCACACCAGGGACGCCGCGTACCTGCGCAAGGTCTACCCCCGCTTCGACGACTTCGTCGCGCTGCGCGACCGCCTGGACCCGCGCCGGGTGTTCACCAACGACTACCTCGACGTGGTGCTGGGCTAGCGCTGCGGCTGGCGGCCCTCCTGCTGGAGGGGCGGGTCGTCCTGGGGTTGCGTGGGCGGGGGCGCGCTGGACTGCTGCTCACCCGGGTCGGGGCTCTCCTGCTCCTCCCCGTCGGGCTGAGGTGTCTCGACGGGCTCGACCGTGTCCGTGGGCGTGGGCGTCGGCGTGACGCTCGGCTCCGGCTCCTCGGTCGGGGACGGCGGCGGCGTGCGCGGCGTGTCCGTCGGCGTCGGGAGCGGGGTCGGCGACTCCGCCGGCCCGGTCGGCAGCACCTCGCGGTCCCGGCGGTCGCGCCCCTGGTCCTGGACGGGGGCGCGCTGATGCTCCTTCACCGGCGTCTGCCTGCCGGTGACCCGCTCGTGCAGCGTCTGGTGGTCGACGGCCTGGAAGGCGAGGATGCCGCCCATGCTGACCGCGAACACCAGCGCGGCCGCCACCGCCATCTTCAGCCACGGCAGCCCCCTGTGCCCGTCGGCGGGAACGGCGACCGGCATGACCAGCGTGTCCCGCCCGCCTTCGCCACCCGGTCGAACGGCGAACACGGCCGTGTCCTCGTCGTCCTCGTCGTCCTCGTCGTCCACCGGAGTACGGAACGCGGCCGTCTCCTCGCCTACCGCCGGGGGGCGGCGCGCGGCCGTCTCCTCGCCCGCGGCCGGGGTGGCGTACGCGGCCGCGGCGAGCAGGCCCTTGCCCTCCTCCTGCTCCTCGTGCCACGCGGACAGCGTGTGCTGCTTGACCCGCTCACCGGTGCGCTTGAGATAGTGCGTGTAGACGGCGCTCGCCACCGTGCTCGCGATGCTGACCACGGCGGCGCCGATCACGGTGCCCGCCACCCCGAGGTAGGAGGCGGCCACCGCGGCGGTGACGGCGGCGAGGGCACTCCCGAGGATCTGTGGCACGCTCAGCTCGAACTTCCGCTGCTCGGCGGTCATCCCCCGGATCAGTCCCCTCTGGTCATACGTTCGGTAAAGAGCTTCCTCGTGAATAGACGCGAGCGCGTGTCCCGTTGTTCCTGTGACCTGCGCGACAGGCATCCTCGTAACTCGTGCCCCGACGATTCGGCCTACCCTCCGTCTACCTCGCCGCGGCCGTGGCGACGGCCGCGACGACCGCTGTCCCTCTCGCCATGACGCCCGCCTCCGGACTCGCCCTGCGCCCCTCCGCCTCCGAGCCCACCCGGCCCTACATCGTCACCGCCCGCAGCCGCGCGGACGCCCGGGACCTCGTCGCGGAGGTGAGATGGCGGGTACGGCGCTACTACACCGAGGCCCTGCCCGGATTCGCCACCTTCCTGACCGCCGGCGAGCTGACCGAGCTCAGATCCGACCCCCGCGTCCTGGCGGTCGAGCCCGATCGCGAGATCCACGCCATGCCCGGCGACACGCCCGCCCCCGCCGACACCTCTGACACGTCCACCGGCGCGGGCACCACCGTCTACGTCGTGGACAGCGGAGTAGACGTCACCCGGACCGAGTTCGGCGACCGGGCCTGGCGCGCCTTCGACGCCACCGGCGGCACCGGTCGCGACTGCGCCGGGCACGGCACGCACGTCGCCAAGGCCGTCGCCTCGCGGGCGCCGGAGGCCAGGATCGCGTCGGTGCGGGTGCTCGGTTGCGCGGGGTCGGGCTCGCTGGCAGACGTGCTGGCCGGGCTCGACTGGATCCGGCGGCACGCGCGCGGCCCGTCCGTCGTCACGCTCGCCGCCGACGGGGCCGACTCGCCCGCGCTCGGCGCCGCCGTACGGTCGCTGGTGCGCTCGGGCGTGTTCGTCGCGGGCGCGGCCGACTCAGGTTGGTGCCAGGTTGCCTCCGGCGGGCAGGCGTTCTCGGCGGCCGCCCCGTATCTCGCCGCGGCCGCGGCGCGTCTTCTCGAACGCAGTCCCGATGCCGGCCCGTCCCTTGTCGCGAGTTCGCTGAAGTGCACAACAGCACGCCCCGCGATTCGCCAGAATCCGTCGAGGAGCTCTAACCTCCTCATGCACAGCGGCGGGCACTAGAGGAAATGGATTCCACAAATGTGACCGGCGTCACATCGCCCCCGGGGCTTCCCAGGAAGGCGATGTTCGGACATGCCGGGTACGGTGCTGGCAGGCAACCGGCACACGCGAGAGACTCAAGGGTCCGGGGGAAGAATGGCGACGCTGACGAAGGGACTCGCATGCAGGAGCTCCGACTCGTCGCGGTGAGTGAGGACGGCACCTATCTCGTGCTGGCTACTGCCGGGCGAGGTACGCGCTTCACCCTTCCTGTGGACGATCGGCTCCGTGCTGCCGTCCGTGGCAACTTCTCCCGTCTCGGCCAGTACGAGATCGAAGTGGAGAGCCCGTTGCGCCCCAAGGAGATCCAGGCACGCATCCGCGCCGGAGAGACAGCGGAACAGATCGCCGCGACCGCCGGGATCCCGGTCGAACGAGTCCGCTGGTTCGAGGGCCCGGTGCTGCAGGAGCGGGAGTACGTCGCCCAGCAGGCGCAGCGTGTCGCCGTCCGCATGCCCGGGGAGACCGCTCCCGGTCCCACCCTCGGCGAGCTGGTGGCCGAGCGGCTGACCAGGCGCGGCGTGCCCACCGACGAGATCGACTGGGATTCGGCCAAGCGCGACGACGGCCTGTGGCGGGTCAAGCTCGGCTACGTCTGGAACGGTCACACGCGCCACGCCGAATGGCTCTTCGACCCGCGCAAGCGCCACGTCTCCCCGCACGACGACGAGGCCATGCGCCTGTCGTCCGCCGACTTCGATCCCGATCCCGCCGTGGTGGAGGACACCACGGTCACGCCGTTCGCGCCTCGGGTGGCCAAGCTGCAGCCGGTGCCGCCGCTCGCCTCCGACCCGCTGCCCTTCCCGTCGGTCGTACGCCGCGAGCCGGAGGAGCCGGCCGTCGGCTACACCCCGCCGCCCAGGTCCGCCGACACCGGCGGTTACGGCCGGGGGCCGGACATGCCTGGGCGTGACGTGCCGTTCGACCGGCCGTCCCCGTCTCGGGAGACCGCGTCGGACACCTCGTCGTCCCTGTCCGACAACACCCGTGCCCCCTTCCGGGGCGAGGGCTTCCACCCCGACCCGTCCCGCGCCGACGGCTCCCGCCCCGCCTCCCGAGGGGACACCTACCGCCCCGAGCCCCCCCGCCCCGACGGATTCCGCGGCGAGGACACCCGCGCCCAGGGCTTCCACGGCGACGACCGTGGCCAGGGCTTCCGTGGTGACGACGGCCGGGCTCCTGGGTTCCGGGGCGAGGACTCCCGCGCCGAGGGGCACCGTGGGGAGACCGCGGGGCGCGAGACCGGGTTCGGCCGCTCCGCCGACGCCTCCTCCCGCCGCGGCGGCACGTCACCGTGGCTGCCCGACTTCGGCTCCAGCCGCTCCGGCGAGCGCGACGACACGATCTACGCGCCCGCCAACCCGCCCTCCCGCCCGCTCACCTCCCAGCCTGCGCCTTCGCAGCCGACGCCCTCCGAGCCCGCCGCACCGCCTCAGCCGCCCACGGACGGCCCCACCCAGCACGCACCCACCCCGACCCCGGCACCCGCTCCCGAGGCCCCGGCGACAGCGACCGCTCCTGACGCCCTCCAGACGTCGACCGCTCCTGAGGCTCTCGCGACGTCCGCCGCTCCTGGCGGCACGGCGACGGGGGCGGCGGAGCAGCCGTCCACGGCGGCGGCGGCCGACGAACCCGCCGCCCGGTCCGAGGCTCCGGACTCGGCCCCGCCCCAGCCCGCCGCCTCGGCTTCAACGCCGACCCAGCCGGAGCCCGCCGCCACCTCGGCAGCCCAGCCAGAGCCGCCGGCCGCCTCCACCGTCCAGCCGGAGACGTCCGCCAGTTCTGCCGCACAGCCGGAGACGTCCGCTGCCTCTGCCGCACAGCCGGAGACGTCGGCCACGAACGCCGGGCCGGAGGCGTCCGCCGCCACCGACGTCCAGGCGGCGAGCTCGGCGGCCGTGGATGCTCAGCCGTCCACCGCGACGGAGACCACCACCACCGGTTCTCCCGCGCCTGGAGACACCGCCGCCCCGGAGCCCGCCGTCGCGTCGGCCGCCTCCGAGACCGGCGATGCCCGGACCACCGAGGCCAAGACCGGCGCGCCTTCGACGCCTCAGGTCACCAGCGCCGCCTCCGCCGACGACGCAGAGCCCGCCACAACCGCCGTCCCGACGGCCGACGCGGCGAACGTTGCGACAGCCGACGCGCCCGACGCCTCAACGACCGGTGCGACGGACGTCCCGAAGGCCGCTGCGGAGGATGCCTCCGCCGCCGCATCCGCCATGAGCGAGAAGCCCGCCACCGCGGAAGCGGCCCCGCAGGCGACCACCGAAGCCACACCGGCGACCACGGCAGCCTCCCAGGACGCACCGGCCACCGAGACGTCCACCGCCACCTCCCAGGACGCACCGGCCACCGAAACGCCGCAGGCGACCACCCACCACGCGTCGACGAACGAGACGCCCACGGCCACCTCGCAGGACGCGCCGCGCGACGAAACGCCCGCAGCCACCTCGCAGGAGTCCTCGGCCGCCGCGTCGCCGGTCGCCCAGAGCGCGGCGGACTCCGCGAAGGCGGAGCAGACGAGCCCGGCGACAGCACCGGCAGCCACGGCCACCCAGGACGCGGCCATCCAGGACGAGGCCGCCAAGGACACGGCCACCCAGAACGCCGCCGCGCCGGAGGCGCCCGAAGAGGCGGCCTCGAAGACCGAGGTGCCGGAGACGCCTGAAGAGGTGGCCCAGAAGGCCGAGACGCCCGAAAGGGTGGCCGAGAACACCGAAACGCCCGACGAGGTGGCCGGGAAGGCCGAGGCGCCTGAGGAAGTGGCCGGGAACGCCGGGACGCCTGAAGAGGTGGCCGGGAACGCCGGGACGCCTGAAGAGGTGGCCGGGAACGCCGGGACGCCTGAAGAGGTGGCCGAGACGGTCGAGGTGCCGGAGAAGAAGGCGCCTGCGCCCAAGCCCAAGCCCGGCCCCGGCGCGCCCAAGGGCGCCCCGCCGATCCCGGCCGCGCGTCCCGGCAAGGACGACGCCAAGGACGACAGCAAGGGCCCCGGCAAGGAGGACGTCCCGGTGCCCTCTCCGCCGCCCGCGCCGGCCGCGCGTCAGGCGCGCAAGGGCGCGCGGGGCCGCCGGGCCTCCGTGCCGACGTGGGACGAGATCATGTTCGGCGCCCGCCGCCAGGACTGACCCACCCGCGATCAGGGACACCGATCGCCGTCATCGACCAGGGGCCGCGCCCACCTCGACAGGAGGGCGCGGCCTCGGCCGTTCAAGGACGCGGTGCCGCCCAGGCCGCGCGGAACGGACAAGGCCCCTCCGCAAACCCCCCGAGAAATCGCCGTCCGACCCGCCGGGCCCCCGTGCGGACGCCTTGCGGCGGGACCAACCGAGCCCCGGTGCGGGGGCGCCCGGCGCGAAGTCACCGCTTTGCGGCGGAACCGGCCGCGGGTGGTGCCGGGCCGAGTCGCCGGCGCGAAGTCGCCGCCTTGCGATGGAACCAGCCGCCGGGAGGCTGAGGGGTTCAGTGTTGTGGCGGGAAGGGGCGGGCCGGTACGTCGGGCTGCGCGAACGGGGCCAGCCACTCCGGCGTCACCTCGGCGGGGAACGCGGCCCCCTGAGCCTCGGAGACGTCCAGTGCGTGGTAGCCGCCCTTCCCCGCCCCGACCCCCGCGATCAGCGTCAGCACCCCGGCCCGTCGCTGGAACCAGGTCTGGCGCAGCCGCCAGCCCACCACGGCCCGGCGTTCGACCACCGCCTCGGCGCGGCGCAGCGAGCCCGACCGGACCACCAGGCGGGCCCCGTCGTAGCCATGCCCCAGGGAGGCGTACCGGTCGAGGCCCAGGAACACCCCAGCGCCCGCCAGGAGCAACGCCAGGACCGCCAGAACCCACCAGAGCATCATTCCCGTGGCCCACGCCCCCGCGGCGCTCAGCGCGGCCAGGAGGAGCCAGGGGAAGACCGCCCGGAACAGGCGGCGGTTGCGCGCGATGGGCGGATGGGGGCGCAGGGTGGAGCGGAAGGGTCCGACCGCGTCGGCGGTGACGCCGACGGCGACCTGGCGCGGCACGTCGGGCAGGAGTTGCCCGCGCGTCTCGGAGTCGCCCAGCCCGGTCACGATCGCCCAGACGCGTACGACCCCGGCCAGGCGTTCGGCCAGACCGTCGACGATCTCGTAGCCACGCACCCTGCGGGACTCCAGCGACACGCTGCGCCGGTTGATCAGCCCGCGCTCGGCCACGAGGTAGCCGTCGCGGCGGGTGAGCCTGAAGTCCCAGTTGAACACCGCGTACATGACGCCGCCGACGAACGGCATGGCGACGACCAGCAGCAACGCCACGACGAGCAGCAGGTAGGGGTGCTCCCACAGCCACTCCCCCGCGCTCCAGGCGGCGTCCTGGCCGAAGCCCAGGTCGTCGCCCCACTGGAAGGCCAGCCCCACCGCGCCGCCGGCGAGCGCGAACGGCGTGAGCAGGTACGCCCCGGACAACGGCCCGTACAGGAGCCACCGGCGCGGGACGGCGATGATCGACCGGTCGACGGGCGCCGGACCGGGCCCGGGGATGTGCTCGGCGGCCCTGACCTGGACGGCGCGGCGCAGCAGCACCGCCTTGAGGCGTTCGGCCTCGCCCAGCGTGACGCCGTCGAGCGCGGCCTCCTCGTCGTCGCCGCTCGCGCCCGTGTCGACCTTGAGCACGGCGAGCCCGAGTATGCGGTGCATGGGCGGCGTGGAGACGTCCACGCCGCGCACCCGCTCCAGCGGGATGGTCCGGATCGAGCGGCTGATCAGGGAGCGTTTGGTCTCCAGGCGGTCGCCGACGATCTCGTACGTGAAGGTGGCCCAGCGGATGACCGCGAACGCCACGGTGCCGACGACGCCGATCGCCGCCCACGCGTACGACCTGGCCGAGAAGCCGCCCACGAACAGCACGCCGACCAGGGGCAGCAGCAGCGAGGGCAGCATGCGTACCGGATCGATGAGCAGCACCTTGGGGCTCAGCCGCCGCGGCGCGGGGGGCGGGGGCGGCAGGGGCTGAGGCGGAGGCGGCGGCGGCGGCGGGGGCGGGGGCGGCTGGGTCACGTGGCGTCGTCCCTGAGCTCTTCGGCGCGGTGGGCCAGCCGTTCGGCGAGCCCGGCCGCGACCTCGAAGTCGAGGCCCTTGATCGTGGAGGAGCCGGCGTGGGAGGCGGTGCGGATCTCCAGCGTGGCCAGGCCGAGCAGCCGTTCCATCCACCCCTGGCCCTTGTCGACCGTCTGGATGCGGCTCACCGGCACGAACACCCACTCCCTGGTCAGGAACCCCGACCTGGCGTAGACGACGTCGCCCGACAACTCCCAGCGGTGGACGGCGTACCGGACGAACGGCTCGGCCGCGAGGAACGGCGTCAGCACCACCCCGACGACCAGCGGCAACAGCCAGGTGTGCGCGGCGAGCCAGGACGGCACCCACGACCACCCGCTGCCGCCCACCCACCCGGCCACCACGGCCGAACCGCCCACGAAGAACACGAACCCGATGGCCGCCTGCAGCAACCACAGGCGGCGGGCCTTGGGCGAGACTCGGTGCGCGGGGTCACGCAGTGGGCCTTTTGACGTCACACGACCAGCTTAGGGCGCACGGCCCGAAAGACGATCTGGCTACGCCCCCCGAAGATCGCCCTCAAGGGCCTCAGGACGCCCATGGGGAATGGCGTCCGCGACCCATCGCGCTCACCGGCGGCGGCGGGTAAAGATCGGTCGGCCGTAGCGGCGTGTCGGGCGGACGCCCGGACGCGGCGGGTGCATGCTCGGTGGCGGCCGGCCGCAGGCTGTCGAGCTGGGCCACGTCGGCGGCGCCACGTTCGTGCCATCCAGGCCCGGCGGCGCGTTACCGCACCACGCGCGAAACGCCCTCACGAAGCGTGGCAGCCGCCGTCCGCCGCAAGGCACAACCGCCACTTCCGGCGCAGCTGAATTTTGCCTGCCGGACGCCGACCGAAACCATGCCCGTTTTGTCCCTACCTCCCGCCCGCCGGGACCCCGCCGCGCGCCCCTGGGAACGGGCAGGCCAGGAAGGTCATGGCGACACCCGTCCCGCAGACCCGCCGACGGCGTCGCTGTGGCCAACTTCACCTCTGAGATCCCCGCATTCTGGCCGGTTTCGGCTCCTTTGCCGACGACCGACCATCGGGAAACGGTCTGCGCACCGCCGAGAGCCGCGTAGCATCATCCGGCATGGGGCTGTGTAACACGGCATCACGTGTGAGGCGGGCCGCTGTCAGTGTGACAGTGGTGGCTTTCGCGCTCACCTTGTCAGGTTGCGCCGCCCTGGGCATCGGAAGGTCCCAGGCCAAGGAGATCGCGGAGATCAACGTCTCGAGCCCGGAGTTGCGCGACGGCATGCCGCTGCCGGGCGAGTACTCCTGCCGGGGCCGCCAGGGCAGCCCGCCGCTGCGCTGGTCCAGCGAGCCCTTGCCGAAGGCCAAGTCGATCGCGATCGTGGTCGACTCCCACACTCCCTCCGAATCGGCCGTTCACTGGGTGCTCTACAACATCCCGGCGACCACGACCGAGCTGGGGCCGGGTGCCGCCGAGAGTCCGCCCGAGGGCTCCGGCCAGGCCAAGGTCACCAGCGGGAAGGCGGGCTACGAACCGCCCTGCAACACCCCGGGCAGCTACCGGTTCACCGTCTACACGTTGAACGACAAGGTCGAGGCGAAAGAGGGCGGGCTCCCCGAGATCTTGAAGGAGATCGCCGACCACACGATCGCCCGGGGCCGGCTGACGGCGGTGAACATCCAGTGACAGGGCGATCACCGCAGGTAGACCGGATGGACCAATTCTTTGCGTAGGGTGTGACAACTCTCATAGTGGTCCGACAGAATCAGATCCAATTGTTAGGCATTGGTGATCAAAGGGGGCAGATCGCGTCGATGGCCGCGCGATCTCACCGATGCCACAGGGAGGCCATGGCTTTGAGGGTGGTGCAATGATCGCGGTCGTCGTGAGCTTGGTCGCTGTCGTGCTCCTCGTGCTCGTCGTCGTGGCACTGGGCATGCGTTCCATGAACCGCCGGGAGAGCTCTCTCCCTCCGGAACGGCTGAAGGAGATGGCCGAGAAGGAGGAGATGACGCACGCCCGGTCCACCGACGAGTTCGCCGCGCACGAACCACGGATGGCCAATTTCAGCCCTGACTTCTCCCCGATCGACGAGGTGAAGCCCAAACCCGTCCGCACCGGCCAGCGTGGCAGGCGTGGCGTCGACGAGTGGGGCAACCCGACCACCGACCACGAGGACGAGGAGTTCTGGGCGAACATCCGCAGCGACGCCGAGGAGGGCGGTTTCGGCGCCGGCGGCACCGTGGCGGCCAGGAAGGGCGCCGCGCGTCCCGTCGATCGCGAGCAGCCCGCAGAGCGCCGTGAGCGCCCGGCCGAGCGCCGTGAGCGTCCCGCGAAGCCGCAACCCGTGGCCGCCGCGGCCGACCCCAACGCCGCGACCGTCCAGGCCCCCCTGCCCCAGCGCCAGCCCGCCCCGGCCGCCGCGGCCAACCTCGCCGACCTGGTGGAGCCCGCCAAGCGACCGGTTCCCTCCGCGTCCGACATGGCCGACCAGCGCACGGTGACGTTCGCGGCGCCGACGCCCGACGTGCTGAGCCTGCTCGGCGGGGCCGCCCAGCCGGTCGTGCCGGCCTCGCGTCCCGAGGCCCTGCCGGCGAGCGGCGCCCACCCCGCGAACGGCAACGGCTCGTTCCCCGCCTCCCCCTCCTACCCGGCGACGTCCGGCGGGTCCTACTCCGGCGTCACCTCCAGCGGGTCCTTCCCGGTCGCCCCGGTCACGCCCATCCACGGCGCGCCGACCAGCGACCCGTTCCCCGCCTACAACAACGCGGCCGACCCCCTTGAGACGACCTGGACGGGCGCGCCCGCCGCGGCCACCTCGGGCTCCTGGCCCGCCGCCTCGCCCGACATCCTCGACGACCCCTCCCCGGCCTCCTACGCCGCCCCGGCCGGCTCCTGGCCCGCCTTCGTCGAGCAGCCCGCGGCCACCGCCTCCCCGTCCGCCGCCTTCCCGGCGTCGTACGAGGTGCGCGCCGGCTGGGCCGTGGCCGACGACTCCGGCTCCCCGATCACCGGGCCCTCCCCGGCCACCGGCACCCCGACCGTCCCCGCCCGCGCGGTCTCGGCCTACGACGACGTGCTGTCGGCTCCTCCGGCGACGCCCCAGCCGTCCTCGGTCGCGTACGAGACGGGCGACTTCGCCGCCGGGCCCGGCCCCGCCTGGCCCGAGCCGCCGTCCGGCACGGCGAACTGGCCGACGTACGGCGGGCAGTCGCAGGACGCGGCCGCTCCCGGCCAGGCCGACAACGGCGGCGGCCGCCGCCGGGCCCCGGAGCAGGACTACAACGACTACTACCGCTGATCTCCGGCCCCTTACCGAATGAGTAAAACCCCCGCGACGACCCGCTAAAGCGGGGGTGGCGCACCACTAGGGTTTCCGACATGATCGGCGATACCCTCAGTAGCTGGTTGCGTACGCTACGGCATGATCTACCCGCTTCGCTCGTGGTCTTCCTCGTCGCAGTCCCGTTCTCCCTGGGCATCGCGACGGCCTCGGGCGCACCGCCGGCCGCCGGGCTCATCGCCGCCGTCGTGGGCGGGGTCGTGGCCGGCTCGCTGGGCGGATCGGCCGTCCAGGTGAGCGGGCCCGCGGCCGGGGTGTCCGTGGTGGTCGTCGAGCTGGTGCGCATTCACGGCTGGCGGGCCACGTGCATGATCACGCTGCTGGCGGGGGCCGTCCAGCTGGTGCTCGGCGTGGTCAAGGCGGCCAGGGTGGTGCCGGTCCTCTCCCCTGCGGTCGTCCGCGGCCTGCTGGCGGCGGTGGGCGTGATCCTCGCGCTCTCCCAGCTCCACGTGGTCCTCGGCGGGCAGCCCCAGCTCTCGGCCCTGGCCAACCTGGCCGACCTGCCCGGGCAGATCGCCGGCCTCCACGGGCACAAGGTCGCGCTGGGCCTGTTCACGATCGTGGTGCTCGCGTTGTGGACGCGGCTGCCCGAGCGGGTCAGGGCGGTGCCGGCGCCGCTGGTCGCGCTGCCGGCCGCAGCGGGCGTCGCCTGGCTGTCCGGCTGGGACGTCACCCGCGTCGACCTGGCCGGCAGCTTCTCCGGGTGGGGCTTCCCCGTGCTGCCGTCCGCCGACTGGCACACGATCGTGGGCGCGGTGCTGCTCGTGGCGATGCTGGGCAGCGTCGAGTCGCTGCTGGGCGCGACGTCCGCCGACGGAGGTCACCCCGGCCGTCGCGCCGACCTCGACCAGGAGCTGGCCGGACAGGGCGTGGCCAACATGGTGTCGGGGGCGCTGGGCGGCCTGCCGATCGCCGGTGGAATCGTGCGTACGGAGGCGAACGTGCGGGCCGGCGGGCGCACCCGGTCGTCGTCGATCCTGCACGGGGTGTGGGTGCTGGTGTTCGCGGTGGGGTTCGGCTGGACGGTTCGGCTGATCCCGCTGGAGGCGCTGGCGGCGCTGCTGGTGTTCACCGGCGTGCGGATGGCCGGCCTCGCGCGCCTCAGGAAGGGCCGCGGGCACGGCGAGGTGCCGGTCTACGTGGTGACGGTGGTGTCCGTGCTCGTGCTGGGCCTGGCCGAAGGGGTGCTGGCCGGGCTGGCGCTGGCCGGGCTGCTCGCGCTGCGCCGGCTGACCTGGGTGAACGTACGCAGGCGCGAGGAGCAGGACGGCCGCCTGCACGTGACGGTCACCGGCTCGCTGACGTTCCTCGGCGTGCCCAGGCTCACGCACGGGCTGCGGTCGATCGCCGCGGGCACGCCGGTCGACCTCGATCTCTCCATCGACTTCATGGACAACGCGGCGTTCGAGGCCATCCACTCCTGGCGGCTGGACCACGAGCGGACGGGCGGCACGGTCGACCTCGACGAGCCGTACGACGAGTGGTACGCGCTGGCGGCCCGCGGGACCCGTACCGGCAGGTCCCCCGACCGGCGGTGGGTGCCGTGGACGCCGCGGACGCGTCCGGGACGCCGCACCATCCCCGACGACGGCGGCTCGGCCCCGGCCACCTGCACCGAGGGGTCGCGCGAACTCCACCACCGTGCGGCTGCGCCGGTGCGGCCGATCTTCACTGAGCTGGCGGGCAAGCAGCAGCCGACCCATCTGTTCATCACGTGCGCCGACTCCAGGATCGTGCCCAGCCTGATCACAGCGAGCGGCCCCGGCGACCTGTTCACCGTGCGCAACATCGGCAACCTGGTGCCGCGCCGCGGCTCCGAGCCGCACGACGACTCGGTCGTGGCCGCGATCGAGTACGCCACGCAGGTGCTCGGCGTGCGCACGATCACCGTGTGCGGGCATTCCGGATGCGGGGCGATGGCCGGGGTGCTCAGCGCCGGGGTGCAGGCGGGCAGCCTGCCGGGGCTGCGGCGCTGGCTGCGGCACGGGAACCACAGCCTGGCCAGGTTCATCGAGACCGAGGGCGACCGGCTGCACAACGGGGCCCTCGACGTGTTGTGCCGGGTGAACGTGCAGCAGCAGCTGGAGAACCTGCGGACCTACCGGAAGGTGGACGAGCAGGTCAGGGCGGGCAAGCTGGAGCTGGTGGGCCTGTACTTCGACATCGGGTCGGCGCGGGTGCACCTGGTGCCGCCGCTGCGGTCTTCGCTCTCCGTGAAGTTGTGAGCCCGCGTCCCGCCGGGCGCCGAAGATGGGTTCATGAATATTTTGCTCATCGGCGGCACAGGGTTCCTGGGGCGCGCCATCGCGGAGGAGGCGTTGGCTCGTGGCCATGAGGTCACGACGTTCAACAGGGGGCTGAGCGGCGACGACGTGCCGGGCGTCGAGACCGTGCGTGGCGACCGCGAGTCCGTCGCCGACCTGGAGCGGCTGACCGACGGGCGGTCGTGGGACTTCGTGGTGGACACGTCCGGGTATGTGCCGCGGGTGGTGGGCGAGTCGGTGCGGGCGCTGTCGGGCAGGGCGGCGACGTACGCGTTCATCTCCAGCGTCTCGGCCCTCGACGGGTTCCCGGCCAAGGCCGCCACCGAGGACACCGCCGGATGGCCGTGCGAGCCCGACGCCGGCCCCGACGACGGCGACTACGGCGTGCTGAAGGCCGGCTGCGAGCGGGCGGTCGAGCAGGGCTTCGACGGCAACGCGTTGATCATCCAGCCGGGGCTGATCCTCGGGCCGCACGAGAACGTGGCCCGGCTGCCCTGGTGGCTGACCCGTATCTCGCGGGGCGGCCGGGTGCTGGCGCCGGGCGATGCCGCCACGCCGATGCAGCTCGTCGACGCCCGCGACGTGGCGATCTTCACCCTCGACCAGGCCGAGCGGGGCGTCGCCGACCGGTTCGCGGTGACCGGCCCGGCGGGCAACACCACCTACGGCGAGTGGCTGGAGCTGTGCAGGCAGGTCACCGGGTCCGACGCGGAGCTCGTGTGGATGGACGCGGAGTTCCTGGTCGAGCAGGGGGCGGGCACGTTCGTGGAGCTGCCGCTGTGGGGCGGGCCGGCGTCCGAGGAGATCGACCACTTCTGGAGCGTGCCGACGGGCAAGGCCGAGGCGGCGGGGTTGCGGGCGCGTCCGGTCGCGGAGACCGTGCGTGACACGTGGGCGTGGCTGCGCGAGATCCCGGAGGAGCAGCGTTCCTACGGCCGCAGAACGGTCCACGGGATGGCCCCGGACAAGGAGGCCGGCATCCTCGCCGCCTGGGACGCCCGCTCCTCCTGACCCTCACGGCGAACCGTCCGGGCCCGGCGACGCGCCACCATCGGCGGCCCGCCGGCCCCGGGCAGGCGGCCGGGGCCAGATGGGCGGGCGGGCCCGGATGAGGCTGAAGGGGCCTCGTTCCGGTGCCGAGAACCTCGTGACGTGGGAATGCGCATACACCGCAAACCGGCGGGCAGGTGACCCACGGTGTACGTGAACTCACGGGGGAGGGTTCGACGATGACGTACCAGAGCAGGCCCGTCACGGGCTGGGTGGGCTGGGTATGGTTCGCCGGCATGCTCATGATCATGTCCGGCGTGTTCAACATCATCACCGGCCTCTACGCGGTGATCAACAGCGGGCTGTTCGTCCGCACGCCATCCCGCCTGCTGTTCTTCAACATCGGCACCTGGGGCTGGATCCATCTGCTGTTCGGGATCGTCCTGCTCCTGACCGGTATCGCGGTGACCGTGGGGCAGACCTGGGCCCGCATCGTGGCGGTGGTCCTCGTCATGATCAACGCGATGACACAACTCACCTGGATCGCGGTCAACCCGTGGTGGTCGCTCGCGGTCATCGCGGTGGACGTGCTGGTGCTGTACGCACTGATCGTGCACGGCCGGGAGGCCCAGGAACTGGGAGGTGAGAGACGAGCCGGCCTGTAGGCCGGGTTCTGTCCTTCGCGAACGAAGGGGCGACCATCCATCTAGGGCCGCCGTTGCCGGCGGCCTCAAGCGGTCTACCCGCGCGGCTCGGGCGGGCAGCCCTCGAACGTCGCGCGCGGAACGCTCCGGAGAGCGTCCCTTCTTGACCTTGCTCCGGGTGGGGTTTACCTAGCCGCCCACGTCACCGTGGGCGCTGGTGGTCTCTTACACCACCCTTTCACCCTCACCCCCCACCGAGGCGGGGGGCGGTCTGCTTTCTGTGGCACTGTCCCGCGGGTCACCCCGGGTCGGCGTTACCGACCACCCTGCCCTGTGGAGCCCGGACCTTCCTCGGCGGGCCCGGAGGCCCGACGCGGCCGCCCGGCCGACTCGTCTACAGGAAGATTATCAAACCTCAAGCCGTTCCCAACCGAGTCGCAAGATCGATTGGGTGGAATGGGCATGTCACCGCCTGAGGGGGGCGGAGGCAGCAGTGGCCGCGCCGGGATGTTCTGGCGGCTCCCGGCGCGGCCGCGCTCAACGCAGATGGGCCGTGTCGTTGAACGACTTCACCACGGCCGGGCCATCGGCGTAGTACTCGATCAGCGACAGGCAGGCCAGGTCGAGGTGCATCCGGTAGAGCGCGCCCAAGGGCGCGGTCAGCGCTTCGCGCAGCAACATCTTGATCGGCGTCACGTGGGAGACGGCGAGCACGGTCTTGCCCTCGTAGCGCTCCACCAGCCGCTCCCCCGCCGCCTGGACGCGACGGGCCGCCGTGGCGAAGCTCTCGCCACCGGGCGGCGCGGTGTCGGGACCGGCCAGCCACGCGGCCAGCTCGTCGGGCCACTGGCGCTGCACCTC
Organism: Nonomuraea sp. NPDC051191; assembly: GCF_044455665.1. Classification (NCBI taxonomy): domain Bacteria; kingdom Bacillati; phylum Actinomycetota; class Actinomycetes; order Streptosporangiales; family Streptosporangiaceae; genus Nonomuraea; species Nonomuraea sp. NPDC051191. The sequence goes on along the minus strand of NZ_JBITEZ010000002.1, from coordinate 31,409 downwards.
GGTGAACGTGTGCCCCTCCCAGGCGCCGAAATCGGCTTCCCTGAGGTCTTCGTCCACCTCGACGTCGAGCCCGGTGCGCTGCGCCACGGCCTCGGCCGTCTGCCTGGCCCGCCTGAGCGGCGAGGAGACGATCACCTCCGGCCGGTACGGCTCCCGCGACAAACGTTCGGCGGCCGCCGCGGCCTGGGCCAGCCCGTTGGCGGTGAGCTCGGCGTCGCCGAGGCCGGAGAAGCGGCGTTCGACCGACAGCGGTGTCTCGCCGTGCCTGAGCAGCAGCAACGAGGTGGCCACGCGGGTGGGCGGGGCCCAGCCGGTGCCCTTGGTGCGCTGCTGGGCGGCGGCCACGGAGGCCGTGGGGGCCGACAGCCCGGAGATCTCGCCCGCGTCGAGGAGGTCGGTCTGCTCGACCACCACCGGCGGCGTGCGGACCGCCGCGCCGGGCACGGGCACCGCCGGTGCGCCGGCGTCGTGGGTGCCGCCCGCCTTCCAGGTCAGGCCCTTGGCGGCGGCGTCCATGGCCTCGTTGGCCAGCCGGTCGGCGTGCTTGTTGTGCTCGCGCGGGATCCAGGTCCACTCGACCACCCGCAGCCGCCTGGCCAGCGCGCCGGCCTCCAGGGCGAGCGGGCGCAGGCCCTCGTTCTTGATCTTCCAGCGGCCGGCCATCTGCTCGATGACCAGCTTGGAGTCCATCCGCACGGCCACCTCGGCGCCCTCGCCGCCCACCCCGAGCACGGTGGTCAGCCCGGCGATCAGCCCCCGGTACTCGGCCACGTTGTTGGTGGCGACGCCGATCGCCTCGGCGGCCTCGGCCACGACCTGGCCGTCGGCGGCGTCCCTGACGACCGCGCCGTAGCCGGCCGGGCCCGGGTTGCCACGCGAGCCGCCGTCGGCCTCGATGACGTACGACGTCACAGGCCGGACTCCGGGGTGCGGACCAGGATCCGCCGGCATTCCTCGCAGCGCAGCACCTCGTCGTGGGGGGCGGCCTTGATGGAGTTCATCTCGGCGATGGACAGGGCCACCTTGCAGCCCTGGCAACGGCCGCCGCGCAGCATGGCGGCGCCCACGACGTACTGGTCCTTGAGCTTGTCGTAGAGCTTCAGCAGGTCGGCGGGGATCTCGCCGGCGACGGCGGCGCGGCGGGCCTGGACCTCGCCCGCCTCCTTGTCGATCTCCTGCAGCGCGGCGTCGCGGCGGTCTTCGGCGGCGGCGCGGGTGGTGGCCACCTCGTCGCGCTGGGCGACCAGGTCGGTGGCCTTGCCATCGGCCGCCTCCCTGCGCTCCATGATCTCCAGCACGATCTCCTCCAGGTCGCCCTGGCGCTTCTGCAACGAGGTGATCTCGGACTGCAGGCTCGCCAGGTCGCGGGGGGAGGTCACGGCGCCGGAGTCGAGGCGCTTCTGGTCACGGTCGGCGCGGGTGCGCACGGCCTCGACGTCGGTCTCGGCCTTGGTCTGCTCGCGCGCGAGGTCGCCGGCCTCGGTCTCGGCCTCGATGACCTGGGTGACGAGCCTGGCCAGGCGCTTGGACTGCTCGTCGATCTCGGCCAGCTCGGGCAGGGTGCGCCGGCGGTGCGCCAGCCGGTCGATCACGGAGTCGAGCTCTGCCAGGTCGAGCAGTCGCTTCTGGGCCTCAGGGGCTGCTTTCATGATCAATATCCTCTTGTCCAAGCATCGGTGACCGTGGCGGAGACGCGCGTTTCAACGGTAACGCCACTGGAGCGCAGGATGGACGCCGCGCTGTCGAGCCAGGGCCACTCGGTGGCCCAGTGGGCGGCGTCGATCAGGGCGGGGCCGCCAGACTCGACGAACTCGCTGGCCGGATGGTGCCGCAGGTCGGCCGTGAGGAACACGTCGACGCCCGCGGCCCTGGCCGCGCCGAGCAGTGAGTCGCCCGCGCCGCCGCTGACCGCGACGCGTGTCACGGGGCGGGCCAGGTCGCCCGCCACGCGCAGGCCGCCGGAGGTGCGCGGCAGCCCCTTGGCGGCGCGCGCGGCGAACTCCCCCAGCGTCGAGGGCTCGCGCAGCTCGCCGATGCGGCCCAGGCCGCGCCAGGGGTCGTCGGGGAAGGGCTGGAGCGGTACGAGGTCGCCGGTCAGGCCCACGGCCCTGGCCAGGGCGTCGGAGACGCCGGGGTTGGCGGTGTCGGCGTTGGTGTGGGCGGTGTAGAGGGCGACGTCGTGCTTGATCAGCCGGTGGATCAGGCGGCCCTTGGGGGTCGTGGCGGCCACGCTCGTGGTGCCGCGCAGGTAGAGCGGGTGGTGGGTGACGATCAGGTCGGCGCCCCACTCAAGGGCCTCCTCGGCCACGACCGCGACCGGATCGACGGCGAACAGCACCTTGTGCACCCGTTCGGCAGGGTCGCCGCAGACCAGCCCCACCGCGTCCCACGACTCGGCCCGGGCGGGCGGGTAGGCCGCCTCGAGCACCTCGATCACCTCAGTCAGCGTCACAGCAGCCACCTGCGCAGACTACCGGCCCGCGGGAGGGCCGCGCGGGGCGTGGCGGAGGGTGTCGCCAGAACGCGGTTCGGCGTACTGTAAGTGGATCCTGACTTCGCGGAGGACGGCATGGCACCCAGCGTCGCGATCATCGGAGCGGGCTTCGGCGGCCTGTGCATGGCGATCCGGCTGCGGCGTGCCGGAATCGGCTCCTTCACGGTCTTCGAGAAGGCCGCGGACCTCGGCGGCACGTGGCGGGACAACAGCTATCCGGGGGCGGGCTGCGACATTCCATCGCATCTGTACTCGTACTCGTTCGAGAAGTACGCGAGCTGGACCCGTCGCTACCCGGCCCAACCCGAGATCCTCGGCTACCTAGAGCATTGCGCCGATAAATACGACGTCAGGCGAACAATTCGCTTCGGGACGGAAGTGCGGCGGGCGGTCTTCGACGGCCGCCGCTGGCAGGTGACCAGCGCCCGCGACGGCGTCGAACACACCGAGGCGTTCGACGTGGTCGTCATGAGCGTGGGCCAGCTCAACCGCCCCCACCTGCCCGAGATCCCCGGCATGTCCGACTTCGAGGGCGTCTCCTTCCACTCGGCCCGCTGGAACCACGACCACGACCTCACCGGCCGCCGCGTCGCCGTGATCGGCAGCGGCTCGTCGGCGGCCCAGCTCATCCCGACCGTCGCCGAGCGGGCCGCGCATCTCGACGTCTTCCAGCGCACGCCCAACTGGGTGATCCCCAAGCCGGACGCCACGTTCGGCCCGCTCGCCCGGCTGGCCTTCCACCACGTCCCCGGCCTCCAGCGGGCCTACCGCGAGTGGATCTACCGGTACGCCGAGGCCACGCTCTACCCCGCCCTGGCCGAGGGGTGGAGCGCCGGCCTGCTGAGGAAGCGCGCCCTGGCCCACCTGCGCGCCCAGGTCCCCGACCCCGTCCTGCGGGCGAAGCTGACGCCCGGCTATCCGCCCGGCTGCAAGCGCGTCGTCATCGACAGCGCCTTCTACCCGGCGCTGACCAGGCCGGACGTCGAGGTCGTGACCGACCCGATCGTCCGGATCGGGCCGAAGGGCGTGGAGACCACCGAGGGCCTGCGCGAGGCCGACACGATCGTGTACGCGACCGGCTTCCGCAGCACCGAGTTCCTGGCCCCGATCGAGGTCACCGGGCTCGGCGGGCGGTCGCTGGCCGAGCAGTGGCGCGACGGCGCGCACGCCTACCTCGGCATCTCGGTGCCCGGCTTCCCCAGCATGTTCCTGCTCTACGGCCCGAACACGAACCTGGGCCACAACTCGATCATCTACATGATCGAGTGCCAGGTGGACCACGTCATGGCGTGCCTGCGGCGGGTGGCCGAGCAGGGGCCGATCGAGGTGCGTCCCGAGGCTATGGCCGCCTGGAGCCGGCAGCTCGACGCGGCCATGGCCCGCATGGTGTGGGGCGAGGGGTGCCGGAGCTGGTACAAGACGGCCGAGGGACGGGTCACGAACAACTGGCCCGGCTCGACGACGCTCTACCGGCGGCTCACCGGCAGGCCGCCGCGCGGGGCTTACCGGCCCGTCGCGGAAGGGACGTCTTCGGCGTAGGAAGGCGTGGGGGACGGTCAAGGAGGGGCCGTCTTCGGTGTGGCGGACAAGATGGCGGGGGAAAATCGCGCTTCGGGTGCATTGGAGCAGGTCGGGCGCGCGCGGTAACGTCCTTCGCATGACGCTTCCCCTGCACCGGCGTGCCGTCGTGGCCGACACCCACAATGATCTCCTCATGGCGGTCTCCGCCCGGCCGCCCCAGCAGTGGGCCTCCTTCTTCCGCGAGCGGTGGCTGCCCCAGCTCGTCGAGGGCGGGGTCGACCTGCAGATCCTGCCGGTCTTCATCGACGACCAGTACCGGCCCGAGGGCGCGCTGCGGCAGACGCTGCGCATGATCGAATGCGCCCACGTGATCGCGGAGGGCAACCCCGACGCCGTACGACTCTGCCTGGACGCCTCGGCGATCGACGCGGCGCTGGAAGAGGGCAGGATCGCCCTGGTGCTGGCGCTGGAGAGCATGCCGGGGCTCGACGAGAGCGTGGAGCTGATCTCGACCGTCCACCGGCTGGGCGTGCGGGTGGCCTCGATCGCCCACTTCGGGCGTACGCCGCTGGCCGACGGCAGCGCCGAGGACGCCACCGGCAGCGGCCTGACCAGCCGCGGCGTGGCCGCCCTGAGCGAGATGGAGCGCCTGGGCATGGTGTTCGACGTCTCACACCTCGGCGCGTCGGGCGTGGCCCACGTGCTGGAGCTGGCGACCAAGCCGGTGATGGCCACCCACTCCGCGGCCCGCGCCCTGCGCGACCACCACCGCAACCTCACCGACGACCAGCTCCGCGGGGTCGCCGCCACGGGCGGCGTGGTCTGCGTGAACTTCTACGCCCCCTTCCTGGCCGACCGCATGGAGGACATGACGCTCGACCGCCTGCTCGACCACATCGAGCACGTCGCGCAGGTGGCCGGGATCGACCACGTCGGCCTCGGCCCCGACTTCATCCGCGAGGTCATGGACGACCTGACGCCCCCGTGCTGCGAGGACCTGGAGCCCGATGGCCTCGACCCCAAGGCGTCGGTCCCCGGCCTGGAGGGGCCCGCCGGGCTGCCCATGGTGACCGAGGGGCTGCTCGCCCGCGGCCTGCCGGAGAAGGACGTCACCAAGATCATCGGTGGCAACGTCCACCGGTTCCTCGGAGAGCGGCTGGCATGATCGAGGATCTGGAGGAGCTCGTCCTGTGCGAGTCGTTCTCGCGCGACCTGGAGGCCGTGGCCCGCAGCGCCGAGGTCGTGGCCGCGATGGGAGCCCGTCACCTGGGGGCGAAGCCGGAGTTCCTGGTCCTCGACGGCGTCACCCATCTGCGCTGGACGTTCGGCACGCCCCGGGTGCTGCTGCTCGGCCACCACGACACCGTCTGGCCGATCGGCACGCTGGCGACCCACCCGTGGTCGGTCGTGGACGGGGTGGCGCGCGGGCCGGGCGTGTTCGACATGAAGGCCGGGCTGGTGCAGACGTTCCACGCGCTCGCCGGGCTCGACTCCCTCGACGGCGTCACGCTGCTGGTCACCGGTGACGAGGAGCTGGGCTCGATCACGTCCGCGCCGCTGATCACGGACACCGCGCGCGGGCTGGCCGCCACGTTCGTCATGGAGGCCAGCGCGGACGGCGGCGCGCTGAAGACGTCCCGCAAGGGCACGTCGATGTACACGTTGCGGGTGCGCGGCAAGGCCGCGCACGCCGGGCTGGAGCCGGAGAAGGGCGCGAACGCGGGCGTCGAGCTGGCGCACCAGATCCTGGCCATCGCCGCGCTCGGGACCGGTGACACCACGGTCACACCGACCGTGCTGCGCGGCGGGACCACGCTCAACACCGTCCCGGCCGAGGCGACCGTGGGGGTCGACGTGCGGGCGAGCACGGTGGCCGAGCAGCTGCGGGTGGACGCCGCGATGCGGGAGCTGGTCCCGGCGGTGCCCGGCACGCGGCTGGAGGTCGAAGGGGGCCCCAACCGGCCGCCGCTCGAAGCCGCGATGTCGGCCTCGCTCTACGCCCTGGCGCAGGACCTGGCCGAGCGGCTGGACGTGGGCCCGCTGCCCTCCGCCGCGGTGGGCGGCGCCTCCGACGGGAACTTCACCGCGGGGGCGGGCTGCCCGACGCTCGACGGGCTGGGCGCGGTGGGCGGCGGCGCGCACGCCGACCACGAGCACGTGGTGGTGGCCGAGATGCCACGCCGCACCGCCCTCCTCCGCGCCCTCATCGAGGCGGTGCGCTGAAGGAGCGAGGCTGTGCACCCAGGTGCACCCAGGTGCACCCAGGTGCACCCAGGTGCACCCAGGTGCACCCAGGTGCGTGAGGCTGCGCACCCCTGTGCGCCCAGGCGTGCCGGGAAGCCGGGCCCGCGTCATGGCCTCGCGCCGGACGGACGGGTCCGGCCTCGGGGCCGGGGTGATCATCGGGGACAGCATTCTGTCACTCCTTCACCAGTGGTATCGGTACAGTGACTCCCTGTAGTCATGTGACGTGCGCCGCCACTCTCGGGGCGCACGTTGACCAGGGAGGTTCCCATGACATTCATGCTGACCGCCGCTCGCCGGACGGCCGCCCTAACCCTTTGCGCGGCCGCCGCGCTCGCCGTCCCGTTCGGGGCGAGCCCGGCGGGCGCCGCCGCCGCCGACGAGCCGGGCGTGCTGCTGTTCATCACCGTCACGCCCAGCAACGGCGGCGGCGCGTACTCGATGCGGCTCACCTGCGACCCCGACGGCGGCACGCACCCGCGCCCCCGGACGGCCTGCGCGGAGCTGCACGAGGTCGACGGCGTGATCAAGGACCTCAACGTCGACCCGGGCGCCTGCCCGCGCAACTACGCGCCGGTCGACGTCCACGTCAGAGGCCACTGGTACGGCCGCACGACGTCCTACGACAGAAAGTTCGAGAACGACTGCGTCATGGAGCGCACGCTCGGGGCGCTCGTGAAGTGAGCCCCGGCCGTGCCTGACATGCCCGTCCGCGATTCGCGGGCGGGCATGTCGCCGTCCGGCGGGCATAGTGGGGGCATGACGAGCCGGGAGGAGGCCGCCGCGGCGGCGGCCAAGAGTGGTGTGGTGATCCGCGAGTTGCACGAGATCGGCGAGTTCTCGCAGGTCTTCCGGCTTTTCGAGCAGATCTGGCGGCCCGATCCGGGCAACGCGCCGGTCAGCGTCGAGATGATGATCGGGTTCGCGCACGCCGGGAACTACGTGACCGGGGCCTACGAGGGCGACGTGCTGGTGGGGGCGTCGGTGGGCTTCCGCGCGGCGGGCGGCGCGCTGCACTCACACGTGACGGGCGCGTCGATCGGGCGGGGCATCGGCTACGCGCTCAAGCTGCACCAGCGGGCGTGGTGCCTGGAACAGGGCCTGGAGCGCGTCACCTGGACGTTCGACCCGCTCGTCCGCCGCAACGCCCGCTTCAACCTGGTCAAGCTGGGCGCCCGCCCCGAGGAGTACCTGCGCGACTTCTACGGCGTGATGGCCGACGCGATCAACGAGGGCGACTCCTCCGACCGCCTGCTGGCGGTGTGGCCGCTGGACGAGCAGCCGATCGAGCCACGGGTCGAACCCGCCGAAGGCCGCCCCCGGGTGCTGGAGGAGGGCGGCGACGGCCCGCTCGTCCGGGCGGCGGACACGGACACGGACGCCGACGTCGTTCTGGTGGGCACGCCGCGCGACGTCGAACGGCTGCGCGGGCAGGACCCGGCGGCGGCCAGGGCCTGGCGGGCGGCGATGCGCGAGGTGCTCGGCGGCCTCATGGAGTCCGGCGGACGGGTGGTGGGGCTCACCGACCACGGGGACTACGTGGTGGCCCTGACCGGATAGTTCACCGGCGTAAGAGATCTGCGTAAGGTGACGGTACGGGAAGCCGAACAAGGAGATCCGCATGACGGACTTCACCCCCACCGTCCCGGCGCGAATCCTGCCGTCCGTCACCGTCCGCGACCTGCCCGCCCCTCCCCGCTCGACCTGGCGCGTCATCGGCCCCGGGCTGGTCGGGGCGGGGGTGGGGCTGGCGTCGGGCGAGTTCATCATCTGGCCCTACATCGCCTCCCAGGTGGGGCTGGTGTTCGTCTGGGGCGCCGCGGTCGGCATCGTCACCCAGTGGTTCCTGAACATGGAGATCGAGCGGTACACGCTGGCCACCGGCGAGACCGCGCTGACCGGGTTCAGCCGGATGTGGAAGCACTGGGGCCTGGTCTTCGTCGTGATGACGCTGGCCTCGAATCTCTGGCCGGGCTGGGTGACCACGTCGGCCACGATGGTGACGTACCTGACCGGGTCCGGCGCGGGCGGCGTGCGGTGGATCGCGATCGGCATGCTCGTCGTGATCGCGCTGGGCCTGACGCTGGCGCCGGTGATCTACACGGCCCTCGAACGGGTGATCTTCGTGAAGATCGCCCTGGTGGCCACGCTGGCCGTGGTCGCGATCCTGTTCGCCGTCAACGCCGACAGCTGGGTCGAGCTGGGCAAGGGGCTCACCGTCAGCGCGCGTTTCCCCGCAGAGGAGCTCGGGATCGCCGTGCTCATGGGCGCCGTCGCCTACGCCGGCGCGGGCGGCGGCCAGAACCTGTGCCAGAGCAACTGGATCCGCGACAAGGGCTTCGGCATGGGTTCGTACGTCCCGCGCCTGGTCAGCCCGGTCACCGGCGAGGAGGAGGCGGCCGCCTCGACCGGCTTCCAGTTCCCGCCGACCGAGGGCAACCTGGCGCGCTGGCGCCGGTGGTGGCGCTTCGCCAACGCCGAGCAGGGCGCCACGTTCGCGCTGGTGTCGTTCCTGACGATCGCGCTGATGTCGATGCTGGCCTACTCGACCGTCTTCGGCCGGCCGGAGGTGGCGGGCAAGAACGACATCGGCTTCCTGAAGGTCGAGGGCGAGGTGCTGCAGGGCGCGGTCGGCACGTGGTTCGGGGTGCTGTTCTGGGTGATCGGCGCGCTGGCCCTGTTCGCCTCGGCGATGGGCATCGTCGACTACACCTCGCGGCTGGCCTCGGACACGATCAAGACGGTCTACCTGCGCGACCGGCCCGTCTCGGTGAACCGGGTCTACTTCGTCACCGTCTGGGCGATGACGCTGGTCGGGATCGCGATCCTGCTGCTCGGGTTCGACCAGCCGCTGATCCTGCTGGTGTTCTCGGCGTGCTTCGCGGCGGTGATGATGTTCGTCTACTCGATCCTGCTGATCGTGCTGAACCGGCGGTCGCTGCCGGAGGCGATCAGGGTCAGGTCGTACCGGCTGGGGGCGCTGGTCTGGTCGGTGGCGTTCTTCGGGACGCTGACCGTCCTGGTGGTCGTCCAGCAGGTGCAGAAGCTGACCGGATGAGCGCCGGGATTGACCTCAAGTTCGCTTGAGGTAGGACACTCGGCGGCATGGATGTTGTCGAGGTGACGAAGTTCGGTGGTCCCGAGGTGCTCCGGGTGCGGCGGGTGGACGATCCCGTCGCGGGGCCGGGACAGGTGGTGGTCGGCGTCTCGGTGGCCGACGTGATGTCGCTGGACGCCCAGTTGCGCGCCGGATGGGGACAGGAGTGGTTCCCCAACCGGCCGCCGTTCGTGCCGGGGACCGGGGTGGCCGGGCGGGTGCTGTCGGTGGGCGAGGGGGTGGACCCCGCCTGGACGGGACGGCGGGTCGCGGCCCTGGTGCCGGGCGGGTACGCCGAGCGGGTCGTGACCGGGGTGGACACCCTCGTGCCGGTTCCCGACGAGGTCAGCTCGTGGCTGGCGGCGGCGTTGCTCCAGGTCGGCCCGGCGGCGATCAGCCTGGTGACGGCGGCGGAGCTGAAGCCGGGGGCGCGGGTGCTGGTCACGGGGGCCGGCGGGGCACTGGGCCTGCCGATCGTCCGGCTCGCGCGGGCCGCCGGCGCCCGGGTGACGGCCGCCGCCCACGGCCCGGCCAAGCGGGCGGCGGCGCTGGCGGCGGGCGCGGCCGAGGCGGTCGACTACCCCGCCCTGACCGCCACCGGCTTCCGGACAGCCGAAGCGAGCGGGGACGCGGTGGGGGCGTTCGACGTGGTCTTCGACGGGGTCGGGGGGCGGGTGGGGGCCGAGGCGTTCGCGTTGCTCGGGCCCGGCGGGGTGTTCTTCGCGTACGGGGTGCCGAGCGGCTCGACGGCGCTGGTGGACCCCGCCGAGGCGGCGCGGCGCGGCGTGCGGCTGGTCGGCATGGAACAGGTGCAGTTCGCCCCCGAGGAGTTCCGTCGCCTGGCCGGGCAGGCGCTGGGCATGGCGGCCACCGGCGAGCTGACGACCGTCGTCGGCCTGGCCGTGCCGCTCGACCGCGCCCACGAGGCGCACGCCGCCCTGGAGGCCCGCGAGCTGGTCGGCAAGGCGGTGCTGCTGGTCACCGCCCAGGCCGTGCGCTACCACGAGCACGGCGGCCCCGAGGTGCTGGCGCTGGAGGAGGTGCCGCTGCCCAGGCCGGGCGCCGGGCAGGTACGCGTGGCGGTCCGGGCGGCCGGGGTGAACGCCCTGGACTGGAAGCTGCGCACCGGCTTCCGGGGCACGCCGCCCGACGGCCCGCAGGGCACCGGGATCGAGCTGGCCGGAACGGTCGACGCGCTCGGCCCGGGGGTGACCGGCCTGGAGGTGGGCCAGGCGGTGTTCGGCCAGGTCGCGTCGGGGGCGGCGGCCACGTACGCGCTGGCCGAGGCCGCCGCGCTGCGTCCCAAGCCGGAGCACCTGTCGTACGCGGAGGCCGCCGCGCTGCCCGTCGCCCTGGAGACCGCTCACCGCACGCTGGAGGAGCTGGGCCTGCGCGCGGGCGAGACGCTGCTCGTCCACGCGGTCGCGGGCGGCGTCGGCCTGGCCGCCGCGCAGCTCGCGCTGGCCCGGGGCGCCCACGTGGTCGGCACCGCGAGCGAACGCCACCACGCCTTCCTGCGCGAACTCGGCGTCGTCCCGATCACCTACGGGGACGGGCTGGAGCAGCGCCTGCCCGGCCCGGTGGACCGGGTGCTGGACGCCTCAGGACGCGGCGAGGTCGGGCTGTCGGTCGGGCTCACCGGCGACCCGGACAAGGTGCTCACCATCGCCGACCCGGCGGGCGCGGCCGAGCACGGCGTGCGCTTCTCCACGGGCAAGGGCGGGACGTTCCCGGTGGACGTGCTGCCGCGCGTCCCGGTCGCGGAGGTGTTCCCGCTGGAGCGGGCGGCCGACGCCCATCGGCGCAGCCAGGACGGCCACTTCCTCGGCAAGCTCGTCCTGGACGCGGAAGCCTCCTTGCCGCGATAGCGGGCACACTGGGCCCATGCTGGAAACCTCCGCCCGCCTGCTCAAGCTGCTGTCGCTGCTCCAGGCGCATCGCGAATGGACGGGCCCGGAGCTGGCCACCCGGCTGCGGGTCTCGACCAGGACGATCCGCAACGACGTCGAGCGCCTGCGCTCGCTGGGCTACCCCGTGCACGCCACGCCCGGGACGGCCGGCGGGTACCGGCTCGGCGCCGGAGCGGCGCTGCCGCCGCTGCTGCTGGACGACGAGGAGGCCGTGGCGGTCGCGGTGGGCCTCGGCCGGGCGGCGGGCGGCGGGGTGGAGGGCATCGAGGAGACCTCGGTGCGGGCGCTGGCCAAGCTGGAGCAGGTCCTGCCCGCCCGGTTGCGGCGCAGGGTGAACACCCTCAACGCCTACACCGTGCAGGTCCCCGGCTCGGGGGCGGCGCCCGTCCGGCCGGAGGTGCTGACCGCGATCGCGAACGCCGCCCGCGACCACGAGCGGCTGCGCTTCGACTACACCGGGCACGACGGCTCGCCCGCGGTCCGGGACGTGGAGCCGTACCGGCTGGTCCACCGGCGGGGGCGGTGGTATCTGGTGGGCTTCGACGTCGAGCGGGACGACTGGCGCACGTTCCGGGTCGACCGCCTGCTGCCCCGGACGCCGACCGGCCCCCGGTTCACGCCCCGGGAACTGCCCGGCGACGGCGACCTGGCCGCGTACGTCGAGAAGGGCGTCAGCACGGCGATGTGGCGCCACCGCGCGACGGTGCTGCTGCACGCGCCCGCCGCGCACATCGTGGCGCTGCGGCCCGGCCTGGCGGTCGAGCCGGCCGGCGAGAACGCGTGCCTGCTGGAACTCGGCGGCGACGACCTCACCGGGATGGCGGCGTGGATCGGCTTCCTCGGCGTCGACTTCGAGGTGCTCGACCCACCGGAGCTGGCCGAGACGGTCCTCGGCCTGTCGGAGCGCTACCGGCGGGCGGTCAGCGGACGGTAGGAGCCCGGTCAGCGGACGGCGGCACTCTCGCGGCATGACGAACATGACCTGCGTCGCAGGCGGCAATGACGACTTCCAGCTTGTCACGCACCTCACTGTCACCGGCAGCCAGTTCGAGATCGGCCGGGTGCTCACCGAGGAGGCCCGCCGGCTCGGCTGGTCGCCCAGGGCCGCCGACCCCGCGGTGAACAGGGCGAGGATGTCCTGGTTCGAGCGGAACTGGCCGCAGCACCACGCCCGTCTGGACGGCGCGGCGGCCGCGCTCGGCCTCGACCCGGACCAGGACGACCTGGCCCTCGACGGCTGGAACCGCGTGCCCGAGGGCTCGGCCTGCTCCGGACTGTGGTGCCCGCCGTCCGCCTCGGCCGACGGCCACGGCAGGGTGGGCCGCAACTACGACTTCTTCGTCTCGACCGCCAGTGAGATCAGGGGCAGGCAGCCCCGCCCGGACGAGCTGCCCATGGGCGCCCGCCCCTACGTGATCACCACCGTCCCCGACGACGGGCTCGCCTCGACCGTCATCACCATGGACGACCTCGACGGCTGCATGGACGGCATGAACGAGGCCGGTCTGACCGTCATGCTGCTGCTCGCCGACGTCGAGAACGCCGCGCCACCGGCGCACACCGCCCCGCAGGTCGGGCTGGGAAGCACCCAGTTGCCCAGGTTCCTCCTGGACACCTGCGAGACCGCGGCCCAGGCCAAGCAGGCGCTGCTGGCCGCCAAGCAGTACGACCACGGCCTGCTCCTGCACTACCTGGTCGCCGACGCGCACGGCCAGGCGTTCGTCTGGGAACGCGGCAGGGACGGCAGCGAGCACGCCGTCGAGTTCGGCGACGGGCCGCTGTGCGTCACCAACCACCTGCTGCACCGCCACCCGGACCCGACGGACCTGCCCGCCGACACCACGCCGAGCCTGGGCACCTACGGCCGGCTGCGCACCCTGTACGAGCGCAGCAAGGGCGTCACCCTGTCCGGCCTGGACCTGCGCGACCTGCTGCGCGCGGTCCGGCCGGACGAGGACCCGGGCGCGCCGTTCCGGACGTTGTGGACCACGGTCTTCGACACCGCCGACCGCACCCTCGCCACCCGCTTCTACCTCGGCGACGGCCGCGACTACAGCGAGGAGCTGGTGTTCCCCGCCTCGGCCAGGTAGCCCTCGCGCACCTTCGAGCGCGACAGCTTGCCCGTGGGGGTGCGCGGGAGCCGCTCGCGGTACTCGACGACCTTCGGGTGCTTGAACCGGGCCAGCCGGGGCCCGCAGTGTTCGAGCAGCTCGGCGGTGAGCGCCGGGCCCGGCTCGACGCCCTCGGCGGGCTGCACGAGGGCGACCACGTTGTGGCCCCACTCCTCGTCCGGCACGCCGATGACGGCGACGTCGGCCACCGCGGGATGCTCCAGCAGCGCGGCCTCGATCTCGGCGGGGTAGATGTTCACCCCGCCGGAGACGATCAGGTCGGTGCGCCGGTCGCACAGGAACAGGAAGCCGTCCTCGTCGAGGTAGCCGATGTCGCCGGGGGCGTACCACTCCCCCAGCATGCTGGCGGCGGTCTTGGCCGGGTCCTTGCGGTACTCGAAGGAGCCCATCGACGACTTGACGTAGATCATGCCGGGTTCGCCGGGCGGCAGCTCCTCGCCGTTCTCGTCGCAGATCCTGGCCTCGAACGTCGGCGCCGGGCGGCCGACCGTGCCCGGCCTGGCCAGCCAGTCGTGCGGCTTGACGGAGAAGGCGATCGTGGACTCGGTCGAGCCGTAGTACTCGTACAGCACCGGGCCCCACCAGTCCATGATCGCCTGCTTGACGGCGACCGGGCAGGCCGCGGCCGTGTGGATGACCTGCCGCAGGCTCGACACGTCGTACTTGGCCCTGACGTCCTCGGGCAGTTGCAGCATGCGGTGGAACATGGTCGGCACCATCATGGCGTTGGAGACGCGGTGGCGCTGGATCAGCTCCAGGATGTCGACCGGGTCGAACCTGGGCGTGATCACCACCGTGTGCCCGAGGTGCAGCGCGAACTGGGTGTGCGCGCAGGGCGCCGAGTGGTACATCGGCGAGGTCACCAGGTGCACGGCGTCGCCCGGCGTGAGGTCGACGACCTCGCCGAGGAACCACGTGTACAGCGGCACGATGGCCTCCGGCTCGGCGTCGGGCAGCGCGCGCTGCACGCCCTTGGGGAAGCCGGTGGTGCCGGAGGTGTACCACATGACCGCCCCCGCGGTCCGCCCGGCGGGCGCGTCCGCGGGCTGCCCCTCGGCCAGCCCGGACGTGCCGACCTCCCCGCCCGGGACGGTGTGCGCCGCGTCGGTGACCACGACCTTGGCGTCGCAGTCGGACAGGATGTAGGCCACCTCGGAGTCGGTGAGGTGCCAGTTGACCGGCACGTAGTAGAGCCCGATCTGGCCGGTCGCCATGAGCATGACGACGGCGTCGAGGCCGTTGGTCAGCACGCCCGCGACCACGTCGCCCTTGCCCAGCCCGCGCGCCCGCAGGCCGTGGGAGACCTGGTTGACCCTGGCGAGCAGGTCGCCGTACGTGGTCTCGGCGCCGTCGGTGTCGATCACGGCCAGGCGGCCGGGGTCGGCCGCTGCGATGGCGTAGAAGCCGGGAAGGCCGCTGATGTCCATCTACAACTCCAGGAGTTCCGCTAGCCGGGCCCGGTGGATGCGGGGCGGGCCGAGCAGCACCTCGTCGGCCTTGGCCCGCTTGTAGAACAGGTGCGCGTCGTGCTCCCAGGTGAAGCCTATGCCGCCGTGCAGGAGCAGGTGGTCGCGGGCGACCTCGAAGCAGGCGCGGCCCACGTACGCCTGGGCCAGGGCGGCGGCGCCGGGCAGCTCGCCGGGGGACTCGTCGGCGGCCCAGGCGGCGTACCTGACGATCGACTCGGCCTGTTCGAGCTTGCCGTGCATGTCGGCGAGCTTGTGCTTGACGCCCTGGTAGGAGCCGATGTAGCGGCCGAACGCGACGCGGATCTTGGCGTAGGCGACGATGGCGTCCAGTGAGGCGCGCAGCACGCCCAGCTGCTCGGCGGCGAGCGCGACGCACAGCCGGTCGCCGATGCCGCTGCCGTCGGGCGGCCGGCCGAGCACGCGGGCGGGGGCCTGCTCCAGGGTCACCCGGGCCTGGCCGCGCGTGAGGTCGAGGGTCTCCAGCGGCGTCCGCGTGACGCCGGGTCCGGCCAGGTCGACGGCCGCCAGCAGCACGCCGCCGTCGGGGGCGGCGACGGGCGCGAGCAGCACGTCCGCCTCCATGCCGGACAGCACGCGCGGCAGGGCGCCGGTGACGGCCGCGCCGTCGAAGGCGAGGTCCTGCTCGGGCTGGACGAGCGTGGCGGCGACGCGGCCCTCGGCGATGGCGCCCAGCAGCTCCTTGTCGGGCACCTGGGTGAGCGCGAGCGCGGCGAACTGGGTGGCGAGGAAGGGGCCGGGCAGCAGCGCGGCGCCGGTCTCCTCCAGGGCCACCGCGAGGTCGGCGAGCCCGGCCCCCGCGCCGCCGTGCTCCTCGGGGACGACCAGGCCGGACAGGCCCAGCTCGCCGTTGAGCCGGGCGTACACCTGGGGGTCGTAGCCCTCGCGGGCCTTGCGCAGCGGCGAGGCGGCGCGCAGGAAGTCGCGCACGGCCTCGCGGAGCTGCCGCTGTTCCTCGCTGAGTACGAGCTTCACCCCTGCGTCCCCACCTTCAGGTCCTTGAACGGCACGGTCTTGTCCATCCTCGGCTCCGGCGGCAGGCCGAGCACCCGGTCGCCGACGATGTTGCGCATGATCTCGTTGGTGCCGCCGCCCAGCGCCATGCCGGGGGCCAGCGAGATCGACCGGGACAGCGGATGGTCGCCGACCACCGACTCGGGGCCGGCGAGCTGGGTGGCGAGGTCGGCCTGGAACAGGGTCAGCTCGGCCAGCAGCAGCTTGGCGGCGCTGCCGCGGGCGCCGGGGAAGATCCCGGCCCTGGTCTCCTGGGCGAGCCGCTGGTTGAACAGCGCCAGGGCGCGGCTGCGGATGTGCAGCTCGACGAGCTGGTCGCGGACCAGCGGGTCGCTGGTGTCGAGCGTCTCGCGCAGCGCCTCGAACGTGGCCGGGTTGTCCTTCTGCCCGCCCATGCCGACGCCGGCGGAGATCGACAGCCGCTCGTGCAGCAGGGTGGTGACGGCCACGCTCCAGCCGTCGTCGACCTCGCCGATCCGGTGCTCGTCGGGGATCGTCACGTTGTCGAAGAAGATCTCGTTGAAGTTGGCCCTGCCGGACATGTCCTTGAGCGGCCTGACGGTCACGCCGGGGTGGTGCATGTCCACCACGAACATGGTCAGGCCGCGGTGCTTGGGCACCTCGACGTCGGTGCGGGCCAGCAGCAGGCCCCAGTCGGCGTGGTGGGCGACCGACGTCCAGACCTTCTGGCCGTTGACGACCCAGGTGTCGCCGTCGCGTACGGCGCGGGTCTGGAGGCTGGCCACGTCGCTGCCGGCGCCCGGCTCGGAGAACAGCTGGCACCAGATCTCCTCGCCGCGCAGCAGCGGCCGGACGAAGCGCTCGCGCTGCGCGTCGGTGCCCCGGTCCACCAGCGTCGGCCCGGTCATGCCCAGGCCGATGGAGAAGACGTACGTGGGGAGGGTGTGGTCGCGGGCCTCGGCGGCGAAGGCGCGTTCCTCGGCCTGCGTCAGCCCCTGGCCGCCCCACTGCCGCGGCCAGGTGATGCCGGAGTAGCCGGCGTCGTAGAGCCTGGCCATGAACTCCTTGGCCTGGGCGAGGGCGTCGGCCGCCGGCTGATCGCCGGCCGGGACGTTGTCGCGCAGCCACTCCGCGGCGGCACGCCGATACTCTGCAAGGTCCACATCGACTCCTTGGCATCAGTGTTCACTTACTCTAGTCAGGTCGCGGCGGCACGCATAGAGCAATGCTCTGGAGGGCCTTTCGACCGTATTTGCGGCCGAATCTCCGCCAATTAGGACCATCACCACCCCCTGTGATCACCTGGTCACCGGAGGGATGCGTGATCGTGTTCAGGCGCTGGTCCGTGCAACGGCGGCTGACGCTGGCCGCCCTGCTGTGCGCGCTGGCGGGCTACGGCGCCATCGCGCTGCTCGTCACGCCGATCATGCACACGGTGGTGACCGCTTTCCTCACCGAGCAGGCCGCCGGCGCCGCGCGCCGCATCGCCTTCGTCGTCGAGCGCGACGCCCCCGCCCGCCTGCGGCCCGTGGCCGTCACCGAGGGCACCGACCTCATCCAGGTCGTCGACGAGAGGGGCCGGATCCGGCAGGCCAGCCCCCGCCTGCTGGGACAGCCGCCGCTCAGCACCGCCACCGCCACCGGCACCGACGCCCGCCTCACCACCACGTCCTGCACGAACCGGGTGCCGGGCGTCCACTGCCTGATCACCGTCGGCTTCCGGGCGAACGTCGGCGGCAGACCCTGGATGGTCTACGCCTACATGCCCGCGCCACCCTGGTACATCACCCCCCTGTACCCGCCGGCGGCCACGCTGTGCGTGCTGCTGCTGGCCGGCGTCACGGCCTGCGTGGCCTGGCTGACCGCGCGCAAGGCGCTGACCCCGGTCTCGGCGATCAGGAACGAGCTGGCCGAGATCACCGCCACCGACCTCGGCCGCCGGGTGCCCAGGGGCCGGCACCGGGACGAGCTCGACGAGCTGGCCCGTACCGTGAACGAGACCCTCGACCGGCTCGAACGCGCGGTGGAGCAGCAGCGCAGGTTCGCCTCCGACGCCTCCCACGACCTGCGCAGCCCCATCACGGCCATGCGCATGGAGGTCGAGGAGGCGATGCTCGCCCCCGAGGAGGCCGACTGGCGCGAGACCGGCCGGCGCATGATGGAGGGCCTCGACCGCCTCCAGAACATCGTCGCCGACCTGCTGACCCTGGCCAGACTGGAGGCCGGCGCGCCCGGCCGCCGCGAGCCGGTCGACCTGGCCAGGCTGGTGAGCGAAGAGCTGGGCCGCCGTACGGACGGCAAGCCGGTGGAGACCCGGCTGCGCACCGGCGTGGTCGTCGAGGGGGACGCGCTGCGCCTGTCCCGCCTGCTGGCGAACCTGCTCGACAACGCCGAGCGGCACGCGGATACCATGATCACTGTGACTGTGGGTGAACGGAAGGGACAGGCGGTGCTGGAGGTGCTCGACGACGGCGGCGGCATCGCCCCCGACGAGCGCGAGGCCGTGTTCCGGCGGTTCATCCGGCTGGCCGACTCCCGCCGCCGCGACGCCGGCGGCACCGGGCTCGGCCTGCCCATCGCCCGCGAGATCGCCGAGGCCCACGCGGGGACGCTCACCATCGAGCCCTCCGAACGCGGTGCCCGGTTTGTCCTACAAATACCGTTGATCAGTAGTTAGAGTTACTCGCTGTGACACCCAGTTTCAGCCGATTAAGGCGCGAAGACCTCCTCAAGACGGCCTGCGAGGTGATCGCCGAGCAGGGGTTCGGCCACACCCGGACCCTCGACATCGCCCGGGCGGCGGGCGTCAGCCAGGCGTTGCTCTTCTACCACTTCGACACCAAGGACCGGCTGTTCGCGCAGGCGTTCGGCTATGCGGCCAGGCTGCACCTGGAGGCGCTGTCCGACATCGAGGAGTCCCCCGCCGGCCCGCTCGAACGGCTGCGCGCCCTGCTCAGGCGCTGCTCGCCGGCGATCCCCTCGGACGAGCGGCGGCTGTGGATCGACGCGTGGGCCGAGGCGATGCGCAGCTCGGAACTGGAGGAGATCTCCCGCGGGATCGACGCGCGCAACCGCTCGCTGCTGCGGTCGATCATCGAGGACGGCGTGCGCTCGGGCGCGTTCTCCTGCGCCGATCCGGAGGAGGCGGTCTGGCGCGTCTTCGCGCTCATCGACGGCCTGGCGGTCCAGACGCACGTGCATCCCAGGGTGCTCTCGCGCCGCCGGGCCGCCGTCCTGCTGCGTACGGCGGTCGCCGGGGAACTGGGGCTGCCCGTCGAGAACCTGTGACCCGGGCCGCTCTTCCCCGTCTATTGGATGCTTCGTACAATTGATGGCGGGAGGAGAGGAGCACCCGCGATGACAAGCGCACCGAGCTCTGCCGCCGCCAGGGAGAACGACGAGAGGACCGCCGGCGCCTACGAAGCGGTCGTCGAACGCCTCTCGAAGGCGTCGGTCGACAAGCACTGGGAGCCCTACCGCGACATCCCGTGGGACGACCCGGAGTTCCTCGTGGACCAGGACGACCCGCGCTGGGAACTGCCCGAGACCGACAGGCTGGGCGGCCACCCCTGGTACCGCGCCCGCTCTCCCGAGGTCCGCGCCAGGATCGGCCTGTGGCGGGTCGCCACCGCCATGAAGATCGGCCTGCAGTTCGAGAACCTGCTCAAACGCGGCCTGCTCAACTACGCCTACCGCCTGCCGAACGGCTCCCCCGAGTTCCGCTACGTCTACCACGAGACGATCGAAGAGGGACATCACGGGATGATGTTCCAGGAGTTCGTGAACCGTACGAAGCTTCCCATACGCGGCATGCCTCGGCCGCTGTCGCTGATCGCCCAGGCCGTGCCGTGGATCCCGCTGGTCTCCACCGAGCTGTTCTTCGTCTTCGTCCTGGGCGGCGAGGACCCGATCGACCACGTGCAGCGTAAGGTGCTCAAGGACGGCCAGGTCCACCATCCGCTGGAAGAGACGATCATGCGCATCCACATCGCGGAGGAGGCCAGGCACATCTCCTTCGCCCGCCACTACCTCCGCGACCGGGTGCCGCGCATGCCCCGTCACCGGCGCACGATGCTCAGCGTGATCTCGCCGGTCGTGCTCGGCGTGATGGCCCGGATCATGCTCGCGCCGCCCGGCTCGATGGTCCGGCACTTCCGCATCCCGCCCGACGTCGTGGCCGGGATCCACCGTGCCGACCCGGCCGCCCGGCAGGAGGTCCGCGACTCGGTCGCCAGGACGCGCGAGCTGTGCGCCGAGATCGGGCTCGTCAACGTCGTCAGCAGGAAGGTGTGGCAGGCCATGGGGATCTGGGCGGAGCCGCGCCGGTGAAGGTCGCGCTGGTTACCGGGGGCGCCTCCGGGATCGGCCGCGCGGTGGCGCGGGAGCTGCGGCGCAGGGGCGTGGCGGTGGTGATCGCCGACGTCGACGACAAGGCCGGCGAGCAGGCCGCCGCCGACCTCGGCCTGGAGTTCGCCCGCCTCGACGTCACCGACGCCGAGGCCGTGACCGCGCTGGTGACGCGGGTGAGGGCCGAGCGCGGGCGGCTCGACTTCATGTTCAACAACGCCGGCATCGCGGTCGGCGGCGTCACCCGCGAGCTGACGCTCGACCACTGGAACCGGACGATCGACGTCAATCTGCGCGGCGTCGTGCACGGCGTGCGCGCCGCCTATCCGGTCATGGCGGACCAGGGGTTCGGGCACATCGTCAACACCGCCTCGCTGGCCGGGCTGGTGCCGGCGCCGCTGATGCTGCCGTACACGGCGAGCAAGCACGCCGTGGTCGGGCTCTCGCTGGCGCTGCGGGCCGAGGCGGCCGCGTACGGGGTGCGGGTGAACGTGGTGTGCCCGGGGTTCGTCGACACGCCGCTGCTCGACCACGCCAACCCGGGGCTGCCGCAGAACGAGGTGGCGGCCCACGCCCGGAGCGCGGCGGTGCGGGCGCAGGGGCGGCTCTATCCCGTGGACGCGCTGGCCGCCGACGTCCTGCGCGGGGTGGCCAGGAACAAGGCGCTGATCGTGGCGCCGGCCTCGGCGCGGATCGCCTGGCGGGCGGCCCGGCTGTGGCCGTCGGCCGCCGTACGGGTGGCGGGCCTGGCGGTCGGACGCCTCACCAAGCAATGAGACGGACGAACCGCACCGGTTAGGCCGGGCGGCGGGGTCGGGCGGTCAAGCGGGGCGGCGGGCGATGAGGACCTCGGTCGTCGTCGTCAGCTCCCAGCGGCCCGACGGCTCGGCGGCCAGCAGGGCGGCCCTGGCCGCCTCGACGAACGCGGGCAGGCGGTCGCCGAGCCTGGCCGGGGCCGTGTAGGAGTAGGACAGCTGCAGGCCGAGCAGGGCGTCGAGGTCGTAGGCGAGGCGGTGCTCGTACCGGTCGGACTCCAGGGCGGAGAAGGGCGAGCCGGCCAGCACGTCGTGGTGGTGCTCGCCGGTCTTCTGGAAGGAGCCGGCGGCCGTCCAGGTGTTCACGCCGAACCGCTCGCGCACCCGGCGCATGACCGGCTCCCACGGTTCCTCGACGGGGTCGCGGGTGGGGCCGACGAGCGCGACGACGCCGCCGTGCGGCAGCAGCTCGTCCAGGTCGGCCAGCACCGCGCGGCGGTCCATCCAGTGGAACGACCGGCCCATCACGACGTGACCGAACGGCGGCAGCTCCCGCAGCGTCGTCGAGTCGCCGCGCAGCCACCGGATGCCGGGCACGTCCGCCGACAGCCGCCGGCCCTCGGCCAGCATCTCCTCGTCGGGGTCCACGGCTAGCACCTCGCGTACCCGCCGGGCCAGCGGGATCGCGACCGTCCCGGGGCCGCAGCCGAGGTCGAGCACGACGCCGTCCGGGCCGAACGCGCGAGCCAGCCGATCGATGGCGGGATCGCCGTGGCCGGGCCGGTACTTGGCGTAGTAGGGCGCCGCGCCGCCGAAGAGGTCCGTCATGGGTGGGACCATATACGGGTTCGAGACTCGTTC
Source organism: Nonomuraea sp. NPDC051191 (assembly GCF_044455665.1). NCBI lineage: Bacteria > Bacillati > Actinomycetota > Actinomycetes > Streptosporangiales > Streptosporangiaceae > Nonomuraea > Nonomuraea sp. NPDC051191. Next base: position 9,586 of record NZ_JBITEZ010000002.1, on the reverse strand, counting down.
GATGGAAGGTTTTGATCGGTGAGGCGGCTACTCACGGTCCTGTTGCTCGCGTGCGCCGCGGTCGGGTTCGCCCTGCCGGCGCAGGCGCACAACGTGCTGGTCAGCAGCGATCCCAAGGACGGCGCCACGCTGTCCGCCTCGCCCGCGCGGGTGACGCTGGTGTTCGACCAGGCGGTGCGCCAGGGCTACGCGCAGGTCGGCGTGACGGGGGCGGACGGCTCGTCGTGGGCCGACGGCGCGGCGGAGGTGTCGGCCGAACAGGTCTCCGTCAAGGTCAAACCGCTGCCCGCGGGCGGCTCGTACGTGGTGGGCTACCGGATCCTGTCCTCCGACGGGCATCCGGTGACCGGGAAGATCGGCTTCAGCGTGGCCGCGTCCGCCGCGGGCGCCCCCGCCGGGCAGCCCCAGCAGGGCGACGGCGCGACGGCTGCCGGGCAGGACCAGCGGGCCGACAGCGCGACGGCGGCCGAGGCCGCGGCCAACGGCGGGGCCGGCATGGCGGTCGTGTGGATCGTGGCCGCGCTGCTGCTCCTGGCCGCCGGCACCGCCGTCGCCCTCCGCCGCGCCCCCGCCGCTTCCACCGCCGCCGCCTCCACGGCTGAAGCAGAGGCCGAGGCGCGGCCGTCGGAGGGGACCCGGGCGTGACCGCGACCCTCACGTCCCGTTCTGGGCAGCGCGTCGCGGGCGGGCGGCTCGTCGCCGGGGCGTTCGTCGTGTGCGGGATCGTCGCCGCGGTGGCGGCCTCCACGCTCACCGCCCAGGAGTCCGTGCCGGGCATCCCCATGCCCGGGCCGATCGTGGCCTACGGCCTGCCCGTCGTCCGGGTGCTGCTCGACCTGGCCGCGGTCGCCGTGGTCGGCCTGAGTCTCGTGCCCAAGCTGCTCGGCTTCGACGACCCCGACGCCACCGAGCCGGTCCTGCGCCGAGTGCGTCCGCTCGCCGTGCTGGCGGCCTGGACGTGGGCGATCTGCGCGCTGCTCACCATCGTGTTCCAGACGGCCGAGCTCAACCCGGGGCGGGTGCCCACGTTCGGCCTGATCGCCTCCTACGTCGAGGAGGTGGGCACCGGGCAGGGCCTGCTGTTCAGCGCGGCGTGCGCGCTGGCGGCGGCGGGCATCGGGCTGATGGCGGTGCGGTTCGGCGAGAAGGTGCCCGCGGAGCTGCGGATCATCGTGGCGCTGTTCGGGCTGCTGCCCATCCCGGTCACCGGGCACGCGGTCAACTCCGTCTGGCACGACCCCATCATGATCTCGATGGAGATCCACGTGATGGGCGCGGCGGCCTGGGCGGGCGGCCTGGCCGCCACGGCCGTGTTCGTCGCGCCCCACCAGGGTCTGCTGGCCGTGGCGCTGCCGAAGTTCTCCAGGATGGCCACCGTCTGCCTGCTCCTGGTCTCGCTGTCGGGGCTGGTCACCGGGCTCGGCACAATGGCGCTCACGCCCGGCGTCGAGCTGCCGGGCGCGATCGTGACCAGCCACTACGGCGTGCTCGTCGTGATCAAGACGGTGCTGGTGGCGCTGCTGGTGCCGCTGGCCGCCCACATCCGCTTCCGCCTGCTGCCGGTGATCCGCCGCGGCGGGGCCACCGCCCTGGTGAGCTGGACGGCGGCCGAGGTGGGCGTGATGGGGCTGGCCTACGGGGTGGCGGTCGCGATCACGCGGGCCTCGATCGGCTGAGGCCGCCGGTCGCGCCGCCCGGCCAGCCACTCGGCGGCCAGCCAGGCGACCAGCAGCCCGAGCCCGGCCCAGACGGCCGACGACGTGGCCAGGGGCGGGGCTCCGTACAGGCCGGTCTGGCCCTTGATCGCGCCGTAGACCGGGCCCATGACCGCGTTCTGCGCGGCCAGCGCGCCGTAGGCGCCGGCGGTCACCGCGGCCGCCCCCACGACGGCACGCACGGCCGGGACGCGCACCAGGAACGCCAGGTCCACCAGCAGCCCGGCCACCACGAGGAAGAACGGCAGCGCCGACGGCGGGAAGCCGCCGAAGGTGAGCAGCGGCCAGATCAGCGTGCGGAACCCGACGTACGCGCCGGCCACCAGCGTCGCCGCGCCGAACCTGCCGATCAGCAGCCTGGCCGCGACCAGCACCGACAGCCCTCCGACCACCGCGTAGACCGGGTAGAGGTAGTCGGGCACGGGCAGCGTGAACCCGCTCATCATGATCCGGTCGACCGGACGGCCCATCTGGTCGGCGGCGAAGCGCAGCAGGATCTGCTCGGCGTAGGTCGCGTGGTTGTCCCAGGCGCCGAGGGAGAGGATGCCGTACTCCTGGTGCTGCTCGGGGAAGTGCACGTTCTCCAGGAAGAACGCGAGGAAGGCGCCGAGCACGACGGTGCGCTCGCGTCCGGGGGGCGCGCCCATGAACCAACCCCTGATCACGCCCATGATCATGAAGAACGTTCCAACATAGAGCATGATGTGCGACGGGCTCCACGAGGTGATGTCGAGCCCGTTGACGCGGTGGTTGATCAGGTCGAGCGGCACCGCGACGAGGAAGATCCCGGTTCCCCACTGGATGAGCCGCAGCGCCGCCTTGTCCACGCCGTAGCCGGTGTAACCGTGGATGACGGTCAGGACGACGACGAGGGCGGTGCCGGCGGAGTTGAGCAGGTGGGGCGGGGCGAGGTCGTCGCGCAGCCACTTGAAGTGCCACGACACGTCCCAGGCCGAGCCGAGCAGCTTGAGCGTGAGCGCCACCAGCCATCCGAAGTAGAGCACCCGGAACAGGTCTTGCGGCGTCTCGCGCCCCGCCTGGCCTCTGGTCCAGTACGGCAAGGCCCACGCTGCGGCCTTCTTGAACGATGCTGGTGACTTCACGGCGCAAATCTTACGGTCATCCGGCGCGTCGGTCTCAGATGTCTCCTTTGTGTGACTATGGATGCCTTCGGGGTGGCTTCACGTCAGGCGGCGGGTCAGGCGTACCGGGAGGTGTTTGAGCCCGTTCTGGAAGTTGGAGGTGAGCCGCACCGAGGGGCCGGCGGGTTCGACGTCCCAGGCGAGCAGCTCGGCGAAGACCGCGCGGAGCTGGACGCGGGCGAGGTGGGCGCCGAGGCAGAAGTGCGGGCCGAACCCGAAGCTGACGTGGTCGTTGGGCGTACGGGCGACGTCGAAGCGGTCGGGGTCGACGAAGGCCGCCGGGTCGCGGTTGGCCGAGGCGTGGTAGACGACCACCTTCTCGCCCGCCTGGATGCGCCGGCCGCCGAGCGTGAGGTCGCGGGTGGCCGTACGGCGGAAGTCCATCACCGGGGGCCAGTGGCGCAGCATCTCCTCGACCGCCGGCTCCAGCAGCGACGGGTCGGCGCGCAGCCGGGCCAGCTCGGCGGGGTGGCTCAGCAGGGTGAACAGGCCGCCGGGGATGCCGTTGCGCAGGGTCTCGTTCCCGGCCACGGCGAACAGGAAGAACATGTTCTCGAACTCGGCCTCGGTCAGGCCACCCTTCCTCATGGCGGACATGACGGACTCGTGCGGGGTGTCGGCCAGCGCGTGGGCATACGCGAACATGTCGGCCAGCGCGGCCCTGGACCTGGGGTTCATGCCCGGCTTGAGCTCAGGACGGGCGGCGGCCGCCAGGCGGCCCACGGGGGTCAGGGACTCGACCTCGGCCGTGGACAGACCGGCGTAGTCGTCGTCCTGGTAGCCGATGACGCGGGAGGCCCAGTCGTACAGCAGCCGCCGGTCCTGCTCGGGGACGCCCATCACGTGGGCCAGCGTCCAGACCGGCAGGTCGGCGGCCACCTCGACGAAGTCGCACTCGCCCGGTGCGAGCAGCGCCGCCACCCGGTCCTTGATCGTGCGTTCCAGGGCGCGGACGGCGCGCGGCGTGAAGGCGGCCGCCACGATCCGGCGCAGCCTGGAGTGGTCCGGCGGGTCCATGTTGAGCATCATCGACCGGACGAACTCCAGGTCGGCCGGGGTGTCGGGGTCGCGGATCTGGGTGGCGCCGAGGTGGGAGGAGAAGTCGTCGGGGCTGCGCAGCACCCGCTTGACGTCGGCGTGCCGGAACACCCCCCAGTAGCCCGGCCCCTCGCGCCAGGGGCCCACGGCGGGCTCGGGGATCCAGCAGACCGGGCTCTCGCGGCGCAGCCGGGCGTACAGGTCATAGGGGACGCCCGCTGCATAGGTGGACGGCAAGAACACCTCAGCCAGGTCACCCGCCGAAGGCGGCTCCTTGACCGGCTCACCCGCCGAAGGCGGCTCCTTGGGCTGCTCGGACGCCGAAGGCGGCTTCTTGGCCGGGGCGGGTGCCGGGGGCCCGGGCCAGGGGCTCGCCGGGTTATCCACAGGACGCTCGCTCCGCTCCTCCGCCATGCCCTACAGCGTGCATGATGAGCGCGTGACTCCAGAAGACGCAGAGGCGATTCTCCGGCAATACTTCGCTCCCTGGATCCAGGAGCTCGGGCTGCGGGTGGAGGAGGTGGGCGGGCGCCATGCCCTCGTCCGGCTCCCCTGGTCCGACTCGCTGGCCAGGGAGGGCGGCGGGCTGTGCGGCCAGGCGATGATGGCCGCCGCCGACACCGCCACCGTCATCGCGATCTCCTCCGCCAGGGGCGGGTTCGTGCCGATGACGACCGTGCAGCAGTCGACCACGTTCCAGCGGCCGGTGATCGGGCGCGACGTGCTGCTCGACGTACGCGTCACCAAGCTGGGGCGTTCGCTGGCCTTCTCGGAGGTCACGCTGACGCCCGACGGCGACGGCGACCCGGCCGCGCACGCCTCGACCGTCTACGCGATCCTCGGCTGACGGCGACTGGTTGACGACTGCTGGTCGACGGCTGCCGCCTTCCCCGGGCGGCGGTCCGTCTCAGGGATCTCTCAGGTGCGGAAAGTAGGCTCACCGCCATGAAACGTGTGGCCGCGCTGGTCGCGGTGCTCGCCGTCCTCGGGGTGACGACGTGGCTGGTGTGGCCGTCCGCCGGAGAGGCGCGCGGTCGGGACCAGCGGATCACGGTCGTCGATGGGCCCGCCGACGACCAGCGGGTGGAGCTCGACACCACGTTCTTCCCGCCCGCCGGGGGTGGCAAGGCGCCCGCCGTGCTGGTCGCCCACGGGTTCGGCGGCAGCAAGCAGAGCGTCCGCCAGCAGGCGGCCCGCCTGGCCCAGGACGGCTACGCCGTACTGACCTGGTCGGCGCGCGGTTTCGGCCGCTCCACGGGCGAGATCGCGCTCAACTCCCCCGACTACGAGGTCAAAGACGTCAAGCAGCTCGTCGACTGGCTGGCCAAGCGGCCCGAGGTCCAGCTCGACGCCGCCGGCGACCCTCGCGTGGGCATCACGGGCGGCTCGTACGGCGGCGCCATCGCCCTGATGACCGCCGCCTTCGACCAGCGCATCGACGCCATCGTCCCGCAGATCACCTGGGCCGACCTGGCCGACGCCCTCTTCCCCGACGCGGCAGCCGGCGGGTCCGCCACGGGGTCGGGCGCCCAGGCCACCATCGGTCAGGGCGCGGCCGACGGCGTCTTCAAGCGCATGTGGGCGGGCATCTTCTTCGGCCAGGGCGTCTCCCTCGACACCTTCGCCACCCAGTCCCGCCGCGAGGCCGCGGCCCCGCTGACCGTCGAGCAGGCCAGGTGCGGCCGCTTCCTGCCGGCGATCTGCGACGTCTACCAGCAGGTCGCCGAAGACGGCCGGGCGACGCCCGAGGCGGTCGCGCTGCTGCGCAGATCCAGCCCGGTCACCGTGGCCGGCCGGATCAAGGCGCCCACCCTGCTCCTCCAGGGCCAGCGCGACTCCCTGTTCCCGCTCTCCCACGCCGACGCCAACGCCAAGGCCATCGCCGCCGCCGGCACGCCGGTGAGCCTGGCCTGGTTCGACGGCGGGCACGACGGCGGCAACGGCGAGGCCGACTGGCTCTACGACCAGTCCTCGGCCTGGTTCGCCCGCCACCTCAAGGGCGAGGCCGGGCCCGCGGTCAGCGCGTTCACCGTCACCCGTGATGGAGGCCGCGACCCCGGCACCCGCCAGCGCATCAGGCTGCACCCCGAGGCCGGCTCCTACCCCGGCCTGGCCGGCACCGACACCACCACGGTGCAGCTCGCCGGCCCCGAGCAGAACGTCATCAACCCGCCCGGCGGCGCGCCCGCCTCGATCTCGACCGTCCCCGGCGTCGGGGGGCTGCTGAGCGGCCAGGGCGGCGCGGGCGTGTCCATCGACATGCCCGGCCAGAGCGCGGCGTTCGAGTCGGCGCCGCTGACGGCTCCGCTCCAGCTCACCGGCAGCCCCACGGTCAAGATCAAGGTGTCGGGCAAGGGCCGGGCCACGCTGTTCGCCAAGCTCTACGACGTCGCCGACGCCGCGCAGCCGCCCACGCTGCCGGCGGGGCTGGTGGCGCCCTTCCGGGTCACGATCCCCGAGGGGGCCGGCTCCGCCGAGGCCACGGTCACCCTGCCGGCCGTCGATCACCAGTTCGCCGTGGGCCACCGGCTGCGGCTGGTGGTGACCACGACGGACATGGGGTTCGCGACCCCGGCCGAGCCCGCCGCGTTCGGGGTCTCCCTGGCCTCGCCCGCGCTGGCCGTCCCCACGGTCCGCGCGCTGGCCGCGCCGCCGACCGGGGTGGCCTGGTGGGTGTGGGCGATGCCGCTGGCCGCCGTCCTCCTCGCCGCCCTCCTGCTGGCCACCGGCCGCACCTCGGGCCGCGGCGGCTCCTTGCGCCGCACCCCCGCACCCACGGCTCCCCCGCACCCCGCAACGGAACCGCCCCAAACCCCCACCAAGGCACCGTCCCCGGCCGCCGTCCTCACGGCGGCATCAGCAGCCGAACCCGGCGCGGTCAGGAACGGCGAACGGGCGGCAAAGGCCGCGGCGAGCGACAACGGCGAGCGGGCGGCCGAGGCGGCGGCACCGTCGGTGCCGGGCGTCGACGGCGAGCGGGTGGCTGATGGGCGGGAGGTGCCGTTGGAGATCGTCGGGCTGACGAAGGCGTACCGCAACGGCGAGCGGGCCGTCGACGGCCTGTCGTTCCGGGTCGAGCAGGGCCAGGTCCTCGGCCTCCTCGGGCCCAACGGCGCCGGCAAGACCACCACCATGCGCATGATGATGGGCCTCATCCGCCCCGACGACGGCGAGATCCGGATCTTCGGCGACCCCGTCACCCCGGGCGCGCCCGTGTTGTCCAGGCTCGGCTCGTTCGTGGAGGGCCCCGGCTTCCTGCCGCACCTGTCCGGCCGCGACAACATCGAGCTCTACTGGGCCGCCACCGGCCGCCCGGCCGCCGACGCGCACTTCGAGGAGGCGCTGGAGATCGCGGGCCTGGGCAAGGCGCTCGAACGTGCCGTGCGCACCTACTCCCAGGGCATGCGCCAGCGCCTGGCCATCGCCCAGGCCATGCTCGGCCTGCCCGACCTGCTGGTGCTCGACGAGCCCACCAACGGCCTCGACCCACCCCAGATCAGGGAGATGCGCGAGGTGCTCAAGCGCTACGCGCGCGACGGCCGTACCGTGATCGTCTCCAGCCACATGCTGGCCGAGGTGGAGCAGACCTGCAGCCACGTGGTGGTCATGCACCGCGGGCGGCTGGTCTCCACCGGGCCGGTGTCGCGGCTGCTGAGCTCGGCGGCCGGCAACGGGCACGGCGGTCCGCGCCTGGAAGACGTGTTCCTCGACCTCATCGGAGACAGATCATGACCGCCGCGCCGGGCTACGCGCCGCGCCGCACGCTGCCGCTGCGCGTGGAGATCGTCAGGCAGTTCAAGCGGCGGCGGACGCTGGTCATGTTCGGGCTGCTGCTGGCGTTGCCGTGGGTGCTGGTGATCGCGTTCCAGTTCGGGCCGCAGTCCGGCAACCAGGGGCAGTCCTCGGTGCGGATCAGCGACCTGGCCACCGCCGGCGGCCTGAACTTCGCCGCGTTCGCCCTGTCGGTGTCGGCGAGCTTCCTTCTGGTGGTGGCGGTCGCGCTGTTCTGCGGCGACACGGTGGCCGCCGAGGCCAACTGGTCGTCGTTGCGTTACCTGCTGGCCGCGCCGGTCCCCCGCGACCGCCTGCTGCGGCAGAAGCTGATCGTGGCGCTCGGCTTCTCGGCGGCGGCGGTGATCTGCCTGCCGCTGATGGCGCTGCTGGCCGGCACGGTCGCGTTCGGCTGGAACGACATCCAGGTGCCCGGCACCGGCGAGACGATCCCGGCGCTCGACGTGCTGCCCCGGTTCGGCGTCGTGATCGGTTACGCCCTGGTCAGCCAGCTCGTCGTGGCCGCCCTGGCGTTCCTCGTCTCCACGGTGACCGACTCGCCGCTCGGCGCGGTGGGCGGGGCGGTGGGCCTGTGGATCGTGTGCACCATCCTGCAGGCGGTCGAGGCGCTGGGGACGCTGCGCGAGTTCCTGCCGACGTTCTGGAACAACGCGTGGCTGGACGCCCTGGCCCCCGAGCTCGACTGGAGCGGGATGGCCAAGGGCGCCTCGGTGTCGATCACCTACGCCGCGATCCTGATCGCCGTCGCCTTCCGCAGGTTCCGGCGCAAGGACGTGGTCAGCTGACGCCCTTGGCGGCGTCCTCCAGGCCCTTGATGTCGATCTTCCGCATGCCCAGCATGGCCTGCACGACCCGCTGGGCGGCGGCCGGGTCCGGCACGCTCATCAGCTCCTGCATGGCCCTGGGGACGATCTGCCACGACAGGCCGTACCGGTCCTTCAGCCAGCCGCACTGCGACTCCTCGCCGCCGTCGGTGAGCTTGGCCCACAGCTCGTCGACCTCCTCCTGGGAGCCGCAGTCGACGTAGAGGGAGGTCGCCTCGTTGAAGGTGTACTGGGGGCCGCCGTTCAGGGCGTGGAAGCGCTGTCCGGCCAGCTCGAAGGTGACCAGCATGGCCTGCCCGGCGGACCCGCGGCCGCCCTCGGTGTAGCGCTGGACCTCCACGATGCGGGAGTCGGCGAAGAGCGAGGTGTAGAACTCGGCCGCCTCTTCGGCCTGGTTGTCGAACCACAGGTAGGTCGTGATCTTCTGCATGTCGCCGGTCGTCCTTCCGAGACGTGTCGCGGGGGGCGGGTCCGTGCCCGTCCCCTCTTTTCATCGACGCGTCGAACGGGATCGGGCCGGATCGACACACGTCCCGAGAAATTTTTCAGAAGGTCTGAGGCCGGCGGAGAAGCCCCGGCCATGCGCGGGGCGCACCGGAGCGGGTCAGGCTTCGGGCGGCCTGGTCAGCCCCGGTTCAGCCCCAGTGCGGAGGCTTGTTGTCGAGGTAGAAGGCGTCGGCGTCGGCTTCGCGCCAATCGCCCCAGCCGAGGTCGGTGTCGTCCGAAGTCTGCTCCGGGAGAAATTCGTCCACGGAAACATGCTACCGAGATGTACAAACCAACACCGGTCGTCTTCCCGGCTCCACGGACAGCCCTCGCGACCGGCGGTACGATGCCAGGGCAGGTGTCGCCGATCCCCCGTGAGGCTGCGCATGGCCACCCCTTCAGGCTGGCGGAGAGAAGGCAATCTACCGGCGGAGCTCACCAGCTTCGTGGGGCGGACCCGGTTACTCGCCAACCTCAAGCGGCATCTCGCCGAATCCCGGCTGGTGACCGTCACGGGCATCGGCGGTGTGGGCAAGTCGCGTACGGTGCTGCGGCTGGCGCACCAGGTCCGCACCCAGTACCCCGACGG